>NZ_CP064880.1:0-214962 GCF_025677855.1 Tolypothrix sp. PCC 7601
TTCCAATATGTAAGATTCGGAAAAGCCCACAAGGGTATCATGTTTTTTCAAAGCTAAAAGTAGAACAATAGATGTAGCTGTAAGTAGTAAAGCAACAAAGCCTTTATAAATAATAATTGCTATTAAACCTGGAGGACGTTTCTCGATCATTTAATTTTCCTGATTATCTCAATTTGCTAACTCTAATTTCCTGTATTAGAATATAATCATTTAAATTGGACGAAGCAATCGCATATAAATAAAGGAGATTGTTGAAAATAGTCCATCCAACAACCTCTTAGTTATCGGGACTTAGACAAAAATCAAGCCCAAATGTAACCCAAACTAGCTTTGTAAGCAGCAAACACGTCACAATTTAAGTTCAACCAATCAATAAATCGAAAAGACATGGCTGTTCTGAACGCTTCTAAAGCTTCAGTAAAAGTGTTTAAAGGTTTGTTTGCCCACCGTCGTCTTAATCCTCCAGTTAATTGATGCCAAAGAATAAAAGTGTAGGCACAAAAAACCAAAATAAAATGGCGCAGTAAACTCCTTTTATCTCGAACTTGATATTCTTTAAGTCCTAACCATCCTTTAGCTTCCCTGTAAAAAACTTCTACCCAATTCCTTTGAGAATATGTATCAACTATCCATTGTGGTGTAACAATTGATGAAGATATATTAGTGATGAAGTAGTCAATATCAGTGGCTGCTGAGAAAGTAGAAGCATTCATGACGATAGCAATATTTCGCTTTCCAGTTAAACTTGATATTTCTACTTCACAGGTTACTACCCATAATGTTTTGGGTTTCTCTAAATCTATTTGAATTTCTGTGAAAGCCTCTTTGGGTAAGCTCTGGGCTAATTCATCCAACCGAATTGTTTGTTGAATATTATCTGTTTGATTAATTGTTACTTTTCGATTTTTAGCTATCCCTCCTAAATATTTCAATTGCCGTTTTTCCAACTCTAATAAGAATGATGTATTGTTGCCATATCCGGCATCTACAATTACTATCCCAGGTTGATATTTTCTCTTTAGAGTTTTATCTATTAACTTGACTGCTAGTTCTGGTTTTTTCTCAAATAGAGGGTCTTTTTCCCTTGAGCTAAAGAATCAGCGTGTTGATATAACTCTATATCTAATGGTAAGCTTTTTCTGCCATCATATAAATGCGTTGTTACTACTACGATTCCATTATCTGTTTTGCCAATTTCTCCAATGTACTGTCTCCCCACACCAGCAGTAAAATTACCACTTTTTCTATGACCAGAATCATCAATTATTAAGCTAAAACCTCTACTAATTCTCGTTTGACTGCACTTATTCATGATTTCTAATCGACGCTCATTCACCTGCCCACTAGACCAAGGTGCTTCGGTCAAAAAGTGATGTAATCGGTGGTACGTTACACCTACAGCATTATCCGCCATTTGAAACAGGTTTTTTCTCTCACTTTCCCCCATTAATCCCCCTATATAGTGTCTAAACTCTCTTTTTTGAGCTTTATGACTAAACACATCATCAAATCTTTGACACCATCTTTCAAAGCACGGGGGCATCGCTGTGGGAGTGGTTTCTTTCATGAGCTTTTTCTAACGTGAAAGCTATGTTAGTTAAGCATTATACTCTTTTTTGATTTAATTTTTGTTTAAGTCTCGTTATTTACAGCTAAACATCACTTAAAATTAGTGATAAATTATCTACTTACTGCCTTCATTTGTTTCTTGTTCGTTATTATTCTCCGGAACTTGAATGCTACTCTTTGGACGAGAAGCTTCATCTTTATCGCTTTCTTGGTTAGCATTCTCAGTGTAGAGAACCTTACTATTACCAGCGTCAACTTTCACCTCTTTTTGACCAATTTTTACAGCATAAACTAAGTTACCATCTTCATTTTCGAGTTTTACACTACTAGCTTTATCACCAACAGAAGTTTCAGCAGCTTGTTTAGCTTGTTCTGCTGTAATTTTAGCTAAAGCTTGTAGTTTTTTGTCCTTTTGCTGTTCTTCTTGCTCATCATTAGTTTCATCATCACCATCACTTGCTTGAGCTATTTTAGTGTGATGAACACCATTCTTCATGATTTCAGAAGCTTCTGTAGCGTCATTAGCTTCGCCATCTCCGTCACTAGTCTGAGCTACTTGTATACTGTTTTGAGAAGGAGAAGCACTTACGGTTTTGACCACTGCACCAACACCTAAAATACTCATTAAAGCAGTTGCTAAAGCGATTTTTGTTGAAGTTTTCATGTGTATCAATCCTGGTAATTTTTGTTTGTTGAGCAATCCAAAATAATTATGATTATTTGTGTTCTTTACACCTGTTTTTGAGTTGCTACAGTTTTACTTTAAATATAAAAAGTCAAGAACTTGGAAAGATTGATTGAGATTATAAAAAATTAGTTTGATAACTGTATCTGACTTTACAAATTAACCCCAGTTACCTATTGCAATCATACCGCAGCATCACAGTAGCACTCAAATGATTATTAGTAAGGATAAAGATGTGAAAATCCATGAAAAATCAACAAACTCAAAAACTGTATAGTGGTAGCCCTAGTAAGGGAAGATTCAGGAGATAGATTACTAGATTACTTTAAACCAGGTGCTTAGAAGCCTAGTTTGAGCAAAA
This sequence comes from Tolypothrix sp. PCC 7601, assembly GCF_025677855.1. NCBI lineage: Bacteria > Bacillati > Cyanobacteriota > Cyanophyceae > Nostocales > Tolypothrichaceae > Tolypothrix > Tolypothrix sp. PCC 7601. Next base: position 2,616 of record NZ_CP064880.1, read on the forward strand.
TAACTCAATTTTCGATTCAAAATCGTCTTTTCAAGTTCTTGACTATTATTTTGTAAGCTATAAATCAATAACAGACTTAGACATATTCAATGATACGAAACATTTCTACCTTTTGGTTGCGCCATATATACCCTCGTTTAGCTCCTTTAATTGCCACAATTGGTATAGTTGGACTTGCAATTTGTCTGCTGATCCTGTTTGTTGTCGTCAAGCTTGCTGAAGAAGTTTTAGAGAAAGAAGCTTTTGCATTTGATACATCTTTCTTATTATGGTTACATCAATTTGCCAATCCGAGTCTTGATAATTTAATGTTATTTATGCTGAAACTACAGAAATTCAGGCAAGGACAATTACTAGAGTAAAACCTTTAATAACGTTGGCTAAACGTTACTAATCTCTGTAGAATATGCGTTATTTATTTAATTTTTCAAAGTTTTGGTTTTAAACAGACGCATTCCATTTGCAGTTACTAGCAGGGAAGTTCCTGTATCAGCTAAGACGGCGATCGCTAAACCAACAAACCCAAACGTTCCCAATAGTAAAAATAAAGCCTTAGTTACCAGAGAAAAAACCACATTCTGTTGAATCACTGACACAGTACGTCGGCTTAAATCTACTGCATAAGCAAGCTGTCTCAAGTCACTACCTACCAGCACCACATCTGCTGTCTCTAAAGCGATATCAATTCCACCTACAGCAAAACTAATATCTGCTGTAGCTAAAGCTGGTGCATCGTTAATGCCATCTCCAACCATACCTACTACCCCGTGACGACGCAACTGTTGAATTGCTTGCAGTTTATCTTCAGGTAACAGTTCTGCCTGATACTCTGTAATTCCAACTTGTTGGGCAATTTGCTTGGCCACAACAGTACGATCGCCTGTCAACATCACCAATCGCTTCAATCCAACCCGCTTCAATTGTCGCAGGGCTTCGGTGGCTTCCAAGCGGATACCATCAGAGAGGGCGATCGCTCCTAATAACCCTTCGTTTGTCCCTACCAACACCGGAATTTGACCGAGTTGTTCAATTTCAGTTAACAAAGATTCAGCTTCATCAGACAAGCAAATACCTTGGTCTGAAAACAACCGCCGATTACCAACTAAATATAACTGCTCACCAAAGTTTGCCTGAATTCCTTTACCGGGTAATGCAGTAAAATTAAGGGGAGTTTCTAACTCCAGCCCCAAATCTTGAGCCTTTGCCACAATAGCTTTTGCTAGGGGATGTTCAGACTGTTGTTCTAAGGAAGCGGCAATCTGTAATATCATGTCTGCACTCACTTTCCCCAAGTCATAAACCTGCTGCACAATAGGCATCCCTTGGGTAATTGTGCCAGTTTTATCAAAAGCAAGGGTAGTTAGATGTCCAGCCGTTTCCAGTGCATTACCCCCTTTAAATAAAACGCCCCGCCGAGTTGCAGCACCAATAGCACTGACAATGGAAACTGGGGTAGAAATGACTAAGGCACAGGGACAAGCAATTACTAGCATGACCAGTGCGCGGTAAAGCCAGACGTTAAAAGGTTGAGCAAAAGCCAAGGGCGGAATTAGGGCAATGGCGATCGCAGTTAAAATCACTATCGGTGTGTAAACCTGTGCAAACTTATCCACCCACTGCTGCGAGGGTGCGCGGCTTTCTTGAGCTTGTTCTACCAAATTAATAATTTTGGCAACGGTTGTATCGCTAGCAGTGTGCGTAACTTTGACTTCTAAAAAACCTGTCTGATTTAAAGTGCCTGCAAAGACAGTATCCCCAACGGCTTTATCTTCTGGAATTGACTCTCCCGTAATTGGAGATTGGTCAATAGCACTGTTACCAGAAACAACCACACCATCCAACGCCACACGCCCTCCTGGTCGAATCGTCAAAACTTCACCTAGCTGAATACTTTCGACGGGAACTGTAAATTCCTGATTCCCGCGCTTAACTGTAGCAGTAGGTGGAGTCAAATCCATCAGTGAGCGAATTGCATTGCGGGTACGACCAAAGGTGAAAACTTGCAATGTTGTGCCTAAAGAGAACAAAAAGACAACCAGCCCCCCTTCAAACCAGTCTCCTAAAATTACTGCCCCAATCACCGAAATGGTCATCAGCAGATTCATATCGGCGCGACGCAAGCGCAACTCAAACAAACCAGCCCGTGCGATCGGATAGCCAGCAATTACTATACCAATGCCATAAAAAGCTCGTGCAATCCAGATGGGTAGCACTAAATACTGAGTAAGTAAACCTAAAACTAAGCCTATACCTGCAAGTATGACACTCTGTCCTCGACGATTTTCAATCCAGAATCTCCAGCTTGTGAGGTCGGACTTTTGTTTTTGTTTTAACTTGTTTATTGGCTGAGAATGCTCGTGGTTATGATCATACTCGTGGTCATGACCATAAGAATCAGTATGATGATAGGAACTTGCTTCAACACCCTCCTCAACCGTATAACCTAAATCTTTAATCCGGTCATAAATTGCTTTCTCATTTACCAATTGTGGGTCATAGGATATATGCAATCTTTCGTTGGCAAAGCTGACCGATGCTTCTTGTACGCCTATTATCTTCTGCACCCCAACCTCAATGGTTTTGGCACAACTGCCACAATCCATTCCGCCAATTTGTAGCTGTAGCGTTTGCAGAGAAACCATATCTACGTTATGGTCATGATTTTGGTGGTCATGGTCGTGTTCACCGCCACAGGAATGAGTATGCTGATGGGATTGTGCCTCATGACTTTGCTCTATCGTATAACCCAAACCTTTAATTTGGTTATAGATATTCTTTTCACTCAATATCTCTGGATCATAAGAAACCCTAGCCTTACCAGTTGTAAAGTTTACTGTTGCTTCTGTTACACCATGTAACTGTTGCAAAGCGACTTCAATTGTCTTGGCGCAGCTTCCGCAGTCCATACCGCCAACTTGCAAAGTTTGGGTTTTGAGTTCAGGAGTTTGAGTCATAGCAGCTTTAGAATCAAGGCAAAAAGTTAACTGCCAATATTCTAATACAACAATTGAACAACTATTCAATTGTACAATGGTTATCATTTTAGGTATTATTGAGATTGATAACCATTGCTAAGTAAAACTTGCTATGAATAAGCACAAGAAAAAGCAGGACTTAGACTTAATTCAAAGTTCTGACACCCCTACCTGTGATACTCATCTGGTGCATCTAGATAGTGTACGCTCATCTCAGGCTCAAATCTTACCGACAGATAAAGCACAACAAATGGCAGAAATTTTTGGGGTGTTAGCAGATACAAACCGTATACGCCTCCTATCAGCTTTGGCTTCTAGTGAGTTGTGTGTTTGCGATCTAGCTGCATTAACCAAAATGAGTGAATCAGCAGTTTGTCATCAGCTGCGGTTATTGAAAGCTATGCGTTTAGTCAGCTATCGTCGAGAAGGTCGGAATGTTTATTATACTTTGGCTGACAGTCACGTCATTAACTTATATCGCTCTTTAGTGGAAAATTTAAATTAATAAATATTGAAGTTTTAATTGATTGGCTTCTCAATTTTATTATTAGTTTAAACTCCTTTAAATGATGTAATATTAAACTAATATAAAAAACCAAAACTTGGATTTTATAAAGATGTTTTTTAAAATAAAATGAGCGCAAAGCACGCGGTATACGAACACGACAAAAGATAAAAATTTTCTTGATTTCTTCTCTATATCTCATTTTTAAGATAAAGCTAATAGCTGAAATTTGATAGCTATAGCCTTCTTATTGAGAAAAATAATCTACTTAATTTTTGCTTTAATTTATAAAACTTAAAATACATAAATAAATTTTATATTTATGCTTTGTGATTGCTGTAGGCATACCCAAAGCGTATATGTATTATATATTTTTTTTGAGGTATTTTATGGTTATGAAAAATGTAACATTCTAAACATGAATATAGCCTAAATATCATAGTTATTCCTAACAAAAATTCCAACTAAAAATTTCACCCAAATTTCATATCGATATGAAACACTGGAAAAAGACTACTTTTCAAATTCCTTAAACTACTCACAAAAGCAATGTAACTAGCTAAAGAAAGCGGTAGTCCAAATTTGCACATTAAATGCCAACATCCGGCGATTCTGCTTTCTCACTAACTTAGGACACAACAAGCGATGGGAATCTCTAATTTGTTTCAATGTTCTGCTCCACTGCGTTATGTTTCGTTGACAATGTTGATGTTACTACTAAATACTCCTACTACTGTTTTGGCTGGTGGTGGACACGACCATAGCGGTGCAAGTTCATTTCAGGGTGGTGGAAGCGAAGCAACTGGTTCTGTTGAAGTTGATGCAGAAACCGCAAAACTGCTAGGAGTTAAGGTCGAACCAGTACAACGTCAACGATTAGCTGTCGGTATTAAAACTACTGGACAGATTGAAACCTTACCTAGCCAGAAAGTGGAAGTCACCACCCCAATTCAAGGGGTAAAAGTAGTTGAACTGTTGGTAGAACCAGGCGCATTAGTAAAGAAAGGTCAACCTGTCGCCGTTGTAACCAGTCCAGATTTAGTGACATTGCGCGTGGAATCTCAGGACAAATTAGCACAAGGTCAGGCTGATTTACAGCAAGCTCAAGCTGACTTGAGGCTGGCTCAACAAAATTACGATCGCTATCAACAAATAGCTGCCGCAGAAATCGCTCAAGCACAGAGCCAAGTAGCATTTGCTCAAGAGAAGTATGAGAAAGATCAAGTGTTAGCCACTGAAGGTGCTTTGGCACGTCGCAACGCCCTAGAATCTCAAACCCAACTAGCAGAAGCTAAAGCTAAACTAACCACAGCCAGCAGCCGCCGCGATGTCATTGCGGCTGAAAATCAACTCAAACGCGCTCAAGCAGCAGTTAGCCTAGCAAAATCCAATATTAATCGCAGCAGTGCTATTTATGAAACTCGCCTTTCTCAACTAGGAAACCGTGCTAATGCTAAGGGGTTAATCACAGTAACAGCTCCGATTTCCGGCAAGGTTGTTGATAGGGAAGTTACTATCGGTCAATCATTTCAGGACGCGGGTGGTAAATTAATGACGATCGCAGATGATAGTCGGGTTTTTGCCACAGCGAATATCTATGAAAAAGATTTAGATAAAGTGAGGACAGGTCAACAGGTAAGGATGAAGGTTGCTAGTGTACCTAATCAAACCTTTGTAGGTAGGATTACACGAATTGGCTCAGTAGTCGAAGGAGAAACGCGAGTAGTACCAGTACAAGCCGAAGTCAATAACGCCAGAGGGCAGCTCAAACCCGGAATGTTTGCCGAACTTGAAGTTGTAACAGACCAGACATCTACAGCTACTTTGGCAATTCTCCGGTCTGCTGTAGTAGATGCAAATAATAAGAAATTGGTCTATGTCCGAAACGGCAATGCCTTCCAATCTGTTGAAGTTGAGTTAGGACAAACCTCTGGAGATTTAATTGAGATTAAAAGTGGTTTATTTGAGGGAGATTCAGTAGTTACTCAACGTGCGCCACAACTTTATGCACAATCGTTGAAGGGTGGTAGTAAAGAAGAAAATCACGAAGAAGGTGATTCGCACTCAGAAGAAACTGAAACTAAAACTAATAGCTTCCCTCTACCTTTATGGTTGCTAGGTGCAGGGGGAGGAGTAGCGATCGCAACTTTAGCTTTCCTAGCTGGTAGTTTCTGGTCTGGCCGTCGTAACCGTTCCCGTCTAGTACCAGTAGGTGACGGATTCAATTATGAAACCGAAGTTTATATTGACAACCACAAACAACCAACCGCCTCTATTTCCGATACTTCTGTGGAAGAACAAGAAAATTATCGTCGTTCAGACAGTCATTAATAGTTATTGATTAATAGTTCACGAAAAAACGACCAATAATTAGCAATCAACAATTCAACCAATAATAGATAATGATTAGTACAGTTGCTAAATGGGTAATTTCTCGACGCTGGTTAGTAGTGATTGCGGCACTTATTTCCACAATAATCATATTATTTAATACCATCCCGCAAATGCCGTTGGATGTTTTCCCCAACTTTGCACCTCCCCAGGTCGAAATTGAAACAGAAGCTCCCGGACTCGCTCCTGAAGAAATAGAGTCTCTGGTGACATTACCAATTGAAAGCTCAATCAACGGCACTCCAGGAATCAGCGCAGTTCGTTCTTCCTCCTCAGCAGGACTTTCCGTAGTCAGAGTCGTTTTTGGCTGGGGAACAGATATCTATCAAGCCCGCCAGTTAGTACAAGAACGACTGCAACAAGTAGTGAGTAAGCTGCCTCAAGGAATTGAAACACCAAGACTCGCTCCTATCAGTTCACCTATCGGCACTGTATTAAAATATGCTTTCACAGTGGAAGAGGAGGGGCAGAAAGGAGAAATACCCATCCAAAACCCAACATCCAAAATCGACTTGATGGAAGTACGCCGAATCGTTGATTGGCAAGTTACAAATCGCCTTTTAGCAGTTCCTGGCGTTAGTCAAGTACTAGTGTATGGCGGTGAAGTGCGCCAGTATCAAGTATTAGTAGATCCGAACAAACTCAGAGCTTTTAATGTATCCTTACAGCAAGTATCTGAGGCAGTACAGGGAGCAAATGTCAATGCTCCTGGTGGCTTTTTAATCAGCCCTGACAAGCAAACTCTGATTCGGGGAATTGGCCGAATTGAATCCTTGGATGATTTAAAACAATCTGTAATTGTTGCCCGTCAAGGAACGCCTGTGCGGTTGGGAGATGTTGCCGAAATTCAAATTGGCGGTGCGATTAAGATAGGCGATGGCAGCTTAAATGGCAAAGATGCTGTAGTAGTGATGGTGAATAAGCAACCTCTCGCTGATACTCCCACCGTCACCCGTGCGATTGAAGCCGCAATATCTGAGCTAGAAGCAGGTTTACCGAAAGAAATTAAAGTAAATGCAACCTTCCGTCAAGCTGATTATATTGATGCTTCAGTAGAAAATGTTAGATCAGCCTTGGTAGAAGGTAGTATCATTGCAGCCGTTATCCTCATCCCTTTTTTAATGAATTGGCGGACTCTTGGAGTTGTGCTGTTAAATTTTGCCCTGACTTTTATATTTTCATTGCAAGTATTATCTTTTTTGGGCTTGGGGCTGAATACAATGACTTTGGGGGGATTAGCGATCGCCATTGGTACAGCGATTGATGATGCCATTGTCTATGCAGAAAATGTTTTTCGTTTGTTGCGACAAAATAAATACTCTCCTAATCCTAGTCCAATACTGGAAGTTGTTTTTCAAGGAGTAGAGGAAGTCCAGGAATCTCTGATTGGGGCAACTTTAATTACTATTGTCGTTTTTTCTCCAATATTTGCCCTCGCTGGTGTAGAGGGTCGGATTTTTGGCCCGATGGGTCTTAGTTATCTGGTGGTAGTTATAGTTTCTAGTTTAGAAGCGCTGCTTGTAAGTCCGGCTTTGTGTGCAATTTTACTTCCACACGGAAAAATGCCGTTAAAGGAACCATTAATACCCCGAATTTTCAAGCGGCTGTATTATCGTTGTTTAAATTTTGCTATCCACAGTCCTATGATTATTATCTCTGTGGCTGTGGCGGGGATGATAGCGGCAATAGTGATTTTTCCAGCTTTGGGACGGGCTTTTTTACCAGAATTTCAAGAATCAACTTTGGTCAATACTTTAGCTCTTTATCCAGGTTCATCTTTAGAAGCTACTAACAGTGCCGCCTTTGTCTTGGAGAATAAACTCAAAGATGACCCCAGGTTAAAATATGTGCAGTTACGGGCAGGACGCGCTCCTAGTGATCCAGATGCAGCACCCGTAAATCTTGGCCATCTCGATATTGGGCTGAGTGACAAAGGAATGGAAAAGCGTAAAGAAACAGTAGAATGGTTGCGGGAAGAATTTAATAAAATACCTGGTGCTGCTGCAAATATTGGTGGATTTATTTCTCACAGAATTGATGAAATATTATCTGGGGTAAGAAGTCAAATTGCTGTAAAAATATTTGGCTCAGATTTAGAAGAACTCCGCCGGATTGGTCAACAAGTTGAAGGTGCAATGTCATCTGTGTCTGGGCTTGTAGATTTACAATTAGAACCGCAAGTTCCCATTGAACAAATTCAAATAAAATTTGACCGTGTTGCCGCATCACGTTATGGTTTAACAGTTGGGCAACTATCTGAACTTGTCGAAACTGCGCTCAATGGTAAAGTAGTATCGCAAGTTTTGGATAAGCAACAAAGTTTTGATTTAATTGTCTGGTTACAGTCAGAATACCGGAATAATTTACAAACAATTGAAAATTTGTTAGTTGATGTCCCTTCCCAAAGTGGAGATGAAGGGGGAAATAAAATTCCTTTAGCTAAGGTGGCTACTGTTACCTATGGCACTGGCCCAAATACCATTAACAGGGAAAATGTCTCTCGTCTAATTGTAGTATCTGCTAATGCTCAGGGCAAAGATTTGCGATCGGTAGTCAATGAAATTAAAAACAAAGTCAAAGCACAAGTGCAATTGCCCTCTGGTTACTTTATTCAGTATGGCGGTCAATTTGAAGCCGAAGAAAGAGCCTCACAAAACATTTTGATTTTCAGTGCTATTTCCTTTGTAGTGATTACGGTATTAATGTATCTTTCTGTCAAATCCATTGCCTCTACAGCAATGATTATGATTAACTTGCCCATCGCTTTAGTCGGAGGTGTAATTGCTGTGGCACTAACAGGGGGTGTTGTTTCAGTCGCTTCCTTAGTAGGTTTTGTGACTTTATTTGGTGTAGCTACTCGCAACGGACTACTTTTAGTAGACAATTACACTACTAAATTTTCTAGCGGAATGTCGTTAAAAGAAATCCTGATAGCCGGGTCAATGGAAAGACTAAATGCTATTTTGATGACATCTTTTACATCCGCTTTGGGATTAGTACCGTTAGTAATTGCATCGGGGCCAGGTAAGGAAGTTTTGCAGCCACTTTCGATAGTGGTTTTAGGTGGTTTGTTTACTTCTACAGCGTTAACCTTGCTGGTTTTACCTGCTTTGTACTCGAAGTTTGGTAGGTTTTTATTACCTAAGCGAAGTGCGGCTGTTGAGGAAAATGGGAAGGTAGCTGCGGTGGTGTTGGAGAATTAATTAGCATCACTAAGTTAAGCGCAGATGGGACAGTAATTTTGCTAAAGTACAGCCAGTGAATTCTTTATTGGCTGATAATATAAGAAGTAATTTATAGGTACATATAAACTTCCAATAATGGGCATCGCTGATCCAATAAAAGACTCTGTACAATATCATTTTTATGAGATTTTTTGAAAAAAGTATAGGGGGAAAATATTTCAAGTTGTTCCGTTACCTGCGATGGATTTTGCTAGGTTTAGTAATTAGTGTATTAGCAAAACCTTTAATAGCAACGGCTTATATAGGTTTAATGACGAATGGCGATCGCTACGTTCAACCAGAATCAGTTCCAAAAGAACAGGTTGCAATAGTATTCGGTGCAGGAATTCTTCCCAATGGTAATCCCACACCCATGTTGTCAGACCGTGTAGAAGCTGCTGTCAAACTTTATAAAATGGGAAAGATTAGTAAACTCTTGATGACAGGAGATAACAGTACAGTTTCCTATAATGAAGTCAGGTCTATGCTGAAATATGCCCATGATCTGGGTGTACCGATGAAAAACATTACCCTAGACTATGCAGGTTTCAGCACTTATGAGAGTTGTTATCGCGCTCATAAGGTTTTTGGTGTACATAAAGCTGTTGTCATCACTCAAAATTATCATCTTCCCCGCACTGTTTATACCTGTCGCCAATTAGGACTAAAGACAGTTGGTTTAGGAACTCCAGATATAGAAATTTATGGACTACGAGGAATGATTCCCGATTTATTACGGGAATCATTAGCGAATGTCAAGGCTTTGTGGGAAGTTGACATTACCCGTCCCCGACCTACTTTTTTAGGACAGTTTGAACCAATTAATTGATGAAGTTTTTAAAATTTATCATCTCACTTATTTTGTGCTTATTTATTTTTATGTAAACATTTGATTTTATTCAATTGAGGCTAACATATTTATGCCTAATTCAACATCCCAAGTAACTAAACTTAAGAGCAAGAATAACGAATTTTCATCTACAGCAGATACAGTGCGTATCTATCTTCATGAAATTGGACGTGTACCTCTGTTAAACCATGAGCAAGAAATTTTTTTTGCTCAACAAGTTCAGCAAATGATGGTGATGTTTACTGCAAAAGAAGAGCTAGCTGAAAAATTACAGCGTGAACCCACTCTGCAACAATGGGCTGACAAGATGCAGTTGAAAGAAGATGTACTACTGCAACAACTAAGTCAAGGACAAATTGCCAAGCAGAAGATGATTCAGGCTAATCTGCGGTTAGTGGTGTCTATTGCTAAAAAATACCAGAAACGCAATATTGAGTTTCTCGACTTAATTCAAGAAGGTGCATTGGGGCTAGAACGGGGGGTAGAGAAATTTGATCCAACTCTTGGATACAAGTTTTCTACTTATGCTTACTGGTGGATTCGTCAGGGAATTACACGAGCGATCGCACAACAATCCCGCACTATTCGTTTACCCATTCACATGGCTGATAAGCTGAACAAAATTAAGTGTGTTCAGCGAGAGTTATCTCAAAAGCTTGGTTACATTGCTGGCGTGACGGAAATCGCCCAAGCCCTCAATCTGGAACCCAGTCAGATTCGAGAATATTTGCAGCTTGTTCGTCAACCTGTTTCCTTAGATATGCGAATTGGGTTTGAGCAGGTTACCCAATTACAGGATCTGCTGAAGGATGATGGTATGTCTCCCGAACGCTACGCCGAACGAGAATTGCTCTATCAAGACATTCACAACCTATTAGCAAAGCTGACTCCCCAGCAAAAGGAAGTCTTAATCTTGCGCTTTGGTTTAGCAGGTGGATGCGAACTGACCCTAGTACAGATTAGTCAACGGATGGGTATTAGTCGGGAACGAGTACGACAAGTGGAAAAACAAGCTCTCACGCTTCTACGAAGATATGGAATTGACTCACGCAGCTATCTAGCTGACTGATGCTCCTGAATTTTGAAAGCTTGTAGTGTCAACTGGCAGGTGAAAAACGGCCTGTCCTGCTTGCTGCAAAGAATATGATAATTACACAAATAGCCTCATTATTTTAACGTTTAGCTGACTCATTCACAGCAACTCATTGATGTTCAATAACCCAATGATAATTAGTTATGGATTTCAAAAAAGGAATAAAGGAATCGCGATCGCCTACGGTGGAGCGTAGCTTATCACCTAAACTCTCCCTTGTACAAATTTCACCCGAATTTCATTCCAGCCTGTCATCCTAGAGAAAGTTAATGCTGACTTATATTCAGTAAAGCTTTATCTTCGCAATAATGCTCAATTCTATTGTTAAATGGTCGATCGCTCAACGCTGGCTAGTGGTTATTGCTTCCATCCTCATATCTGTTTGGGGCTTTCTCGTCCTTACACAAATGCCACTGGATGTATTTCCTAACTTTGCTCCTCCGCAAGTGGAAATTATGACCGAAGCCCCAGGACTAGCACCAGAGGAAGTGGAGTCCTTAGTCACTCGACCAATAGAAAGTGTAATTAACGGTACACCTGGACTAGAAGCATTGCGTTCTTCTTCAGCTGTAGGTCTTTCGGCTGTGAGAGCCACTTTTAGCTTGGATACAGAAATTTACCGCGCCCGCCAATTGGTAACGGAACGGTTGCAACAAGCACGCAGTCAACTACCGCAAGGAGTGGAAGACCCAGAGGTTCTTCCGGTTAGTTCCCCCTTGGGATGGACTGTTAAATACGCCTTTACCTCAGAAACTACTCCCTTAATGGAGGTCTGGCGGATTGTCAATTGGCAAGTGAAAAACCGCTTGCTGGCCGTCCCTGGTGTGAGTAATATTGTCATATTTGGTGGAGATGAGCGTCAGTATCAAGTGCTGGTAAACCCAGATAAACTGAAGGCGTTTAATGTTTCCCTTGATGATGTCACCAAAGCAGCACAAGCAGCCAACGCCAATGCACCAGGGGGATTTTTAATTACTCCCGACCAAGAAACTTTGGTGCGAGGTGTTGGGCGGATTGAATCTATTGAACAACTGAAGAAATCAGTAATTAAAGCCAAAAATGGCACACCCGTACTTCTCGAACAAGTGGCGGATGTACAAATCGGTGCTGCACTCAAACGCGGTGATGGCAGTTCTGCGGGTAAGAAAGCGGTGATTTTGACTGTCAATAAACAGCCGACTGCTGATACACCAAGCGTTACAAAGGCGGCTGAAGCAGCGATGGAAGAGCTAAAAGCCAGCTTGCCTAAAGATGTGAAAGTTACCGAAACCTTCCGTCAAGAAGATTTTATCGAAGCCTCGCTAAAAAACGTTGAAGAAGCTTTGCGCGATGGCACGATCATTGTTTGTGTGATCTTAATTCTATTTTTGATGAATTGGCGCACGGTGATCATTACCTTGAGCGCGATTCCCGTGTCTTTGTTATTGGGAATGATGATCCTCAATTGGACGGGACAAGGCATCAACACAATGACTTTGGGCGGACTTGTTGTTGCGATTGGTTCGGTGGTAGATGACGCAATTGTGGATATGGAAAATTCTTACCGTCGCTTGCGAGAAAACCAGATAGCAGGTAATCCTGTACCACCCCTGCAAGTTGTTTTCAATAGTTCAGTGGAGGTAAGGGTAAGCGTACTGTTCTCGACAATCATTATCGCGGTCGTCTTTGCACCAATCTTTGCCCTTTCTGGGGTGGAAGGTCGGATTTTTACACCAATGGGTATAGCTTATTTGCTGTCAATAGTGGCTTCAACCTCGGTAGCATTGACATTGACTCCAGCACTATGCGCTCTGTTGTTGGTAAATCAGCGTTTGCCAACAACAGAAACTTGGGTTGAAAGATTTTCTCAGCGATTATATCGTCCACTGTTGCAGTTTGCTATACGTCGCCCCAAGATTATTTTGACAGGTGCGATCGCTAGTTTTATCGCTTCAATATTAATTATGACCTCGTTAGGGCAAGTTTTTTTACCAGAATTTCAAGACCGCGCCCTAGTAATTACCACGATTCTGATGCCTGGCCAATCTCTGGATGCTACCAATCAGGTAGGCTTGGCATTGGAAAATACTCTTAAAAAAGACCCCCGGATTCAAGCAGTTCAGTTCCGTTCTGGACGAGCGCAAGGTGATACGGAAGTAGCTGGTGTTAATGTTGGAGAACTAGATGTTCAACTGAGTGAAGAGGGAGGAAAAGACCGAGATAAGGCAATTGAAATGATTCGGGAGCAATTTGAGAAAATTCCCGGTGTAGTTCCCAATATTGGTGGTTTTATTTCGCACCGGATGGATGAAGTGCTTTCTGGGGTACGAAGTGCGATCGCTGTGAAAATTTTTGGCCCCGATTTGGAACAACTCCGCCAGCTTGGTCAACAAGTACAATCATCTATGGGCGAAGTTTCCGGTTTAGCAGACTTGCAATTAGAACCGCAAGTACCAGTGAAACAGGTACAAATTCAGTTTGACCGTAATGCAGCAGCTCGCTATGGTTTGACTATTGGCGAATTATCAGAGACGGTAGAAACGGCTCTGAATGGGCGAACTGTATCTCAAATCTTAGAACAGCAACAAACCTTTGATCTAGTTGTCTGGTTGCAAGAAAAATACCGCAACAATATCGAAGTCATCCGCGATTTGCTAGTTGATACACCCAACGGACAAAAAATTCCCTTAGCTCAAGTCGCAAAAATTGACTACGGTACAGGCCCCAATACTATTAACCGCGAGAATGTCTCCCGTTATATTGTTGTCTCCAGCAATGTAGCTGGACGCGATTTAGGTTCTGTGATTAAAGATATCCGGGACAAAGTTAAGCAAGAGGTACAATTACCTCCCGGATATTACATTGAATACGGCGGTCAATTTGAAGCACAAGAAGGAGCTACAAAAACTTTACTTTCGGCTGGGGGATTAGCATTTGTTGCTATTGCAGTTTTGATTTACTTTGCTGTCAAGTCCATTCCTGCCACTATCATGATCTTGCTAAACTTGCCCTTAGCATTAATAGGTGGAGTCATTTCCATCGCCTTGGCTGGTGGTATTCTCTCTGTAGCTTCAATGGTAGGATTTATTACCTTGTTCGGCGTTGCTACACGTAATGGACTATTACTAGTTGAGAACTACAATTCTAGGATGGCAGAAGGACAACCTCTGCGGCAGGCTTTGATGGAAGGGTCGGTAGAAAGGTTGGCTGCTATCTTAATGACAGCGTTAACATCGGCTCTGGGTATGGGGCCTTTGGTAATTGGTAGTGGAGCTGGAAAAGAAATCCTCCAGCCACTAGCCGTTGTAGTGTTAGGTGGATTATTTACCTCTACCGCTTTAACTCTTTTGGTACTTCCAGCTTTATATGTACAGTTTGGTAGATTTTTGATGCCAAGAAAGGCTGAACCAATTATTCAGACAGAAATTGCAGGAGAGGCAAGTTTTTAGTTGTTAATTGACTAAATATTGAGGAGTGTAAATCAATGAAATTTTTGAAGACCAGCTTCGTAGTTTTAGGTAGTGTAAGCTTGCTTTTCTTAGGTGCTTGTAGTGGCAGTAATCCAGCTGTAAATTCAGAGAATAAATCGGCATCAACAACAGAGACGGCTGCCAAAATTGAAACCGCAGCGAAAGATAATCACTCGGAAAATGATGGTCATTCTCATAATAAAAACAATGCTCAAGAGCATTCCGAAGACGGTAAAGGTGAACATTCACATGGCGGTCAAGTTTTAGAGTTTGGGCAGTACCATTTGGAGTTTGTTACTGAAGCAAAGGATAATGAAACTCATTTAGATTTCTATTTAAAGAAAGGAGAAAAACATACTACAGTTTCGGATGCAAAAGTAACTGCTCAAGTTCAGCTACCTGATGGTAGTCAAAAATCGCTTTCCCTCACTTATGAAGCTAAAGAACAACATTACCATGTTGTACTTTCTGAAAAAGCAGCAGGTGAGTATAAAGTTGCTATTCTTTCTGATATCAATGGTGAAAAAGTAAACGGTCGCTTTACCTTCAAGCGATAATTAATAGCAAGTGGTAGCGACAGGATAACAGTTATGGTTCAACAGTACAATCACGAACCAATTAAATGGAAGCTGCTAACAATCTATATCAGTGAGTCTGATGGTTGGCAGCACCAACCACTTCACCAAACTCTATTGGGAATCGCTCGACAACAGGGAATAACAGGGATGACGGTGATGCGAGCAATTTCTGGATATGGCAAACATGGTATTTTTCGCACTATGAACGAGCTAGATCCATCTACTGAGTCTTCTGTGTTACCACTTATTATTACAGTTATTGATAGTGAAAGTGCGATCGCTGAATTTTTTTCCTTGGTCAAAGATATGCTTCAAGATAAGTTTGTTACTTGTCAAAGCATAGAAGTTCTGTCGCCGTTGGTAACGCTTTAAGGGCAGATTCATGTCTCACAATCACAGTCACGCACACAGCCACGAACCGATTAATTACAACCGTGCCTTCATTATTAGCGTTGCTCTCAACACTGGATTTGTTGTCATTGAAGTAGTTTATGGGTTAGCTGCCAATTCCCTTGCCCTACTTGCCGATGCTGGTCACAATTTGAGTGATGTTCTAGGTTTGTTACTTGCCTGGGGAGCAAGCTTCCTCAGCCGTCGCCAACCAACACCACGCCGCACTTACGGGTTACGTCGCTCCTCTATTTTGGCAGCTCTTTTGAACGCTATCCTCGTACTCGTAGCTTCTGGTGCAGTTGCATGGGAAGCTATCCAGCGTTTCCGTGAACCCAGCCCAGTATCAGGTAGTACAATTATCGGCGTGGCTGCGGTAGGTATTGCCATTAATATGGGAAGTGCCTTAATGTTCTTGTCTGGTCGTGAAAGAGACTTGAACATTAGAGGAGCTTTTCTCCATTTGGTTGCTGACGCAGCAGTATCTTTAGGTGCAGTCCTGGCTGGTATTGCGATTGTTACCACTGGTTGGCTATGGTTTGACCCAGTTGTAAGTTTGATGATCGTTGTCGTGATTATTGTGAGTACTTGGCAATTGTTCCAAGAATCTTTGAACTTAGTCACAGATGCAGTACCAGCAGGTATTGAACCACTTGCAGTCCGTACATTCTTAGCTGAACTTCCTGGTGTATCTAGTGTTCATGACTTGCACATCTGGGCAATGAGTACTACAGAAACAGCTCTCACTGCTCATTTAATTATGCCTGCTGGAAATCCTAATGATGCTTTTTTAGTTCAGGTAAATCAACAACTTCACGACCATTTCGGTATCGAACACACTACAATTCAGATAGAAACAGGCGATCCAAGTTATCCATGTCCTCTTGCTCAAGAAAATGTGGTTTAAATCAATTTAGTTGAGTATATGGATAGAGAATTTGGTGGCGATCGCATTTAGAGCAATTACTGTAACCGAATACCTAATCATCTTAGCTTTGTGAGAACAAATCCCCAAAGTAATAGTTATTTAAGTAAAGTTGCTGATTTTAATATACACCAAAATAACTAAATTTAGAAAAAAATCTATAAAATACTGATTTTTCATCTTAATTTCATCCTATTTTTGTAAAGTAGAATTTAGAGATTTAAACTTTAAATCTTATAGGTCTTTAAAATGCCACAGTTGTCTCACTAAATTATGGGTGCAACTAGAATTGTGATGCTTATAAATTAAGATGAAATCAAAGTCATCATCTCAAAAGATGAGCTTTATTCCTCGCTCTATCCTGCGGACAATAGGAAAATTTCAACACACGTTAGATCCAAATGCCGAAGCAAAGGTTATTGAAGAGTTTCGCGCTTCTCGACTGCAAACAATTTCCTCCCTCCGTTTTCTGTTAATTCTGATTGTAGTTCCATTACTTATAAATCAGCTTTCTAGAAACTTTTTCATTGCTCCCATAATTGAGAAGTTTTGGAATTCACAAGAGTTAAATATTTTCTTAAATTCTTCTCAAGAAGAAAAAGCTTTAGCGGAACTCAAAAGATTTAAGCAAAGTGTTTATTTTGAAGCTCGAATAGGTAAAATCACCACATTCTCTGACAAGCTTGTTCAAAAGAAGATTAAGAAAAAAGCTATTGCGTTAGTAGCAGAAAATAAAATTAAAAGTATTAATGCAGTAACAAATGTTTTTACAGATATACTTACAGCCATTACATTAATTATTTTAATCTTAACAGGTAAGCAGCAGCTATCCATTATTATGTCTTTTGCTGGCGATATAACTTATAGTCTAAGCGACTCCGCTAAGGCTTTTTTAATTATTCTATCTACAGATATATTTGTCGGTTTTCACTCTCCTTATGGTTGGCAAATAATTATAGAAAGTACTTTCCAACATTACGGTTTACCAGAAAACAAAAGCCTTACTTCTTTATTTATTGCTACTGTTCCAGTAATCATGGATACAGTTTTCAAATATTGGATATTTCGCTATCTCAATCGCAGTTATCCTTCAGCCGTGGCTACTTACCGTAACATGAATGAATAATTTTTATTAAACATATTTTCACATAAACAAAAAATACTAAAATGATGCCGATTTGTAACATCACAACAACGTCAAATATTAAATTCAGCACAGATATAGTTCGTAATTATCTGCAAGATATTGTTCGTGTACCATTGTTGACTCATGAGGAAGAAATTGTATATAGCAAACAGGTACAGCAGATGATTACGTTACAAAATAAAAAGGAAACTTTGCAGAAACAACTCAATCACGAACCATCTCAAAAAGAATTAGCTCAATATGTACAACTTAGTGAAATGGAAGTGAAGGAAATTTTTCAGAAAGGTACACAATCAAAGCAAAAAATGATGGTAGCAAATCTCCGTTTAGTGGTTTCTATCGCCAAAAAATATCAAGGACGAAATGTGGAGTTTATGGATTTAATTCAGGAAGGTTCATTAGGTTTAGAGCGTGGTGTAGAGAAATTTGACCCCACTCGTGGCTATAAGTTTTCTACCTATGCTTATTGGTGGATTAGCCAGGGAATGACACGAGCAATATCTCAGCAATCACGAACTATTAGACTGCCAATTCATCTTACCGAAAAGTTGAATAAATTTAAAAAAGTGCAAAGAGAATTATCTCAAAAATTAAAGCGTAGTCCTAGTGTACCTGAAATTGCAGAAAAGATGAAATTAAACCCTGCTCAAATCCGCGAACTGCTGATGATATCTCGTCAACCTGTCTCATTAGATAAACAAGTGGGCGATAACGAAGACACAGAATTGCAAGAACTTTTAACAGAAGTTCCAGAAGCCTCGCCTGAAATCCAAGTAACTCAAAATTTAATGCGTCAAGATATCTATCTCTCGCTGAGAGAATTAACTCCACAGCAGCAACAAGTCCTAATTTTGCATTATGGCTTGGAAGATAATTGTGAACTCACTTTGACGCAGGTAGCTCAACATCTCAACATTAGTGAGAGGAGAGTTCGTTATATAGAAAAACAAGCACTGAGTTATCTCCGTCGTTGCCACACAAATCTACAACACTATATTTTCAGTTAAATGTATGACAAAACATCAGTACGAACATCTTGCTTCTTCAACTGTTTGTCAATATCGTTATAAGTTGAAACGAGGTTAGAGAGAGTTTTGAGACTATAAAGAGATACGTTATAGGAAAACGTCATAGCTCTATCAAAGGTCACTTATTTGTTTTTTTTAATAAATCCGTGTAACTAGCAAAAATTTCACCCAAATTTCATCTCGCTTTGTCAAGCTATTAAAAGGTAACATCTTTCACTGAAGATGATTCTAATAATTGATGGATATAGTGAGGTAATTATAAGAACGCAATGAATAGAAAATTGACACCTACTACTATTTTTGTCTTGACTATGGCAGTTTTAGTTCCAGCTACTTATGCAAATCCTACACCACAATCTAGTAACTTTCCTCACGTTATTAGCTTAGGGGAATCTCCTCAAGGTATTCGCCACTGGAGAATTCTCAGACATACTTTAAAAATAGCAGTTCCCGAAAACAGCAAGACTATTTCTCAGCTAATTATCGAAGCTCCAGCTAATATTGTCCTCAGAGAAAGTATTGATATGTACGAGCAATCTGGTAAAGAAATTGCGGCAAAAGTTTCTATTCAAGGCAAAAAAGCTACGCTAGAGTTTGCCGAATCAGTCGCTCCTGGAACTACTATCATTGTAAAGATGAATAATGTTAAAAAAACAGCAGTCACTACTGGTAATAAGTTCTACAATATATCTACTATTTTCGCTGGTATGAATGTAGAGTTACCCATTGGAATTGTTCAATTGCGTGTAATTTAATGAACAAATTTCTAGAGTAAATTTACTGCTTATGAAAGTTCTGTTAGTTGAAGATGAGCCGGATCTAGGTGCGTCAATTCAGCGAAAGTTGAGTAAAGAAAGATATATTGTTGACTGGGTTTTGGATGGAAATGAAGCCTGGATTTATCTAGAACATAATTGGACTCAATATACACTGGCAATTTTTGATTGGTTGTTACCGGGAATGTCAGGTTTGGAATTGTGTAAACGTTTAAGGAATCGGGGTAATGCTTTACCAGTGCTGATGCTAACCGCTAAAGATAGCATGGCAGATAAGGTAGCTGGTCTAGATGCAGGAGCAGATGATTATCTAATCAAGCCGTTTGGCATGGCAGAACTACTGGCGCGGTTGCGTGCTTTGCAAAGGCGATCTGCTTTAGGAGGCGCATCGCTTACGTCTCAGTTCCAGCCTTTACAATTGCAAGTTGGTGGACTTATCCTGGACTGCGGTAATTGTACAGTTTCTCGACAGTACCCGAATGGTGAAAATAAGGTAATTTATTTAACAAAAAAAGAATTTCAATTATTAGAATATTTGATGAAACGTCCTAATACAGTTATTACCCGCGACCAAATTTTAAATCATCTGTACGCCTTTAGTGCAGAACGCGTTAGTAATGTAGTAGCAGCTCAAATCCGACTTTTGCGACGCAAATTATCGGAATATGGTTGTGATGGGCTAATCGAAACTGTCCCTAGTATGGGCTATCGTTTCAATCCTGGCAATGCAGATTCGACTATTTCGTAAGACTCGCTGGCAATTGGCTACCTGGTATGCGGTAGTTATGGCTCTGATTCTATCCTTATGCGGTTTTGTGGTTTACAAAGTAATCATTGATGCTTATGTGGCTTCTATCAACCGGGAACTGGAATCGGTAGCAGGTACACTACATGATGTAATTGAACCGAATTTGAAACAACCTGGTATTACAGAGCTAGTTTTCCAGCAGGTTTTACCAAATATTTGTTTAGCTGAGTCCAGTTGTCCTACCCAAAATATCCTGAGTCACAGTCAAAGCACCCATAATGAACACGGCATTTTTAGTACTGTATATAAAGATAAGCAATATTACATCCGTTTTGTCGATGGTTCAGGACGGTTAATTGCAGTGGCAGGTTTCCAACCTGATGAATTGCCACCGACTGTGCAAACCCAAGTGTGGCAAACAGTCAAAGACTTGCAAGGCAATCGTTACAGTCAAAAGTCTCTACTGCTGCACACTCAGGATAATCAAGATTGGGGCTATATTCAGGTAGGGCGCAATCTCAATGACCTTGATAATCGTCTCGCTGCTTTGAAATTAATTTTGGCCGTGGGATTGCCAATTACGGTATTGTTAGTTGGTGGTTCTAGTTGGTGGCTGGCAGGGTTAGCAATGCGACCAATTGACAGGTCGTATAAACAAATGCAACAGTTTACGTCTGATGCTTCTCATGAGTTGCGTACTCCTCTTGCAGCGATTAATGCAACGGTAGAAACTTTATTTGATATGGAGTATCTGTCTGAGGAGGCGCGAGATGTTTTGGCATCTATTCAACGTCAGAATCATCGACTAGCTGAACTAGTTCAGGATATGCTGTTACTGTCTCGGTTGGAACAGCAAACGCTGGCGACACAACAAGTACATTGCTGTCTGAATATTTTGATTAATGACCTAATAGAAGAATTTTCAGCGTTAGCAGCTGCGGCTTCTTTGCAACTAACATCTTTGGTGTTATGCCAAGAGCTTTTATACGTGATGGGAGATGAAGATCAACTGTTGCGTGTGCTTTCTAATCTAATTGCTAATGCTATTCAATATACCCCTGCTGGCGGTTATGTAACTGTTATCCTCAAACGCAGCAACGGTAATGCTGTAATTGAAGTTCAAGATACAGGTATTGGTATTGCATCGCACGAGCAAAAGCGGATTTTTGACCGTTTTTATCGAGTGAATAGCGATCGCTCGCGTCGTACTGGTGGATCTGGATTGGGATTAGCGATCGCGCAAGCAATTGTTCTGGCTCATGGAGGTAGTATACAGTTGCAAAGCCAAGTTGGTAAGGGTAGCACTTTCATCCTTCACTTACCCTTGACAGGAGAACGAAAGCAACTTGTCTGTTCATCAACAGATGAGAATTGAATACGCTGCTCAACGACTAAACAAGAGTGGAATATCCCGGCGATCGCTAGTGCTGTATTCTTAGGACTAGGCATTTTAGGAATATTGATACGGCGTAGTGTTAAGCCTTGATGCTTTTAATTTGCCCCAGCTTGTGGTTTTCGTCGGTGCTGTATTAGCAATCCCATCGCCATACCAATGCCGACAATAGCAGTAAAGTAGAATAAACCAATCAACCGGATGTACATTGGCGGTGCAATTCCTTCAACTTCAACTTCTTGTGCGACTTTCACCAGTGGAAATTGACGCTTAGATCCAGGGCTAGGAGTTGCTTCGACCTCAACTTTGTGAGGTGCGCCATCAAAAAATTGCTCTTGCCACGTTAACTTACCTTCTTGGTCAGTAACTCCCTTGTAGGCAAAGACTGTTAAATTATCTTCTAAGGCGATCGCCTTCACCTGCAACACTACATCCTTGATGGGTTGTCTTGTGGCAGCATCTTTAACATTTACTATCAAATTAGCAAGTTTTCCTACCGTTGCGCTTTTATTTCCCTCAACACGGACTTCCAACCCTTGAGATTTTTGGACTGATGGTGCGATTTCTTCTTTACCGCTTGAGTGTCCACTACCGTGAGCCTCTGCAACTTCTGCACTAATGTTAATAAACAATAAAGTTACTATAGCCACCACTGTCAATGCACTTAACAAAAGACGCACAGATTGCGGCGCAATTTCTCCTTGTCGTAGTTCTTCTTGTCCGCCGATAACCCAACCACCTAATAATCCAACTGATAGTAAGATAGCTGCAAAAACAGCAAAATATTTGTATTTAACTGGATTTTCTTGGATATTCAAATTCAAGGTTTGTTCATAGGGGGTAAAAGCATTTGCTACTAAGGGTGACACATTTACCCGCAGTTGGTAGTTCCCACGGATAGGTAACATCTGCTGAATTTCTAACTTACCATCAGGTGCAGCCGCATCCATTTGTAGTAATTTTGTTCCCTCGACAATGGGGAAATCTGTAGTCAACCAAGGATTAGGTGGTGGTGTCAGAATTTGTAAGCTAATTTTGGTATTTTCTAAGGGTTTACCTATAGCATCAAGAGCTTGTAGCGTTAGTGTAACGGGAGATTGTGGTTTATCTGTTCCTGCTTCAAAGGGATGAATCTGTTCTAAAGGTGGGTTAGTAGAGAGTTGTACTCTGGGTATAGGAGTTTGGGAAACTCCTACAAAGGAATAAAGAATTGACAACGCAACACAAACAGCACTGATCGCCCCAAACAGTCGATATTTTTTCATAAAACCTTACGTAAACTATGTATCTTCGGTTAATATTTGATAGTTGTCAGCAAAAGTTACCTTATCAGCTTCTATTCACTACAGAGTGAAGAATTCCAGTAAAAATATTGACAATAAATTAGAGATGGTATGAAATCAAAGCAAAATAATGCAGAGATGAAAGACAAAGTATCTTTACTTTACAAAACTTGAAATTACTTCTATCTCAAAAAATGGCGCAGATTTCGCGCCATCCTCGTGGCGTTATTGTATCGAGTGTTTTAGCAAAATCTCATATATCCGAAAAATCTTGAGATTATGATAATTTAATGACACGCAACACCTAAAGTGTGGTGACGCGCTGAATGTGCCGTGTTATGAGCCGCAGGATAGGTAGAGAACAAAACAGTCCAGATAACCAAAGAAGATAGCAGCATATAAAGTGTTACTTGTACCGGTTTAGACAAAGTAAGACCTGCGGTCTTCCGCAACACTGAAGTAGAAGAAAAATTAGTCATTTTTGACCTCTGAAAACTAATTTGGGTGATTCATTAATCAAAAGCATTTTGCTGCTCGATTGCAAGTAAAGATATACCATAAACTTTCTGTTTGACAAGAGTGTATAAAATGTATTGATTAGTTTGCTTCTGTAAAATTTCTAAAAGTGATTTTGAAAGCCGACGAAACATCTATCAAATAAAGATTATAACTTGGACATGACTGAATATTCTTAATTGCTTTTCTCTTATCTATTTAGGGCTACTAAGAAGCGAAAACAAGGTGCAATGACGAACCGCCCACGGTAGGCGATCGCTCAATTTGTTCAATTGTATAGGGTTGCTTGTTGCCAAACTAACAGCAATCTTCTTAATCCAGTAATACCACTCTAATATTTGATTATCATGATAATTATCATGACAGCCTCCAGATAAAGAATCTCATACGCTCTATCATTCATTTATCTATGTTCTCGTGCAGAATATTTAGTTTAGTCATACTTTCGTCATAACTTTGTAATAACTTCTTCAAAAGAATGTGCAATGCTATTTGTCTATAGCTTATTTTTTATTCAATTAAGTTTGAATATATTTGATTTTATTCTTAATATATTTTTTTAACCTAGTATCTTTAATACAAACCTATTGGAAATATAGAAAGATAGCAGTTATTATGAGCATTCAAATATACTTTTTGAGTAAATCAATGAACAAAAAATTTCTACTTACTTTGCTTTCCAGTTCTACAATTTTTACTTCCCTAATGTCTACGCTGACAGTAGTTCACCCTGCCTACGCCGCAGCTACGATGACTCAACGATTAGTTCATACAAATGATGGTCGTACCTGCATAACTCATCCTCACGGTAACACCTCTTTTGTATGTATTCGGGATTCAGAAAGAAAGCTAGGCGCACCCCCTGTACCTGCATCGGCAGTTATCTCAGCGCAGCCATCTGATAGCAAGGTTGCTGTACTAAACTTCACAGATGAAGAAAGTGATGCTGCGATTCGTTTATTTAGTTGCGACTGTCCGTACTGTCTAAATTCTTTGCGTCTGTTACGTGGTAGTGGAAACTTAGTGTACTGAGTTATAAAAGTGTTTATTGCTGCGTTGACTCAGCATAAGTAAGCTGTTCAAATTTTAGTTACATATCAAACTGTGTTCATGTCACTGAAAGAATAACGTGAGCAAGTTGCTCATCTTATGCTTTCAGGATAACAGCAATGTAACTTTAAGCACAATATGAGATGGACATAAGGTATAATTTGTCTCTACTCCCTCACTCCTCACGAATTCCCTCACACAGAAAACTCAAGTTGTCCGTGAACGACGATTGCCTACTTTATACAAGTTTTTGAGATGGTGTTACAAGCTTGGTCTATCTCCTGTCGAGGGTTTAAGCTGGCTAGACATTCAGCCGTTTACCTCTACTTTAGACCCGAAAATCCAAGCATAAATTGCCAAGAACCCATAAGTTGTCCGAGTTCAATCCAAGGCATAAGTTGTCCGATTTTGACAACTTATGGCTGAAGTCACAACAATATCCCTACTTGCCTAAAGGTTGATGTTTATTCTACATTTTCTGAGATTATGAAAAGAATATGAGAAGATTTCATAGCAAAGTAAATGACTCCCCCAGAAAACAGACCTAGCTTACCAGAGGTTCACCGCAGTATTAGAGTCCCCAACAGCAACAACTTTTGGCGCAAGATGCTGGCTTATGCAGGGCCAGGGTATTTGGTTTCAGTCGGATACATGGACCCTGGCAACTGGGCAACAGACATTGCTGGAGGGTCAAAGTTCGGGTACACGTTGTTAACAGTAATCCTGCTGTCCAACCTGATGGCGATATTACTCCAATCTCTATGTGTGCGTTTGGGAGTTGCTACAGGGCGAGATTTAGCGCAGGCTTGTCGAGACTATTTCAGCCCAAAGGTAAGCTTTTGTTTGTGGGTACTGTGTGAGATTGCAATCGCTGCTTGTGACTTAGCGGAACTACTGGGAAGTGCGATCGCCCTACAACTTTTATTCGGTATTCCCTTGATATGGGGTGTGTGTATCACTGCGCTGGATGTCCTGGTATTGCTATTCCTGCAACATAAAGGCTTTCGTTATACAGAAGCCTTAGTAATAATGCTGGTAGCAACCGTAGGTATCTGTTTTACAGCGGAAATTCTGTTTTCTCGACCTGATATGGGGGGGATTTTGTTGGGATATCTGCCCAAGAAGGAAATTTTACAGAATCCAGAAATGCTCTACATCGCTATTGGTATTTTAGGGGCAACAGTGATGCCTCACAACTTATATTTACACTCCTCTATTGTGCAAACCCGTGATTGGCAACCTACTACTGAAAAAAGATGGGAAGCAATTAAGTTTGGCACAATTGATTCAACTTTTGCTTTGTCATTAGCACTATTCATTAACTCAGCAATTTTAATTGTGTCTGCCGCAACATTTCATTTTTCAGGCAATCAGAATGTCGCAGAAATTCAAGATGCTTATAAATTGCTTTCACCACTATTAGGAGTCAGTGCTGCTAGTGCGATTTTTGGCATTGCATTACTTGCTTCTGGGCAAAGTTCAACCCTGACTGCGACTTTAGCAGGACAAATTGTTATGGAAGGCTTTTTGCAATTTCGCCTTCCGTCGTGGTTACGCCGTTTAATAACCCGTCTGCTTGCCATCATTCCAGCGTTAATTACAATCATTCTGTTTGGTGAAAATAGTACAAGCAGCCTCATAGTTCTCAGTCAAGTCATCCTCAGTTTACAGTTACCGTTTGCAGTGATTCCATTGGTGATATTTACTAGTAATCGCCGCTTGATGGGTGAGTTTGTCAATCCCTTGTGGTTAAAATCTTTAGCTTGGTTAGTTGCTATTGTCATCGTTGGCTTAAATGCTTGGTTGCTATTACAAAGTCTTTGGGGATGGCTATTACAAGTTCCCAGTTAAAATAAAGGAACAGATCCGTGGCAATCCAATGTCATGCTGCAAGAATGAAGGGGTAAAGCCATGAAATATATCAAGCGAACAATAGCCATCCTGGGAATAACAAGTCTACTGGGTGTAATGCCTGCTGCTGTTTCTGCGAGAGAAGCACAAATACCTTTGAAGGCGACGAACTTCCAAGAGTACTATAACCAAGGAGTGCAAAAGCTTGAGCAAGGCAACTTCAATGGTGCGATCGCAGATTTTAACTCTGTAGTACAGATGAATCCACGGTTTTATGAAGGTTTTTGCCTTCGTGGTTTAGCTAAATCTCAATTGAGAGATTTCAGTGCAGCCATTTCTGACTTTAACCTAGCGCTGCGGTTAAATCCCAAGCATACAGATGCTTATAATGGTCGGGGAATTTCTTATGTAGAACTAGGAGATTTTCAGAAAGCCATTGCCGACTTTAATCAGACAGTGAAAATTGATCCAAACTCACAAGATGGTTATTACAATCTAGGACTAGCCCATTTTAGACAGGGAAATCATCAGCAAGCGATCGCAGATTTTAATCAAGCACTACAAATCAATCCCAATCTAGCTGATGCCTATGGCAACCGAGGACTGGCACAATATGCTTTAGGAGACAGTAAGAGTGCTGTTACAGACCTTCAGCAAGCTGCAAAATTGTTTCTTAAACAAGGCGATACCCAAGCTTATCAACAAACACAAGCCCTGATTCAGCAAGTTCAGCGTTAGTAATTTGTTTAGG
Organism: Tolypothrix sp. PCC 7601; assembly: GCF_025677855.1. Taxonomy (NCBI): domain Bacteria; kingdom Bacillati; phylum Cyanobacteriota; class Cyanophyceae; order Nostocales; family Tolypothrichaceae; genus Tolypothrix; species Tolypothrix sp. PCC 7601. Next base: position 29,539 of record NZ_CP064880.1, read on the forward strand.
GTAATGATATAAATGTTAATAAACCCGGTTTCCTTACGAATCGGGTTCGTAATTAATTAGTCTGTGGGGATTTCACGTCCTCACGCGAATGCCGCTAGATGTATTTCCTGCCTTTGCTCCCCCGCAAGTGGAAGTTCAAGTCGAAGCTTCTGGTTTAGCACCAGAAGAAATCGAGTCTTTGGTCACTCGTCCGATTGAGAGCGCGGTTAACGGAACGCCTGGATTGGTATCGCTGCGGTCTTCATCTGCCATTGGGATTTCTGCTATTAAAGCTGTTTTTAGTTGGGACACTGACATTTACCGTGCGCGTCAACTGGTGACAGAGCGATTACAAGGGGCAAAACTACCGCAAGGCGTAGGACAACCAGAAATTCTGCCTGTCAACTCACCCTTGGGATGGGCTGTCAAATACGCTTTTGATGCTGAAAGCACTGACATGATGGAAATGTGGCGCATTGTCAATTGGGATGTGAGAAATCGCTTGCTGGCTGTTCCTGGCGTGAGTAACGTATTTCTCTACGGTGGCGATGAGCGGCAATATCAAGTTTTGTTTGACATTGTTAGTTTTGCCCGCTTTGTATTCCCAATTCGGGAAGTTTTTGGTTCCAAAAACTACTGCACCAGTACAAAATCTTGAAGTTACTCAAGGTTCAGTTGTATAAAAGTTTAAGTTTTTATTTGTTTTCTATCTTGCATCGGTTAATGAAGATTATCAAATATCAAAGAGGGTAGCTGGAAAAAGGATTTTCAAAAATAGGTGCAAGAACTAGGTCTACCCAAGTTTGTTTCAATTTTTAACTAATCCAGATGAGGAGTAAATCAATGCAATCACTCAAATTAGGCTTTGTTATTTTAGCAAGTATAGGACTATTATTTTTAGGAGCTTGTGGTAATCAAGCATCTGAATCTAATGGTAATTCATCAGCACCAACCTCTGAAACCACAGCTAAAACAGAACCCACAACTAAATCAGAAACCGTTGCCAAAACTGAGTCATCTGGTCATACTGAAGCTAATCGCGGCGGTCAAGTTGTTGAGTCAGGTGCTTATCATTTAGAGTTTGTACCAGAGAAAGAAGATAACGGAACGCACATGGATTTCTACGTGCAGAAAGGCGATAATCATGAAGCAATACCTAACGCCAAAGTAACAGCTCAAGTTCAGATACCTGATGGCAGTCAGAAAACTTTAAATCTTACATACGATAAAGAAGGTAAACACTATACTGTTTTGCTACCAGAAAAAGCTTCTGGTGAATATCAAGTGAAAATGCTTGTGGATGTTGACGGCAAAAAAGTAAACGGTCGTTTTAGTTTTAAGAACTAAATCACTTACAAGCAATTTTAAAAAAACAATCATTTCCTAGCAGCTTTTACTGTACTCTTTACGGTTTTTGGTTGAATTCACACCTCTCGGAAATTTATTGAGTTGGGATTACTAAACTCTATGATGCTTTAGTCTTGCTTGTACTAGGGGTAGAGATAGTTGGCTACTGCTGCTCTAATGAATGAATAATTCTACTGCTTTTGGTAATTTACCTGATTATGAAATACTGGGCAATCGCCAGGAATAGTAAATATTGTCGTGGTTGATTTCATCTTTTCAACCTAATGTTGTAGTTATTTTCAGATTTAAATTATTGAATTTTTCGTTACTCCATCAAAGTTTTACTTCCGGACTGGCTACCTAACACAACATCAACAAATTATTTTTTGAACCAGTCAAAATTTCACCCTAATTTCATCCTGACCTGTCAAACTTATTATATAAAGGTCTATCTAGTAAAAAATTGTAACTTATTTTACATAATGGTTTTTTCACAATTCAAGATGAAGAAAATATGGATTTACACAGGTACAGTATTTGCTCTTGGCACTATAGCTTTCATTTGCATGACCAAGGCAAATGCTAAGGAGACTAATGTTGATAATAATTTGCAATATCCTACTAATAGCTGGCGTTTTGTAAAACATACTTTTCGGTTAAATATCCCCAAAAATAACAACGCTCTTTCTCAACTTATTATTGAAACTCCATCTACTGTAGCAGTGAGTAATGATATTGATGTCTTGGATGTGAATGAGCAGAAAATTAATACTAATATTTCCGCCAATGGCAGACAAATTATTATAGAGTTCCCTGAAAAGGTTATTTCTAACACTAAGCTCTTAGTTAATTTTAATAAAGTTCAACAACCATTTACAGGCCCGGATTCTGTATACCGCTTTTCAGTGAAAGTTGTTGGCAGTGAGGTAGAGATTCCTATTGGTTTAGCTAAATTCCCTACATTTTAATATTTAGATTTTTATGTTAATCAAAAATTTCATCCAGATTTCATTAAGACCTGCCAAACTTGATCAATAAAGGTAGTAGACCTTTCTGACTTAAAACAGTAAACGAGTTAATGAGAAGGCTTTTAACTTCTCTTAATTCTTGTGTGAATGTAGGAGATAGATAATTCTGTCTTTACATAGTTGTTATGTATTAGTTGATAACGGCTTACTAAACACGAATCTGAATATTTGCTGATGTTACTGATTAAATTAGGAGTAAATATGAAAAAAATGCTAGCTTACATTGCTATATCTACTCTAGCTGCTGCATTTTTAATTTCTGCCAACTATGCAAGTGCCAATGAAGAAAATGATAGTCTTCCTCATGTTGAGGGTAACTATCAATTTCCTCCGACTCGCTGGGCGGTTGTTAGACATACTTTGCGAGTACACGTTCCTAAAAATAGTAAAGATGTTTCGCAGTTAAATATTGAAGTTCCAAGTACTGTAAGGTGGAGCAATGATATTAATGATGTTGTTGTAAACAAAGAGAATGGTCAGAAAATTAACGCTAATGTTTCTTTGAATGGTAAGACTATACTACTAGCTTTTGCTGAACCAGTTGCTCCTAACAGTAAGCTAGAGATTGACATTAAGAATGTCAAACAACCATTTCTTGGTAATGGCCCTGTTTATTATTTATCTGCTAATTTCATTGGTAGTGATGCAAAAATACCTATAGGTGTAGCTAGATTTCGTATTAGTCCTTAAAATCTTCGCTATCCAAATAAAACTCCTGATAGTTAACTCAAAAATCAGTTAACTATCAGGAGAATTTTAAGTAGCTTTTAAATTTAGATATTTAATAGTTAAATCAGAAATAATTTTGAGTAATTACGTTTAGTAACTACATTTTAAATTTCTCTTGACATAACAATATTTCATCTTGATTTCATCAATAGCTTTCATAATTATAAATATATAGAAATCCCATTTGATTGTTGAAAAGTCAACCTGACTGAAAGCCTGTCAAATAAGGTTTGGCTTCTCAGTATACATAGCAAGACTTTGGATTCCTATAGAGATAGTTCATTGATTAACTAAATAAGGAGAATATCGATGAAAAAGCCGATTTACGCAGCTGCTTTTACCTTAGTTTTTGCATCTTCAGTTTCTACTGCTTGGGCTAAAAATCCAAATGATGCTAATATTTCTCATCTAGGTAACAGTGCTGCTGTTCCTAATGTTGCCCGTATCCCAGATGCTACTCATAAATTTGATGTTCATGTCCAAGGTAAAGCACTTTCAGAATTGGCGATTGATTTACCAGAAGGAATAAGTATTGATAAAGGAATTGAAGTCCAAAACAAATTAGGTCAAAAAATTCCTACAACGGTTTCTATTAACAACAAAAAAGCTACTGTAGCTTTTTCCGAACCAGTAGCTCCTGGTACAACTATATCAATTCGTATGAAAGGAGTTAATACTCCAGATTATGAGGGAACTTGGCATTATCCCGTATCTGTCAAAAAGATTGATATGAAAGAAGAAATTCCACTTGGTTTAGCTCGGATTCAGACTTACGGTGGCTAAGGTGAGTAACTGCTGTTAATTTTAGGTGTGGCTTGCTGTCAACCAAATTAATCGGTAGCTGTAGGGTGGGATAGTGGATTTTGCCTACCCTATATCATCTTGCCAGAGTTAGTTATGAAAAAGTCAATTTATGCGGTTGCTGCATTTTTTCTAACAGTAACTTCTTCATTTCCTTGCTGTCAGAAGAAAAAATTAAATTTATTACAAATTATTAATATTGCATTGTTTAGACTTGACTCTCCTGGTAGGTGGAGGATTGAAAATACTAGTAAGGTAATTATTGGTCAACATTATGGCAAAATAAATGTCAAATTCAGATATTTATAGCTAATTGCCCTCTTTGTGAGGATACAGTTTGCACAGCGTAAGAACTAGCTGGCTCAAATTGTGAAGTATTAGTTGATGACTTGTGTTCAGTTTAGGAGCAGCAGACTTATCTAGCGAAAGTTGAACAGTATGGAGTTCAGTCAATGCAAGCAATCGCCATCAACGGGGTATTGGTGTTGACTGGTAAAGCAACTCATGACCAATTGCTAGCAGTCGATGTGGAACAATCCCTTCATTAAGTAGGCATGCATGTTACACAAATGCCAAAAAGCGCGATCGCCCACGGTAGATTCGGAGACCATCGCATCTATTACGACACTAACGAAGATATGATCTACTGAAAGCAGTCCTTTACTATCGCCTTGATTTGTAAAGAAAGGTGTACATAAAAAATATTTCATCCTCTTTTCATCTCTAGGTGAAAAGCTTAAAGTATAGGGTTTTATGGAAGATAGAAATATCTAACTAAGTGGTTGGAAAGAAAATTAGCTTAATTATTTCAAGAAAGTAAAGCTTTAAAAAACCTTGATTACCGCTTTCTATTTGCACAATTTCATTGAGTTAATCGAAGATTTTTTATCTCACAAGTTCCTCACAATCTCTCGATAATTTCATAAATATAAGTTGTGTTTAACTCCTAAAATGAGGTGGGGTTATGAAGACAAAAACATTGTTTTATGGCTTGGTTGGTATCTTAACCAGTAGTACGCTCACTGGATTAGTAATTTTAAATAACGCACAAGCTCAGGTTTCCAACTCAGAACACAATACTCATCACCTATCTACAGAAACTACTCCTCCTCCCCAAAGAGGGATGATGACTCAGATGGATCAACATTTCATTGAGATGATGGTTCCTCATCACACTCAAGCAATAGAAATAGCTGATATCGCATTAAGTCGCGCTCAACACCCAGAAATTAAAAAGCTAGCTCAAGCTATTAAACAAGAACAAAACCGCGAAATTCAGCAAATGAAATCTTGGTACAAGGCATGGTACGGGAAAGAAGTACCTGTAACAGCCATGACTCGTCAAGAAATGATGGCAATGCATCAGCGTATGTGCCAACAGATGAACCCAGGCATGATGAAAATGCCGATGAACTGCAACATGATGGGTATGAATGTAGATTTGGCAGCATTGAAAAATACACCAGATTTCGATAAAGAATTTATCCGTCAGATGATTTCTCATCATCGCATGGCTGTCATGATGTCGCAGATGGCTATTAAAAAAGCTACCAAACCAGAAATTCGTAACTTAGCTCAGTCCATCATTAAAACTCAAACGGCTGAAATTAACCAGATGCAGCAATGGTATCAGGCTTGGTATAAATCCAACCCCGAAGCAAGTTGAATTCCGGAGAGATTTTGACCTGACACGATTGACATCTGCTCTCAAGGAGGTCAAGTCGCTTCGCTCCAATTCAAAATTAAAGACAATTAGTGGTGGGTACAAGCCACCACTAATTGAAGACCACCAAATCACAAACGTCAACAAGATAGTGAAAAGACTGCTGTAGACCCAATATGTAGCATCACTGTCAAAAATGCTACAGCCTTGAAGTCCGAGCGAGACGGACAAACTTACTATTTTTGCAGCCAGACTTGCCTGCATACTTTTGAATCACAACTAGCAGGATGAAGGAGTTCATTCAAAAATGACCAGAACTCACGAGCATCACGGACATAGACACGCAAGCATTGTACCCCAAGGTGGGATGGCAAAAGATCCTATTTGTGGCATGACAGTACCTAAAGCCACATCCTTGAAGACAGAACGAAGTGGACGCACTTACTATTTTTGTAGCCAAACTTGCTTAAACACATTTTTAGATCCTGAGAAGGAACTCAAATCTATGCGGACTCGCGTCACCATTGCGATGACGGGGGTACTGCTTTTAGCAATTCTGCGAGCGGCTGCATTTTTGGGACTGGCAGCAGGTGTAAGTATCTTAAGCTGGGTGCCGATTTCTGCTCTACCCTGGTTCACCTGGGGAGTCTGGCTTTTTATCCTGGCTACCCCTGTACAGTTCATTGGTGGCTGGTCATTTTACGTGGGAGCGTGGAATGCCATCAAAAGCCGCAATGTAAACATGGATTTCCTGATTGCTCTAGGAACCAGCGTTGCCTATTTCTATAGTGTGGCAGTGATTTTCTTTCCTAATGCTCTACCTGTCGGAGTCGAGGAGCGAGATGTTTATTTTGAAGTTTCTGCCGTCGTCATTGCCTTTGTTTTACTAGGCAAGTATATGGAAGAAATTATCAAAAAGAACTCATCGGCAGCAGTACGTAAACTCCTAGATTTAAAACCTGCCACCGCTAGAGTCATCCGAGACGGCATGGAGATGGATATTCCGGCAGAGCAAGTAATGGTAGGCGAAACCATTATTGTCCGTCCGGGAGAAAAAGTACCAACAGATGGAATTGTGCTGGATGGATCTTCATCTGTAGATGAGTCAATGCTGACAGGGGAGTCACTACCTGTAGAGAAGCAAGCTGGAGCGACTGTGATTGGTGGTACATTGAACAGAACAGGAGCATTCAACTTCCAAGCAACTCGTGTCGGCTCTGAAACTGCTCTGGCTCAAATCATCAAAGTTGTGGAGGAAGCTCAGGCAAGTACGGCGCAAGTCCAACGGTTGGCAGATAAAGTCACGGGCTATTTTGTCCCTGCGGTGGTGGGAATTGCGGTACTGGCATTTCTCGGTTGGTTACTTGTCGGGAACTTTCCCCAAGCTTTACTTGCATTCATTGCTGTGTTAATTATTTCTTGTCCCTGTGCTTTGGGTATTGCTACTCCCGCCGCGTTGATGGTTGGTGTGGGTAAGGGAGCAGAAGCCGGGATTTTAATTCGGGGTGGGGAAATTTTAGAAAGGGCAGAAAAGCTCTCGACTGTCATTTTTGACAAAACTGGCACCTTGACTCGTGGTGAGCCTAGTGTAACGGATATTGTAGCTTTGGCAGAACGCCCAAACGATGAAATTCTCCGGTTGGCGGCGGCTGTAGAAGCGGGTTCAGAACATCCTTTGGGTGAAGCAATTGTGCGAGCAGCCAGACATCAGATGCTAGATATTCCCAAAGTGAATAATTTTGAAGCTATTCCCGGACATGGGATTCGGGGAGAAATTAATCGAGATAGGATTTTGCTTGGTAATCGCCGCTTGTTCCGCGAGCAAGGCTATCAAATTAATCCTGCAACAGAAGAGATACTGACTCGTTTGGAATCTGACGGTAAAACAGCCATGCTGGTTGGTTGTAATGGTCTGCTAATGGGGATTGTGGCAGTAGCCGACACCATCAAACCTGAAGCCAAGGAAGCGATCGCTGCTTTGCGGCGGGAAAAAGTTAAAGTCGTGATGCTCACCGGAGACAACCAGCGTACTGCGGAAGCGATCGCCCGTCAACTAGGAATCGATAAGGTAATTGCTGAGGTATTACCCGGTGATAAAGCCCAAGTTGTCAAAGATATTCAACGACGCGGCGAAGTTGTGGCAATGGTGGGAGACGGTGTTAATGATGCGCCAGCCCTCGCAACTGCTGACATTGGGATTGCTATTGGTTCTGGTGCAGATGTTGCCAAGGAAACAGGCGGCATCATTCTGGTGAAAAACGATGTGCGGGATGTTGTTACCTCGATTCGCCTATCTCGGGCCACGATGCTCAAAATTAAACAAAATCTATTCTGGGCGTTTATTTACAACACCATTGGTATTCCTATTGCTGCCTTCGGTTTCCTCAACCCAATTATTGCCGCAGCTGCGATGGCTTTGAGTTCCTTGTCAGTGATTGTTAATTCATCCTTATTGAAAGGATTTAAGTTATCTAGCACATAGTTCTATAAAAGGAGGTTTTTATGATTCATCAACACAAACATTATTCCTTCTAGCTTAATAACCTGTCTGTAAACCAGGCACTATTTATTATCTTCACTGTTAGTGCTTTTTTACTGGTAGCTGTTTCTCGCTCACCTCTAGTTTCTACCTTTCTTTACACCCTACCACTGGTCTTTATTTTGATGTCCCTTCCTATCTCACTTACGTTTTTTAGAAGAAAGCCAGTAACAAATAATTCACCCTTAATGTTGCCGCCAGCTAAAAAGCTGATTTCGCTGTAGAGATAGACAATTAGAGAATTTCAATTACTACAAATTAAGAAAACATGGCTCACCAACACAATCATCAATCCAGCACAAGAATATCAGTTGTCAAAATCGTATTGTTTGTCTTTCTCGCCATTATTGCCTTCTTTCTCATAGCAGAACATTGGGCCCATATACTTGGCCTTCCACCACTATTCTTACTTCTGGGACTTTGTATAATTATGCACTTATTTATGCACGGTGGACATGGCGGACATGGGGGAGGCGGTGGAAGCAATAACCAATCTCAATAAAGGCAATTAGCACAAAATAACTAATACTTCACCACAAGAAAGGAAAATGAATTATGAAAGATATCCCTGCTTATGGTCTTTGGTCTTTAGTAATTATCAATTCACTGATATTTATCATTTTTGCCTTCAGCTTCACAAAGCCAAAAAGTCCTCGTGATTGGCGTTCATTTGGTGCTTTCTCAGCTTTTATTGTCGCGTTATTTACGGAAATGTATGGGTTTCCATTGACCCTTTACTTACTATCAGGTTGGCTACAAACTCGCTTTCCCAAACTGGATATTTTCTCCCATGATGCCGGACATCTCTGGTGGACATTGCTGGGTTGGAAAGGCGATCCCCACTTAAACCCAATTCACCTTTTAAGTAACGTGTTTATTTTTGGTGGACTCATCTATCTTGGCTCTGCCTGGGAAGTCCTTTACAAAGCCCAGCGCAGTCACACGCTGGCGACTTCTGGGCCTTATGCAACAATTCGTCATCCCCAATATGTAGCTTTTATCCTCATCATGTTCGGATTCCTGCTTCAGTGGCCCACAATCTTGACGCTGTTGATGTTCCCGGTTCTGGTGTGGATGTATACACGACTAGCACGCCAAGAAGAACGTGAGGTGCGAGCAGAATTTGGTGCAGAGTACGATCGCTATGCCAGCAATACACCAGCCTTTTTCCCTCGTCTGGGAGACACCACTAAGAGAAGTAATACCTAAAAGGGAGAACTAAGTAAGTGAAAAGACAGGAAAGAATCAAAATCCTGTTTAATCGTCAAAACGCCTTTGCGTTGGGAATTTTGCTCCTATGTTTAGCCGTCTGTTATTGGCTACTGAATCCCCAGTTAAATATATTAACACCAGAAGGATTTAGACAAACTGTAAAAAATTTAGGGTTACTTGGCCCATTTGTCTATATTGGTATCTTGGCTTTATCTGTAGTTATTAGTCCTATTCCTAGTGCGCCACTCGCAGTTATAGCTGGCACTATTTGGGGGACATTCATAGCAGGAGTTTACAGCATAATAGGAGGTTTTCTAGGTGGTTTAATTGCTTATTTTTTGGGGCGTACTTTGGGGCGATCGGCAATTAAAGCTTTAACAGGTAAAATCATTTATTTCTCAAAAAATAAAGGAGAGGCTTATCTTAGCTGGTTAATTTTTATTACTCGGATGCTGCCAATCTTTTCTTTTGATTTGATTAGCTATGCTGCGGGAATCGCTGGTCTTTCTCTCCCTAAATATGCCCTTGCTACATTTTTAGGCATGATTCCTTCAACATTTTTACTGACATATATGGGAGGAGCATTAAGCGTAGGAACACCTTTAGGAATGGCTATTTCTGTTATTTTCCTCATTGTAATTATAGTGTTGCCTTGGTTGATTCGACGCTATAACTGGCTAGGAATGAGAGATATCGTGCGTATGGAATAAATATATATTTTTTTGATTTCTTAAAAACTTAAATTTTTTCGATTGCAATTGTTTAAGCAATTCAAAATGTGGCATTGCTGAGTAAAAGGATGAATTTATCGGGCCACGCCCCGCTAACGCTAACACGCAGAGTCGCAGAGAGTAGGAGTTTTAAAGAGGATACTTTTGACATTCATACCTCAATTCAGCAACGCCAACATATTTAAGTACGTCAATTAGGTTTATTTACTAAAAGCTAAGGAATTGTTTTATGTTTCAGAAAATTTTAGTGGCAATAGACTGTTCTAAAGTTAGCAAGCGTGTTTTTGAAAAAGCACTTGCTCTGGCAAAACTCACAAAGGCTAACCTTATGATATTTAACGTTTTATGTCCTGAAGAAGAGGGATATCTAGATACTGCTGACATTTTAAATTACTATGATTCAGATAAAGACAGTGAAGCTGTACAACACAGCCAAAAAATGTTGGATAAATTCTCCCAGCCAAAGTTAGAGATGCTGCGTTTATACGCAACAGAAGCAACAGCAGCAGGTATATACGCAGAATACAAACAAGACTTTGGCAACCCTGGTGAAACTATTTGTGAATTTGCTCGGAATTGGCAAGCAGATTTAATTATAATTGGCAGGCGACATTGGCTTTCAGGTATAGAAGAATTTGTTTTAGGTCGTGTTAGCAACTATGTACTGCATCATGCTTTTTGTTCAGTGTTAATAGTGCCATAGTTGCTAGTCAAAATTAATCCAATTATTTACTTTGCAGCGCGAAAAAAAGCACTATTATTTCACTAATCACACCTGCAAGCATTCCATAAGCTGCTGAATTAGCTCCGCTATGTCTGGTAAAAATTAGGGTTCCGCATACTACTAAAGTCAAGATTGCAGCAACCAGTGTTGCCAAGTTAATGAACCAGTTCTTGCCTTTGTGAATCAGTAGCCCTTGAAAAGTATTTTGTAGAGCCAAGAGCAGGGGTAAACATGAGAGTATTTGTATAATTGGACGAGATGCGTTTACAAGAGAGGGATTATTACCCAAAAACTGACGCAGTAAAAATAATCCTTGATCTGTAAATCCCAGAAAAAAAGGTATCAAAGTAAAACTTAACCCGACAATAATTACAAAAGCAACAAGTGTTCGCCTGGAAGTTTCTTCATAAGTAGAAATTACCACTTGTTGAATCATACGTGTACCGTTAGCGATCGAAAGAAGTAGCCCCCAGGCCGCAGGCCAAACAGCAAGTGCAATGCTACCATCGAATGCGCGTGCAATCAAACTCAAGAGTATTGCTCTTGCACCCCAAACCAAAAGCATGGTTGAGGCTAAAGGAAAATAGTAAAAGGTAACTTCACCAAAGGTTTGAGGCAGTTTCTTAGTTTCAGAATATCCTTGTTGATTAAGAATAGAAATAGCACCAAGACGTAGACAAAACCATGTAACCAGCACCCCCTCAATGAGTATTGCTCCCATCATGGTGATACCTGCTAAAAATGCGCCATCTAACCTCAAACTTACTCCCACTGCTAGCGTCACAATTACCCAAATCAATCGCGCTACACTTGCCCAACCTACAGCTATGCTTTTTTGGGCGCGAATTAGCAACCCTTGAAAGAATCGCCGCCAAGCAATTACAAAAGGCCACAGGAACATTAACAGAAAAGCAGTTCTCCCTCGTGCAGCAATTGATGAGCTAACGCCGAATAAATCAAGCAGTAACCAGTTATATAAAGGTTTCCAGGTGAGTAACAGAAAGATACCACTCAGAGCTAGTCCTGTAATTATCGTAAACTGCCAAAGTGCGCGTCGAGATTTGGCTTGGCCTCCCAATGCAGTTGAGGCATGAAGAATCATGATAATGGGGCTTTCCAGAAATACGGCAACTCCTTTGACTACCCCGACTCCGGCTAATGTCTCTTGCGGAAAGGATAGGCGGCTAAGTGCAGATGTTTGAAGCGGATCTCCGAGAGTCATTGCCACATCAGATAGGGAAAGTGGAATAAACTGCTTCAGTAGTGCTAGTAGCGATCGCCCTGAAGTTGTGTTATTACCTTCCTGTCCCTGCTGAGGTGAAATGTTCATGATTTTTTTCAACATTAATCTATGATGAGCCACTAAAAATACAGAGGAGTCAGTGAGGCGATCGCATCATCAAGATGTTCCCCCTGTTTCAAAGTAAATCCATGATGATCAAGCCAATCAGAATCGTAGACTGTCTCAAGGTATCTATCACCTCGGTCTGGATTAATCATCAGAATCCGCGCACCAGCACCAAGAGAGTGTGCCAAATGCAGTCCACCAGCGACAATTGCCCCTGTTGATGCACCAAGAAGCAATCCTTCACGACTTGCAAGTGCATGACACACCGAGTAAGCCAAATCTTCTGGTACTACGTAAGCGCGATCGAGCATTGAAAGATCCAGATTTGGTGGAAAAAAAGATAACCCAATACCCGTCATCTTGTATGGTTTGGCTGGCGTTCCCATAATCACTGAACCCACCACATCAACGCCAACAATACGTATTTTGGGAAATCGCGGTAGGAGATAACGAGCTATTCCCATTATTTGTCCCGCCGTGCTAACACCAACCACGACACCATCAAGTTCACCAGCAAAGTGGGCTTCAATTTCCCGCGCAGTGTAGTATGAATGTGCCTCAGTATTCCAAGGATTCAAGTGCTGACATGGATACCAAGCATTAGGGATAGTTGCCGTAAGCTCATGCGCTCGTTTCATTCTCGCCTTTTGCATAGAGCCTGATTCGTCTGCTTCATGTAGCGGTACATCCACAAGTTCTGCACCGTATGCTTTCAGCATTCGTCTAAACGGTGGCGCAGTTTTGGCATCGACAACAATAATCACTCGATACCCTCGGACTGCTCCTACCATTGCTAAACCAACGCCGAAATTTCCTGAGCTTGACTCGATAATCGTACCACCAGGTACAAGTAGTCCTTCTTCCTCCGCACGCTTGACGAGGTAAACTGCATTTTTCTCCTTAATTGATCCTCCAGGATTGCAGCTCTCAAGCTTTAATAAACACTCTGATTCAATACATACACGGGATATGTTTCCAAGCTGTACGATCGGGACATTTCCTAGTGCCTGGGTAACATTGGCAGATACAAAAAGATTGTATCTATTACGATTGTTGTATTGCGAACTAGAAAAGTTCTCGGACGATAAAGTTTTGGGAAAAGAATTCATATTGAATATTGAAACAAATGAGGAAATTACTGTGGCTGCAACTTTATAAACTTGCTTACTTGCTAAAGCTCTCTTATGTCGTATTTACAGCCTAAATTTAGTGATATTTGTAATAAACTTGATGTCATGTACAAATGTCTTAGAATATCTGATTACATCAGCCGCCCCAATTATTGGTAGGTTTGCTTTTGTGCTATGGCAATTGGTGTGTCAGCTTTACGAGGCATCACTCCTAGTTAATAATCAATATCTAACAGGTTTATTTTTTCAAGCCAATTCTCAGAAATGCCTGTATTCATTCATGAATAGACTCGATATTTCTATCCTGAAAGATAAATATGAAATTAAGATGAAATTTCGGATATTGTCTTAAAAAGTTCCAAAAAATCAGTAGTTATGATTTTCTCATTGTCATGAAATTGACTTCCATGATTTGCTTTGTATACACTATTGCTTGCATGACGACGAAGCTTAAGTTAATGGAGAGTTTGTTTGTATAGCGTCAAACTCCAGTATGATAAAAATAATGCTAACGAACTTTATTGATGTGACAGCTAATTAATACCAATAATTTATAAATTTTCTACAAGTAGTTGAAATTTCATCTTGGTTTCATATTTACCTGTCAAAATAAATAGTGACTCAATAGACTCTTGCAAATACTTAGTTTTTGTAACTCCTCAAACTAAGATCGCACCTATTTTGGCAAGTCGATCTACTGAGTCTTTTTTCACTGTTAACATTTTGCTATTTCAGGAAATTTTGTAAAATTTTATACTTAAATATTATATAAAATGTACAGATGAAAAAGTTTTTAAAAAGATATCAACTTACTGTTGACAGGTGAACTCTATGAGAGTGTTACTAGTCGAAGATGAACCAGATTTGGGTGCTGCTATTAAGCGAACTCTTACCCAGCAGAAGTACTTAGTTGATTGGGTACTCGATGGTAATGATGCCTGGGCATATCTAGAAAATCAGTGGGCACAATACACACTAGCTATTTTCGATTGGATGCTGCCAGGAATATCAGGTTTAGAGTTGTGTAAAAAGCTACGTTCTCGTCAAAGTCCTCTACCTGTTTTAATGCTGACAGCTAAAGACAGAATGGAAGATAAAGTGACTGGGCTGGATGCGGGTGCAGATGACTACTTGGTAAAGCCATTCGGCATGGCGGAATTACTGGCTAGATTGCGGGCATTACAAAGGCGATCGCCCCAATTTCAGCCTCAAGAATTAACTGTTGGCAACTTGACTCTTGATTACGGTAACAATATGGTTGTTAGTCAAAATAATACAGGCAAGAAACAGGAGATTTCCTTAACTAATAAAGAATTCCAGTTACTAGAGTATTTTATGAAACACCCAAACCAAATTGTGACTACTGAACAAATTCGTAATCAGCTTTGGGAAGTGAGTGCAGAACCCATAAGTAATGTAGTAGCTGCTCAAATGCGTTTGCTGCGTCGCAAACTGACCAATAGTGGGTGCGGGAATATGATTGAAACTTTGCATGGTACAGGATATCGTCTCAATCTCACCGATGAATCAAAATAAACTGTTTAAGCAGACCCGCCTGCGTTTAGCCTTGTGGTATGCGCTCGTTATGGCTTTGATTTTAAGCCTGTGCGGATTTGGTATCTACAGAGCGATTTCCCATGCCCATTGGATGACATTAGATCGAGAACTGGAGTCTGTTGCCGGAACACTACACGACAGTATTGAATTAAAATTACAGCAACCTGGTGAATTAGAACCAGTTATACAACAGCTTTTACCCAATATTTGTGTAGTTGATAAAAGCTGCATTCAAGAGCAGTTAAGTTCCAAACGCCATATTTTAAGCGCAATCAATCAAGGTAATTATTATGTGCGTTTTTTCGATAATTCCGGACGCTTGATTGCGATCGCCGGAACTTATCCAGAAGGATTACCCGTAGCCTTTAACAAGGAACTTTGGCAAACTCTGAAAGACAGCAAAGGACATTTCTACCACCAAATTTCTTTTGTTCTACACACCCAAGACAATCGTGATTGGGGTTACATTCAAGTAGGGCGAAGTCTGGCAGACTTCAACAGTTATCTTGTTGCTGTGAAGCTCATTTTAGCATTGGGATTACCAATGGTAATGGCTCTGGTTGGCGTTGCTAGTTGGTGGTTAGCAGGACTAGCAATGCAACCAATTTATCGCTCATATAGACAAATTCAACAATTTACAGCAGATGCCGCACACGAGTTACGGACACCTCTAGCAGCAACCCAAGCGACAGTAGAATCAGCCCTTTTGATGCCCCAAATAGATGAAATAGAAGCACGGGACATTCTGCAAACTCTACAGCGTCAGAATCAGCGACTCACAACTCTGGTTACAGATTTGTTGCTGCTGACTCGTCTGGATCGTCAACCAATGCCAATGCAACGAGACATTTGCTGCTTGGATGATATTGTTAACGATTTAATAGAGGAATTTGCAGCCTTGGCGATCGCATCTGATGTAACATTAACATCTTCTGTACGGGTGTCTACTCCTTTGGAAGTCATTGGTAATATCGATCAACTTTATCGCTTGTTTTCTAACTTCATTATCAATGCAATTCAATACACACCCAAAGGAGGAAAGATAACCGTTTGCCTAGATCGCAGTGACCATTATGCTGTGATTCAGGTTCAAGATACGGGTATTGGTATTCCGCAGCATGATTTGACTAAAATTTTTGACCGCTTCTATCGAGTCAATAGCGATCGCTCTCGTAGCACTGGCGGTTCTGGATTGGGATTAGCGATCGCGCAAGCAATTGTTTTGGCACATCACGGCAGCATAGATGTGCAAAGTGAATTTGGTAAAGGTAGCACTTTTACTATTAAGTTACCTTTCGATGTTCGCCCACTTGATAGCGTTCGCTCTATTTACCCATTTAAAATGCTATATCGTCGCTCACATTAATAACAGTAAAATTGGTACTGTTGGAAAAACTTTTAAAGACAATTACCATCCAAACTGTTTACAAGCCTTTATAGAGTGAACTGGCTTTGGTTGATCAGGTTCTATTTGCTGGAATTTTTTTGAGAGCACCTGAACTGAATTCTTGGATCAAACCGAGTCAAGAAGCATCCTCCTTCTTTTCTTCTAAAAGTGCTTCAATTTGGTCAAAAAGACGATTAACTTTTTTTACTTTTTTCTCGTCATCCCAGATTTTGCTCTTAAGCAGTGATTTGTATATTTTGCTTGCTCTTTCTTTATTTTGTTGTTGGGGAGACTGCGGTTTACTTTCTGATTGAGTTTGAAGAATATCTCCCACTAACTCTTTGATTACAGATAATGAGAGATTTTCTTCAATAGCTTTTTTTAAAATATTTTGCCGTTTTTCATTGTCCTTAATCCGAGCAATTTCTTTTGACTTTGTGTATTCTATCTGACCTTGCTCTAATACTGCTTGGATATCTGAAGGTAGTTTAAGTAGAGGAAGGCGGTTTGATACAAATGACTCCCAGGATATCTTACCTATCTGTAGAAATATTCTTTGTATCGCAAGTGCTTCTTGACTAACCATAACGTTATGGTTAGAGTTTCCCTTACTTTCGTTATTCATCTGATACAGAAGAGAAACTACCCCTTCTTGGTCTATTTCTATCTCGTGGGTAAGTAATTCCAAAATGCCGATTGTTTCCTCCCAGGTATTGAGTTCTTCACGCTGGAGGTTTTCAACTAATCGAAGCTTGCGAGCTTGTTTATCATCGCACTCGATAATGACTACAGAAATTCTCTCACTTTCTGCAATTTCGCAAGCTTTAAGACGGCGTTCGCCGGCAATAAGTTCATACTTGTCTTCCTCAATCTGCCTGACGACTATAGGTTCTAGTAACCCCACTTCCTTTATGCTATCGGCTAGGGATTTAAGTTTTTCAGGGTCAAAATAGCGACGTGGTTGACTCGGTGGAAGAATGATTTGGGATAAAGGTAAAGTGGAATTAGATAAGGATTGTTCTACTTCGTCTCCAAATAAATTATCGAGTCCGGTGAGTTTTTCTAGTTCGCGTTTTTGGCTCATAGTTGAATGATGTATTTTGTGATTTCTTCGAGTGTGCTAACTGCGGGGTGGTTTTTCTTGTGGAGTGCAAGTGGCAGATGCGCCTGGGTTGCGTCAGGAAAAGCTGTTGATTTAGGAATTGGAGCAGTGACGTGGATGCGTCCTTCAACCTGTTGTTTAATTTCTTCTAGTATTCCTGTATCTTGAAGATTACGATTATCGTATTTGGTTGGAATTATACAGGCAATTTGTAACTTCTGGTGTCCTCCTTTTTTGAGCCGGGCAATTGTTTCTAGCAGTTGGTTGGTGCCAAGATAGCACTTATATTGTGTTTCAACAGGAATAATAACGTGTGAAGCAGCTACTAAGCTCATAATGCTTAGAATTCCTAGAGAAGGCGGGCAATCAATCAAAATATAATCATACTGGTCAAGTACATTTGATAGCACAAACTTGAGCCGTTGGCGGTTGTCGATGGTCAAGTCATGAAAAATTTTTTGCTCCGTACCTGCCAATTGGATATTTGTTGGTACCAGGTGCATCCCGTGAATAGTTTTTTCCCATATGTACAGGGGAGTTTCTTCAGCGATCGCACCATAGATAGTTTGTTCAGTTTGCAGCTTGACTTCCCCTAATCCCATAAAAGCTGTTAGTGATGCTTGTGGGTCCATATCCACAAGTAGTACACGGTGTTTTTTAGCAAGGTGGTATCCAAGATTGTGTGTAATAGTCGTCTTAGCTGCACCACCTGACTGATTGAAAGTGGCAATTATTTTGGTTGATGACATATATTAATGAAGCGATTTTGTGAACCCATGTCAGCGATTCTACCAAACAGTGGATTTTTATTTTGGATTTTTGAAAAAAAATAACGCTAGTTCAAACCAGTAAACCTGTCTGGACTAGCATTATTCAGTTAGTTGGTTCTAAAATGGAGGTTCTTCGTCTAGGTCTTCATTTGTGGAAGTAACGTTATCTTCGAGTAGTTCCTTGGCAAAATCGGGAGTTTCAGGCGAGTGAGAGTTTTTGCTAACTTGGGTAAGTTCGTTAATAGGTTGTGCTGAGATAAAGTTTCTAATTACGAATGTGGCAATCTTTTCTTTGTACTCACCCCTGTTATCTATTACTAAATCAAGATATCCTTCTGCTGTACCATGTACGCCTTCCCCCTGTTCGTTGATGATGACAGCAGGTGCGCCCTTGGAACGGAATGGTATCTCGTCAGTAACGACACCTTCCTTGGAACGATAGTAGAATTCAGCAATCCCAAAAGCAATCAAGGAACCTTCTTTGTCGTGGGTTGTGTTCACTGATTTAAGATTAATAGTTGCAGTATTATGAATCATGGTTGTTTGATTTGTAGATTGATTAGATGGTTAATCGCCTATGATTTATACTGCATAGGCGATTTGTAATTTTCTAGAAATTTGCGTTAGCTACAGCCTGTGTTTCGTTTGGTGCAGAAGTAGATGTAGATTCTTCCTTACGGGGTGAACCTAGTAATTCGATGGTGTTGATTGTGATTACAGGCTTTTGTCGCATAGTGCCAGAATTTTTATCTGCCCAACGGTCGAATCCAAACTCACCAGTAATTGCAATCTGAGTTCCTTTACGAACGTAATTTCCAATCACTTCTGCTTGATTTCCCCATGCGACTAAATCAAACCAAAGGGCTTGTTCACTTCTGTAGGGTGGTCTTACTGCAATAGAGATTGAAGCCTTAACTGCGCCCGACTCGAAAAATTTCAGGTCAGGTTCTTGTCCACATCTGCCAACGAGCATGACTTTGTTGATATAGTTCATAACGCGAGAATTTATATATTTCTTTTATTGCTGCGTTAGCATTAGTTCTTTTAGGATTTATTATTTTGACGAATTGTTTTATTTAAAGCACACTTTTTGCTTCATACTTATGAGTTATTTTTGATTCCTGTTTCTCATAGCATTGTGGTTTTTACTAAGGAACGGCCAATTATCCTGTGCTATGGTGGGATCGCAAATGTCGTGGTATGTATCTAAAAATTATAAGTAATGACTTATGCTTGAATATCTTCTCCTAAAGCGAGTAAGTATTTGTAAGCTGATGCTCTTGGCTTTGATGTGGATACAGTTCGATGAAGACAGCCAAAACCAGCTAACTCCTGACTACTCCTCTCCTTTGCAAGTAGAAAATCTTATTTGGTTAGGAGAAACATCTGTTGGAGAAGAGGTTGAGCATTTTTGTGATGTTTATAATACCGCTAGGATAGGCGTTTGGGAAGAAATTCTAGAACTAAAGTTAGTAGATTTAATTGCTGATTTACCGACTTGTTTGCACGATGCCTCATGGTTTGCTCTACTGGCAATTACTATGATGTTGGTGGATAAAGAATTAGACGGGATATGCGTACATTCACAAGATGAGTTTTTTGCCCGGACTATTGCGCTTGAAAGTTTGGCAGATTTGAGTAATTCTTACTTAGCCAAAGGTCATCCTTATTTAGATTTTCCTTTATCATTAGAAGACGCTAAATCATTACTGCCAGTTAATAGAAAGCAAGAGCTAGAAATCAAATTAGAGAAATTCCTTATTGATACTTATGAACATGATTTTGACGATGAAGCACCGGATATTAGTGAATTTTCATCCATTTATTTGAAAGATATTTTAAAAGAGTTTTTTGTTGAATCTGACTGGCAAGATGATATCAATCAAGAGGCAGTTGCACAGCTTCAAGAAAAGTATGGCTTACAGTATTCAGAAGGTGCGTTCTCTCCTGAAACTAAGGAACACGAACGTTGGGGCAAAACGCTTGTTTTTCTTAAACAGTTTATAGGTCTGGATTCTAATTTTATCGAAAGCCAAAGCGATTTGTTCCTTGATGAATCTCAAGCAGCTGATTTACCTGATTACTTCCGTATCAAGACCCGTTTAGAACGTTGGCAAGACCGAACAGTTGTCTTATCCCGGTTGGTTCATACTTTAGTTCATTTTTTACTGGTAGGACAAAATTATCATCCTAGTCATATACAAGATTTGATGGCTATTCCAGTTTCTTCACGGGCTATATCCAGCCTACAAGCTTGTTTAGGTGTAGCTGCTTACAGAAGTGGTTATTACATGGCTGCTTCAAATATTCCCGAATCAGAAATTGGGCGTAACTGGTTGCTACAAAAAGCTTTCCCTAACCTGCTTGAGTTTTATCAAACAGGTCAGTTGAGTGGGAAACAATAATTAATATTTTATTGTTAGTTTAAAAGTATAAATTTTTACTTATTAAAAAATGCTTATTTAACCTAAGTTGTTAGTTATGGGCTTAAATAGTTGGAATTCATCTAACAACCAACTTGATCTCTGGCAACCTGCGTGCTACTCTATACTACATATTGAAATTTTTGAGGAGGCGCAAAAATGACAGCTTTCGCCCACAAAATTCATGAGCTGACCAATGCTGCTTCATGTGGCATCACCAGCTCGCTTGTGGAGTGCGCCTTTTAACCAAAAGAGTGCCTTCAGTCGTGTGAACGACCCCTGATCTATTTGAGGTGTTTAGCGAGCATCTGTCAATTGTGTCGGTTTCATAGCTCTGTTGTCGCCTTCACGTCGCCATAGATGTAACAATGGCTTGTGGAGAACAAGTTTGCTGCCTACTGACATATTGGTGTATCGCCTCCAGTAATCACGGAATAGGTGTTGCAGCATTACGCTCTCATGGCGTGCCATAAAGGTGCGTCGGCGCGTTTATTCCACCGCTACTCGTTCACGCACTACGAAGGGAACATTTACGGCCACGGGTGTACACCACACTCGTGGCCGTTTGATTTATAAGAGATCATGATCGTGGCTACGGGGATATTTTGCCTGTGGTCGCTTTGTTTTGAGCGGCTAGAGAAGGGATACCCCACGCCGCTCATTTTTTTATGACCTTTGAGTATCACATTGGCCTGATTTCATTATTTGTCCACCATTGCAATGCAGCCTTAGCTGTTTGAGGAGAAACTTTATGGGTTCTCGAAGCAAGAAATTCTTGTCCTATTACAAGCCATATCTAGGATTGCTGGTTGCAGACCTCGTATGTGCATTTATTGTTTCAGTAATTACACTGTTACTTCCCTTATGTGCAAGATACATTACTCAAAATGTCTTGGAAGGAAATGTACCCAACGCACTAAGCCAAATATATATAGTCGGCGCGGTCATGCTCACTTTGATTTGCATTCATGCTTATTGCAACACATTTGTTGACTATCAAGGACACATGATGGGAACCCTGATGGAAAGTGATATGCGTCGTGACTTATTCGAGCATTATCTAAAGCTGTCGTTTCGTTTTTACGATCAACAAAAAACAGGTCAGTTGATGAGCCGTATCACCAATGATTTAATATCAATTAGTGAGCTGTTCCATCATGGGCCTGAAGATATTGCCATCTCTTTAGTGAAATTTGTCGGTACTTTTATTATTTTGATTACTATCAACGTTAAGCTGACTTTAATCGTCTTTTTCTTCTTTCCCTTCATGACCGTTTATGCCGTATATTTCAATCAAAAAATGAATGCTGCGCTTAGAGCAAGCAAAGAGAGAATAGGCGATATTAACGCACAAGTTGAAGATACGCTAACAGGCATCAGAGTAGTACAGTCGTTTACCAACGATACAAGAGAAAAGAAGAAGTTTGCCTATGCAAATACCCGTTTTGTTGAGAGCAGACGAGACGGTTATAAGAGTGAAGCCTACTTTTATCAGGGGATGAATGTCTTTACGCAAATCATGACTATCATAGTGATTGTCTTTGGCGGTGTTGCTATTGTAAATACTTCTTTGAGTTTAGCCGATTTAGTAACCTATTTATTGTACATTGGTATCCTCATTGAGCCAATTCAGAAATTTGTTAACTTTGCCAGACTGTATCAGGAAGGTATCACTGGCTTTGATCGATTTATGCACATTATGCAGGTAGAACCAGATATACAAGACTCAGCAGATGCGATTGAACTTACTCATGTTCATGGAAATGTGGAATTTAAAGATGTGAGCTTCCGGTACAAAGAAGATTACGATCATGTACTAAAAAACATTTCTTTCAGTTTAAAAGCTGGCGAATATGTTGCCTTAGTTGGAGCTTCAGGTGTTGGTAAAACAACCCTATGTTCCTTAATTCCCCGCTTTTATGAAGTAAACAATGGAGAAATATTACTTGATGGTAAAAATGTTAAAGATATCAGCTTACGCTCATTACGAAGAAATATAGGTATTGTACAGCAAGATGTATACTTGTTTGCTGGGACAGTTTTAGAAAATATTCGCTACGGTAAACTTGAGGCAAGCCAGGAACAAATCATTGAAGCAGCCAAAAAAGCGAATGCCCACGATTTTATCATGACGTTACCAGATGGTTACAATACTGATATTGGTCAGCGTGGCGTAAAATTATCAGGTGGTCAAAAGCAAAGGTTGAGTGTTGCACGGGTTTTCTTAAAAAATCCACCGATTCTCATTTTTGATGAAGCGACGAGCAATCTAGATAATGAAAGTGAAAAAGCTATTCAAGATTCATTGGAGAAGTTAACCGATAACCGGACAACACTAGTTATAGCCCATCGTCTGTCAACTGTTAGAAACGCACAAAGAATTGTTGTGTTAACGGATAATGGAATTGATGAACAAGGAACGCATGAAGAGTTAATTGCAGTGAATGGTACTTATGCAAATTTATATAATATGCAACTAAAAATATAAGACTTGATTTGACAAAGGAATAAAAATATTCCTTTGTTAGTTCCTAATTATCAGTAGTTACGCAAAATTAATGAAAAGGGAAGAGTGTTAAAAAAGTACTAACAATTAGCCCTATTCTGTCACCCTGACAAAAGAAAAATCAATGTCGAATCTTCAACTGTATATATAACAAGTATTTGAGCATTTATTTTCTAATAGAATGGCCTACATCAAGCTTTTTTAATAAAAGCCTTATGCTGTAGGCATCCTAGATTATTTTCTGACCAAAGTGATTAAAGAGGGTTAGTTATGAGAACAGTGACAATTGCTCCATTTTAGTATTACTTTCAGTTGAAGTTGCTGTAACAGGGTGTTTGTTGTTATTTGAAGACTTTTTACCCCATCCCTCTTTCGCCGCGTGTTTGACTACACGAGAACGAATATCAGCAGCTAGGGTTTCATAATCAGAGCGGATTTTGTCATACGAAACCGGAGTGATACCAATCTTCTCCCAGAGGTTTTCGTAGTTAAAATTCTTGAAAGGTCTGTGTCTGACAAGGGCATCATAACTTGCCCAGAGATAAACATCTGTCCATTGGGATGATAGCGGCACTTCAAAAGCAATTGGCATCATCAGTGCAACAACTTCGCTACTAGAGGCAAGTTTACCTACTTCTCCCTTGTCTATCTCTTGTAAAGCTGTGTCTAATCTATCAACTGCGATCGCGCGCCAAACCCAAGTGGGAATTGACTGTTGCCAGCCGTTCTGCTGAGTGACAATTGGCCCAGCGATGTATTGAACAATTTCACGGCTTGCTCCTGCTAGATCGAGTAGGCTGGCTGTAACAGCTTTGTTAATCCCTTGGCTGGTTAGTAGCTGAAGTATCTTTCTAGTGCTAGGGTTTAATATTTCACTGGTTTTTTGGCTTTTACTGTTACGGATGGTTTCTTCGACATCGAATAAACTGTGCTGCTGGTTCATATCTTTTATGTGTAAACAAATACTGCCAGCTAGAAATACTTCTAACTGGCAGTGCTTTTTGATAATGAGTATGTTTTGCTATGGCAGAAGTAGGTTATCCCAAACGCTTTTAGGAGTAACGTGATGCAGTAATTGCTTTCTTGCTTGGGAGAATTTAGCTAGTAGCTTAGTGCTTTTTAATTTTTGCCGCCAGTTGTATTGCAAGTAGGTAAGCAACCATAACTGCGTTTGGTGATTCCAGCTTGAGATGGAGTTACTCAAAGTGAGTGCGTTGAGGATATTGTCAGGAGGTACTTCCAGTTGACTTGTGATTTCTTGTGAGATGGAAGCTAACATTTTAATATTGGCGATCGCTTGACCAGGGCTGCCGGAACTGACAGCTAGTATTTTTTCTGTTACCTCAATTTGTTGATCTTTAAGAACAGAAATAACCTCCTCATCAGTTAACCTTTGGAAAGGTATGATTTGACACCTACTCTTGATAGTGGGTAATAGCTTTTGAGGATAGGATGATATCAGAATAAACGTTCCAGTTTTGGGTTCTTCCAGCGTCTTGAGAAGTTTGTTAGCGGCAGTAGGGTTGAGCATATCTGCTTCATAGATTATTACTACCTTTTGCTTGCCCTCGACTGCACTAGTTGAGAGAAATTCAATTACCTCGCGCACCTGTTCTACTCGGATAGCAGGGACACCTTTCTGCGAGGAGGTGTTTTCGGTATAGGTTGGTTTGATTTGTAAGATGTCTAGATGTTTAGATTCTCCTGCGCTCGCGGAGCGACTTCCTTTTGAGAGTATTGCATTTGCAAAGGCCAAAGCGATTTTTCCTTTGCCCACTCCCTCAACTTCGCTGCTAAATAGATATGCGGGAGCAATTTGATTACGTTCGATTGCTTCAGTTAGTAGAAGTTTGGCGGTATGCTGTCCGATGATTTCTGTAAATAAGTCGTTTTTCATATCGTGCAAATTTCAATAATTCGGCTAGTTAAATTGTTAGTGCTGCTTTTGAGTTCCGTTTCGAGTTGTAAAAGTAAGTTAAGGCTGTTTTTCAGTTTTTGAATGCCTACAGACTTGACTTCATCTTTGAGGTAATACAATCTTTTAGGGTTTTTCAGTTCGGCTATTTCTGCAATCTTCATGTCAGATAATTTGGCTTCTACACCAGCTTTAGTTATTAGCCAAGTGCGAAAAACTGACGTAAGAGTTGCTACTATTTTGAGTGGATGTTCATTACTATCTAGTAGTTTATCCACCTGCGCTCTTGCCAAGTTTGAATGATTACTTAACATAGCCATAGTAAGCTTTTGGTAGTCAGTATTGTAATTACTAACTAATTGTTTTATCTCCTCAAGGGAAATAATTTTTTCACTTGCATAGACAGCAAGTTTAGCAAATTCGCTATCGGCTCGTGCAGTGTTATTACCAATTGCTTCGACTAGATAATCAGTCACATCCGGTGTAAGTTTAACTTGATGGATAGCTGCATACTTCCCTATCAAATTAACTATCCCCTTTTTATCCCAGCAAGGAACGAGAGGAAACTCTTCTTGTTGAGCATATTTTAGAATAGTTTTTACTACTGTCCTGCGTGAATCTGGCTTTTTATTACCAGTAACTAAAAGAATGTTACTTGCAGGTATTCGAGAAAGTTGATTTTCAAGTTCTTGGTTATTATCCTCATTTGATAAACTTCCAATTAAATGATCGCTATCTGTATGAACAATTTTGTTACCATCTCCAAAGGGCAAAGTCATAATCTCAGTAAAAACCTTGGCAGCGATATTTTTCTCATTTCCAGATAGCTTGATGTAGTTGAAATCTTTCCATTCAGCATAAACATTTTGATTCACCAAATGGTCTATTTTTTGGTTGAGCGAATAGGTATCTTCGCCGTAGTATAGGTATACTGGCATCACAGATTAGATAAACATCTAATCATCATGCGTTAGTCATAAGCAGTGGTTAAAAAAAGAAGAGTTAGTATTAACTCTTTCTACTTGCTTGGTATTTATTATGTGTGACCAGTAAACACTTACTTAAGTTTGTACTGGTTGTACAAAATTTTGAATTGAGTCTTTATCAATATGGTTATCTACTGGTTGATTACCCAAGTATTTGCGCCAAGAATCTAACTGTTGAAGATACTCTATTACTCCACTAGAACCAGCTACCTCGTATAGTGTAATAGCTGTTTCCCATTCCTTTAAGCTGGCTTGTTTCTCTGAGAGAATTTTGACTATAGCTTCGGGAAGTTTAGTGTCTTTACCAGTATCTAAATTTAGCTGCGTTGTGTTTTCTAGTAATATTTCTTGTCCATATAGAGTAACACCATCATCTTTTATATTTGTAGTATAAAGTTGAACACTAATTTCTGATAAAGAAAGAGTATATTGAAGAAATTTTTTAACTTTTTTGGTTTTGGTATTTCTCCTTTTTGGTTTAATAATAACTGGGTTGTTTGGTTCTGCAACTTCGTAACATTGAGGGAGTTCTAGAGAGAGTTGACCTGTTAAGTGCCATAATGCACTTCGTTTTTCTGGTGGGGTAATGCGATAAGAAAACTCAGATGTTTTCCTGGGGTCGCCAGACTTTCTTAATTTGACCCACATGTTGTAGCTGATAATTCCTTGGATGTAAGTTTTTGGGTCTAATATTACTGGATTTGTGTTTTCCCACCACTCAATTTGAACTACGCGATCGCCATCTAATTCGTAGATAGTTCTAACTCTGGCATTAGGATGAGACGAAAGGAATGAGTTGACCCAAGCCCTTTGCTTTTCATTAAGCCTGGGCTTGCGAGAAGAGGATTTATTTTTCATTAGTTACAGACAAATCAGAATGTATGAATTTGAAAAACCTTCATATTTATTACCTTTGAGATTTACCTAAAATCTCAACTTTGTTCATTTAAAAAAGAGATAACTGACGTTTGTTACTTTCTAGTATTGCAGGAGCAGCTATTTTGATAATTTCTTCTCGCCTTTTTTCAATCAAGTGAAGATAGTATTGACGTGAGTAATTCTCATTACTGCTGATATTAGTTATGCCACTAATTCCGTAATAGTAAGTGACTACATCTCTAGGTTTCCCTAGTTTGAGGATTTCTTTTTCGCCCTCTTTAATTTTGCGTGTGATTGCAAGTTTTTCTTTTGGATATTCCCTTGATAAAATCTGGGATTTGATGTGTACATAATAATCTTCTGCTGCTGATACATTTTGAATTAGCAGGGTTAAATACTCAATAGAAAACTCTTTCTCCAGTTGAGAGCGATCGCGGTTGCGCCAGTTGCCTTTAGTGATGATTTTCCCGTCTGGAAGCCATAAAAGGTAGTTTTTGGTTCCCCGTTCGGGGATAAACATAGCGTCAGCGATAAACTCTAGCTTGACAGTTATCCCTTTAGGCAATTGAGATTGAAGTAAACTACGTACCTCTTCTGGGTTGGGATGGGTGAAAAACACTCCATCGGTGTCAACTTCCACAGGAGTACCGCCGTGCCGAGTGATAATTTCAATCATTAGCTTGAGTACTTTTCGACTGTAGGCTGTAACTAATGCAGCAGCCTCCATATCATTGAAGGCGAGTTCAGAGGTGCCGAAGAATCCAAACTCGGAGTTAGCTAAAACCTTGATGGATTCTCTTTTTTCCTTAGCAGCAATATCTCCAGCAGATGCAAGTTGTTCCAACCTAAATTTTTCATTCACCAAATATTGCAGAATACTTAGTCCAATACGTTCTGTATCTTTAATTGAGCAAATACCTTTGTCTAGCATTGCCCAAGGGTGCATTGAGCTAATATCTGCATATCCAACCCTTCTATACAGTCCAGGAATAGAGTAAGCCATCCCTCCTTGGAATTTGTACTTGCGATCGGGTTTTGGTTTATAACCTGGATAATGATGCTCAAATATTCGCTCCCATTTAGTACCATTACCAGCAAGTGTTAGCTGCTGGAGATTCATTTCCGGTACAATTAGTGCTTCATAATAGTATGAGGGTACAAGTCTATTCGCAATTAGCCGGGTGTCTTCGAGGTCGTAAATAAGATACTCTTTCAGGCGTTTCCATCCCTTACTGTTGGGGCCATCTTTCCAACAACCGAGGATTTCCTTATAGGGAAGAACTAGCCTAGTGTTCTGGCGCAGTCCCATGTCCAATACAGCCTTTTTGAGCGATCTGCCGTTAGTTAGCTTTTTGGCTATGAAATCCCACCTCAGAACGCAGATATAAATGTCTACGTGTTGGCTATTTCGGATGAATACCTCCTGAATTTTTAGTGGCTCGCCCCGTACTTGGGCGGTACGAATAGTCCGAGATTTGGATGCAACTTGAAATGGGTGTTTTATACCGTGCAAGTTGCATCGAGTAATAATAAATGGAATATCAAATGCCATCCCGTTATATGTGAAAATTACATCTGGATTTCTTTTACTGAGATGGTTGATAAATTTGGTCAGTATTTTAGCTTCTGAGATATCCATGAAAATAGTAGAATATCCCCTTGAATCCATACAGCCAATAGCATAAATCCGGCTTTCAAATGGGTTTATTCCTGCTGTTTCGATATCAACAAATATTTGTGAAAGTTCCTGATACGGCTTGAGTTGTATTTTGGGCTGCCAAGGTTTTATTGGAGTGGGGTCTTTCCAATAAATGTTTAGTTGGTCTTCATCAACAATGATTATACCCCTAGATTTTTTCACAAAATCTCTGTGGTTATAACTCATGAATTAGAGATTTTTATAATGGTAAATGAGGTTTTTTTTGAGTCAAGGATGTATTACGATGCTTGAGGATATTGCTCTCACGGGCGCGTTTTTCGCTCCCGCAAAATATGCAAGAAAGACATTCCAATTCAAAACCAAACTCTTAACTTCTAACTCAGCACTCAGCACTGTCTGCTTTTTTCGCACCCTCTCATACCAATTCACGAAAATCTTGATACAGATGTAAGCCCTGAAAGCTTTGCTGTATCTAAGTTTTTTAATTGCGTAGCGCAGCGTAAAGCCTGCGGCATAGCTTCGCTTAGAGCGAGCCTGCGAGCGTCATTGCGAATTGTGAATTGGTATCAGGCATTTGTGCAATTCTCCTAGCTTCTCACGGTTGGGGTTGTTCTGCCGCGTTATCCGACCTCAACAGTTTAGCTGTCTTTGCGGGCAACATGAACAGCAGAAAGGAACGAGAGTTGTACGCTATCTCCAAATTTTTCTAGCTTCTCCCGCAATCCGGCAAATAGTAACTCTTTTGCTTGTGGCTCTAGTCTTCTCAAGGTACTCAAAAGCTTGAAGTAGTCATCAATGCTATAGGTAACTTCACACGCAGTTTGCTCGATAACCAACTCTTTGAAACAATTGGAGTCTAAAATCTCTTGTCCAAACCCCCTCAAAATCTCCGCTTGAATCTCTGCACCTTCATATCGAACAAGTGAGGGCGCATAAGCTTGATATACTTCCTTAATCGCTTTGTAAACTTCGTATTTCGGTTCTGGGGTCAGATTCCATAGCAGGATAAGAAAACCGTTATCGCACATTGCCTCTGCTGCCTTGGTATATCTAATCTCTGGCGGTATCCAGTGAAAAGCATTGGCTGATAGAACGGCATTGAACTGTTTTGCTTCTAGTTCCCACTCCTCAAATGATGTATTGCAAATTGTAACTTTTGGATATTGAGCGCAGTTGTGTTGTGCCAAATGACAAAAATCCTGGTTTGGCTCAAGACACGTCATGGAAAAACCAAATCCAGCAAAAGCCACTGTCGCATTTCCTGGGCCACAACCAACCTCAAGAATCGATGCATCTGAGTCAAGTTGGGCTAAAGCGATAGACCGATCAATTAGTTCCTTTGGATAGTGCGGTCTTGCGTTGTAATAAACATCAGCAACGGGGGAATACCAAGTCCTTCGCTGTTCCAAATCCATAGAAGCTCTGGCATTTATTTCTTGTCTAGAGTCTTGCATAAGCTAGGGAGTCTCAGCGATGAAGTCCAATTTTATTTTAGAATCAGCAAGGGGTCTGTCAAAATTATTGTTTTTATTAAGGTTATTGTAAGTATTTTAACTGATTGACAAAAGATACTTTATTTCAACTCTCACGAATGTACTATTGGCGATAGGGTTATAACTATGTATA
The DNA here is from genome assembly GCF_025677855.1 of Tolypothrix sp. PCC 7601. Taxonomy (NCBI): domain Bacteria; kingdom Bacillati; phylum Cyanobacteriota; class Cyanophyceae; order Nostocales; family Tolypothrichaceae; genus Tolypothrix; species Tolypothrix sp. PCC 7601. The sequence continues at coordinate 59,581 of NZ_CP064880.1, forward strand.
ACCCTGTTTACAGTTAAGCTTGCTGTAATTGTTTTTGTTGCAGCTTTTGGACAGCTTCTACCCAAGCAGGTGCCTTTTTACCATTAATAGGTGTCAGCTTTTGCCAGTGTTCTTGTAACTGCGCTTGTGTTAAGTGGGGTAACTGTTCCTTGCCCCAGTTAATCGCATCTTGGGCAGTTTTCCAATCTTTCCAGGGTTGGGATTGAGGATTAACCTTTGTGGTTGGAACTATCTCGATAAGTGTAGCTTCTAACCAAAGGTGCGCGTCTTCATCCCGCATGAGATTTTGGCGTGCCATTAAGATTGCGATCGCATTTTGGATCTGGTCGATATTCCACAACTGCGAGATACCTACTAATTCCTCCCAGGTGTCCTCTTCTAGCTGTGTAAGATGTCTGCCATTAGGATTAGTTTTGCACACAAGTAAGTCTTTGAGGAAACTGACAAGACTTGTATGAATGGCAGTTGGCTGTTTACCAGATTCAATCCAATCTTGAAGGATGCCTAAATTGCCCGTAATTTCTCCTTTGATGATATTTTCACAGGCGGTGAGTAGATCGTATTCGGGAATAGTGCCTGATAGTTCCCAAACCCAATTAGAGGTAATTTCCTCTTCACCTAGTAAGGTTAGCTGATCTAGTAGTTTGAGTGAGTCACGCAGATGTCCCTTGTTTGCTTTAGCTACGGTGGTAACTGCTGATAGCGCAATGTTGATACTTTCTTGGTGAGATATTTGTTCTAGGTAGCTTGCAACTAGCGAGACAGGAACTCTCTTAAAGTCAAACTTTTGGCAACGGGAGACAATGGTTTCTGGAACTTTGTGTAACTCGGTTGTGCAGAAGATAAATACTACATGACGGGGAGGGCTTTCAATAGTTTTGAGGAGTGCTTGCCACGATTGGCTACTTAGGGCATGACATTCATCAATAATGAATATCTTGAATCTACCTTCCACTGGTGCAAACTGGGTAGTGGATATAAGCTCTCGGATCAGTTCTACTCCACTATTGCTTGCTGCATCCAGTTCGGTTACATCAACAGAAGAAGATGCTGTAATTCCCTTGCATGAATTGCATTCTCCACAGGGTTTAGTTGTCGGCTCATTGCTTGACTGACAGTTAAGAGATTTAGCGATGATGCGGGCGGTACTGGTTTTGCCCGTACCTTTGGGGCCACTAAATAGGTAAGCAGGTGCAATCTTTTGGAGAGCGATCGCATTTATAAGAGTGCGAACAATATGTTCTTGCCCAATAACTTCACTAAGAGTCTGGGGACGGTATTTGAGATGTAGTGGTTGGTACATAGTTTTGATGATTAAAAGTGTTTTATTTACTCCTTACCAACTGCACTGATAAGGAGTTTAATTTTTAAGCAGTCGCGGCTTCTTTTTTCGTTCGTGACGAGCGTGAGGTTGACTTACCTTTAGTAGTATCTTTTGCTACTAAAGATTGTATTTCTGTTTCAGAATTGTCACTATCATTTGTTGCCTGCGCTATATCTGTTACTTCTTCAGTGCTAGGCTCAGGTTGAGTGCTGGCTTCTGTCTTTGTACTTTGGTTATTTACCTTTTCAAACCCCTGCTTAATTTCTACAGGCATTACCAGATACAGCTGATTGAGCAGTCCTCCCATTGGGCAGATAATGACTGGTTGCGTAGGTTTGTTACACCGCACCACGATTTCATCAGTACTGATGTGCTTCAATCCTTCGATAAGGTAGTCGATATTTAATCCAATACTGATGTTTTCTGAATGACTAGTTGCTGGTTTCATCAGTACCGAGTCAACTGCATCCCCGATATCAGTAGCTTCGGTGTAAAGTGTTGCCTGTGTAGCTTCCAATTCCCAGAGAATTTTGACAACCTTTTGCTTGCGTTCGGCTAGATAACTTACCCGCTTCAGTGCGCTCTCAAATCCCTTGCGTTCTAATGTAAATTCATACTCAAATGTTCTGGGAATCAAACTATTGATTTTGGGGTATTCTCCCTCTAAAAGTCGGGAAATGACTTTTGTGTGAGGAAGACTAAACTCAATAGTTTTATTTGATAGAAGAATATTGCACACGCTTGTATCGGCACTTTGAGAGAGAATTTTGTTTAACTCGCTAAGTGACTTACCTGGAACAGTAAAGTCAATTGGGTCAGAATATTCGCTATCAAGTATTCCTGTGACTAGTGCTAATTTGTGACCATTTGTACTAGCAGCTTGCCACTTATTAGTATCAATTTTGAAGTTGACACCAGTTAAAACTAACTTTGTTTCGTCACCATTGGTGCAATAGAGTGTCCCTTCAAGTGCAGCTTGGAGTTTCTTGGCACTTAAATTTACTTCTATTGGATTTTCTCCCTTGGGAAGAGTTGGAAACTCGTCAGGTTTTCCGCCAATCAGACGGCATTTACCGCTATTGTGAGTAATTATGCAGGCTTGGTTTTCTACCTCTAAGGTAATTTCTCCTCTGACATTGTTAATAGTGTCAGTTAATAGTTTGGCTGGTAGTGCTACCTGACCTGACGTTTCCACATTTGCGGTCGTTGTAGTATGAATTGTGAGGTTGAGGTTTGTTCCTGTTGCTGATACTATCCCATCTTCATTTGCTATCAGTAAGATATTTCCTAAAATTGGGTCAGTAGGCTTAGGACTAATTGCGAGATAAGCGGTTTCTAGAATTTCTGCGAGTTTAGCTTGTTCAATGTTTAGTTTCATTTGTTACTTTGCTTTTAGTAGATGATGTTTGAACGGGCGCTATTTCTAGCACCCTTTTCGGTTACATGAGATAGTTGTTTCAGTAAGGCAATTCTTCCATTTCAGTACTGTATGCTGTATAAGTCTGACCTGCTGTACTAGGAGGAAGTGCTGCTACTGGCATATCAGCTGCACCTACCAGGCGATTATGTTCTGCTACAACAGTTGATGTTTTACCGATGCGGTGAGAGAATTCAGGATTTGCCTGCATTGTTGTTTGGATATCGATTTCTTTCTCTTCTGAGAAGAATTCGAGAAAATCACTTCCATCAGGATTTGGTGATTTATAAGAAGTGACAACTGCTACCCAAGATTTATCTCTTTGATTGACTGCTTCTTTAGGTTCAAGAGATGGTGTAAAGGTGGGTTGAAATACACCGAGACGATGAAACTCTGCACGTTTTTCAGCGACAGTTTTATCAGTAAATCGTGCGAATGCAACCTCTAGTTCGCGTTGGAACTGTTTATAAGCCTCGCCAAATTTTGATGATGCAACGCCTTTGATTGATAAGACAATTGGTACTGAGTGCAGGTTATGATTATTTTCATCAACAAGCTGCAACAAATAAAACCGTCTCAATACTGCGGCATCTTTGCCAAGTGCTTGGTACATTTCGTACCCATCAGGTGATTCGTACACTCCTACAATTTTGCCATCATCGCGTTGCTCAATATATCTGGGAGAAACATCAAGAATGTGCATCCTGGGCGATTGCAGCAATACTCCCATTTCTGGCGTGCCACTAGAGAAAGTGTGCTTGTGTGTAGGTTCTTGTCCTTGCCAGTTAATAGCTGCTAAGTATTTATCTTTGATAAACAATCCGACTTTTTCTGCTTCCATGTGATTGATTACTTGGCAGATGCAGATATTACTAATCGGCGCATTGTACTCAGGATTTGCAAATTTAGAAATAGCTAATTTACGCTTTTGTATGTTTGTATTATTCTGAACTGTTTGTTCAGAGGATTCAGACTGGGATACTGTGCTTTCTTCAGTAGCAGAATTAGTAGGCTTTGTTTGACTTTTTGGCATAATTTTAATTAATGGAAATCAATATTTAATGCGTAAAGCAAAAAGTCGTTGTAAAAAATCAAAGTCGTCTGTTATTAAGACGACTTAAAAGATTGATTGATACTTAGTTATTTAGATAGACTTTTCATCACACTCTCCCCTTAAGCCTGTAAAGCTGTCAATGCAATTATCTTCCTGAATAATTTCAGTTTTAGTATTTATAAGTATCTGGTATATTTGCTGAACACTGATGATAATTTGTCTAAGAACAGATGTGTTTTCAGTTGTGAAAGTCAGTGACACAGATGCCATGCTTGAATTATGAATTGCGACTGTTTGTTCTTCAGGAGATCCATAACTAGTTATTTGACTGTCTTTACCAGGAATAAATCTATAAGAAGCAATAGTTTCAATTGTCATATTTATCTCCTTGTTCGTTGGGGTTTGATTTCAAGCATTTTATTACTAAGTTTGGTGATATTACTGACATTCCAACCAGCAAGCTTGCACTTATTTAGTGCTACTTCTAACTCTTGCTGTGTAAGGATTTTGTATCTCATATATTGTCCCCATATAGGGAAAATATACGTGACATATTTAGTTTTATCAATTTGGCAGTATGCCATGCGCTTGTAGTACACTATGGTTTAATGAGTTTAATGATTCTGGTGGCTACGTTTGTAGGGTTATTTGAACTTAAAAAGGCATCTTTATCTACCATTTCTACATAGCTATTATTGGCTATTAGCCAGTTTTTGAAGGTTTTGTACTTACGATTAAAGAAAACTGATTCAGGTATGACTGAAACTAATACGCCACCCGTTATGAGTAACTTCCAAGCCTGATATATATGTTGGACAAGTTCACAAAATGGAGGATTCATGATACAGGCATTGTATAAATGACTGGGGTTAAACTCCAGAAAGTTTTTCCCTACGATATTAAATCCTTTGAGTTCTAGAATTTGTTGTAAATCGTAATTAATCTCAACCACTTCTAGTTGAACATTAGGGTAGGTATTAGTGATATACTCAGCAATATTTCCACTACCTGCACTAGGCTCTAAAATTTGCCAATTTGGTTTAATATCTGCCAGTTGAACAAGCCGTTGACAGACTGGTTTAGGAGTAGGGAAGAAATCTCCATCTTTCATCCCAATAATTTCTAACTCAAGCCTATTGAGTTGTTCCTTAGTAGTATTAATTGCTTCAGGTTTTACTACCTGTTGAATTTCTGTTATTGCGGATATGATTTCGCTTGGTGTATGTAATCCGGCGCGACTTAAAGACTTTACCCAGTCTTGGTAATATTCGCCTGCCAATTTTTCTTGGACTTTCTGAATTGTTTCTCCCATTTGGGAAATTCTAAATAGGACTTCTACTTGCGATTTGTGAGATATACCGCGTAGTATTGGTGGGATATTTCCTACTTCCCACATTTGTGCGATCGCAAATAACCAAGACTGGATAATCTCAAGTTCAAGTCCTTCTTGGATTATTCCTTGAGCTATAGTTTTACGATGCTTTGTTACCCTTTGATTTCCAATAGCAGGATTTTTCTTTTGGTCGATTGTTGGCTGCATTGAAGCAGCTAAATTACGAAGGGCTTCTGCTTTTTCTAAATGAGGAATATTGAAAATATCTGCTAAGGGTGAATTATTCTCGTTGTAGGGTAGATTTAGTAGAGATAGTTGCATTGCTTGATTCCTTTAAATCTTTGACGGCGCATTCAAGAATTAGGGAGGTTGGAACATTCCAAGCTTTTACCTCCCATTCAGTAGCTAATCGTTCTGAGTGACGGATAACTGCACTACTACATTTGTTTTTTCTGACAAGCCAATTTCTAAACTTTTCGGCTTGTTCTTTGGTATCGAACCCGAAGTAGCTGGTTTTTCTGTTTCCCAGGGGGTCGGTAATCGTTGCTACCCGACGCGAGAGAATATTGAGCGTCCAACCACTGTTAGGAGTGAGTTCGATTTTGGTGATATTTAATTCTGTTGGATTCATATCTCAACTTCAGGAATTGCTGCTAAATATTCCATAGTTGATATTTCTTTTGCTAGCCATTTATCATGTGCTTCTTGAGGGGTCATTTTGTGGGTTAAAAGTTTTTTCTCTTTATCGTCTTTTACAAAAGGCGCGAGTGTTTCTTCTAGCCGGGCTTTGAAATTTAAATGTTTATCTTCAGAATAAGTAAACTGGTAAATACTATCAGTGTTAACGAACAAGTAAACCAGGCTAATTTGCTCTAATGGTATTCCAGTTTGTTCGTATAGGAGAAATAACCTCAGTTGAGTTTGCCATTTACTCTCAAGAATTTCAAATTTAGGAGGTTTTTGAATAGTCCAGTCAAACCCAACTACTTGATTTTCACCATAGATAATGAGGTCGCACTCGCTGTAGAGAAGAATATCGTGGTATAAATATTGAAGTTGGGCGTTCCATTGTTTGTTGCCAGGAATATTTAGAAAAGGTTTTACCTTATCGACCCAGTTATTAATTTGGGGGTATGCCTTCAATAAAGCTTCGACTGGTAGCCCTAACCCAATTTGTTGCATAATGAGGTGAAACTGACCACCAGCAACTTCAGATTCACTTTTGATAGTTAGATTACGATAACTTATCGTTGATAAATATTCTGGATTCTGTTCGACTAGCTCAAGTGTTTTGTGATTAAATCGATTCATAAAAATATATCCCAAATTTAGTTTTTGGGATATATATGCGTAAGCTATTTGTGGTAATTTGTTTGTGGAATATAGTATTTTTTGAGTTGATCGATGCTTGTATATAAACTTTTAGTTGACATTGCTTTGAGGTCAAAATAACTAGCGAACTTTTTCAACCCCCCAGTGAGGGTTAATTCTAGTAGATACTGGGCTGCGATCGCACTCGTCATTTTATTGACGAATAGTGATTGATAATTCCGTGCTTGGATTTCTGCACATGAAAGGTTGTTGTCGCTAAGTTCTTCTGGCTGAGGAACTAGCAATTCTGGGTGAACCAGCACCGGGGAGGGAAGATGCAACCAGAATTGAGGTTTGTCTGGGTTATTGGAAGCTTGGACTATATCAAAATTAGAGTGCGTTCCAATTACTACTTGTCCAGAGTAGTTGCTGTTTCCACAATCCAGCCAAAATAGAGATGCTGGCTCATTTGCACTGTTGATTTTAAGAACAGAGTGAATTTTGCTCCTGGCTGTGCTGTTATCTACACAGCCAATGATTACCGTTAGGGTATTCCACCAACTGGCCGTGCGAATCATGTCTTCTTCAAACCAGTCGCAAACGGCTGTAATCTCTATTCCATACTTAGCACTGCATCTTGCAGCCAGTGTTTCTGCCTTTGGTAGCCCAATTTCAGCTTGTTGATAATTTTGGCGGCTGATATTTTTGAGTTCGACAATATCACCATCGACGATCGCAAAGTTAATTTCTTTTCTAGTGTGCTGGAGTTGCAGAATAATTCGACATAAATCTTCTGCAAGAAACCCGCCTGTTCCTCCTACTCCTACTAAGACGAAGTTGATACGAGTATGATTGCGAGGTAAGACGGGTAAAGCTTGTTGGTAAGTAGTTAATTCAAGCATTTTACCTGTGGCGGCAGTTCAAATATTTGATTGGGGTTGATGTCGAAAAAGTGATTGTATATCCCGATTCGGGTATAGATTGTGGGAATCGTATTCAGTGTGCCAATAATCGCGAACACTCGAAATTTGCCTTTTTCTTCTTGATTATCTGCACTTGATGGATAAGCAGCTAGAGTTCCATGACTGTGCATTTCCACTAAGCAATCTGTATAGCTTTTATCGAGTGCGCTTTCTAAAGATAAGACGTGAGTAGAGGACGCAGTTTGCAGTGGAGTGTGACACCACCATTGGTTGTTTGTCACTCCCAAGTAGAATAGGATTTCCTGTTGGGGGTTGATACTAACAGCATTGATAATCTCGGCGATCGCTTGGCAAGGAACTTTTGGGACTTTCAGACGGAAGTAGGGTTCAAGGGGTTGGAGTCCAGCGACTTGAGTTTGAGTTAGTTGCAAGCAAACCTCTAACTCGCGGCGATGCGATCGCAAGAAAAGCCCATTTGCTGCCAGCCAGTATTCCTGGAGTTTTTGACTGTAAGGAGGAAAGTTGTTACTTGTAGCGAGGTGATAACCGATAAAGGGATTCATTGTTAACTGAACAAATGATTGATAATGTCTTCTGGGGTTGTGACTTTCCAGCTATGAACGGGAACAAGGTCATTTGAAGGGTAGAATTTAGCTTTAGATTCGTGTAATTTGATTAGTTGATTGCAGATATTATCAGGATGAGTTTTTGACTTGCCTTGAGATAAGTCCTTGTTAAAAGGTGATTTCCAGAACAGATCCCAAACTTGGCTTATGGTTGCAGCACTGCACATACTGAGAGAATTTCCCCCAAAGCAAATACTAGAGTCGTCCCAAATATTAGGTAAAGGAGGCTTGTACAGTTGTGCGTCTGGTTTAAATACCCTGCCTTTAACTGCCCACAGGTAATATCTACTACCGCATCCAGCAAATAAGAATGCAGGCATTGGTACAGTAATTACTTCAAATTCCTGTCCCATAATTTGAATTTGATATTTTTGGGGAGAATAAAACTGAATAATGGCCTCTCCCTCTGGATTTTTACCCCACCAAATTGTGTTGCTAGAAAGCCATCCAGATGCGGCAGTTTTACTTGTGAAGGCTTTCTCTACTGCTTCAGGAGACAGGAATTTGTATTTAGACTCTTTGCCTTCACGTTCGACTAAAATAAACTGTCCTTTGAGGATAATTAACTGCCCTAGTAAATCATCTTGTGGAATATTGGCCAGCAGGATTTGGGAGACATTTTCTAAGTTAATTATTGGTAATATATTTGTGTCTACATTCATGCTTTTGATGCTTGATTCCAAATTTTCACTGCTACTTTTCGAGCAGAAAGAGATGTTTCTAACAAATGGCTAACCTCATTTGATTTCTCCATCATCGAGACGGCTTCTCGCCACTTTTGAGCGAGAAATACGATATTCTCATAAGTCCAGTCCAGCCAATCGCTTGTTTCACACGTAATATCTAGCCAAATATTTTCAGTTGAGTAATCTATAATTCGTATGGCTATATCTAAATATTGCAGGGGACTTTTGTAACGACGACACAGCTTTACGAATTTCTCGAAATAAATTTCTTCTGCTGGAGCAATGTAGTCAGGAGTAAAACCAAAATTTAGTTTCCATTGGCTGATATTGTACCCTTGCCCCATCAATGACAGTAGGAACTTCTCCGAGTATACCAGTTCTTCAAAATCTTCATTCCACCACTCAAGTCTTTGTGGCGAAACTAGAATACTATCACGTTCAGAATTAAACTCGATTTCATCGATATATTCTACTGGGAATAGATTTTCATTCACTAGGTTAATAAATTCAATTTCTCTATCTAGGTAAGCACTTGATGGATGTGATTGTTTATTAATAGGAATAGTTGATTCTAACCATTTTTCTGGAAATAATTTTTGATACAGGCTTAAAATATTTACTCGTTCGGAAAGATTTTCTAGATAATTAATTGCTGTTATACAAGTAATGGGTATTTTGAATGAGTGGATGTTGCCAAGCATAATTAATCAGCCGCTACGAATTATAGCGGCCATAAATTTGTGATTAAACTACAGGATATTTACTCGTAATAGCAGGTTGCTGTTTAAGGCTTTGAGCAACTTTTTCGCTATAGGTTTCCCAAGATTGACCGAGCTTGATAGCTTTATCTATCTCAGGTTGTAAAGTAATTAAACTTTCAAGAGTAATTTGACTGTTTATCTCTAAAAGCTTTATCTGCCATCCTAACTTTAGTGCAGGATTTATTTCTTCAAAACAGTTTTTCAATTCTCTAAATTTATTTCCCTTAGTACCTGCCTTTTTTACCAAACGAATTGAAACTGTATCATCAGTTGTTTGTCGTTCAATTTCGGCATTAGCATACTCTGGAAAGTAGACGCTAATCGCTGTTTTGAGTGTATTGTCATCCTGGGCGAGCGCCTCATCAAGAGGAATTTCTTGCCCTTCGATAATAGCAATGTACTTCATGATAATTAAAATAGTGACAGTTGGTTATTAGGCGCAGGTTTTTTATCTTTATCTTCAGGTAGGTTACGCTTTTGTACTTGTCTGGATTGTTCCTGTCGATTCTGAACTTTAGTCTGCTTTTCCATCCTTTGTTTGTAGATATTTAACATTTGTGGAAGAGATTTTTCTAAATCATTTAGCCAGTTATTTATGATAGGCTGAGATGTTATCTCAGTTAAGTTAATTATCTTAATAATCGGAGGTGCATCTTGAATTCCAATTGAGACAATTGCTTTTTCTGAATTTGGTGTTAACTGAATTGTTATTATGGCGGTTTTGGTAAAAGTTATCCCGCTAGATGAATCTTGACTTATAACTTCAGTATTTACTGATTCATCTAATGTTTTTTCTAAATTTAGATTGTCCTGAATATCAGGATTAAAATCTTTACTGCTATAGTTATGTTCAAAGCCAGTTGCATTCTCGTCAGGTGATGTTTGATTGCTCATGATTAAGAGAGATTAGCTAATCTAAATAAGGTGCGGATGGTGATACCTGTCTTGTTAAAAGACTGCCATTTGTAGGCGCATTCGCCTGGTTTGTACTTAGGAGAAAGTTGGCTCCAGGTGTCCCATGCCTTAAATAAAATGGGACTAACACTATGAAGTGCCATCCCGACTTGAATCCACGAATGGTAATCATCTGCAAACCGAGGGTGGATGACTTCGAGTAGTACAAGTGCGGTTTGAATATTGGTTTCTATTGAGGGAATTAAATGAGCGTACCTGCCTACCCCATATCTGTGGTTATATTTTTCTTTGGGTAGGTTAAACTTTCTTGTTTTCTCCTGTTTGGCAAGCATTTGGGCAATTACCCAGTCGGGAGCTATTTCTATTTGGCGTTCAGATGGACTACAGCCGGGAAGCCATCTGTAATTTCTACCTTCTGGGTGAAAGGACGGGGGAAGAATTGAGGCTAGGTTTTTGCCTCGGAACTCCAGGTGTTCGTCCTTCCCAGTTTTGATTTTGCGAGACTTTACTTCCCAAGCTTTTGAATTTGGGATGAGGTATAAGCGTTGGCTGCGATATTTCCTCCCAGAGGTAAATGCAATTGTGGGAGGAAGGTATTTTTGAGCGCGATCGCATAACGATTCTGTAGAAGTTTTGCTGATGGGTGTTAGCAGGTTAAGTTCTTTTGGTTCTAGGTGTTCGTTAATTTGGATGATTTGTCGCCAGGATGTTTCCCCATCGCAGTCAATAGCTACTAAGTACCCTTGAGGATGATTGAAACCGCAAACCAAGGCTACACCAGTGGGGGTAATAAATCTGTTATTTGTCCAAAATTTTAGCCGACGGCGGACGAGTTCAGTTTGTAGTTCTTTGGGAGAGTAAGTATTTTTTTCCCATTCTTTCCCTAGAGGACGTTTACCAAAAGTAGGAACGATTCGCCATTCTTCGGGGGGTGAACGAAAAAAAGTGTGGGGAAGAAAAAACGAGTTAGCGTATCATTTACGCTAACTAAGCTCTGACTGATGTAGATGTTAACTCTTACTTCGATATGAATTATTTTTGAAATCTTGCCGCTTCTTCAACTAGGTCATTGAGTCCTAGCTCTAGTGTATGAAGCACCTGGTTTAACGCTTCGATTTTTGTCCGATTTTTCATCATCTCAACTGCTTTTAAGAAAGCTGGACTACCTGCTTTACCAATATATTGATGACAACTTTTATTACCATTTTTGGTAACAAAGATAGGTGATCCTGATTGCCACTTGTAATACCAATAAGCTCCGCCCTTACCTTTGGCGCGGTAACGAACAATCCAACAACCAGAAAAAGCTACATCACTCTTGTTAAGAGTAGAGATTTCTTGGTTGATTTCTTCTCTTTTGGCAATTAAAAGTTCTACTCTGTGTGCTAAATCTGAAAGACTCTGTTCTCTTGTTTTGACCACTATTAAATACAAGCTTAAAAGTCCAAGGTTAGCGTGAATCTTACACTAACTTAATTTGATTGTAAGATAAGGATGACCAAAAATTTGACCATCGCTCAGAAGAACTTAAATATGCTGCCCTAAGAGCCATAACTCCTTCGGCTCCAAAAAAAGACCAATGCATACCTGCTTGTTTTAATCTTTGTGTAACCACACGCCGATTAGAACTTTCAACAACTCCTGAACCAATCATTAAACCAGCTTTTAAATAAGAGCGATAATCAATTCGACTTTGATTATTAGTTAAATAACGCTCTAAATCGGTAATTGCTTTGGTTAAATCTTTCTTCTTTTTTGGGAATTGATGACAATTTTCAATTACTGTAGTCCATTCAGATTTCTTCAGTAATTGTTGTTGGGTTTTCACCCAATCTTTTTGAGTGTCTTCTTTATTCGGATAAGCGGCTTTCGCCACTGACCACACATATTCTGAGAGATGAAAAAAGTCGAGAATTTCCACCGAACCTGGAAATTGTTCTGATGCCATCGACCAAATCCAATGTGCGCCATCACCAATCACTACAGTTTTTGTGGGTTTTGTAAGAGCTACTTGATGATATAAATGGGAGACTCTATCCCTAAATTCTCTCCGCGATTTTAAAGTAGCTACATATTCCCTTTCCCGGATCACACCTCTTTTTTTACCAACTTTTTGATGGTCTTTACTCCAGAAAATTACACCAACTTTTGCTTCTTTATATCCTTGTTTTTGATTCAAGGGAGTCATGACTCCATCAACTCCCACATATAATAAATCTGGTGGCTCATCCTCTAAATTAGGGACTTCAAACTCTGAAGAAGTGTCTGGCAAACATTCTCCATCGAACTCTTGTGTTTGTAGTTCATTTCCGATTTTTTCTACTTGATTAGCTAAAGTTTTTTCTGCTAACTCTAACGTTGTCCATTTTTGAAACAAGGAGTGAGAGTTAGGAAACTCACTACTGATTCCCAAAGCGCAGGCTAATTCTAATACCATTGGTAGCCATTTATCTTTTGGTAGACCTAACTCTTCATCAACCTTGACCTTAATACCATCTCTTGTAACGTAAGCTCTACGTACAAGAACCATTTCACCTAATGGAGTGTAATATCTTTTTTCTCGTTTAGTTCTCGGATGTGAGTATTGGGCTTCTTTTTCTTCTATTTTGGCTTGAAATAAGCTTTTTTGCACCTCGTTCCCTAATTTTAGCCACATACTGTAGAATTCGCGCACAAATTCTTCTAAATGGTTCCACTCCGGTAAGGAATTGAGTGTGTCATGAATGTGAGACAGAATTGATTGGAGGTTGTTCATGGGTAGTTTGGTTGCATCGCATCAAGAGCTATGTTAGCGTATTAAATCCGCTAACTACTCTCCCACACCTTTTTTCGTTCACCCTTCTTCGGGTAGGTTGTCAAGCGAAGATACCAAATGACGGATTTGGGCGTGCATGAATTCATGTGGCTAATTATTTCGATAATTCATGCACTGGTGCGTTAGTAACCGTAGTGGTTTGAGATTATGACTGTCATGCTAATTGATGGCCAGCTTCAACTAGCTTAACAAGTGTATTTTGGTCAAACGCTTTAATACCGGATACAAATTGTTGCCACTGCTGCCATTTCTCTTTTGAATAGGTGTGGTTAGGGTCAAAGTTGCAAACTTGACAGAATTTATGAAAATCAGCATTCCAGTGAAACGTACAAATACCTGTTATGAAATAGTTGATTTGTTGCTCGTCCATGATTAATATTTCAGATAATGATTATGTTTTAACCTAACCTTTGGTTAAGTGCATTTTCGACTTGATAAGTCCCAAGAGTACAGTTTGCATTGCAAGGAAAGGTGGGAAATTCAAGATGTTTATTCATAGTTTTTGTTACCTTGCACAGTACCATTATCCCCTCCCTACCCTTCTTTTTTTGATTTTGATAGTAGCTGATAACCTCAAACTCATTATTGCCAGCCTCAAATCTACTTCCTCTATATTGAGAGATAGCTTTGTTCCAATCTGGTTGCCAGAGCATGAGTGTATCTATTGCCATTGCTCTCACAGTTGGGTTATCTAATTTCATTAATATATCTGGTAAGTAATGACATTGTTTGGCAATTACTTCTCGTGCGTAATTTATCAGCCAATACTCTGCTTCTCTTAAAAGAGCTTTTGATTCAAGATTTTGGCACACTTCATCGTAAACCTTAGACATTAAATATGCCCTTTGTTCAAAAACCATCCCATTAGTTCGTAGTGTTAAGTCTGATGGATAATTAATTATCAAATCGGCTAGTTCATCACTGATTTTGGGAAGAGGATATTTATTATATTGTTGGGTTTTAGGATGGGATATTTTTACCTGATACCCTAGATTAACAGCATGATTGATAATAAAATCAATATTGTTCGACTCGACAAAATCTCCTATTTGAAAATTTGTTTCTGTAAGTAAAAATGATGGTGCGTGAATAATTTGAAATTTTTTAGGGTTTGGATGTGAATCAGCTAATAGTTCGACGTACATCGCTTATTCTCAAAACTTTCATCAATCTTGTGCGTAAGCGATGTATGTGGTTGAATTACTAAAAAAATAATCCTACCCAAGCTGGATAGGATTATCTTAACTATTGATTAATAGTTCTTGTCTCTGTTGGATTGATTATTTCCTTTAGTAGAGATAGCCCAACTGATTTAAACAGTGCTTCGTTATCATCAGGACAGCGTTGAATTGTTGTACAAGAAGAACAGCCGTATTTACAAGGACAATTATCGACTAGAAACTTTGCCTTAATAAAGGCAGTCTCTAAATACTTGATGAGGGTATCGCACATACCTGTACCATGTTCACAAGTATCAAAGAAATAGCCAACTATCTTAGTATTAGACGGCACTTCTACTAACATGAAATCTATATCTCGACTGTTTGCTCCATGTTCAACAAGTGGTAAACTGAGTATAAGGTGATGAGCGAGAGTATGAACGCAAATTTGGGTTTCATTGCTTTCAAATAGTTGTTTCTCCTCATTGGTAATATATTTCTGTTTATTAAGTATTTCTTTTCTGTGATTTTTGACCAAAACTGAAAAATATTTTCGTGCATCAGCGTTAATTTCAACCCTGACGCAGAATGTATTATAGTTAAGAGCAAGTGATTCTTCGTATTTATTTTCCTCCAATAGTTCGACAAATTCTCGTTCAATCAGTTGGGTTTTACAAGCAGGGCAAGTTTGTAAGTGTCCAGGTAAGTTTAAATTGAAGTTGCGACATCTGTTATTAGTGCAAGTCCATTTTTGTTCCAGCCTGTACAAGTTGTAGCCATAAATTTCTTCTTTGATTTTGGCTGAAACAGGTGTAAATCTAGCAGCCCCTTGGGGAAGATTGATAATTTTGGCTTCCCCGACAATTTTGATTTCCTCGAAATTTAGGCTTCCTTCAGGACGACTAAATAAATTGGTTGTTTCAATTGGCTTGAGAATTGCTTTCCCTTCGGTTAAATTTAGCTCTTGTGATTTATACTGTACGGGGTTGCCATCAAAGTCTTGAGCAAGATATATAGCACCAGGGTAAACTTCTCTTAGTGCAGAAGATGCCGAACTTTCCTCAAACTCTTCTGCGCTATCTTGATTGATATAACTGATGTTTTGATCGGTGTTGCCTCTAACTTTAATTTTTGAGTGGACATAACCGAGATTTCGATTAGTTGTCAGTCTTTGATTGTAGCTGAATATCAGTTGATTATCACCGATTAACTGTCGGGCGATCGCATTACCAGAACTACCAAAATGTCGGGCAATTTGAGCTTGTGTCGGCTTACTTTCTTTGCAACAGGCGAGAATGTGCTGCTCCAAAGTGGTTTCATAATTGTGGTTAAAGTTAATAATTTCTGGAGGATCGGATAAAAGGCGTTCTGGGTAATTGGCGTAGTAAGAATCCATAATCGACCTTTTCGACGGAATAAACACCAATAGTCCTGCTTGCTGCCTCCCCGCACGTCCTGCCCTTTGGCGAAAGGCAAGAATTGAGCCGGGGTAACTATGTACGATAGTTGCATCAATACACCCAATATCTAGACCCGCCTCCAAAGCACTGGTAGATATAATGAACTTGACCTTCCCGCTTTGTATATCTGCAATAATTTTGTTACGCTGATTTGCCTTCATGCTTCCATAAAATGCTGAGATGGTTTCTCCCAGGTGGGGCAGTTGCATCTCGATTAAAGCTTTACGGATGGCATTAGTTAAAACCTTAACCAGTTCCCTACTATCGCAGAAACAAATCCCGACTATGCCTTTACTTACGAGCATAGCTGCGACTTGGGCAGTTTGGTAAAGTGTATTATTCCGTGGTTTGAGGCTAATAAAAGTAATTTCCGAGCGTTTTGCCCCACTTTGGTCAATAATAGCAAGATTACTTTGTTCTTCTCGATTAGATATCTTCTGGGCAATTTCGCTGCTGTTACTAATTGTTGCAGAAGCAAAGATGTACTGTAATTTTGAAATATCATTGCCGACAGATTCTATCATAAGTTGAGTTCGCCGATTAAGTAGTGCAAAATGCGAACCAAATATGCCTTGATAAAAGTGCATTTCGTCACAGACAATGATTGAAAGTTTTCTGATTGTTTCTCTAAATCCCCAGTTTGAATCGAATTGGTAGTTGTTTAGCTCGTGGTTCCATACATCAGGAGTCACGCATAAAATTGAGGGTTGATTGCTGTAAAGTTGTTTGCGCTCTTGGGGAGGAATATCACCATTAATATTGAGAATTTGGGGGCGAATATTTTCATCTAAGTGGCTAACAAAGGAACGTATTTTCTCTACCTGGTCAAATGCCAGTGCTTTCAAGTTAAAGAATACTAAAGCTGATTTACCTTTTAAGCACTCGTGAACGATTGGAATTAGAAAAGAGATACTTTTACCACTGCTGGTAGGAGTCTGGAGAATTATATCTTCTCCTTTTTTGTAAGCTTGCCATGCCTCCACTTGATGAGAATATAATTGACTGATTCCTGACTTACTTAAAGCTAGTTTAACTAGAGGATGAATATCATCTGGGATAGGATAAAGTTTAGCTTCTTGAGCAGGAATTACTTCACAGCTTTGTAGTTTTCCAGAGCCATCAAGTATAGCAGCTACCTCTTGGTAGAGAATGCTTTTACCTGTTGGTGCTTGGTTTAGAGGTAATAAGTTACTGCTATTTACCTCATGCTCCCAGTCAAAAATAATTTGGTTTAAACTACCCTTTTTAAAGTAAAGGTTTTTCTCAATAATGGCGGCGATATGGATAACACCATGTTCTTTGGAATAAACCTGCTTGTTTGCTTCTAACCATTCAGGCTGGTTCATAAAAAGATACCTACTTGCTGTTTTAGCAGGTAGGCGTTAGTCCAAAGTAGTGGTTTTGGTTATTGCCATACTATTGATGCTCTGCTTTATATTGTCAGAACGCAAATGCTTTTGGCGTTGATGAAATTTGTGCCTTGGTACTATAACTATCTACAAGCTGTTCTAAGCGTTCAACAATACTGCCTTTAAGGATGGAATAGTTAGCTTGATTAGTGACAATTAGCGATAGCTCAGTTGTCCACTGCTCGTAATTAGAACTACCAATAATACCAGTAGAAGACTGGATATAGTTAACAAGAATGCTGTCATTGAAACCAAAGCCACTTTCACCCCAGATGCAAGCAGATTGCAGCAAATACTCGTAGTCTGCGAATACTTGAAACTGGGGGTTCCATCTAGGAGCATTGTTTCGGTAGTGGACGAAACCATTGCTGTCGAATATCTCTTGTTGCCATAAAAGCTGCTGTAAGGAGCAGCAATTGCTAGGTGAAACAAACGGCTTTCCTTGGCGAATAACATTACCATTGCGGATGACATCGCGGCGGCGCTGCTGTCTTGCTATGCTATATCGAATATTGGGATGTTGTTTAAAGTACTGCCGCATTGAGCCAACAAATTCAGGAGCAATGCTGTTGTCATCGTCCAGGTATGAAATAATGTCACCACCAGCTGCATTTAGTCCCAAGTTACGGGCGTAGCACAAGCCAAAGCCACTGCTCGGTTCAGGGTGTTCCATTTCAATGTAGATGATAGGGAAATCAGCTTTTGCCCTAATGCTAGTGATAATATCTCTGGTGTCAGGATTAGCGCCATCATTGATGACGAGCCATTCAAAATTGCGGTCAGTTTGACTTTGAATGCTTGGCAGTGCAGTAGATGCAAGCTGCACAGGTCTATTGTATGTTGCAGTGATGATTGATAATTTCAAAGCTCCATACCTCTATCATTTGATTGCGTTGTTGTTGAATTGATCGCAGCTTGAATTTGTTGCCATCTTGTTACGTCCTCGTTTGTTATACCTCTAGCGGTTTCAATTTGATTACTTGCAAGAGATAGCCGAATTAACGTTAGCTTTTCATTGGTTCTGGCAACAATCAAACTTTGCGTGGTGCTATTGAAGCGGATCTGGTAGTTACTGCCTTCCAAGACAAATAGGTTTTCTCTCTCTGTGCGAATGGATTGAGGGTAGGCAGTTGCTTGTTGTGCGAAGAACACTCTAGCTATGGGGGCAATTATAGTAGCGCGTTGCATTTGTTCTTGCTGTAATTGCTGGTAGTTCCATTTCCCAAGTTCTACGCCCAAATCCATTTTTATCAAACGTTCTGCTAAAATTGCCATTTCTATCGGCCCAACACCTCCAGGGACGGGCGTAATGTTCTGGGGGATGCTGTAAGCACTGCGATCTACATCGCCAGCAGCACCAGAAGCAGTAGGTGTGAAGCCACCATCGACAATCAAGCGATGAGAGGGGAGTACATAAGGAGTGAAAATTCCTTGTCTTCCAGTGACAGATACCACAATGTCAGCTGCTTGAGTTCTACTCAAGTCATCGCCGTCTTCCAAACAGAAACAGCTGATTCTACTGGCTTCTAAATATTTGATGACACCATTACCTACAAAACCACCTCCGCCGACAACTGCAACATTGGAATCCCTTTGTGCATAGGATTCAACAATTCTGGCGATTCCTTCAGCAGTAGCACAACTTTCAAAGAAATTGTTACTTTGTCTGCGGACGATATCTATATCTTTTTGTGGTTCTAATAGCCCAATTGAACTTGTAAACTTAGCTGGAATTGGGTATTGAACAATAGCAGCAGTTACCTTGCTGTTTTCATTAATAGATTGGATAATGTGGTCAAATTGCTCTACTGCAATATTGGGTGACAGCACAATATAATTGGGAGTAATGCCAATAGCGTTGAATGTTGCTACTTTTTGTTCTGCTGAGATTCTGGCTGCTTCGTATCTAGCTCTTAGTCCGTTGCTGGCATTTTCTGAAGCCTCAAATCTGATGATTGCTACTTCTTTTTGAGATGCTTGAAAAATGGATTTGTATTTTTGACATTCTTGCTTTACGTGTTCTCGTATTAATTGTCCGTCTATGAGTGTCATTTAATGTGGAGTTAAATTTGATGGAGAAAATTGTCTGGTACAAACAATCTTCTGAATTCCTAATTAGAATTCATTGGAACTAGGGCGTTTAGTGATTTCACCAACTTCTTTACCGTCGCAGGAAACCCAGTTGGTGACGTAGCGTTCAGTGTCATGGAAGCCACTAAATTCAATACTGTTACCAGAACACTTATCTTTGAACCATTGTTCGGCTTCTTGTTCTGTATTGAATGTTCTAGCAGTGACTTCTTCTATTGGAAGATTCCAGTTTGTATTGCCATATAAATCGCAAACATAATGTGTCATATCTGTTACTCCTTTAACAATATCTAAAAACCACTATGACAATTTTAAATCAACAACAGCAGGCTGAATTCATTATCCAACAAGCTTGCAAGGAAAATTTTACTGATAGCGAGAAAGCTATTTACGATGACTTTATTCTGGAAGCGTGGGTAAAAAATCCAGCTAAGATGACTGAGGCTACTGCTGATGCTTTGATTAGATATCTTAATGGCTGCGAAGCATCTAACGAGTTTGTTGCTAATGTAGTAAATCGCCTCGCGCAAGTTGCCCCGGCTCATATCATGACCAAGATTCTTCTTAGTGACAATGACGGTGATGGTGTGCCTTTATACGAGGAATTAAAACTTGGAACAAAGGTTACGGAATTTGATACCTCTTTTGAAATAGCGGCTGCAAGACAAAGGCAATATCAATTTTCTCCAACTCGGAATTGCGATATGGAATTGTAAGTATGACCTGAACATTATTAGGAATTTTGATTGAAAATATAGATAATTCATTTTGAAGTGCGGAATGTGGGTATAAAACAACCTTCCTTACAATAGAAGAATTAAAAACAGGAAATCCTCGAAATAAACCTGACATCAGGCATGATAGTGTCGATAAAAAAAGCTTCAGCTAAACTCTATACAATAAATTATTAGATTAGTCCTTAGTGCATCTGGTTCGCCATACCGCTTATGTCAGATCAAAGAGCACCAGAAATCGAACTGCTCCGTGCAGCGTACGCAGCCTTCAACGCGCGAGACATTGACGCTGCCCTTGCCCTCATGACTCCGGACGTGGTTTGGCCGAGAGCGTTCAAAGGCGGTTTTGTCCGTGGGCCTGAAGAAGTTCGCGCTTACTGGACGGAGCAATGGAGCGAGATCGATCCGCACGTTGAGCCGATTTCCTTTTACTTGGAGGAGGGCGGGCGGATTTTGGTCGATGTGCATCAGGTCGTGCGTGACAAGGCTTACGCAGTTATTGCCGATGAGCACGTAGTCCATCGATTTACCCTTGAACACGGCTTGATTCAAGCTATGGAAGTGGACAGGCTTCCATCGTCCACCCCAAAGACCTAACTACACGCAAAGAGCGAACAGCCATCAGCGGGCGGCCTTTTTCTGTATATTGAGTATAAAAATGCGCTACTGTTAATCGTAAGCGCATTCCCAATCGTGTACAGCGATCGCAAGACTCCCAGCCCCAACAATCAGGCGATTCCCCTGTAAGTTTAACTTTGGAAAATTACCCCAGTGTCGTTATCTTCATCCCAAAACCACCAACCTTGAGATAATTCACAAAGAACGCGCATTAGTGCTAATTGTTCATAAGTGATTTCCCCACTACCGTAGCTAACGTTACTAGTGCCATCCCATGATTTAAGAATTGATTCTAAATTGTATCCATTGCCCATAATCCAACTGGCGTAGAAGCAGTCTTTGGATATTTCTTCCATGATGGCCAGTAGTTCGAGTGCGGCATCAGGATTGGGTGATTTCAGGGCTTCAAGTGCAAGGCGGAGGTTTTCTTCTCTGTCTGCAATAAACTCTGAAAAAGCTGCTCTATTTGATGGTAAATTGTCTTTTTCAAGTGTAATTAATTTTCCATTTACAATCTTGACTGGAGTTAGATTTGAGTAGTCAGTTTGGTCATCTTCACTTGTCTTTGATTTTATAGCTAAAGGATGCCAATGAATGCGTTCAATTTTATTAGTCTGAGGATTTGTCCATACCCAGAATAGTTTGTGAGATGCAGCACCCTTAACTGTAAGATAAGTTCTTTTATGTCGAATGGGATAGTCTACACCTTCCTCTTTTTTCGCTCGTAAAAAATCTTCTATAGACGGATATTCTTCATTAAGATATTTCATTATCTGTGATGTTGTCGCATCTGTATAATTCGAGATACTGATATCACCATTTTTAAATGGTATTAGATTCCATTTTTTGTTTATTGGATTCTGTATCCAAAACTCAACTGATATTGTCTGTACAAACTGATCTAAAATCTGAACTACACAAGGATAGTAAAGTGTGAGTTGTTGGTTGCTATTATTCATTATTATTCCATCCATTCGATAGCGGATATGGTTTCCTTTTTGGCGGGAAGTATTTTGACTTCATAGCCATAAAGAATTAATTCGTGCAAAGTTGCTAGTAGTTGCTTGAGTGATATACTGTCCCATTGGCTGCACTCTAATATATGTTTCAATACCTGATCGGGAGCATTAACCACCCAAAGACCATGAATTCTTTTGTTCCTAAATCCAGCACATAATTGAACAATTGGTTGTAACTCAACTGTTATTTTTGGTATATGAATAATTGCTGAACTTATAGGGATTACTGGTTTATCTTCTAAATTTTTAGATTGTGAAAAATAGGGGTCACTGTACCATTGTCCGTCGATTTGGTATGCAATCATTAGGTATGGCAATGCTTTAATCCCATTTATAGTTCCCCATCTAGCAGTTTGTCCTGCATGAAACCAGATATAAGAGCCGTTGTGTATTATCATGTGCAAGTTTTATAATTTTGATTTGAGGCTTTGCTTGTTCAGCTAATTAATAACTTCGTCTGTGGTAAAAATTTTAGTTACTTTGTCTACTGAACAATGATTTCGCATATATTTGTATGAATACTTGGTCTCAAATTGCAAATATTATTCATTGCAGTAAACTTTATACTCAGGTACAACACTTTAGGTATTAGTGATTATTTCTTAAATCACTTATAATCAATGTCTACCTTGCTGATGTGTGTAACAATTGTGGTAATTAATCTACTAATTTGATGTATGTTTTAAAACTAAATAATTACTGTAAAATAAAAAGTGCGCGTTTTTAATTGATGGCGCACTTTTATTAAAACTAAATTGATAGTTAAACGTGGTGAAGGATAATATTTATTGCGTCTTGAGTGCTGATTTTATATTGTGTAGCAAGTTTATTCATGTTGGCTTCACCATTTGCATGATCTTTGATGATTGCTCGAACAACGTTTGGTGAAACATGAATCTCACTATTGGTAACGACTGGTTTGGGTAAAGTTTGAGAAATAAAAAATTCTTTTCTTCTTAATACATGTATTTGACGATAATGTTCTTTTCTGGGTATCCACAGACAATTACCAGGGGCAAAGTCACTCTCTTGATCAATACGAGATATAACTGTTCCTTCAGGTGCTAATCCCATATCTTTTAGAAATTGGGTAAAGTTATCACGCCAGGATGCATCAACTTCAATTCCGCACCCACCATGATATTTGTACTGATGGTGGTTCTTGTTATAGCAGATGCGCTTGATGTGTAACCAGGAGTTATACTCGTGGCTTTTGCAGTGACCGTGGATAGTTTTATCGGTCTTGAGGCTGTCCCGTTGCAAACATCCGCAACTTTGTGTAAGCCCTCTTTTTAAGCTATTTTTACTAACATATTTTTGGGTTCCGCATCTGCATAAGGTAAGGAGGAGTAGTTCACCCCTTTTCCCCTTAACTTCTACATCAGATATAACTTTTAGTCTCCCAAAATTTGCACCAGCTGGGATAGATTCTTTTCTTTTCTTACAACCGCAGTTAGTTGAGCGACCATTGGTGAGAGTGTGACTGTAGACAAGTTTCTGAATTCCACAATCACACTTACATAATACTTGCTTTCCTTGTTTTTCTAATACAGTCCAACTACCGAATTTTTCACTTATATTAATTATTCGCTTTGTAGTCTCCATAAATCATTTTGGTGTTATTACTGCTGGGTTAAATATTTAAAACAAGTTGTTTTTCTTGCTTCAGTTCTTTCTTTATCCAAGCAAGTTGCTGTCCAATGGCTAGGTGCTGCATGGGTACTTTTGTCTCGTATCCCTTCGCTTGTAAAATGGGTGTTACCTCCTGTCTGTAAAGCTTGCCCGTCAAGAATACAAACTCTATTTCTAAAGACGCAACTTGTATGAGGTTTTCTGCTACTTGTTCCGCCCATAGTATACGTTCCTGATGAGATAAGGAATAGGGGGATTTATCGTAGGGCTTGATGATTGTTTCTGGGTTAAGAACTTGATGTAAAGGTGACAGGATATACCATCTTGATTCTTTTTCTTCTACGTAGCGACGGCAAGCTTGAAAGTGCTGCGAACAATATAAATCTTTGGCGGCAGCAGAGTAGGGAAGCTGCTTGCCACATCCAGCAACCAGGTAGATTTTTTCCTTGGGAGTGAACTTTCTGTAGGTGGCGATCGCCAGATTGAGGTTGTGGGCGATTCTTCCCATAATATGCGTCCGTCCTTTGTTTGTTAGCCGAGGGTCAATCCTATGTCGATTGAGAACCCTGCAAACATGACAGTTGCACTTTGGCGTGCAGTAGGCTGGCATCCGAATTAATTTTTCCTCATTGCTGACGAACATCCCACCGCCTAGTCCTTCTCGGATAAAAGTTGAACCATCAAAGGATAATCCCATCTGAGTAAAAGCTTTGGCATACTGGGGCGAACATAGTCCAAAAACGTGTAGATGAACATTTGGCTCGTGCAATACTCCTGCGGAGTCGCTGTGCGATGGCGAAACGCCCGCCTTGTCCTGTCGGACACGCTTCGCGAACGGCGATACTCGTTCCGAGTCACTTCGTGAACGCACAACCTCAGTGAGTGTTTTGATAATGTGCAAGTTAGTTGAATACTCCCTCGCCTGGGGAACAAGCCCACCGATGCCAAGATGGCAGTATCCTAGTCCCAGAAGATATTTAGCTACTTCGAGGCGTTCACTAAGAGACTGCCCGTGGATGACTGCTAGGGGTATTCTGTTGGGAAGATAAGTTTTAGCAAGTTGGATAAATGTTTTTGCTTGTTGAAGGTTATATTCTTGCCGTTCTCTAATATTTTCCCCTACAAGTAAATGGTCAGGACAAACAATAATATCGCCAACTTTTGAACGTTCTCGATATCTATGAATAGACCAGTGGGCATCAACATATTTACCGTTGAGAGTAGGAATATCTTGGTCGCGGTAGTTAAACGATCCGCAGTCATGAATAATCAGACTATCTGGAACAATTTCTGCTTTTGTAGCGAGTGAGTATAGCCAGCCCGCAGGCTGATACTCAAGCAACTGCCAAATCGGGATTTTTTCACCCTTGTTTCTGACAAAATCGCTCTTACCTAGTACTGGATAGAAACCTACTTTCATAGTATTTAAATGAGCAAATTTTGAATTTTATTCGTTAATTTAACCCTCTGCTTGGAGAGGGCTAATTGTTCAATTACTTTCTGTATTTATTTGCAATACTTAGAAGATACTGCCGCCAACGATTATAGATTTTAGTAGCAAGAGTGCTAATATCACTTGCTGCAATTCCTTCTGCTTCAGTTTCAAAAGCATCATCAAAGTGGATCTTGGCATGATACTCCATGCCATCAAAGTAAATATTGAAGCTAGGGTTAAGTTGAAAATCTTGAATCATATTTTTATCCTTCTTGGGGAAGATATAAACACTTATTGTGTTCTGCTAGTCTATTTATTTCATAATTATCAAGAATCATTTTCTTAAATTCTTCCCTTGTTGCTCGCAAGTCGCGGAATATTTTGTTAGTGGGATAGAAGAATACCGACTGTTGGCGGCTGTAAAACCAGACTAGTTGATTGATACGATAGGTGTCATTGCTATCAAGCAAAACATAACTAATTTGTTGGTAAAAATTTTCTAGGGAGAAGGGACGCTTCTTGGCAGTTGTTCGTACATCAATCAGAGTATTTCCAGCGATTATCTGGCAATCAGCACCTCCAAGATATTCACTTAAAGGGTATGAAGCATTGCAGGTGATATTTCCACTCACTTGATTAGCTACAGTTTGCCAAGTACGGGGTAAAATACCAATAATTTGAGATGTATCTTGAATACTAGGAAGCCATTTTTTGAAATATTCTGATTCAAGTTGAAGGGTTTTTTCTCCTTTTAGAAAAGGTTGAATAATTTCATGAATGTTACGGCTACGTGCATAATTTTCTAACGCACCCAGCAGCATACACTTTAGAGCTTCTTCTTCAAGGGAAGTTGAATTGGTAACGCAGTAATCAAAAGCATATTCTATTTTTAGGGCTTTAGCTCCAACCTGAGCAAGACAATTAGTAAACCATGTTTTATCTTCATAGACGCTTCCTAGATACTTAGCAAGTGCTTTGGCGATCGCATTTCCTACTAATGGAAAATCTACACCATCGACTGGTCTGATAATTTTTTGATTTTCTAATAGTTGGTTATGGCTAGTAATCATTTTAATAACTGTTTGGTTTAGTCTAAAATCAAACCATCTCCTGATAGGTGAATTTCTATTTTTTAATTCAGATGTTAAGCTCACTTTTTGATGTTTCGCTTGAAATACTACATTGAGTATCTGCGTGAGCTTTACGTAGTAATTTTTCCTTGAATTGTGTTATTTAAAACAATAAACTAATCATTAAAATAAATAAAAAGCTTGTTGAGTTGAAATTTTGCAACTGATGTAAATTTGCGGAACTTCTAAACCCAAGTTTTTATATTGCCAATGCAACTTTGCAAACTTGGTGACGGGTAATTTATAGTTCAACTTCTCTTGACTTGGTTTTAGGTGCAGCAGCGACAGTTTGCTTTTGAGGGGAGGGTATGCGTTCAGTAGGAGTATATTGCTGCCGAATTTCTTCTCCTCGCCATATTTGTAAGTCATTCATAATATCTTGAAGCGGGACAAAATCGACGACTGTTTCTCCTTGCTTTTGTGCCTCAGTTGCCTTATAAGTCATAATCTTGAAGTACATCTCTCGCTGGTCGGCAATTGGTAACTTGCCGTTGTTATCATTTATCCGTTGAAGAATTTCTTCATTGCCTTGATTCATTGCCCCTCCCCAGTCAGGGCCACCATGCTTGACCATATTTGCCCATTCCTCGGCGATGTAAGGGTGAACTGTGACAGGCAAATCGCCAGCTGCTTGTATTACTCGTTTTTTGGGTGCATCTGCGGCGGTGGGAGTAGATTGTTCGTTACCAAAGATTTGCTCCAGGTTGAGTTTGCTGGCGTTTTGGGCAATAAACTTAATTTGGTTGATATCGTACTCAGAGATATTCATCTTGCTGACTTCTTTGGTAATGCCGGCTTCGGTTTTAGTTAGGTCAAACCGGACAAGTTCCTGAGTACCTTTTTCTTCGGTAGTTTTAAATAATTGCAAGCTGGCTCGATTTTTTTCGGGGTTGCGCGATCGCTTGATGGTAAATTCACCTACTGTAAGTTCCTCCTTATCAGCCTGGATGAGGACATTATTCAGGGTGTGCAACATCTCATTTTGTTTAAATACTTCCAGCGTTTTAATCGTGCCGGCAGGTGCAAGACTTCCCAAGCTGTTTGCTACATCACGGATATCGGCATTATTGAGGTCAGGTAGCTTGCCATTGTCGCCTAAGTATTCTGCCACAATGAGAAACTCCTGACGTTCAACAGGTAACATCTCTGTAGGCTTTTTCGTGATTTTGGGTTCCTCTTTTTTGTTGAGTTTAAAATCCATCAAAGAGTTCTCCCACCCAAATAGTTCATCACTGCGGCGGTGAATGCTAACAGTGTCTCCCTGTTGGCGAATCACAAATGTATCGCTACGGTAAATACGTGAACCATCTTGTTCAAGAGTGCCGTATTTTTTTAACATTGCGATCGCAGTTTCACCAATGTCTTTATTTTCACTGTTGTAACGTTCTTCCCGCGCTTGTTTATTATTAATTTGATAAATAGGTACTTCAACCTGACGCGCCCACTGTTGTGCTGCTGGCTCTACATCTTGAGAATTAGCTACTTCTTGATAGGTAAATTCAGGTGCATATTTTTTTCGATTATTAGTTGCTTGTTCCTCTAGCTCTTGTGCAAAAAACTGATTGGAAGTTACATTTTCATTTACCTCTTCTCCAGCTTGATTTTGAGATTGATGGTTACTAGTAACTATCCGTCGAATTTGAATAGTTTCTTCGGACTGTGCGATTTCTTCTTGAAGATTATTGACCACATCATCTTCAAAACTGTTATTTACCTCTATTTCAACGGATAAGTTGATTTCTTGATTTGTAGACGAACTATTTTCGCTGTTTTCTTGTAGTAATTGCTGTGAAGCATTTGATTCGACTGCTTGAATGTTAGTTTCAGATTGTTCGTTGAGTGTCTGCTCTACTGCTTCAGGATAGTTTTTGACTACAGGATACTGATAATAATCAACATCTGGTGGGGAGTCAAAGTCGGGTGGATTACTAATATCGATATCATCTAGAAAACCTACCGCAGCTTCCTCTTCTTCGTAATCCAAGTTAACTGATATAGTTACAATTTCATAATTTAGTTGTTGATTATCTTCATTCAGTATTACTGGTAAATTGTCTGATGGTGCAGTTGCTTCTGTTACATCTGGGTTGCCATTATCAAATAATAACTCTTTTGTATCTTTATGATTGTTAATAATGTCAGCAGATGGAGGTAGCAGCTTAACTAATGGTTCACTTGCCACATCTATTATTTCATCTGGAGTAAGTATTTCAGTGACGAGATTAGTTGTACATTTACCTTCGGTATTTTGTTTGTAGATAACGATTTGTTTTTCTGAACCATCTGACTCTAGATAAGCTGTAATTTTCAGAGTATTATCACTTGTTTGCTGATAATTACTATTGAAATTGGGTAAATCTTCTACTAATCTTGCAGCAATCGTTTGTGCTTGATAGTCAGTAAAAGGTTCAGTTTCTATTGTGTATTGACCTTCTACTAATAAATCGGGCATTAACACAATATTAGTTTCTTGATGGCTTTTTATACTTTGACTGGTTAAATCTACCTTTTCCCATTTATATGCACCAGGGGTAGATTCATCAGGTACAAGATTGTAGATATCTTTGCCAACTTCAACTACAATTTTACTTGCTTCTTGGGATTCTTTGAGTTTTTCGAGAATTACTTTAGTTATCTTAGTAAGTACATTGATGAGGCTTTTACTTAATTCTCGACTTGTTTGAATTGCAGTATCGGCTGTACCTAAATATGATTCATTAATTTGAGTTTGTCTGGGGTCAAACATATATTAAATGTGGTGAAAATAATCTATAAATTCAAACAGTCTGACTGTGCTTTATAAAAATCAGTTGGTCATTAAACTTAAAGTTTTTAGAAAAAGCTCTTGTACGCATCAACAGGTAACGGTGCATTGCCTGCTTGTACGGGTGCTTGTGGGATAGGGAACTTCCGATCTACTTCCTTGACTCGTAAATCTAAATCTTCCTGTGTGGGTTTTTTCTGGGTACTTTTTCTAGCAAGCTCTTTGATGAATTTATCCCATTTAGCGTCATTTTCTTGTTCTAATCCAATGATATGTTTGGGGATTTTGATATTTTTTAATAGTGGTACTGAACCCTCATTTTTATTACTATAAGCCGGGTTGATAAATAGACATTTACCAGGTGGTAATTTGAGGAATTGGGCTGGCTCGAATAGCTTGCGAGTCCGTTCTTGTTCGCTGATAGATGTGCTGGATTTACCCCCTCCCGTTGAGCGGGATTTTTGTTTATATTTAATTTCCTCTTCCCCTAAATATGCAGAAAATAATCGCGCTGATTCTTCTTCACCAGGATTAAAAACAAATTTTGTACCGCACGCACCAAGGATAGCTTTAGAGATTTCTTTACCATAAATCTTTTCAAGCTGACCCATATTTTGCCAACCCAGGATACCGCAGAATCCTTCGGAACGAGATTCGTTAAGCCATCTAAATAAATCTGGAAGGAAGATACTTGGCAACTCGTCAAGACACACTACCAATGGGCCGTCTTCCTTACGTTTTTTGGCAATACTGCGGGAAACTACCATGTGGAGAATGCTGGTCATCAGGGGGCTGACAGCATCGCGACGTTCGCGGTCTAACCCGAAGATAATCATCTGTTTGCGTTTTACCTCCAAGGGGAGGGTTGTTTTACCGACAAAGCATCCCAATGTACCCCTTGCCATGAAGCGGGTGAACATCAATGAAGCACTACCAGCGATACCCGCTACAGTTTTCTCTGAGCCAGCCGAGCTAAATAATTGACCAAAAGCTATCCTAATCCAAGGGTTTAGTTCGGCTGCCATCAAGCGTTCGACCATCTTCTCGCTAGAAAGTATTGCCGCAGCCGTCATAATATCAGCGCGGTCGCCAAACTCTTTAGTTAGCATTAAAATAGCCTGGGTCAACTGGTCGCCGGCGGGGCCAAAGAAGGCATCCTCAGACGCATTACCTAACAGGCGGAAGTTTTTGTTAATTACCGTAGCTAACTGCCGTGCGGTTTCAGCATCGCTACTGTCGCGTAAAAAATCGATTGGGTTACATACCTCTGATTCGGGAAATCCCGGTGCAAAGATATGTACGTCATACCCCTTGGATTTGGCATAACTGGCGATTTTGGCTTGACTGGCATACTTAAAATCGTATAATACTATACCAAAGCCTTGGTCAATTGCTGAGTAAATCATCGGGTTGATAGCCGAGAATGATTTACCACTACCAGGTGCGCCAATTACAGCACTTCCCCGTTGGACATCGGGTACATAAACTGGAACTCCCCCACTCCCCTGGGGTAATTTTTGACCCTTGTATTTGTGTACTCCAATATATAAACTGGCGCTATCACATTTAGGAGCGACGATTTGCTTGAGAGCTTTTTTCTTAGCTTGGGCGGTTTCCTTTGCTCCACCCCAATAGCTAGTAGCAAGCTTGCCTTTTTTACCATTACTAAAAAGCTGTAAAAGCAACAATAAGCCAATTCCCCCGGCAAGTGCCAAACCTTGAGGTGACATGAACTTATCTGTATATTTACTAAAGTCAGTATTGCTATTTTTATTGTTTGCTTTTACTTCTCTGATTGTCTTAGCTTTAGCGGTTGCAAACAGATAATTATTCATATTAATCTGTGTTAATTGCATGAGGAAATGGAAGAAATATGCGGTGCAGTGAAGTTGCATATTTCTTCATTAGTTATCTGGTGTGTCTTCTCTAAGTCAAAAATTAAAGAGGATAAATTCTTCTATGATTGCTTTTTCACTTTTTACTTCTTTGGTACGGTGAGGGGCGTACCAAGGATAATTGGGTCTATCTCGCGGTAGGTGAAGAAGGGAACTGGGCCAATGAAGTAGGGCGAGCAACCTAAGTCAACCCACCCCCGTTTGCAGATACGGAAGAACATCGCGGTGGTGATACTGCCGTCCGCTTCGTTAATGTCCCAGATGACTTGTTTAAATGATTTCCCAAAGGGGTGGCGACCTGTGGGTTCTTTTCCACCGTTGAGACTGCCCAATATGCCGAATCCGCCTTTAACTTTTTGGTCTTTACCGGACATCCATTGTGCGCCAGTCACAATATCGCTACCCGAAACTTCGATGTGACCACAGGTTTTCTCGCACGGGACATTAAACCCAGCTTGATAGCTACCAGATATAGACTTCCAACGTCCGCTTTCAAGCGAACCGAGAGGTAAGTCTACTTTGCCGATAAAGCTAACATCGGGGATGGGAACACTGGGGAACTGATCGAACGGTACATCAGCTAATCCCGGAATCTTGTTAATTGTTGTATTTTGCCAGTTAGTAAAGTCTTTTAGTTGTGCATCCTCAATACCAGGGATACTGGTGAGTTTATACTTATCGAGTTTGACATACTCACCAAGTTCCACTTCTCCCAGTTGGGGATAATTGTCCAGCACTTCACCAACAGTTTGGTAGCTTGCGGTGCTGCCTGTAACTTTGGTCACTAGTTCTTGAATTGGTGGAATGGCTCCGACTTCTGAATCTTCTAAATTAGGAATTGCTTCGGCGAGGTCTTCGAGTGTTTGCCAATCGAGTGTTTCAAAATCTGACAGTTTGAGATTTTTAAGTTGAATGCCCGTGATGTCAGCGATATCTTTAAGCGTGAAATCTTCAATTTTGAACTCAGTTGCTTCAAAATCACCCAGTTCCATGACTTCGGCAAGGCTTTGTCCGGCACTCCAGGTGCGTGTTTCCTTCATACCAGGGTTTTTGATATTAGGGAATTCAACGCTGCCAGCACCGCCAAACTTCATGTTTCTAAACGTGATACTGCTCCAATCGGGAGTAGGTGCGCCGTTGACATATTTAGTTGCAACTGGCTGTGGCTGTTTGGTTTGTTTTGTCTTGTTTATCGAAGTGTTCAAATTTGAATACTTCGATGAAACTGTTTGAGCTACCGCTTTATCGCCGAATAAGAGACTGCCGATATTATAGCTACCTCCATATCGGATTAATCCGTGTAGGGCAAGCCCAGCAATAAGTCCTGCAACCATTAGGTAGCGTAATTTATTAAACTTTTCTATCCGATACTCAAGCCCTCGGTCGGTTTTGTTGTGAGTAGTTTCTTGACTTGCAGCTCTCACTGGTACGATCGCAGTTACCTCTGCTGTAGTATCTAAAATTTGGTTGTTAGTGGCCAGATTTTCGGTATACATCACTGTTATCTAAAACTTGTTTTACCTGGATTTGTTGTTGTGAGAGGGTTATTGCGCTGTGGTGGTATTTCTAACAAGCGCTTTCCACCCAACAGCATGAGTTTTTCAACCAATTGCATTGATACTCCGGCGGTGCTGGCGGCGACGACAAGTTCCTCTCCTTGCGATCGCAACTCCACAAGTTGGTTCAGACGCTTCCAGAGCTTGCTGTCTGTCGTAACCCACTGGTTTTTGAGAGCAACTTGCATCCCTTTGGCGATATGTCTGCTATCAGATAATGCGGTGTAACTGACTTTTGGTTTTACTTCTTCAGGTTTGCTGGGAGTATCGCCAATAATTTCAATTTGGCTGTACTCTGGTGTGCCACTGCCCGCTACAATCCGGAAGTGATAGCTTTTCCTTGTTGAGCCAGATTCGGTAATCACCGTCATGTGCGCCCCGTAAGGAGCTGGTGGTAAACCGGGGATTTTGACTGTCTCGATGCGGCGAACGTGAATTAGTCCAGCGCCCGTGCTGTTACTAGAACACTTACCCAAGCCCTCAAGACATCCGTCTACATCAAAAACAAACCTAGATGGGTCATCCAGCCAGATTTTCTTGATAATTTCTTTGGTGTTGTAGAACGATATTGATACCCCATGTCCAGGCCAGACCTTAACTGTCTGCAATTGGGCATTTTCTCCTGACACCTGGGACGCTGCAACTTGACGGATAGTATTTGCTAGTACAAGTTGGTTTGGTGCAAGCACTGAGGCGATGGTGAGGCACCCACCAAAGGCAATCGCCCAAGGCATCCTTAAACTAAAATCTGCTATATCTCTTAGTTTCACAGCTTGATTGACCTATCGACTTTGATTGTGATTTTGGTGTCTTTAGGCACATACCAAACATTGGGGCGGCGATAGATTTCGTCAGTAGCGCGTTCTGTACGCTTGCTGACTGTTTCGCCAAGTTTGCCAAAAGCACCTTCAAGGAAAGCAGCTCCTAAGTTGCGGTTATTATTGCGACTGCGAGTTCTTGTCCCACCTAAAGGCAAATCTTCTGTGACTTCTTCATCTGGCTGGTTAATAATTTCCCCTACCTTGGCAAGACCAGCTATTGTTCCTAATGTGGCATCATATTTGGCAATTTCAGATCCCTTGTCGTCGTAAGGTCTGGCGATTAGGGGCGAACCTGTCTCTCCCAAAACTGATATTGTTCCAGGTGATAGAGGATATTCTGTGCCGTCTTTGAGGATGGCCGTGACTTCGGCACGCACACCTGATGTGCTATCAACCGAAATCATAGCGATAGTTACCTGTGTTCCTGCGGGAATGGCTATTTCACCAGTATTGCTATAAAGCGGCTCGTCCAACCGGGCGACAAACCGTAAGGTATTTGTCTGTTCTTGGGAACGAGCGTTATTACTGGTTTGGGGCATAACGAGCGGAGTTACCAGGGTTGCACTTGCAAACGAACCGACAACTAAATACTGCGGTTGTGTTTCTTGGAGTATCTGCGCTTCTTCTGGCAGGTAGTTATTTGCAACTTGTTCGATTTGCTGAGTGGAGTTGTTTTCTTTATTACTAGCAAAACTGGATTCTACGGACTTTTCTTTGTCAAGTTCTGAGCTAATTTGTGGCTCTTTTACCGAGAAGCTATAAATAACTGGCACGGCTTGATTGTTATCTTTGTCATCAGTATTGCTATACTCAGGAGTACTGTTGTTTGTGGTTACAGGTTGCCAACGCGGGCGCAGTTCTTCAACTTGATTAGGGGTATTGGTAACTGTTTCGGTATTCTCGCTGCGTCGGCTACGGCGACGACGAGAGCGATCGCTATTTTGTTCTGCTGGGCGTAATGTTTCTTCAGTTTTAGCTGTAACTTCTTGTACTGTCGTGTTTGTAGGTTCACTGATAGTAGTACTGGCTAGCATATACTCAACTCGACCAACCGAACCCAGGTTACGCAGGCGTTCGAGTTCAGCTATTGGGTCTTTGGCGACACTCTGGTTGCTAGCAATTGTTTGTTTGGCAAATTTTGGCAGAGGAGCGCTAGGACGCAGAGGTGGTATTGGCTGTGAGGCGACTACTCTACGTGTTGATCTAACACGTTCGGGTGCTTCTTCCCTGTATACACGTCTTCTGGAAGTAGAGGGAGTTTCTTGAGCAACTACCCTTCGTTGTCGAATAGAACGGGTTTTCTCTTGGTTTTTGGCTTGTTCTTCAGTAGTTTCCTTTTTCTCCTCTTTGTCTCCCGTGTTAGCTTGACCATTTAGGGCATCAAGTTCTTCCTGTTGCTTGGCGAGAGCAAGCTTGGCATAAACATCGCCTTCTTTTTTCTCAGATGCGGCAACTGTGGGAGTTGGGGTAGGGGTTAATTCTGGTTTTTTGGCGTTTTTACTACCCCCATTCATCATGCCGTTGAGGACAACAAATATAACTAGAAACCCAGCACCGAATGCACCCCCAATAATTCCTAACCTTGACCAGGGAGATGTAACAAAGTCGTGTTTAGTTTGGATTAACGCGGGGTCTTCTACTTCAGTTTCACCTTCTTCAACCACCTCAAATTGTGAATTTTCAACTTCATCTTCTTCTGCACTATCGATTGGTAAAAGACTATTTACGGAAGATATGTGTTTATTGGTAGCCTCATTCTCTAGCTGTAACATAGTTCTATACTTGACTAATGATTTTTATTTCTTACCGAGGTTATAATCAACGATTTGAGTAATTTCTAAACCTGGTTCTCGTACTAAATAAATTTTCTTATCGAGTTCAGTTGGCTTATTTGGTAACTTGGGAGTATCGACAGCTTCGACAGTAATTGTTTTGTTAAAAGCGATTCCTTTGCCTTGGTTTTCGTTTCTATTAAAGCTGACGAGCGTAGCGATATAATCGACTTCCCACTGCCCATCCTTAATTTTTCTGGGTTCAGAGATATGGCGGGTGACGAGTGAAACTTGAACTTCACCGTTAAATACACCACTTGGAACAATTTCTGCTAATTTCTTGAGAAAATTTGCCCGAAAATCTTGATTTTCAGATAGTGCAAATGCAGCTTCCCAGGCTCTAGTAGGAATTTTTTTTCTACTATTTTTTGTTGTTTGAATATCTATTCCCCTATCAGGTTTAGTGACATTTTCGCCATTCTCTGTTGCTTCGATTATTCCGTTCCAGCCGAACATTTTAATCATGCTATCTGAGATAAAGCGTTTGATAGTTTCGGCTTCGCGTTCGTTGGGAGCGGCAAATTTACCAGGTGAAATAGACCCATCTTGGAGTTGAACAATCGTCATGCCTTTGACATGATGATTTGTGCTAGCACTCATGCCAATATTTATGATTTGCAATAGGGTAGATAAGATAGTTCCTCCTGCTGTTACGGCGATCGCCATTGCAATAGGTGTGGAGGTAGATTGCCCATAACTGAGAAGCCGAGCCGATTGAGATTTAGACTTAGGTTTAAGCATATTTATTTGTTAATTACTTTTTAACTTTGATTTTGGAACTAACAAATTTGGTGGCATTGACAGCAACCGTAGCAGTTGTACTTGCTCCACCAGTAGCGATTCCTGCTGCAATTTCAGAGCCAAATGCTACTGTTTTACCTAATCCTGTCCAAACAGCTATTCCACCACCTGCGGCTAATGCAGATGCAAGGATAGGAGAAACTAACCCAACAAAAAGCAGAAATATCATCGGTTGATTTTGTTCGGAATTAGCGATAAGTTGTCCGCACAAACCAATAATCATGTTGAAGCAGAGTTTCGCCATTCCAACGGTGAAATAACCAGTTAGCCAAGCGAAAATAGGTTTTGCGCCAAAGGGAAGTAGCGAACCGCCTATTGCCAACGGGCCAAGTAGGGCAGTTAAAAGCATCGTGAATTCGATACCCCATTGGTAAGCGTTATTGAGGGCGAGGAGGATGACTGCGACAAATCCGGTAATCATCGAACCGATTGTACTGGTGATAGTATTACCAATCTTTTCGGCGATTTGACCAGGGGAGAGATTTTCGAGCGCGTCTTTGGCATCAGATAAAGCTTGAAGTGGGTTAAATTCCCAACTACCGCTATCGGGGGCTTCTCCTTTAAATAGATCGGGAGCAGAGGTTTTGAGTTCTGCTTCTGCTTGTTGCAAGCAGGTGATTGAATCTTGCGTGTTACCAGGGATGGAGCGGCATCTTTCCATTGCCGCCCCTACTTGCTGCTGGAGGGCAATATTGCCGACTGCGCGGTTGAATGCTACTTCTAGGTTGGCTCCGGCAGCAGTAAATTCTAGGATGTCATTATTAACAGTATTAATGTATCCCCGAATGGCGAGTGTTCCACTTCTGAGTAAAGTGCCATTGTTAGCTAGTAGTCCGATAACCAGAATGGGCCATATCAAACTGGAGAGAGCTTTCATATCTTCTTGATTTATCCAGTTTTTGCCTAACTCAACCATAAACAGGGTGAGTGTAGCGATCGCAAAAAACTGACCAACTTTGCACATCGAGCCGTACAAATTACCGTTGAGGGTTTCCTGCCAAAGTTCATTGAAACCTTCTGCTACTAATTGCGCTCCAGCTGACGCATTTTCTAAAATGTCTTGCCCAAAAAATGGGTCGGTTGCAATTACAAGATGTTCTAACATGGTCTGTATTATGTACCTGATAGAGAGTTGGTCATCTCAATTGCAGAGATGACCAACTATTTAGGGTGAATTATTCACCTGCGGTAGTTTTGAGACTGCTAAACCCACTGATTTCGATATACTGGGCGCTGATACCGTCCATCATCAGGTTTTGACGACGGCGATCGCTTGCCCCTTGTTCGGCAAGTTGAGATAGCATTAGGTTAGTTTGCTGGGCATCGTGCCGTGTTTGCAGTCCGTCAATGCGAGATTGACCCAACATTGAGACAATTTGTGAGTTTTGGGCAGCAATGACCTTGAGGATGTTTTGTGAAGCATCCATTGGTTGTGCAGATTCTGCGAGTTCTTTGGCCTCGGCTACAGTTTGTTCAGTTGCTTCTATCTCATTTTTGGTACGTTCCTGACCGACTTCCCCTAAGACGCTGGCGATCGTAGCGCGGGTGGTTTCTCTCTCCAGTTCGTTGGCTGCGCTGACCGCAGCTTCAACTGTGTTGCTTTCATTCCAGTTACCCTTGTTCTTAAGTTGCTCTTTGAGCTTTTCGGCTGAGTTTACTGGATCTGGCATATCCATACTGCCAGTCTGAATAGCAGTTTTAGCTTCGCTTTTCATCCCACCCCATTTATTAGTTACTGAGGTGAGTTCTTTTTTGGTTTCCTCAAAATAGTTATTGAATTTCCCTAAAACCTTGAAGAAATCGTCAATTGAAAAGGCATAACTGGGGGCTGTACTGAGTAATGTAACCAGACCAATTATTGACCCGATTATTACTCCTTTCTTAGTAAACTTGAATTTTGGTTTCATACTTTTGGTGGATAAAATAATCAATGTGGCAATCAAAGTTAAGCCACTTGTTTATGAATTATTGATTCTTATTTTTATAAATCCAGATTATTCTTAGTTTTTCTTCTATAATTTATGCTGACTTTAATTGCTGATTGTTATTGTTATCCAATAATTGTTGTGCTTCTTGGCTTAACTCATCTCCCCGAAGCATTTGTATGTAACTTTCTGAAAATTTCACCATACCCAGCATTGGATTATCGGCATATTTATTGAGAAATAGAGTGCGTAATTCTTGCTCATTCGGGTTATTTGCGACTGCTGCAAGTAAGCAATAAGCAGGATAATATCTACAGAAAGTAAGTTTGCCATTGTCATCAAGTAACCACTGTGAATAAATACTTTCACGTTTCGGAAAGAATGCTTCGGTACTATTACGCGAGATAATTTCATAAGGATATTTAAACCTGTTCACAAATGGGTCAACTGCCGATGTTTGAATCCGACCAATCAGGCGGGTTGTGATGTTAGCAAATATCTTGGAAGCAGACTTACTTTGGAAAATACTTTCTGGTTCTTGGGCAGATAAAATTACACGTATACCTGCTTTTGCACCGTTAGCGCAGAGCCTACCAATTAGCTCGGCTATGCTCTCAAAATTGAATAAAATTGGTGCTTCGTCTAAGAAAAATATTGATACTTTAGATGATAAAGCTCTACGTAAAGCTGCGGAATAAGCACTCAGGGCAAGGACTGCGGCATCGGCTTCACTCCCAAGCGATCGCAGTGCGAATACAAGCAATCGAGCATCAGTTCTAAAGCTAGATGGATTGGCGATTGATTGCCCAACTCGTGAATTTAGCCAAAACTTTAATCGCAATCTGATTTGGTCAAGGGCATCGAGAATTTCTTTACTATTATTGGTGATGGAATCCAGCTTGATAAATCCAGGCGAACAATAATTATAGAAATCTTTAAGTGTGGGAATATCTGCCCATTCAGGTGTACCCAATCCATTTTCTAATGCTAGCTTGTACCGAAGTTTGATATCCTCATCGTTGTAAAAAGTTTCAATTGTGATTGTAATGATACTTTCAATATTTGATACCATTGTCGGACTTACACCTACAGGATTTGTCCCTAACACCATAATCATTAATGTTGATTTCAAGAATTCCTTGAAATCAGTCATTCTCTCTTTAATAACTTCAGGTTCATATCCCCTTAAATCTGGTAATTCAAATAGATTATTCGACTCTTTACTAATATCGAAATATGCTCCTTCCTCTCCCATAAATTTGGTGTAGTCAGTAAACGTGCTAGTACCATCGGGTTTAGGATAATCAAGTGCAATTACGGGAATGTTTTGAGCCAAGGCAGGTGTTAATAAACCTGCTACTAATACAGATTTACCCGCACGAGTAGTACCAAAAATGGCGAGATTCTTGTGCTGCTTGTACAAATCAAGATGTACTGGGGTTCCTCCCTCTTCGGCAATCAGCTCAAACCCGGATTTATCTCCTGTAGCTGTTCTGACTATCGGCATGAGTCCGGGAACTTCTGATGAGAAATAGGGGAGGCGACGGTTAAAGGGTCTTGTAAGTAAGTTTTCCCAAACAACAGGTACACATTGTAACCATGTTTTCCAGGCATACTCGATTTCTCTATCAACTACAGCAGGTCGTAAGAAGCAGCTAGAAAGGTATTGGCAAGC
The DNA here is from genome assembly GCF_025677855.1 of Tolypothrix sp. PCC 7601. Classification (NCBI taxonomy): domain Bacteria; kingdom Bacillati; phylum Cyanobacteriota; class Cyanophyceae; order Nostocales; family Tolypothrichaceae; genus Tolypothrix; species Tolypothrix sp. PCC 7601. Next base: position 98,703 of record NZ_CP064880.1, read on the forward strand.
TTCATCAAGTTTTTGACGGCTGTGACGATGGACACAAAAAACAACAGCAGTATGAATCGGGAGACTGCCTCTGAGGATAGTTTCTTGTGCCTTAACTGCCTCCTCGATGTTCATATTGGCTTTTACGTCAATTGACCCCTTCTCAGAAGACATCGCGCTGGAGGTAATTGACTGTTTGGTAATCCGTTGCAGAGCAGTTTTGGCAAGTCCCTGGTTGGCTTTAGATAGCTGGCAGATAATCTCAGTATCGGAGATTTTTTCTTTGGATATTACCTCCCAGAGATATCGAAGCTGGGCGTATTCATCTACCCAGCCTTGGGGCTTTTCGCTAAATTGCAGAACGCTGATATACTTGTCTTGCAGTCTTACCCAGCTGCGATCGAGAAACGGGACAGATTTTTCGTTCTCTAGCATCAGGTGGCGAATGTGGAAATCGCTAGTTTGAACTTCTCGAAGTCCCTCTTCATCTAATATGAGGGGATTGGGAACTTTGGGTGCATCGCTACGGTTAAATTGACTCCAAAGAATTGACCATACTTCCTCACTGGTGACTGCTCGCACTGAAAGCCCCATTGAGTTTGTCAAAAGTTGTTCCCACCGTTGAAACCCAGAGGTAAAACTATCCCGTAAAATTGTTTCGATTCGTTCTTGCCGAACACCGTGAATTTGTCCAGTAAATTGGAACCAAGCATTTTGCAATTGTTTGATAGTTTTTTCAATTGCATCATTTGAGCGACTATCTTCAGAAGCCAGGACACTATAGGTACACCAGAAACGTAAAAACTTATTTTTACGAGTTCCCGCTTTAGTGAGTTCTCTTGTTCGCAGACGTTCCGATCGCACTAATAAAGTTAATTGCTCTAGGTCGCATTTATCCTCTATCTTTTTTAGTTCTTGCTGTCGGAGAAAATCATCAGTGAACGAACCAAGATGAATTGTTAAGGTTTCGCGTTCGGGAAGTTCTTTGAGTCCGCCCTCAATATTTTCAAAAATCGGGAGAATCTGTTCTTCTGGTAAAGATGGGTGGACTCCTTGTACGTCGAAGCAGAACTTAATTTGAATATCTTCTTTTTTCTGGAGGATGAGTGCGCCGATATCTCTACGACCAGCAAGCGAGATACTTGCAATCCCAGCTAAATGAGTAATATCCTCAAACGGTGTTAGGTTTTTGACAACACCTAATTGTTCGGTATCAAGGGATTTTTTACCAATTTTGTCCTTTGTTTTCGTGGAGGCGGTCGAACTCATAGCCTGTAGTTTCGTTCGGTAATATTTTTTACTTGAGCAACTTTATCTGCGTTTTTTCAGCTGGTGCTTTTTCTGGGATTGAGGTTGTAGAGGATTAACGAGAGAAACAAAAGGTTTATAGCCACGGGTGATGCGGGGTGTGCCGACAAACTTACCAAAAAAAGCTTTGTTGGAACTTACCGTCCACCAAGTTGCCCATCCCCAAGCAGTTACCATTCCGGTTGCCAGCCAGGAAGCTTGCATAAAACCCTTGACTACCATGTAGGAGATGAGAGCGATCGCACTCCAGGGAACAATTTGGTCGGCGGGGAATGGCCCAAGGCGCGGCTGTTCTCCTAATACGCGGTTGACAGTACGAAATTCCCGTTCTCTGCCCATTATTACGAAAGACAAAAGTCAGTTTTTGAAATCTTGATGAGTGGCACTTGTGGAATTGTGCCACTCGTGGTGGCTTTTTTGACGAGTGACGTATCAGCCTGTTACCAGTCCTGCAAGCAAGTCTCCGACTACAACTGTGAGGGCAACGATAATTGGTGTACGGGCGATCGTTTGCCAATCTTCGTCGTTTCTGGCTGCTTGAACAACCCTAATAAGACCAATACCCAGATAAATTAGGAACAAACCGCGCAGTACCGCAAATACGTACCTAATAATATCTTCATTGACACCAGTAAAATACTCTGTGAAGAAGTCCTCTGCGTTTTGCATAAACTGGGCGTTTGCGGGTGCAGTGGCGATATCAAACATAAATACTACACCTACCAAGCAAAACAGAACAGTATAAATATTGATGCCATACTTGCGCTGCCATTTCTCAAAGTTAGAAAGTAGCAAGTTTGCTTCCTTGGGTAGTAACGCTACGATGCCAGTTCCAAACGCGAGTGATGCCATCACCATGTGGTGGAGTGAGATATCTGCAATCATCAAACCAGTACCAACTGCCATTAGTCCGGCGATGCTGGCGTTTTCTTTCCAGTTGCGCTTTTTGCGACGGGTGGAAGCAGGGTATCCGTATTCTTCGTGGGAAGGAGCGCGATCACTACCAAAATCAGATTCGTAGTCTGTTCTCATAAAAAGATTATTTCAGAAATTAGTGGATGAAACTTTGTAGAGTAACTAAGGTCGAAACACTGCTTTTTACCAAAGTTTTGATTGGAGTAAATATCTGCTCCAACTTCTCACTTGTGAAATTATTTTATGGGATTAATAACCGTAAAATCATCTAAAAATTTTCTATTTTTAGACACTATCTTTTTCAGTAAATCATTCAGTAAAAACTCAGACAAATTTGCTTGACAACTTCCAATAATTAAATCAGTGGTTGATTTCATAATGTTTGACCCCCGATATAGGCTATATCGGGGGTCAAACATTGATATATGAGGTAGTGTAATTACGGTTATTTACCGCTAGGTTGTTGTGATGGCTCAAATCTCCGTCAACTAATTCTGCGTTTTGTTTGGGTTGAAATTGAGTTGGAGTTTCTTACCTACTTTGAGATTGAGGGTTTTAGTACTGTTAGCAGGTAGTTCAATAACCTGATTAACAGGATAGATGGAATCGTACTTAGGACAGGTTTTGGTTTTGCAAGGGGGAGCTGCCTCTACGATTGATTTGATAACTCCGTCTTGGAGGAATATCATATCTAAAGGAATATACGTATCCTTCATCCAAAGTTTAACTTTTTCAGGTTTGTTGAGGACAAATAACATTCCGTGATTTTCAGGAATCGAGTTACGAAATTTGAGACCGTGGGCATATTCTTTTCTATCGTCTGCTAATTCGAGTTGAACTGTTTGATTGTTACTGGTAAAGGTTGCACCAATAGGTAAATACTGGGGCTGGCGAGTCCAAAAGTATAGCGGTAGGGGTGAGAGGGCAGCAGTAAAACCAGCAATTGGCCCAACAAATTTGATAAATTTGATGAATTTGAAAAATAGGCTTTTTTCAAGATTTTGTGCTTGTTTAGTTTGAATGTTGGTTTGAGCAGTTTGTCTTGTAACTTCCATAGTTTTAGCTAAATAAGATAGTAAGGTGGTTAGAAATGGCAAGCATTATGAACTGTTGAAATGTTTTGGTTACATTTGCTTTCGTCCAAACATGATGAAACTTTGAATTGATTGATGAGGCGTGCTAGCTGAAAATATCAATGTTGCCAACAGCAAACTTGCTTTCGTCGAGGGGACTACTAGGTAAAGCTTGTTGGTCAGCTTTGTTACGCATCGACTCGACTCTATCGGCTTCGCGGATGGCAAGCGGGTTAATCTGGCGGCGTTCTTCTAGTAATGCCTCGATTGTTAGTTCAAGTGTGGAGAGTTGGCTTTCTGAGTAGGTATCTTCTGTTATGGTTTCGCAGAATATCGTACTAGCGGCGCGTTCTACAATTGTCTGGATTTCTGCACCTACACAGCGATTGGTGGCTTTAAGAATTCTGCGCCACTGTTCCTCACTCCAGGGGTCGCCGCCATTGCGAAAGCGTTCGTCAAACCGGGCAGCGTGCAGTTTGAAGATACTATATCTTTCCCCATTATTGGGCAGGTCTACTTTAAATAAATAGTCAAACCGTCCAGCACGGGTGAGTTCGGGTGGCAACCATTCCATGCGGTTAACTGACGCAATGACCAGTACATCTGACGTACGCTCTTGCATCCACGTCAACAGCTGACCAGCCAGCCGTTTGGCGAGGTCATCATCCCCGGCGAAGCCTTTATCAAAGTCGTCGAAGTACAAAATTACTTGGTTGAGCCTATCTGCCAGTCGCAACAAGCGTTTGAGTTTCATTTCTGCTTGGTTGCCAAAACTTCTAAAGTTGCCCCAATCGACCATGATGAGGGGAATACCCATATTCTGGGAACAGGCTTTTGCTGAGTGTGATTTTCCCGTCCCCGGTGGCCCCACAAGCATAATCCCCTTGGGTACGCGCAGATTGTATTGTTTGGCACGCGGGGTAAGCAATCGCTTGAACTTTTTGAATGACTGCTGCATGAGTTCTAACCCACCAAGTTCGACTTTTGGTGGAGGTAAGAATTCGATGTCATACAAGCGGTTGAGTAATTGAATTTTTTTTGCCAGTAGAAGCTTTGCTATCTCACTGGAATTTCCTAAGTCATGATTTTTTCTAATATCAGTTAGGCAATGAATAATATCATAAATATACAACCCAGCACTAGCGTTAGCAATTTCTAAATAGTCTTGTTCAGTATAAATTAAAGGAAATAAATTACTGCTAATTAAACTAGCAATTATTTCTTGTGTATCTGGTAATTCTTGACTCCAAAGGGGTATTTCTGCTGCTATCTCGCTGGCTATCTCGGCATTGGCTCCTAGTAATATGGTAGTCTTATCAATTTTGTTTGTATGAAATTTTAGATTAACTAGCGATGACTTAATCCATTCTGATAGAAGAAGAAATTCAGTATCTTTAGTTATGCTTTCTTTTAACCAAGGAAAAATATTCTCAACGATTAGTACTCCAGTGCCAGAATAAATTCTCCAAAAATTGAGTACTTGAAAATAATCTTCTGTATTTTGTTTGATCGAAGGTTTATAGTCATGAAACTCTTGAAGAATAAGATTATTTTCGGTGCTTACGACCAATTCTTTAATACTGTCCTCGCTTAAATTCCATATATAGACTTTTTTACCTACTTGCTGACAGGAAGTAGTAAGACGAATGAGGAAGCGGTGACGTTCTTGGAGGGGGGATTCACAGGCGATGATTGGATAATTGTCCGCAAGCAGGTCTTCTAGATACTCAAAGCTAGACTTCATCTTAGTTGCTTGTAGCGTAATCAGAAGCAATCTTATCTAGAAGAGATGCTGTACGATAACTGATAATTTTCTAATTTCTAAATCCAAAAAATTAGAAAAAAGTTGGTTTCTTTTCAGTATTTTGTTGATTGTGTAATGGTGTTGTGAATTTAGATAATTGCCAAGAACTCTGATTTTCCAAGTGTTTCGATTTTCAGTTATGGCAAAGACACCGGAATATCCAATCGTTGTTATTCCAGAGTTAGTGAAAGAGAAAAAACAGTTTACCCCTTTAGTTTTTCCGTCTGGACAAGGAGATGCACCAATTGGGGCAAGTGAGGGGCTGTTTGAAAATGTTCTCAAACATTATTTTGGTGAAATTGTTTCTCCCCAGCAGATGATGCTTCCACTGGGGCATCGGCTACCATTTACGGCTGATTTTCTGTTGATTGAACCAAATACTGGCTTACACATAGACTTGGAAGTTGATGAACCTATCTCATTTGCGACTGGGAAGCCTACTCACTGTATCGGTGAGGATGACTATAGAAACAAGTGTTTTGTTGATGCAAACTGGCTGGTTATCCGGTTTGCAGAAGAACAAGTCTCATCTCAGCCAGAACGCTGCGCTCGATTTATTGCTGGTGCGATCGCCCAACTGACAGATAATAATACTTATCGCCAGAAGCTACTTCATGTAGAGAAAGTTACTCCTATGCGTCAGTGGTCTGCACGTCAAGCTTCCAAATTAAAGAAGAGTGATTACCGTCAAGGTTATCTTGCCCAAAGGAAAAACTAAGGATGTGAAAAAGTATTCAATAGACAATTTGCTGAAAGCGGTTAGCGTTCATCAGTTTTGAAATTTAATCGACTCCATCAAAAGGTTAGCCCAGTCCTAAAAAGGGAAATAGTCTCATTCCTGTTTGTAAAAGTAGCCAAACGTTTAGCGCAACAATTATCAAAGCCACTGCCCAAGCCAAAACTTTTAACCACCTTGGATTGACAAACTCACCCATTAAGCGGCGACCGCTCGTAAACATCACCAGTGGGATCACTGCAAACGAAAGCTGTAAACTCAGTATCACCTGGCTGAAAACGAGCAGTTGCCCGGTACTTTGCTCACCAAAAAACACGATCGCAATCAAAGCCGGAATAATTGCTAACAAGCGAGTGGCTAATCGACGCAACCAGGGTGGAAGGCGAAATCTCAAAAAGCCCTCCATCACAATCTGTCCCGCCAAAGTTGCGGTCAGTGTCGAGCTTTGTCCGGATGCCAGCAACGCCAATCCAAAAATGGCACTGGCAGCACTGACCCCCAGCAGAGGGGATAGCAGCTTATACGCATCCTGAATTTCCGCAACTTCGTGATAGCCAGAGAAATGAAAGGTCGCTGCGGCAACAATCAGAATGGCAGAGTTAATGAATAATGCAAAAGAAAGTGCAACGGTCGAGTCAATCGTGCCAAACTTGATCGCTTCCCATTTCTTTTCAGGTGTAGGTTGCCAAGCGCGAGTTTGCACGATCGACGAGTGTAGATAGAGATTATGCGGCATCACAGTTGCGCCCAAAATCCCGATCGCAATATAAAGCATCTCTGGGTTTCGCAAAATTTCCCGATTGGGCAAGTAGCCCTGTAAAATTCCGCCCACATCGGGTCGAGAGAATAAAATTTCTGCGCCAAAACACACACCAACGGTTGCTACCAGCATAATGACGAGTGCTTCTACATAGCGAAAGCCTTTACCTTGCAAGAATAGTAACGCCAAAACATCCAGCGCCGTGATGCACACGCCACACAATAACGGAATGCCAAACAGCAGTTGTAGGGCGATCGCACTTCCCAATAATTCCGCCAAATCACAGGCAGCAATGGCAATCTCACACAACACCTACAGCATTAAGCTAATACGTGGACTGAAGTAGTCTCGACAAGCCTGCGCTAAATCTTTTCCAGTGGCAACACCTAATCGCACACAGAGCGATTGCAGCAAAATTGCCATCAGGTTTGAGAGCAGAATTACGCTCAACAGGGTGTAACCAAATCGCGAACCTCCAGCAATATCCGTTGCCCAGTTGCCAGGGTCCATATACCCCACGGAAACGAGGTATCCTGGCCCCGCAAATGCCAGCAACTTACGCCAAAAGCCTTTAGCAGCAGGAATCGAGATACTGCGGTGAACCTCTGGCAAGCTAGGAGGATGATCGGAGAGCGCCATTGTTAGAGCTTTTTCATAATTCTTTCATAATTAACCGTACCACCTTCTCACTACGCTAAGAAAGCCTTGAGGAAAGTTCATGCTTCCAGGGAGCGATTCAATGAGAACAGAGCCTGAGAAGGGCAGATTCTCAAGCTTGAATCAGAGCGAGCGCAGAATAGCTATATTACGCATTCAAACTCTGAACTGAGTGAGTTGTAGCCGTTGCAACCATCAATTCCCAAATCAATCTAAACCGGACTGTAGAGGATTGTCGAACACAAAACCCAGCACTAGAGAGCAACTGGTGAAATTCTGCTTGGGTATAACACTGCTGATGCGCTGGATCAATGCGCTGGAGTATCCAATCACAAACACGGCAAACTAAAAAATCTTTGCACCAGTCCAAAATAATTAGATTGCCATTTTGTTTCAGAACGCGCTTCATCTCGTTTAAAGCAACGTTGGGATTATCAAATTCCACAAGCAATATCTAGTAAAGTTGCGGTAGGAGGTAAATTTGCCCAGGTTTTAAGAAATGATAGGGTATTGGAAATGTAATAATTCCAACGCTGGCCATAGATTGATGCTACCTGGTTATATTGATTCCGAACCTTGCTCTCAAGCATGTCACTCCTTGAAGCTAGAAACAATAATCAAGCTGTGAAATTAGCTCTTTAATACTTGTAAGACTGCCAGTTTTTTATTGAGTTAGACCTTGTTACCTCGTTATACTTTGCACTCATCACAAGCACACAATTGATAATTTCGGATATGTCCAGCAATTAAAATCAAACTACCCAAGGAAGTTACGATTACCTCACTCAATTCATTGAAAAACTCGTTTCCAAAAATTGCAGCAATGATTAGCTGACTTAAACCGATCGCCCCTAACAAGAGTGCCACTTTGTCTCTACGCCGGAAATAGCCTAGCAATAGAGCGAATAAGCTGACGGGCAATACAAACCACAATAGAAGGTCATGAAAATCCTCACCTATGACGAATGTTGCACTCAGAACTGGGAAGAAGATGAATAAGACGGGAGTTAGCAAACAATGGATTGTACAAAGCCCAGAGAATGCGATTGCTACCTGGTCTAATCGTCTCTGGATGTCTTTTTGATAGTCTGGCTTGCTCATTGAACGCTGGTCGTCAACTTTGTTGACAGTTCATAGTGAGAGCATTGACGAACGCCTTTGGCTACGTCTGCTAGCAATTCATCCGCTAAATCTAAAAGCTTCGCAATTCGCATATCGGCAAGCTCGTAGTACATAAACCGTCCTTGCTGCTTGCGTACCACCAGATCGCAACAGCGCAGACAACTGAGATGATTAGATACGTTTGATTGGCTAAGACCCGTTTGGTCAACGATTTCACTTACCGTTAGTGAACCGTTACGCAGCGTGTTAAGGATGGACAGACGAGAGGGATCAGAAAATCCTCGAAAGAGTTTGGCCTTCAAATCTGCCGTTTTAGTACAGGTAGTCATTTGCTTATTGTGTGCTTTACACCATGACATATTACCAACGGCTGATACGTTGACAACATATCACTAATTGATAATATATTACATATCAGCAATTACTGATACGTTTGACCTCAACAAAAGCACGTTTTTGAAAGGCTGGCAAGATGAACTCAGCTTCAGCACTGAAAATTTTCCAGGCACAAATCGGTGGAATGGACTGCGGTGGTTGTGCTAAGACAATCGAAGCGACTTTACAAAAACTTGCCGGAGTTGCTGAAGCTAAAGTCAGTTTTGCTACCCAACGGCTTAGTGTAACTTACGACTCGCAGCAGGTGAATGAAGCCACTATTCGAGATAGGGTTACAGCCTTGGGTTACAGCATTGAACCAATTCCCAATCAGACCACTCAAGTTCAAACACTATCGGCTCAAACTCTACAAGCGTATATAGGCGGCATGGACTGTGGCGGCTGTGCTAAAACTATTGCCACAAATTTACAGCAGTTACCGGGAATAACTGAGGCAACGGTTAACTTTGCTTCAGAACGGTTGAACGTAATTTATGACCCGCAACAAGCCAGTGAAGCCGACATAGTTAAGTGTGTTACTGATTTGGGCTACACAGTCGAACTAGATAATATAGATGTTTCCACAGAAAACCAGGCTGATAATTTGCCATCTGGCAAGTCTGATCTAGGTGGATGGCAATTCTGGCTCTATACTCGCCGGGGACAAACGGTTGTTTTGAGTGGCGTTGGGCTAATACTGGGGTTGATTGCAGAACAGCTACTGTCACTACCTCTGGTTGCTCAGGGATTCTATGTTATCAGTTTAATTGTTGCCATCACACCCATTCTCAGGGCAGCCTGGATTGCATTCAAATTGCGTCGTGCTGATATGAACCTGCTCATGACCTTAGCAGCGATCGGGGCGGCAATTTTGAATCAGTGGTTTCAAGGCGCACTCGTCATTTTTCTCTTTGCGCTCGGAACAACGCTGCAAAATTACACACTCGGTCGTACCCGCAACGCGATTCGAGACTTAATGGATCTAACTCCTGCCACCGCAACGGTGAGGCGGAATGGGCAAGAGCTTTCTGTTCCAGTCGAAAGTATATCAGTAGGGGAAATTTTGACCATCCGCCCCGGACAAAGGATTGCTCTCGATGGCATAGTCATGTCTGGGATAAGTGCAGTCGATCAGTCTCCGATTACCGGGGAATCTCTGCCAGAAAACAAGGAAAAAGGAGACCAAGTGTTTGCGGGAACCCTGAATCAGACAGGGTTTTTAGAAGTTGAGGTCACGCATACTGCCAAACATACAACTGTTGCTCGGATTGTTCATCTGGTTGAAGAGGCTCAAGAAAGCCGTGCGCCCATTCAGCAATGGGTTGATCGCTTCTCTGCTATTTACACTCCTATTGTTTTGCTCCTGGCTGCTGGTATCGCCCTTGTTCCGCCTCTGTTTTTTGCCCAGCCGTTCGGTCTCTGGTTCTACAAAGCTTTGGTATTGCTGGTAATTGCCTGTCCTTGTGCTTTGGTCATTGCTACACCTGTTTCACTGATTAGTGCGATTGGAGCCGCCACCCATAAAGGAGTGCTGTTCAAAGGTGGAAATGCGCTGGAGACTGCTGGACGGCTCACAGCTTTAGCCTTTGATAAGACTGGCACGATTACTCAAGGACTGCCAGTGGTGCAGAAGGTACATCATTTGGGTTCGATGAGTGCCAACATGGTATTGCTAATTGCTGCCTCCTTAGAGAAACAGTCAGAACATCCATTGGCAAAAGCCATTGTAGCCCAGGCAACGGCTCAAGGATTGGATTTGGAGACTCCAGAAGACTTTACTGCTGTTCCTGGTAAGGGAATTTGGGCAAAGTTTGGACAAGCTATCTACTTTGTGGGCAATCGCCGATTGTTTGAGGAACACAACATTGAACTTTCGGTGGCTGCTAAATCTCTGTTGGCTGAAATTGAATCTCAAAGACAGACTCCAGTGTTAATTGGAACACAACAAGGATTAGTAGGAGCGATCGCCTTGGCGGATGGATTACGCCTGGAATCCGCAGAAGCTGTGCGTCTGCTCAAACGCATTGGACTCAAACGACTGGTGATGCTGACGGGCGATCGCTCAACCGTAGCACGACAGGTCGCCCAGCAGGTTGGTATTGAGGAGTACCAGGCTGAATTACTACCGGAAGATAAATTGCAAGCTATTCATCAGCTGCGTCGTTCTAGTGTTGTAGGTATGGTAGGCGATGGTATCAATGATACCCCTGCTCTAGCCGCCGCAGATGTCAGTTTTGCTGTGGGCAAAATTGATGTGGCGTTGGAAACTGCTGATGTCGTGCTAGTGGGAAATGACTTGAGACGTTTAGGCTACGCTATTCAACTAAGTCGTCGAACTCTATCGGTCATTGTCTCCAAAGGCTAGATATCCCAATGGTTAATGTGTTTTATTCATGTATGACAAAGCTTTTAGCCATTTGACTTAATTTTTTATTTCCTGACTCAATTACGCGAACGGTGAGTAATTATTCCTGATTTTCCCAATCTTTTCTTGGATATCCACTACTTCAATGTTATCTATTACTAAAGATATGCTTAGTAAGCATGAATCAGCAATCAATAAGACTGCTGATTAATTTACCAATTTCCCAACTTTTGATAAGTGTTTGTAACCCAGTTATAAATTATGACTCTCCGGTTTAATTTTGCTGCATCAGCGATACAATTAGCTGTTCCTCCAGGTTGCCCATCCCAGATAGCAATCATCATATCGTGGGCATTTTTTATTTGATTAACTATCCATCGATTACGAGCATTTAAACATTTGATTCCTCCAGTTTCTTGATAAGGTAAGTTGGAAATAAATTTGATAGCGTCGCATTGGGATAAGAGCCAATGATACTTCTGCTTATCGAGATTATTCCATTTGGCATCTTGGTTGATGCAGTGTACGGCAGCAGTGAGGTTTATCTCAATGGAGTATTTCTCCTTGAGTCCTAAGATTATCTCTACTGCTGCGGTATCAACTCCCAATGCCATGCCTGAATAGAACTGGATGCGTTTGTAACCCCACTCAAGGGCGCGATCGCAAGCACGAACAATCATAGCTTCAAGTCGGTTACGCACCTGCTTCCATCCTTCCTCATCAAATTTTTTGTGACTGTTTCCTGTAAATGCTACTTTTAGGGTTGGTTTATCTTCTATGAGGAAATCAACAAACTCTTGGGGCAACCAGATATTAGGAGGAAGATTGAAATTGCTAATCAGGGAAGCTATCTCTAGGTCAGTGTATCCTGCAAGATTGCATCCAATCCTAGTTGTTAGGAATTCTAGTTCAGGATGAGTCTTTGCATATTCGACTAGTTTCTCAATTTGGGATTTTATTTGGGGAAGGGGAATTGACCGGATACCCTTATTTAGGTCTTTGGTCACGATCGCCCAGGATTGTCCTTGCCGTCCTTGGGGATTACCGTATTCTGCATTGCAGTACTGTCGCGCAAATAAAGCACTTCCAGCACCATGTCTTCCTTGTGTGTTGCTGCCAAATACAAAAATCTGGTTTTCTGCTAGTTTAATAACTCTATCAGGAATCATTTTGTAGGGATGATTATTTGACATTTGGTTCTTTTACCCAAAAGAAAAGATTGGGATATCTGTGATTAAATTTTTTTACTTCTGCTTGAGCAGCAGTTAGGTTATCCCATAATTCCATCTCTCCATAATCACCTTTCATCATTGCTTCTTGTCTAGAATTTGGATGATTGAAAATTAGGGGTGTTGCGTCTTTACTAGAATTTTTTCTTCGCCAACAAATACAGTAATTGTCCATTTTATATAAACTGATAATAGAATTAATTACTATCAGTTTATATTTTATTATGCTGACTGTTTAATCTGGCTTAGGGCTATTAACATTTCTTCTCTATTGAGATGTCGTTTTTTGCCTGTTTTAGGAACTTGAATAGCGTAACTCCATTTTATTCCAGCTCGTGAGCATCTTTTTCTTAACTGTTGAACAGTGATATGTTTGTTTGTAGATACTTGATTTTTTTTAGATATCCGAAGTTTGGATTTATCAGTTAAGTTTTCGGGTTGAGTTACAGTATGTTTTATAGGTGTAGTGCAGTTGCAGTGCTTTTCAAAAGCGATAGATATCTCTAGCAAGAATTGGAAAATGAAGAGAGTAGAAAATCCGTAAATAAGAATGTAGAGAAGCCCTGTTAGCATATACTGTGCTAATTCCATTGTTTGAACTCCTGTTGATATAATTAGTAACTGGCTATTTAATGAAGCGGTATACCAGCTTTCTATTTATATCAAAGCGTGAGCTTGTGTAAATTTACTCTGAAGTAAAGATACGATAAAAAATTAATGGTGTAATAGTAATGAAATATCTTACGCTTAGTTTACTTAGATAAAGATGTCACTCTACATATATTTAACAACTGTTCTAATATTATCAACTAACTGTAGTATCATTTCCAAAATAGCTTTCCAGCCAAGTATTATTCCCAAAAATCCGCTAACAAATAGACCAAATACTGATTTTAGGAAGATAACTCCCCTGTAATTTATCTCGACATTTGATTCGGCTCTGGCATAGATAACACCATCCTCAATTTTATTTTTCAAATTCCTAATTTTTTGTTCTTCTTCTCTAATCCTTCTTTCTTCTTGCACCTTCCAGCCCCAAGGGACAAATCCTAAAATAATCGAAATGGGAAGGTAGAATGGCCAGTTATATATGTAGCCCAGGGAAGCATAGATGATGAAAAAGGTTAGCCCCAAACCAGTACGCCAAACTAAACACCAAATAATAAACAAACTGTTGATAATAGCGTTACGGATAACTATACTTCGATTTTGATGATATGACATTTGAAGGTGGCTCCCGATAGCTAATATTTAATTTTTATTTGTGGTGATTGCATACCTGAAGATTAAACTTAAGGCTAGTTTGAATTATCATCTTGATAGTTGGAAATTAGAAAATACATAATCAATTGCAATTACCTACTGAACCACATTACAGAAGGTTAAATATACCAACCTATCGTAACGATGTTTGTACCTAGTTCGGCACATAATTACTGCTGCTAAAATTGATATTTACTATTTTACCGATTGTATATTCACTGATTTTAAATTTAAGCAAAGTTTTGATGATTTTTTTAATAAGCTTAAAATTGAGGTATAGTTGTTAGAAAAAATAAAAATGATTAAGATTTGACTCTTAACCATTTGATGATATATTTGTAAAATGATGGGATATACCTGTGTTTGATTTATATGGTTGAGGCGTATGCCATTAGTTGTGGTTTTTCTTGTTGCGCCCCTTAGTAGCTGATTGCACCTTAAACCTTACCTGTTTCCCAATAGTTATCTCAGCAACATCGCTAATATCTTTACCAGATTTATAGGCTTCAAGAATTGCCTTATTATTAGCTTGGTACTTAATAACTCTAAATTCATCAGGAAATTCTTGATCGTCTACCTCTACTAGTAAGTTAGCGACTTTGGGTGGGTTATCCCTGATTTCAATTACCCTTTCTTTACCAATATTTTTGTCACTGATTAATCCAATCTCGTGTAGATGGATCAGGGTACGCTTGATTTGTTCAAGTTGAGTTTTACGACGTGAGATTACCCGGTCGTGGAGTTCGGCTACTCGCACTTTTCTTTCTTCCCAGGTTTCAAGGTCAAGATTTAGCTGGTCAACTACCCAAGCGATCGCATCGATTTTAGTTTCGATACCATCTTGAACACCCATCAGTTCTTGTACGAGTTGTTCTACTTTACCTTCTTCGCCTAACTCGCTTGCTTCTTCTATCTGTGACCAGAGTTTAGCAGCATCTAAACTTAACTCTTTGAGCGTGAGTTGATTGATTTCGCGTTCAATTGCTTGAGTCATGATTTACTTTTTGATATGAAAAGCCAGTAGCAGTTACCTATTTACCTGCTACTGCTTGTTGACTAGGAAGAGTTGATGCTTGAAGGGAGATTGAATCTAGTACCCGTACCGCAAGTGATAGTAATCTGACTTTTCTTGTGCTAATTCTGCTTCATAGTCGTAGTAATCCGCCTCGCTTATTAAGGTGCTTATTTGTTGAATTTGCTGGGCAGAGGTTACTAATTTTTTGTTAGCTTTTAGATTAGAATTAGTAGTAGTTTTCATGTCTATACAACTTCAATTTTTCAATGAAGTTATTGCGTTAGCAAATGTTGTGATATTGACTTAGAAAGATAATATTTATTTTTTACCTTTCTCATAACTATCTACTACTGATTTGTCTTTAACCACTGGCTTTTCTACCACAAAGATAGTTGTCCTGGTGATATGTTTCCCCGTCGTCGCGTATGGAACAGCAGATGACAAGCTGTGCATAAAGCCGCGAGATTCTCGACTCGATTATCTTCGGGCAGATAATTCCAGTGGTGAACCACTAAAGTTTTAATACTGCGTTCTCTACGATTTAACCCATCTCTTTTATCAGTTGGGCGTAAGCATTGTATACCACAGCGCGTGCATTTCCAGTCGGATTTTGATTTGACCTCAAGTGCGATAGTATCCCAGTTTGAAGAATAGCGACTGCGGGTTTTGCTAGTCATTAATCAGTCCTTTTGGGTGACACAAAAATAATTTTGATTATATCGTTAATGTTTATCATAATATACTTAATTTTTTTATATTCAGTTTTGTTTATAAATTTATTTGCGTAGTTAAGGGACTCTTAACTTTTAAAAAAGGATATATATGCACTGATTATTGTAATTGAACAATGCAGGTTACGCCAAAAAATAAAATATAAGTCTTTGATATCGGTGCGGATTTCTAGCGGAGCAAGCTAATGATTGACGCAGATGATCTACTACTCTTGCAGTTGCTCCTTTGATGAATTTGATGCAATATTGTTGTTTTTATATTAAGTATTTAAGCAGAAAGTTTTTCGGAAAAATTTACCTGCGACATAACTTGTGCGCGTACTGAATTAGCAGCTGTCTCTGCAATTTCTGCTCTATCAGAATCAGTAAGCAGTACTGCAAGTAGTGATTTGAGAGCTTCACGGTTAGATATAAACTCTTCACCGTATAAATCATCTTGCAGTAGGGTGGCTTCTAAGTGAGGTAATAGCTCAGGCGCAGGAGATAGTAACCGCTCTTTAATGCGTCTCCTTGCAGTCTCTGTTGCCGCTTTTGTACCTACACCTAAATCCCATGTTTCAATTATTAGTCTGATTTCACGGTTAAGTGATACACGCAGCGTTGATAGGCGACCAAATAAAGGAAGGTTGAGCATTAAAGGTGGTAGTGCATTACCCCAATCTAAACCAGCACCAATAGTGCAATTGGCTTCATCTTCGATACGAACAGCCTCATCGAGCCATCCTTCACCAAAAAGTAAATCTATAGCTTCTTGGGTTGTTACTGGCTCGTTCACCTGAGAATTATTATTTTGCTGTTGATGATTCATAAATTTTCACCTGCTCTCTGTCTCAATGCCCCATACTCAAAGTAAACCAAATTATCGTATTCTTCTTCAGTCCCGCAGTTAAACATATTTTGTTTTTCATAAAACCCTACAGACCTTGGTAAAGAATGCAACCCAACTCTACCTTCATACCCTAGCTCAACACTTCTAATTCTGGCGAAATTTAAAAGTGCTTGACCAACACCTTTGAATTGAGGCGGACGCTGAATTTCAATTCGGTTAGTGGGGGCAGTTGCAATACCATCAACATAAACTAGTCTCTTACCAATATTCAACCGGGAACCGTGCATTTGTGTTTCTATTATCATTAAACCTTGAGTTGTGTTTTCGCACTCAACTGCATAACCTTCAAGATTTTCTTGATTAGCAATATATCTTAATTTAAATATCCAGTCCCAGTATTTATCTTCTTGAGTAAATAACCTTAATTTTTCGACCCAATTATTTACATAATCATCAACGTGGTTTTGTCCTAAATCTACTAAATATGCTTCAATAGATGTGTTATCAATACCTCTTTTTAATGAAATTTTTCGCTGCACCTAAAGCTCCTAGTTATTACCTTATTCTTAAACTTATAACGGCTATTTTACTACTAAATAAAAGAGTAAAAATAACTGCGTATATCAGTAGCTTTATGCCAACCAGCTAGTACAGCATCATCTGAAATTTCTCCAATAACTACCAAATTATCTTCTTTATTCACATAGTAAGGTAAAGGTTCAGCACTCAACCAACCATAAGCAATAGCTTCTTTGTCTCGCTCAAAAATTGAAACTTCTAAACTTTGCTCATATCTTGAGTAGTAGTAAGGTAAATAGCAAGCTGGATATTCTCTTAAAGATTCACGATTAACTGTATATGATTGCCAGCGCAGTCGCTCACCCTTAATTTCTTTTGGATTAGCTTCTAGCCAATCATAAAGTTTTTTAGCTTGCCGCAATGCGTGGTCTTTGCCTTCAAAAACAACGCTGGGAAGAAAAATATCGCCGTCAAAATGTACCGCGACTTCAAATAAATCTTCATCCTCATCTTCGGCTTCTGTTACCTCAATGATTCCGGCCTTATATAGTTCGGTCATTTCCCTGCATTGCTTCGTCAGATATACCCCTACATTATTAAAATTTTAGCTTTCAGTTACACAATAATCAGAACGCTCTGTTGGTTCTAATCCCTTACCTGGAAGGAAGTTTTGTTTGTGTACACCAGCCAGCACCGTAGTGTTAGCGCGGATCGGCATTATCTCCAGGAGGAACTAAAGCCCTATTCTTTTTCTTACCCGCGATCGCATTAACAGAGCGAATCAGTGTAAATTCAGAAATTCTTAAAATTAATAAAAATTTCTAACTTGCCGGATGATATAACCCCGTATCCTGATTAAATTCCCACCCTAACCCTGCTCTATCCTTGCCTTTGCACCATCCCACAAAAAGCGGTGGTGGCAGATTAATTCGCTGCTCGCGTATAGTTTCTACACTTACACCAAGTCTTGAAGCTAAACCTTCTTCGGTTAGTGGTTGGATTCGAGGAGTTTGCCCTTGATAATATGAATTGTTGTTGTACGATTTCTTCTGCCGTTTCGGTTGGTTGTTGAGATAATTTTGAATTTTAATAATCGCCTCAGCAAATTGTTTCATTTGGGCTGTTATCTCTTCAGTTTTTTGTTCTAAAGAGTCCAAACGTTTATCTTGATTACCAGCAGTTGCATCAAGGTCATCTAAAGAACCATCTAGGTATAGCTCAATAAAACGGGTGAGTGTTGCCGTTGCCGTTGTGCCTTTCGAGTTGCAACGGGCGATAAACTGCTCCCACATCTTTTGGTCACAGTTGAAAGATGCTAGCTTCTTTGTTCTCCCTGTATTGCTCATATCTAGGTAATGTCTAGGTATTATCTAGGTAAACTTATCCGCAGACAGGAACAACTGAGCGTGTTTCCATCTTGATAACTACCTTGACACTATCATGATGAGCGTATGAGTGCGATGGCCGAACCGCCCAGCGGAGGCGATACCTTCTGGAGTGGCTTCCCCGTAAGGGTAGGGTACACCTACGTTTTTTATTACCTATGTTTGCTTTTTTTACGCAGTGCGTGAGAAGTCCCAACACGCCCGACGTGGTGAATGTACTTTGCAGTTGTCGCCGGGGAAGCATGACCCAAATCTGCTTGCAAGTCAAAATCAGAAGCTCCATTTTTCTTAGCCAGCGTTGCGTGGGTGTGGCGCAAAAAGTGGGCGCTGAACTTAATTCCCGCACAAGCAGAAATTTCCTCCATCATCAGTCGCAACCCGCGATCGCTTAAAGGTTTACCCCTATCCCGCCGGCTGGGACTAGGAAACACCGGCCGATCGTTGCTTGCATCCCCACGATAATCCAGTAACACCGTACTCGTCTCCGGATCGAGACTAATAGTTCTGGTTTTATTTCGTTTTCCCGTCACAGTTAACAATAGACAGTCCCCATCCTCCCGAAACTGTCGCCAAAATAATCCCGGCGTAATTACGCGCTTACCATAATCAGAAGTTTGCCGGGCAATTTCTCCCGCCCTCACCCCACTGTAAAACATGAGAGTAAACAGCAGCCAATGCATCTTATTAGTGTTGTGTTGTAAGTCTACTGCCATCGCCGCTTTTTCCAACTTAGCAATCTCGCGTTCCGACAGAATGCGCTCTGCGAGCTTATCGTCCCACTGGATGCTTAAGTCCTTGCCCAAGTCGATCGCAAAATAACCAATAGAAGCTCTAGTACCCCATTCCCACAAACTTTTAATCGCCGCCGTGTACTTAGCCGCAGTATTTTTACTAATTCCATAAGTATTTTTCTTTCCCCGTACTGGCTTTTCATCCTTGAGCCAAGCCAGATAAGCGTGTAGATGGAATAACGTTACCATCCTCAAATCAGATATCCCAAACCGCGACTGCATATAATCGACAAGCTCATAACCAATTTGCCGATATGCCCGTCGCGTTTGGTCGCTTTTGATAGTGACAGAATGCACCCATAGCTCAATTAGCTGCTGTGTCGAATTAATTTTCTGGCGGTTGGGAAAATAATAATCCACAAGCGCGACACGAGCTTCATCAAGCGGTAGAGTCACCACCTCCACAGCAAGTGATTCCACGCTTTTGACGGGTAAATTTTCCATAATAAAATTCCCCAACCCCCACTGATAATTATGATGCCGAGAACTGTAATTCCCGGTATCTTTATGATAGTTGTTTCCAGGACACGATTAAATTGCTCATCTAGAATCATCTATATCGTATATACGCGGATATCCCATATGCGATGATGGTATTAGCCGTGTTGGGATACGTGATGGTCGATTATCCACAGATAAATATAAAACTTCTGTCTGAAGAAGACCGGGAGTTGGTGAAGCAGGCCAAGCAGCGTGCTGAGGAGTTGCGCTTAACTTTTAAAGAGTTTGTGCTGGCTTGCATTAAACAAGCACTCATGGAAGAGAGTCCCGATAGTGTAGATAGTGCAACTGCTGCCGAAATTGAAGCTTTGAAAGCTCAAATCGCCGTCCTGGAAGAGAAGGTGAATATTCCTTCTGCGACCAAAACGGAAGTACATACCCTCCAAGAGCGGTTAAATCAATTACGGGTGGGGATTTCAAATGAAATTAAGAAGGATAGGGAGCAACTTGCTTCTTTAACGTTGGCGATCTCCCGACTTGAAAGCCAAATTGAACAGCTAATACCTTCCTTAAATCTTCAAGTGGATGGCGAAGGTGATGCCGACAGTAATAGCGACTGGATTTTTGGGGAAGGCTCAGGTAGTTTGGGAGGAGAAGATGTTGGGGGTTTTTGAAACTGGCTTCGGCAGTGGAATTGCTTCAGCAGGCAGGCAGTACAGTAAGTGAACAGTCTTCAGGAGAGGATAGCTCAATCTGAAGTTTCATCATGGGAATAAGCATGGCAATGACTGGCTGAAAGTGCATAAATATTCCCATCAATTGAAGCTAACATCAAAATAATCACTCATGGGGGTAAGTATGGCGCAAAATTGGTTGCGGATTACTCATCAAGACGGCAAAATCCAACTTTCTTGGCAACGGGGACTCTCTGCACCGCGTTCTGCACCCCCTGTAAGCTTTGAGCATCCCTTTGATGAGGAGACGCTTACCGATTTGCGCTGGTATCTAGAAAAGTTTTTACCCTTTCCCTATGGCATCTTTCCTAATAAAGCGAAGAAAATCGAGCATAAGTTCCAAGAATGGGGACAGAGGTTGTTTGAGTTAGTCTTTCCTCGCAACACCAAAGCCTGGGATTTTTTCTGTGAAGCGACTAGAGAAGGGTTGGATAAGTGCGAAATTAATATTTCCTCCGATGACCCCACAGTGTTAAATTTGCCTTGGGAGTTACTATATTCTCTTGACTATCAATTTCTCGCACCATCTTTGGCTGGGATGTATCGCAGTTTAAGCGGTCATCCAGTAAGGGCAGAGATGGGAAAATTACCCCAAGATAAGTTAAATATTTTGCTGGTAATTGCACGTCCCTATGGTGAAAAAGATGTAGCTCTCAAAACTATTGCCCGTCCCCTGTTGGAGGCGCTAAAACCGATTCAAAAGTATGTCAACCTCAAGGTTTTGCGTCCACCCAGCTTTGAAGAATTTGAGCGGGAACTGAATGCACACAAAGGTTTTTACCACATAGTGCATTTTGATGGGCATGGTAACTTTGACCCAGATAGCACCGGATTTCAATATTCCTTTGGCAGTAAAGGACAGGGGGTGTTGGTATTTGAAAATATTGATGGTTCGCCGCAAATTATCACAGCGACCCAAATTGCTCAAAGTTTAAATGATTGTCGTGTACCAATTTTTGTTTTGAATGCCTGCAAATCTGCACAGGAGGGAGATGGTAGTTTTTCTTCAGTGGCGACACGCTTAGTGTCCTTGGGGGCGAAAGGTGTGGTAGCGATGTCTTATAACGTGCAGGTGGAAGCAGCGAAACATTTTATTGGGCGGTTTTATCAGCAATTGGTATTGGGAACCGATGTATCAACTGCGGTGGCAGCAGCGCGAAGACAGGTTATAAATCAACGCCTGCGTCCTAGTCCTAAAGGTGATTTCCCTTTGGCTGACTGGATAGTTCCGGTGTTGTATCAGCAAGAAACCTGCACGCCGTTTGTGCCAACTAGTAATTCTACGGAAGATATTCTTGATATTGAGAACTTCCTAGAGGAGCCTGTCAGTAATTTGGTGGGGTTTCCAGAACAGGGGCGCTACGGCTTTATAGGGCGAGATTACGATATTTTAAGGTTAGAGCGGGCGTTTCGCCAAAATAATGTCGTTTTGTTACAAGGTATGGGTGGGGTTGGAAAAACTGAGCTAACCGCAGGATTTGCGCGGTGGTTGGAGGAAACCCAGGGGCGAGAAAAAATATTCTTTACTTTCTTTGAGTCTGGTGCATCGTTGAGTCGGGTTGTAAATGAAGTAGGAAGGGCGGCTTGGGGAAACAAGTTTTCCCAATATGCAGCAGAGCAACAACAACGAGCAGTATTAAAATATCTACAATCTCAGCCTTGTTTGTTGATTTGGGATAATTTTGAACCAGTGGCGGGTTTTCCGGAGAGGAATGAGCCGTTGTTGAGTGCAGATGAGCTAGATGATTTAAAGCGCTTTCTTAAGGAATTGCGTGGTGGAAAAACTTGGGTGTTGATTACCAGCCGTCGTGAAGAAACTTGGCTCGATTGTGGGTACAGTTTGGTAAATTTGCAGGGATTATCACCTGTCGATGCCCAGGAATTTGCAGCGAAGATTTTGCGATCGCTGGGTGTGGAGATAAAAAACCTGCCCGAAGAGTATTTAGATTTGTTGAAATTACTGGGGGGACATCCGTTTTCATTGCGGGTGGTTTTGCCACATCTGCGATCGCAGACACCAACGCAGGTAATTGAGGCTTTGCGTCAGGGGTTGAATAGTTTGGAAAAAAAAACTGAAGTCGGAAGGGATAAGTCGCTGACAGCTTCGTTGGATTATTCGTTTAGCAAGTTGTCGAAGAAAGCGAGGAGACATTTACCTTTTTTGGGATTATTTTCTGAACGAGTTTATGAATATTGGCTTAGTATCTTTGTAGGAAAACCTGGTAGCGAAGTCGAACATGCATATAGAAATGTTTTTGGGCATAATAATGTAAAAGCATCTGATTGGCAACAGATTCTTGATGAAGCAACAGAGGTCGGGATATTAGAATATTTAGGATCAAAAGTTTATAAAATTCACCCTGCACTACCTTGGTATTTACGCCAAAAACTGAATGCTATTGCTAATAATGTAAAAATTCAGGAACTTGAAAAATATTTACTCATGTTTTATGCAGCATTAGCAGAAAACTATGCAAATGAAATTATTTGCAATCCTGAAAGCACTAGTTTAATGTTGCGAATAGAAGAATCTAATTTTTTGCACATGCTATATCTTGCAGAGAAAAAGCAGGATTGGCATATTGTTCGGTTAATTTTAAGTATATTAGGAGAGATATATAAACGATGGTCTCGAAAACAAGAATTTAATTCATTGCGACAGAGAATACTTAATAGAATTGGTACAAAGCTCAAATATGTCAAAGAAAAAGGTGATGCAGCCTTTGATTTATGGATGTATTTACAAAATAATATAGCTAATGAAGCCTCAGCTATTCATGATTACGAAAAAGCAAAGCTTATTTACCAACAAGTTTTAAATGAACTTGTGTCATTAAATAGTGCATCAGTAAATGATGGTATTGCAACATTGAGTAATAATTTAGCTGGTATAGCAATAAAACTGAGAGATTTTGATACGGCGAGTGTTAATTTACAAACAGCATTAAATATAAGAGAATCATCAGGAGATTTTCATAGGGCAGCTGGTATTTATCTAAACATAAGCGAACTAGCAAAAACACAAAGGCAATTTTCTAAAGCTATAGATTATTCTCAACGAGCTTTAAAGATATATGAGAACGTGAAGGATTTATATAAGGTAGGAGATGCATATTCTAAATTAGCTGAGATAGCGAGAGAGCAACGACAATATGAACAAGCAATTAGTCATTCTAAAGAAGCCGTGAGAATTTACGAACACTTTGGGGATTGTTATCAGGCTGCATCTATATATCACGAGATAGGAAACATAAAACATTTACAGGGTCAAGATGAAGAATCAACTAAGTATTATCACAAATCTTTAAAAATTTACGAAGATGCAAAAGATTGGTGTAACGCAGCTGATGAATATCTTCAATTGGGTAATGTTGCGACAACACAGCATAAGCTTGACGATGCTATAGCCTATTATCAAAAAGCTTTGAGTATTTTTAAGGAGACAGAAAACAGGGATAAATTAGCAACTGTCTATCATCAGTTAGGTCTCATGTTACACCAGCATCAATTATTTGAACATGCAATTATTTATTGCCAAAAAGCTTTAGAAATTAGAGAAGAGTTTGAGGATTGGTACAAAGCATCTGATGATTATTTATTATTAGCTATAATAGCGCAGGCACAACAACTGTTTGAACTTGCTTTTAATTTTTACCAAAAAGCTTTTATGATTTTTAATCATTTCCAAGATTGGTATAAAGTTCCATTAACATTGAGAGGTTTGGGTGATATATCAAAAACTCAATATCTTTGGTCAGATTCACTAAAATTTTATCTGCAAGCTTTAATTATAGATGGGCAGAATTATCAAGAATGGGTTGATTTACTTATAAATGATTTAGCTCATATTCTCCAGTACTTGGGAGAAACTGAATTTAACATCATTTGGCAAGAGGTAACAGGTCATGAATGTGAGGGAGAAATATGCTCTGCAATTTGGTCAGTGCGAGATACTCTTCCGGCTATGGATGTGCCACTATGTTCATAAGTTCTTTCTTGTAGTGTTACTGCATCTGGTCGTGACCAGTTCGTATGATCTCCTGCCAATAAAGGTCGCTTCACAGTTGGTATCTGTTTGATATATAGCTGCATCAATTTCTGTCGCTGTGGCCTGCTATCTTGTAGCGCCTTATAGATGCTTGACCACTTGCGTCTAAATACATCAATTTTAGACTACTCCCCCAAACAATACCCGTTAATTCTGGAGAGATTCAAACACTTTAATTCCCAACCAAGTAACAAACGCAGCCAATATCCCAACTCCCAAACTAATCGTTGCAGACACAGCAGGAGAAAGCCAAGGTTCTGGAACCCCCAAGCTAGATACTAGTGAACCAACAGGGTATTTTGCGGCTTCCTGGGGATTTGTAGTACCGGGAAATTGCCCAGCGATGGAAGCAACGAACGAACTAGCAGCCAAGCCAACACCAACAATTGCAATGGTACTTTGGAAAGTGCGATCGCGTTCCGAGCTTTCTATCTCGGTTACCCCCCGAATTGCATTAATCAAGTCAGTTAATAATATCACACCAACATTCAAGCTTTCATAGTCATTTTTAACTTGTTCTAAATATTTGAGTCTTATTTCTTCAATAAATTTATGGAGAAATTCCAAATTACTAGGGGTTTGTAAATTAGTAATTTTTTGTTTGATGGATTCTAATTGTTTTTCAATTACTTGCTGTAGTAAGTCCAAATCAATAGAATCTTGCTGTGTATTTAGCTTTTGCTGAATTATAGCTAGCCGTCTTTCATAATTGAGGAGATTAATTTCAATGGTACGTTTTTGAGTAGCAAGGTAGTTTAGGTTAACAGAATAACGCCAAAGCGTTTCCTGAGCATTAACTAAAGTTTGACGCAGTTTATTTAAATCTAACTTACCAGACTTGGCTTTGTTAAAGTCCTTTTGGTATTGCTGGATAGCAACAAAATCATCGCGTAATTTATTTTTCAAATACTGACTTTGACCATAGGCCCAGAGAATTTTACTGCGATAAGCAAACAAACGCAGCCAGTCAAAGTTAAATTCAGCAGCTTTCCTGGCAGTTTTGGCATCTGGATAAATAGCAATAATAACGTAGTGATTATCCTGAATATCTTGAATATTGAGACTATTTTGTAACTTAGATGGTATCTGCAAGCGGTAATTGTAAAACTCAAATAACATTCCGCCAAAGAATGGACTTTTATCGCGAAATTCCAAATTCACATTTAAACTACGTGCGCTTACTTTACTGCATTCTTTAGCGATAATTTCTGCTTTATCTGGAGTAAAATTCGAGAGTTGTCCCGATAGCATCCATACCTGTCCAATGGTGGTGTGGGTATTGGCTAATCTGTTTTCTATTTCCGCTTTTAGATCGCCAAAACAACTAATAGGCAAAGCCTCATTTTTACCCTGCTGCACATTTCCCAAGGAATGCTCAACAGAACAGTCTAACAGTAATCCGTAACTATCCCCCAAGCGCACTGGGTAATACCAACCCTTCAAACTATGCTGTTTTGTACTGCTGTCAAAGGTTTCTCTACCTCGGTTCCCCAAAAGTTCAACATATTCAGCTTCTATAGCATCTCGTTGTTTGAGTAAAGGGTGAAGTCGTTCGGGAAATCTGCGTAAAAAATATTCCTGATTAGCAGTTATGTCTGCGTTGTTGTCTCCCAACCCATCCCGCAGGTCATAGATAAATAAATCCAAGGTAGGATAAATAAGTTCACTCATAAAGTTGATGCTATCAGGAGTTTTGTTGTTTCGGGAGCCAGTTTTGCAGACGCTTGAGAAAACTTAGCTTTTTCGCTGCTTTGTCTGGGTCTTTCCTGGTTAATACATTAATTGTTACATTCAAAATCTCATCACTTTCGCGATCTGGTTCTCCTTCAAAGTAGCCGAAAGTCGTAGGTTGGTTATTATCACTGATTAATTCTGTTTCTAATTCCTTCTGGGTAGGCATTTGCGCTGAAGGAATATTACCGCTAACTGACTGTAATTGAGTTAAAGCTGTTTGATAGTTTTGATACAGAGCCGGGTTGGACTCAATGGTTGCAATTAATCCTTCTTTAATAAAATCCCAGTCATCGGGGTCAAGGTATAGTTGGGAAGCAGTGGTTTCCAAAGCTTCTTGTTCATCTGAGGTAAGAGAGGTTGGTAATTGTTCTAAGGCGATAAGCAGAGCTAGTAAAGTGATTTTAGGTGATTCAGCCATAGAATTAACCAAATAAGCTATAGTCTTAAATAATACTAGCGCTAAACACAAATCATGCTGCGACAGGCTCTAGTTGTTGGTATAAATAATTATACTGAACTAAAAAAACTGGACACTCCGGCTAGTGATGCCGAGCAGATTGCTCGTTTACTCGAAAAATACGGTGGTTTTAGAGCCAAACGATTACCTTCCAAATATGAGGAAGGATTTCTTAGTGTTGATGAAAAGCAATCTAACGAGCAGCTAATTACTCCACGAAGGCTGCAAGAAGCGATCGCAGACCTGTTTAATCCCCAAGGTAATGATGTGCCTGATACAGCTTTATTTTACTTTGCCGGACACGGACTGCGAGATAGTTGTGGAGGGATAATAAAAGGCTTTTTAGCAACTAGTAATGCCAGCCCACGGAAAGATATTTGGGGTGTATCGTTAAGTTGGTTACAGGAATTATTGATATTAAGTCCGGTAAAGCAACAAATTATTTGGCTTGACTGCTGCCATAGTGGTGAGTTAATCAACGAGAAATTTATCAATTTCCAGGAAGCATACCCAGGAGAAAGGGGACAAGGACGCGATCGCTGTTTTATTGCGGCTTGTGGTGATGCATCTGTTGCTTATGGAAATGCAGAACATGGTATATTGACCAGTCTTTTATTAAAAGGTCTAGACCCACAACGCTATGAAGTTAGTCAGTGGATTAATAACTACAGTTTGACTGATTTTATTATTCAACAGCTAGAAAATGATGAGAAATTACGAACCTTTCCTCAGCGTCCGTCATACAACAATTCGGGGGGAGAGATAAAACTGATCCAAGGAACTAAACAATCTAAGGTAGTAGTTTTCAATCTGTTACAAAATAATATTTGCCCCTATAAAGGATTGGCTGCTTTTGAATTTAATGATGAAGACCCCAAATATTTTTATGGACGGACTGCACTGACTGATGAATTACTAGAAAAATTAAGGCCAGGTAACTTTATAGCCGTGATGGGAGCATCAGGTTGTGGGAAGTCTTCGGTAGTGAAAGCAGGGCTACTTTATCAATTAAAGTTAGGGCAAAGATTGTCTGGTAGCAATGAATGGAAAATTATGCCAGTGATTCGACCTGGAGATAATCCGTTGTACTCTTTAGCAGAAGCGTTTACTGGCAAAGATAGCAAAAAAATGCTTATTCAGCTTTTAGAAAAAGAGCTTAGAGATAATGGTGCTGACAGATTACAAGATTTTATTGCTGAAGACATTGAAAAGTATAGTCGGGTTGTATTAGTAGTTGACCAGTTTGAGGAAGTTTTTACCCTCTGCCAAGATATTAAGGCACGACAGCAATTTTTTGACTGCTTGTTGGGTGCAGTGGAAAGCTCTAATAATAAGCTATGTTTGGTAATTACGAT
The DNA here is from genome assembly GCF_025677855.1 of Tolypothrix sp. PCC 7601. Classification (NCBI taxonomy): domain Bacteria; kingdom Bacillati; phylum Cyanobacteriota; class Cyanophyceae; order Nostocales; family Tolypothrichaceae; genus Tolypothrix; species Tolypothrix sp. PCC 7601. The sequence continues at coordinate 126,328 of NZ_CP064880.1, forward strand.
CAGAGCAGATTTTGTTGGTGAGTGTGCAGCATATCCCAAATTAGCCAAGCAAATTCAGCAAGATTTGGTAACGGTAACTCCCATGACAACAGAGGAATTAACCGAAGCGATTAAAGAACCTGCATCACAAGTTGGCTTAGGCTTGGAAGAAACATTAGTAATCCAGATGATTGCTGATGTCCAAAAATCCCCTGGAAGTTTACCACTATTGCAGTTTACCCTAATGGAACTCTGGGAAAAGCGCAATATTAATACTACCGGAAATACAGAATATAATTCTCAACTATTAACCTTGCACGCTTATCAAAAAATGGGTGGTGTAATGGGGGCACTAAATCGTCACGCCCAACAAATTTACAATTATACAGATTATAAGTCAGCATCTCCTTCACAAAAACGCCAACCTCAAGAGCAAGAATTGATTCGGCGACTTTTCTTAAAGTTGCTACGAACTGGTGAAGGAGTTAAAGATACTCGCCAACCACAACCAAAAACTAAATTAATGGCAATTGCTGGAGAGGATTCACAACAACAGGTAGTTTTAAGTCAACTGATAGAAGAATTAATAAAATGGCGATTGTTAGTAACATCAGAAGTAGAAATTTTGTTTGGAAAATATTTAGAAAAGATCCAAATAATTGACCTTATTCATGAAGCATTAATGTCGGGATGGGAAGAGTTTGAGCAATGGCGAGATAAGTACAGACAAATACTTAGGCTACGTGATCGCTTGGACGATGCATTACAAATATGGGATGCCAATGGTAGGCAGGATGAAGACTTGATGATGGGAGGATTACTAACAAGGGTTAGGGAGGAATGGCTAAATCTGGAACCGGATCTAGAGCCATTAGCAAAAAATTTTTACAAATGGAGCAATGATTACAAAGATAAAAAAAAGTCAGTGGATCGAAAAGAAACTGGAGATAAAGAGTATCCTTATGTTTCGCCTTCTTCCGATATTTATAAACTGAATTTAGCTACTGAATCGGCCAAAGCCGTTGTTAGAATTTTAGTGGAAATTGGCAATACGGGTAAGCAGAATTTTGCTACAGGTTTTATGATTGCACAGGATTTATTAATGACGTGTAATCATGTTATTAGTAGCCTGGATGAAGCAAAACAAAGTAGGTTTACTTTTAATTATCAACTAGATATAACTGGTAAAGAATGCACTACACAAACTGTTCAGCTATTACCAGAAGGTAAATTTTATACAAATATTGGACTAAACTACACAGTTGTAACTTTAAAAGATGTGCCTAAATTTAGTAAACCCTTAATCCTCAATAATCAGCAATTAAAGCTCAAAGAAGAATTAGCAATTATTCACCATCCACAAGGACATCTTAAAAAAATTTCAATGCTCTCCAATGTTACTTACGTAGATAATGATGTAGTTCAATATACTAGATGTACGTCTCCAGGCTCATCAGGTTCTCCTGTATTTAACGTTAACTTCGAGGTAGTTGCTATTCACCACAGTGGTGGGATGCTATTGGAACCTGGTACAGAGGAACGCTATTTGCGAAGTCAGGGTACGAGCATGATAGCTGTATTAGACGATTTGAAGATAAACGCTCCGGAGATTTACGCTTGCTTGCACTTTATTAATAGTTAATTAATACCAATCAGAGTTGAGATACCTTAGCTGTCGTAATTAACCTTTATTATTGTTAAAATTTATTGAGCTACACTAGTAATAATACTCATTAACTGTTGGGCTACAATATGGCCTCATTGCTATAATTTATTTTTAAATAAAAAACTTAATCTAACACTGCTCACATGAGACGAGATGCTTTAGTAGTAGGTATTAATAAATATTCTTTTCTCAAAGATTCAACAGGTAACTACAAACATCTCACTACCCCTGCAACTGACGCAGAAGCGATCGCCCAACTTTTAGAAAACCACGGTGACTTCCGAGTTAAACGGTTTCCCAACATCATAATTGATGAACGACTACAAGTAGATCCAAGCACAACCGTTGACGCAGGTACGTTGAAACAAGCTATAGCTGACCTATTTTTACCAAAAAGTACAAAAATACCAGAAACAGCACTACTGTTTTTTGCAGGGCATGGAATCAGAGAGGATTTGAACGGTTTAATAGAAGGTTTCTTAGCAACCAGTGATGTCAGTCCTAGAAAAAGTCAATGGGGTGTATCTCTGCAATGGTTATGGAAAATATTACAGCAAAGTAAAGTACCACAACAAATTGTCTGGCTAGATTGCTGTTTTGCTGGAGAATTACTCAATTTTAAAGATACCGAACTAGGAAGGCATAGTTCGGAGTCCGATCGCTTTTTGATTGCTGCATCCCGTGACTATGAAGTTGCCTATCAGCAGTTAGATGATAAACATGGGGTATTTACAGGCGCACTTCTAGCAGGACTTAACCCCCATTTAGTTCCAGAAGGAGACTGGATTACAAACCGGACGCTAGCAGTTTCCGTTGAGCAGAAGCTACAAGCATACTATGAGCAAACAAAAATTCCCCAGACCCCACTGATAAGCAACCACGGCGAAGTTATTAAACTGATTCAAGGAAAGGCTAAACCCTACGAGGAAGCCACTGTTGGTAACACCTCCACAAAACAATTGCAGATACTATTGCATTGGCTGATTCGACTCTTAGAGGATGATGCAATCGAAAGCATCCAAGTTGATTCAACAGCGATACCTGGGAAAAACTTGTCGGTGGTGGCTAATAATATTGTTGTTTTTTATAAAGATGGTAATTCAAGTTTTATACAAACTCAGGACACTGAAAACTGGGAGCATCAAAATCAATTAGATTTAGAGCGACTTGTACCAAACTCAAAGCTGGCGATGCTGGTACTAGAACGCTACATACAGAATAACAATCACAATAACAATACCCATTTAAGAGACACAAAATACAAAATTACTCGCTCGGATATATTAGCTGAATTAGCTAAACATGAATTAAACCCAACACCAAAGCGCAGTGAGGCAGAAATCCTTGCCAACTTTAATAGTGCTTCTAGTATCGGAAGATATTGGTTACGCAAAATAGACGGTAAAAAAATTCCTCGTTCCGAGCTACCCCAAATTATCGAACTAATCGAGCAGGGAAGCCGAACAATTTTACTAATAGACCGTCCCGGAAGCGGTAAAACCTGTATGTTGCTCGACCTTGCTGATAACATTGAGCAGGAAAAAGCATCGGTTTGGGGACTTCTATTTATTAAAGGTGATAATTTTACAAATATTAGCAGCGAACAGGAATTAATAGCGCACGGCTTACCTGAAGATATCGTTGGTCAATGTGCGCGTCTAGCTGATTACCGCAAAGTTGTGGTAATTATTGACTCCCTTGATGTTTTATCTCTCAGTCGTCAGCATGGTTCTCTCAAGGTTTTTCTGGGAATTATCGACCGACTAGAAAAACTTGAGGGAGTTACGGTGATTGTTGCCTGTCGCAATTTTGACCTGGAGTATGACCCTTTACTTCGAGGACGTTCCTGGCAACATAAAATCAATCTACAACCACTAGATTTCGACACTCAAGTTAAGTCGTTCTTGATCGACTGGCAGGTTGATGTTTCTAAGATGACTCCGGTATTACGGTCATTATTGCAAATACCTCAAAACTTGCGGATTTATGAAAGACTAGCAAAACTCGGTGTTTCATCACAACCAGCATCGGCTTATGAACTTTACAACAGCTTCCTTGAGGAAGTGGTAGTTAAAAATTCAACACTCGGCACTGAGGCTATAGACGCTTTGCAAAATATGGCTGAACAGTTAATGCAGCAAAGAACTCAGTCATATAGTAAAGTATCTTTTGGAGCAAGCGAAGATACCGTCAGGCAATTAATTAGCCAGGAAGTGCTGCTGGAAACTTCCCCTGGAATTCTAGAGTTTAGCCACAAAACATTAGCAGATTGTCTTACTGTTCGAGCTACACGGGCTAAAAACCAAACTTTGGCACAATTCATCCTCGAACATCCCCAACTTCCCTTTATTCGTCCAGCAGTTCGAGCGTTTTTCTTTTACCTGCGTGCATATCAACCGGATGCTTTTAGGCGGCAAGTATGGGAAGTATTATCCCACGATGAAATTGCATATCACGTTAAGCGGCTTGTAAGCGAGTCTTTTGCTGAAATAGAACCAGTTGAGGAAGATTGGCGATCGCTTCGCCGAATTTTCCAAAATTATCCCGATTTATTTCGACGCTTACTATGGCGAGCAAACAACGGCACTTGGTGGAATATTATTACACAACACTGGTTGCCTGAAGCCAAGTTAGCACAGGAGCGGGAAACCTGGTTGCTTCAATTTGTCCAATGGTTGGAAGCATGGATGAATAAATATCCTGCGGAAGTAGTGGCATTTTGGAGACAAACGATCGCTCAACAATGGATAAACCCACAAAATCTTGCTAGAAGTATCTGTTCCATGTTGACCAATTTTGAAGCATGGAATGCTCCAGGTATAAAGGAATTACTAGAAACTCTGATTGAAGATTTCGAGATAGAAGAACACGATTTTCTTGGCAGTTTGCTTAGTCGGTGGGTGCAGTTCACCAATACAGGAGATACATTATTGTGGAAATACATTACCAAAAATGTTTCATCAGAAGATGTGTACGGTTGGAATTTGGCTGATAAGCTGCGTTGTATGCCTCATGATTTCCATAATGATAAATTTTTGGAAGTCCGCCTTTGCCAATCCGATACGTTGCTGACTTTAGTGTTAAATGAATTAGAAGATTGGAGTGCTGTTAGTGTAGCTAGATACGGAGAAGATAAATTGCATGGCGAGTTTTTACGCCATACCTCATGGGAAATTAGACACAGCCAGCGTGACATCCATCCTTGTGATAACATAAACATTTTACTTGATGGTGTGGAAAAAGCACTTAAGCATCGTGCTCGTCACAATAAAGCTTGGTGGATAGAAAATGAAGTCCGATTGCGAAACTCTCAGGAATTAGCTATTCGTTACTTTGTTATTGAAGCATACAAAGAAAATATTCGTTATTCCCACTCAATTAAGTTTTGGATTTTTATTCTTAATATTAATTGTTTAGCAAGCGCTTTATTTCTAAGTCGTTTCTTTAAAGCTTATATCTGTGGGGTAGAAAGTCTGTTACAAGATGACAAACTTTTCCACCATAGTGACCTAAGCTACGAACTAGGCGAACTAATGCAAATGACTTACCCTAAAATCTCAGAATCAGCACAAACAGCTAATCAAGCGATGATTTTGTCGCTGATTTCTGAAACAAGAGAATATGAACAAGAATATTCTTTTCGAGAATATCGTGGATTGTACGACTTATGCCTCTCAATTCCATCCATTTTCCGAGGCTTAGAGATACAGGAATTTGTAGACAGTTTGCAAAACTATTTTGGCTACACTAGCCCAGAACCAAATATTTATAGTTGGGGTGGTATTGTCATACCACCTTTATCTTCGCAAGATTTTCTGAAGCTATCAGATAAAAGTATTTTTCAGTTACTAAATTACTACAAAGCATATGAAAATAGAAATATATTCAACAGAGATATGATTGGTGGTTTGAGCGAAGTTAAAGGGGTATTACGTGATGCTTGTTCCCTGCATCCAGAACGTTTTATCGGGTTATTGACAAGTTTTATCCGAGAAAATCTGCATCAAGATTATGTATGTGCTTTAGTAGAAGGAATCGCATTTCACCTGCACTATCGCTTTGGAAATTTTCAACCACCACAGCAATGGGAACCCATCGAACCCCTTCCAGAAGGAGAAGCGATCGCATCTATTTTACTCAATTGGTTGGAACGCTACTTTGTAATTTGGGAAGAAGGCCAGACAGTTCGCTACGCATTGGAAGCTTGTTGTGATGTTTTAACTGATAGTGAATCAGTCGAACGCTTATCATTATTACTTTTCTGGCTTTACAGTAAATACCCTGAGGATAGAAAAATCAGGGTAAACAGTCACGATATTCTGAATACAGCATCAGTACATAGAGTTGCAGCCGAAAGTGCTATTAAATTGTGCAACAGATTGTTAGAAAAAGAACAACCTGTCCCCGATTTGTTATTGTTACTGCTGCGTCATGCTGCACGGGATGCAGCGATTTATGCACGGATTCCTATTCTCCAACATCTTCCCTTTTTGATTCACAAAAACCCTGATTTGGGATGGCAATTATTGGCTGATGTTTTCAAAGAACCTCAACCTCATTTATGGAAATATACAGAGTTATGCTTTTATTACCAATATCACCACAATTTTGATATAGTTGCCCCCTACCTAAATCGTCTTTTGTATGAAGGTATGGAAGAAGCTGGTGATATTTGGGGACGACTTTCTACATTAGCAAGCTTGGCTGGACACATCAGCCAGGAACAATTATTTGCCACTTTAGTAAAAACCAACAGTAATGCGGCTTGGCAAGGAGTAACTCAAGTATTTATAGCAAATTTAGAATTAAAAGAACATACAGAAAATTGCATTACTGGACTTATTAATATTTTAGGTTATAAAAATATATCACAGGAGATTATTGGCAAGATTGATAGATGTTTTGAAGAAGAAACCAAAAGAGCCTGCATCAGGCGAGAGTTTGCGCTGGCATTTCTTGAAGCACTTCCAGCATCTGCAAGAGATATTGATTTTGATGGGTTTCTTGAATGGCTAGGCTACGAATCGCGACGAAACCCTTTATCAGCACTGGAATTAACTGAAACACTGGCAGCAAAATTTGAAAGTAGGATGAATGTAAGTCTCTTGTGGCGAACAGAACCATTAATTGCAGCATTAAACGAAATTTTACGAGAAGCTGATGAAACTGACGATCCAAAACTAATCCAGCGTGCTATCAACTTACAAGACCGTTTTTTGAAGTTGGATATGCGCGGAATGGAGGAACTACTCAACAAAGCTGGACAAGACTAAAGTAATAGAAAAGAAGAAACTCAAAAGTGAAGATGCGATAACACAGGCAGTAGCAATTACAGAATCGAAAAGAGATTAGTATGCTATTTTGCAACGTCTCAAGCGTATTGGTCAGGCGCTCGCCAGCGAATTATAACAACTTATTGATTGCAGTTCGCTCTTGGTAGTAGACTAACGCAATATTTTCAGGATTTGTTGGGTTTAGTTTCATACCGTTCGAGGTCTTGCTACAATCCAACCCATGATTATCCTTAACTCAACTGTGTTAAATCATTCTCATGAGTCGAGACGCGCTGGTAGTAGGAATTAATCAGTATCCTTTTCTCAAGGATACTCCAACAAGCAAAGCCAAACATCTTGTGTCTGCTGCTAACAACGCCGAAGCGATCGCCCAACGATTAGAAGAATATGGTGATTTTCGCGTGCGGCGGCTACCAGAAGTGCTTCAGGGCGAACAGCGTCAAGTCGCATCTGAGGGCTTGGTCAAGTCTGATACTTTAGAAGATGCAATTATTCAATTATTTAACCCAGTAGGCGCAAGTATTCCCGAAACAGCCCTGTTATATTTTATCGGTCATGGTTTACGTAAAAATCGCGGCGGTGTAACTGAAGGGTTTTTGGCTAGCAGCGATGTCGCTCCGCGAAAAAATCAGTGGGGTGTTTCTTTGCGATGGTTGGGAGAACTGTTGCAAAAAAGCCCCGTCAAGCAGCAAATTGTTTGGCTAGATTGCTGCTACAGTGGAGAACTCTTCAATTTTGCCCAAGCAGATTTAGGGACATCACTACAAAAACAAACACGGTTTTTGATTGCTGCATCGAGAGAATTTGAACTGGCTGAGGAAGATATTGATGGTAAGCATGGAGTATTTTCCAAAGCACTTTGGCAAGGACTAGATCCCAGACAACAGCCAGATGGTTTGGTTAACAATGACAAATTGATTGAGTATATTGCCCAAACCCTGAAAGATACTCCTCAACAGCCGATATGGTATAACCCCAACCAAGAAATTATTCTTACTGGTGAACGGGAAGATGTTCTGATCGATATCCCCGATGGAGTTTGTCCTTACAAAGGGTTACGCTTTTTTGAAGTTGCAGATGCTGATTATTTTTATGGGCGAGAACTATTAACTCAAAAGCTGATTCAAAGTATTCAGGTGGGGAAGGGAAATTTTTTAGCAGTCTTGGGGGTATCGGGGAGTGGTAAATCTTCTCTATTGCGGGCGGGGTTAATTTATCAATTACAGCAACAGCGACGATTACCGGGAACAGAGGAATGGAAAATTCGGATTTTTACTCCCGCAGAACAACCTTTGGTAAGTTTAGCAACGGCTTTTTTGGATGAGTCAGCCACAGATATCCAACGCGCAGAACAGTTAAAAATAGCCGAAGATGCAATAAATGAAGGAGCAACAGGACTAGCAAGATTAATTAAAGCATCGCGCTCGCCCCGCACTCTACTAATTATCGATCAGTTTGAAGAGATTTTTACAGTGTGTCAAAATCTAAGCGATCGCCAGCAGTTTATTGCTAGTTTATTAGGAGCGCTGCAACAAACAGCAGATAAACTCTGCCTCATATTTGCCATGCGCGATGATTTTTTAGGTAAGTGTGCGGCACATCATGAACTGGCTGATTTAATTGAAAGCAATTTAGTGATGGTAACTCCCATGTCTGTGGAAGAGTTACAGCGAGCAATTCGCGAACCAGCCGCCAAATTAGGACGGAAGATTGAGGAAAATTTAATTAATGCTATTCTCCAAGACTTAGGAATTGCAGTAGAACAACCAACACAAGAAGCCGAGCCGGGAATGCTGCCTTTGTTGTCATATACTTTAGAGCAGCTTTGGCAACGGCAAACATTCAATTGGTTGAAATTAGATAGTTATCACCAATTAGGTGGAGTCAGAAAAACTCTAGAAAATTTGGCAGAACAAACTTACAAAGAATTGTCAGTTGAAGAACAAAAAATAGCAGACTTGATTTTTATTAATTTGACTCAGTTAGGAGAAGGGACACCAGACACGCGCAAGCAAGTTCCGCAGCGAGATTTAGTTTCTTTGAGTAAATCTGCACAGTTGGTAGAGCAAGTAATTCAAAAACTGGCAAAAGCCAAGTTAATTGTGACTAGCGAACAACGCAGAGGTAAAGAAAAGGTGGCGGTAGTGGATGTGGCTCATGAAGCTTTGATTCGCCATTGGTCAAGGTTGAGGGAGTTGCTGGATAATAATCGGGAGGCGATTAGAACTGAGCGCAAGATTCAGGCTGCGGCAGAAGAGTGGCAAGATAAAGAGAAATCTCAGGATTATTTATTAACAGGGTTAAGGTTAGCTGAAATCGAGAAATTTCTTCATAATGAGGTAGATACTGTGCCTCTATCGAATTTAGCAAAAGAGTTTATTCAAAACAGTCAAGAGTATCAAATTCAGCAAGAACTGCATTGGAAAAAGTTATATGAAGAAGCAGAAGAACAGCGTAAAATTGCTCTTGCACGCCAATTAGCAGCACAATCAGAACTACTACGAAATCAACAACCTCGTTTACTAGAACGTAGTGTTTTACTAGCTGTAGAATCTGTGAAACGCTATCACTCTGTAGAAACAGATCAGGCTTTAAGACAAGGATTAAGTCTACTAGCTCGTCCTCTATTAAATTTAAAAAATGAATATAAAAATATGACAACAGCTATATCATTCAGTTTAGATAGCAATCTTTTAGCTGTTCATCAAGAAGAAGATACTGTTCAAATATGGCAGTGGAATAGTAACATACTTCTTAAGTCTCTAAAACATAGAAAACAAATTTCACCTCCGCTTAATTCTCATAATTATAACTTTTCTATTTCTTCATCTTTTTTCATTGATGACGATTATTTAGTTACTATTAGTAATGAATCTTTTATTAACAATGCATATCAATACGATTATCATACTATTTGGGTTTGGGAATTATTAACGGGTAAGGCAATAAGTAGTGAAACTTTACGAACAATAATAATAGATATTGATTTTTGCGCCTCTAGGAATTATATTGTAGCAGTTTTACCATTATCTTACTTTGACCCTCAAGTTAATGCTATAGTTCATAAAAGCCAAGTAATATTTTGGCAATTAATAAATAGAAAATTAACTCCAATAAGAAAACTTATTTCTGAAAGTGAGATTAGTGCCATTGCTTTACACCCTAATTTAGAGTGTTTAGCACTGTCATATAAAAATCAGGTTATTTTTGTGATGTGGGATAGCGAGCAAGAGTTCAAAAGCATAGAACAAGAAGAAGTTTCTATTGTTGTTTTTAGTCCTGATGGAAGTTATCTAGCAACAGCAGTTAATGACTTATCTAAGCAAAAATATACTGTAAGTGTATGGGATATCATTACCAGAAAAGAAATAATTCGTATACCTCATACAGATATTTTATACTCTCTTGCTTTCAGCCCTGATGGGAAATATCTAGCGACAACAGGTAGATCTGGAATTACGCATATATGGCAAATTGATAGTGGGCAAGAATCTGCGCGAATAAATCATGATACTTATGTTCATAAAATAGTTTTCAGCCCTGTTTACAATGAAGACCATATAATAGCCAGTTCTTCTGCTCAAATATGGAAGTTGGATTGTATGCCAGAAGTTACTTCTATTGACTATAAAACTAAAGATGTACAATCTATTAATAATGAAATTATGTGTGGATCTGTTTTTAGTCCAGATTGCAAACATTTAGCCACTATATATGAAAACAAAAACATTCAAATATGGAACATAAACAATGGGAAAGAACTTGTATCTCACATTGTTTATGATATGCCTGTAAAGTTGTTATGTTTTAGCCCAAATGGAGAATATATAGCTACAGTAATTAAAGATAATACGCTGTATATAAAAAGATGGAAAGATTACACAAGTGAGTCATTAGTTTTGATAAAAGGTAAAGACTTAGGCAAGCTTATACGTAGTTTGATTTTTAGCCCAGATGGGAAGTATTTAGCTATTGCAATAGAAACTCTTAATAATAGAATGTGGGAAATACGTGTACTGTCTATTGAAGATAAAATAGCTCACTCGCAGACAAACCAAAATACTGCTAATCAGGTTTGGGAGGTTCTAAGCCAAGAAGAATCCAAGTATATTACCTATGAAGAAACAGAAGTAACAGTAGTTAAACAAAATAACGATAGACAAATTAAAGTTAATAATGTTACTCTTAGCTGTGATGAAGAAAATTTATACTTAGCTATAGCAAGGTCTGATGGTGTTGCCATAATTTGGAGTTTGGGTAATGAAAATAAAATTATACAAATAGCTCATGAGAATATTGATTAAAGTTTTGTTTCATCTTTTTTATCGAAATTAAAAAATATTTAAATTTATGTTTAAAATTTATTTTCCGACAAATGATTTATCCACTGTTGTATTCAGTCCAAATCACCAATATGTAGCAACAGCAAGTGCAGATAAAACTGCAAGGATATGGGAATTTACTAACGGTAAAGAAATAACTTGTATGAGACATGAAGGTTATGTATACTCTGTCGCATTCAGTCCAGATAGTAAATATTTAGCAACAGCAAGTGCAGATAAAACTGCAAGGATATGGGAAGTTCCTAGTGGTCGAGAAATTTCACGGTTGACTAATAATGATATTAAGACAGTAGTTTTTAGCTCAGATGGAAAATACTTAGCTACAACAAGTAATGATGGCACGGTAAAAGTTTGGCTCTGGAGAGCAGAAGACTTAATTCAAGAAGCTTGTAACCATCTAACGCGAAATTTGACACCAGAAGAATGGCAACAATATTTAAATGATGAATCTTATAGAACTTAGCGTTGACGAATTAGACAAGAAGTGGAGTAAGAGCAATAAGGATAAAACAGGCACTCAAGAAATTGTAGGGACTTGAAAGACGGATAATTTAAGTCATCTCTATCAGCAGGTTGGGACTATCAGAGCGACTACCAAACCATCCACAGCCAAGTGTGACCTCAACACTTATACTCTGTTTCTACTGGCGGAATCAAAGTACCCAGGTTGCACCCGTCTGGCAGAAATAATGGAAAATTGACGGACTTCTTGTTTACTTGAAGTCTTCCATACGTGGACAATTTTGAATTCGATGCCGCGTTTTATCGCAGCACGAGTAAATGCTGCGCCAGATCCTTGTAGATGCTGCTGAAATCTTTTCTTGAGGTTCGCGCATGAACCTAAGTAGTAACGAGCTTGATGTTTCTCATTTCCAAGCGGACGAGATAGCTCAATCATGTAGCAGCAAGGAATTGAGGGTATCTTTCCTGACAATTCCATTTATGCTTTTTTAGATTAACTTGAAAGCTGAAGCGTTAGCTGATTGTGGTGGTTTACGTAGTGACGCAGTTGAGTCTTTCTTGTTCTTGTACCCAACTAATTAAATTTGATTTACTAATGCTTACAGGCTTATCTTCACCTGCAATAAATACTTGGAACCAGCCAGTTTCTAACTCATAGTAGTCAATAATTAAACATGCTTCTCTGGCTGTTTGGAGAGCTAATATTTCCTGGGGAAACAATCTTTTAATTCTTAACTGTTCTTCTGGGGAAAGCTGCTTCCAAGCTTCATCTTTAACAGCCAGATGCCTGTATATAGCACTTCTAATTTGATAATAACTGGTAGCTGATTTGAGTTTTTCTGTCAGCATTAACACTTCTTCTCCAACTGGCTGCTGTTCTGTAGCGTTACTAGTGCTGGTTTGTTCGTTTTGTTTTAGTCTGGGATTAACTTCTAGAGCTTTTTCTATCTCTGTTGGGGATGTTTCTAATTGTGGAATCATACTCGACTCAAGCACTTTAGATTCAGCAGTCTCTTCCTGGGACTGCTCTTTTTCTTGGGATTTGATTTTGGCGTGATAATCTGCGATCGCTTCACGAAGAATTTGCTGAGGGAGTAGCCCATATCCGTCGATCAATTCCTGTGTAAGTACCCCTGTTTGGTGGTCTTCTTCCCACTGAGGAGGGAATTGACAGTAGCGATCGCCTTTTGGAGTTCTGCGCCAGATTGATATCTGCTTTTGTTGTTCCTGCTTTTGGGTTTTAAGGAGGGCTTTCCTCTCTTCGATTAACTCCAGTACCAGTTTGCAGGTTAATCCCCCAATTGGATAATCTTGTAGCTGACTGATAATTGGCTTGTATTGAGGAGAACACAACCTGAGAAGTATTGTTACTGGAATTGCGGCTAGGTGTTGAGGACAAGTTAAAAATTCTTGGAAGTTTTCGGCTATTTTGAGCGCTTGTTTTTCCTCAGAGCTTCCTTTGTCCCAACCGTATGTATCGAGCAAGGTTCGGTATTCTTTCTTGCTGTAGGTGGTTTTGTATTCGTAGAGTAGGAAAGCGGCGTGCAAATATTCCAGACTGCTGGTTTCGATATGTGCGGTTGGATTTGGATCTAATTGATGTTTTTGGAGATAAGAGATTGATGTGATAGTTCCTGGCATGATAAGATTCACTTTGCATTAATTTCGTTGGTCTTAAAAGCTCGTTGGTCTTAAAAGACCACCAGAAATTAAAGGCCGGGTGCCTCTGCCTTGAGACATGGGGGTGAAAATCGTCGGCAATTTTAACTGCCTAAGATTTCTCTTAAAAAGCATACGAATATCCGTCCTTCTTGTGAATGGGTTTGCAAAACCTATGATTAATGTCTCCAACTCTTCCGGTTTTGGTAACGATGTCAAAACTGCCTCTGGCGCGACATAATACGCGACCAACGTACTGACCCACTTTCTTCCCTGAAAGCACAACGGCTTTAACTATATCGCCAGTCTGGAAGCCAAAATGAAGCGATTGACGAGTACGATGACGGATAGGAAAGCCATACTTGTTTGTACCAGCCATTTGTCTGGTTCCCCAACCATTCGCTTTAATTAGTAGTGGCTGCAATGTTAGCAACTTAATTGCTTTAATGTCGCCAATACAAGCCGCGTCAATCCAGTGTTGCTTTTCTAGTTGAAAAAGAGTTCGATTGTACTTTGTTTGAGCACCTGTTCCTGTTGTTGTTGGCAAAATACCTTTTAGGGTATGAAAAAGTGTCCAACGAGTCGCATTAACAGCAGCAGCATCTTTTAATGGTTTTTTGGCTTGTTGTTTAATTTTCTCTAATCTTTTTGCATCTTTTTTCAAAAACTCATCAATAAGTTGTGTCCCTTTTTTAAGATTGCATCGTTTACAGCTAAGAGCTAAATTGCTGACACGATTGCTACCACCTTTGGATTTTGGATGAATATGTTCAATTTGAAGTGGCACGCCTTCTTTGTCACAGTAAACACATTGACGCCCCCACTTTTCTAGAAGGTATTGTCGGACTTCGTAACCAGCGAGTTGTCCTTGCTGATATTCGATGCCGTCAATCTCTGGGTTTTGCATTTTTTGCGTGTCGAATTTGACTAATTCCATAACAGCTTGAGCGATAGGTGCGTAGCGACAAAGCCGTTTTACCCAAGTTTCAACTGTGAGAACACGATGTATCAACGAAGGAGGTAGCCACCCTTCTGGTCGCTTACGGTTATCAAAACGAGCCATACGGTAACGAGTTTTGCGGCTACGACGAGATCTACGTAACGAGCGGCGGCTGTTAAGTGCGTCCTTGATGGACCAGCCCCTATGTTGTAGTTCTGCTGCCCAAATAACATTCTCCCCATCTAATAATGCTATCCCTGTAGTTTTGCTACCAGGGTCAAGCTTAAGAGTAAGTAGTCGAACAACTGGGTTATCAATTGCCTTGTGCAGCACAAGAGTGAAAGGAAATTGTCGGTAAATTGCTGCTTTATTTTTGTTAAGTAACTCTCGCGCTCTCGCGGGATGAATTGGGTTTAATGGTTGTTTATTGGTGTCAACAAGAAAAACATAATTGGTTTGCATTTCTGCATCTCCTTACGGGTAAAGTTTGCCTCGTTCATGTTTACGATCGGTAACTATCCAAATTGCACGGTCCTAAACCTCCTCGGACTTTTAACAATCTGGTTTCAGAGCCTGGGGCTGGCACGCACCCCAAGGTGAGTTCTTAAACGCTTGTCGTAAACGTAGCCCTTTAATGGACTTGAACTGGTCAACTAGAGTTAACTGCAAGCCCTTGCCTTATAGGGGTTTGCACTCAACGCTTAGGTCGTTGACTTACCTATTTCAGTCACTGCAAATAATTCAGGCTGCTTGTTTGTCCCAAGCTTTTGATGATTTGGAAATAGCAGCCAAAGCATAGCCCAAGGTGTGCTTGTGAATTTTGGGCATTTTGTGAAACGACATATCTTGACCCCAATCTTGGACTGATTTGGTGCCAATGTGTAATACTTGCGTGAGGGTTTTGACACAAGTTGCACGAAAATTGGCGTGAGAAACAGTTTGCAGTATTTGCTGTTCAGTTAACCCTTCAAGGAGTATTTTTTCTAGAAAGGTTTGAGCGTCTACTTCCGGTGCGTTGTATTCTCCTGTCAAGATGCTTTTTAGCTGGTTTGGTATGATTTCGGCCGCGTGAATGTAAGCAAGTGAAGCTTTGCAGTAGTTGGGTATTCCGTCAAAATTGAGATCGCTTCCCCACTTACGGACTGTCGGTCTTTGCACACCTAAGACTGCACATAGTACGGTGATACATTTTTTGCGGTATTGCGAATCTGTTTCTTCTTCGAGAAGTTCTGGGGGGCTGAGTTCGGCTATACCGAAGCAGTAGCGTAGAAATTGTCTGGGTTCTAATCCTTGCTTTGGTAGTATTTCTACCACTTTGTAGCTCTTTTGCATCTTTATTAACTCTTACAGGATTTTTACCGAGTTAGCTTGATTTATCTCAAGCCCTTGTTTTGTGCTTTTTAGGTAAAGTTTACCGATTCGCAAAGTTAGTGATGTATTAACTTAATATTATTTAATATTTAGTGATGCACTATTTGAATTTAGTACATCACTAAATTCAAAGGGTTTATTGAGGGCAAGTCATTTAGTTGTTGTAGTGATATGGGTTTTGATATAAAAGTTAATATTTGTAACTAAACACCCTGTTGTTTCTATAAACTGAAGAGAAACCTAGATAAACCAAGTTCAAAAAACGTGTGTCAAATCAGCGCGAACGCTTTTCTGGAGGGGATACTGACCGGGTATCCTTTACCCTTGCACCCGGTGTGCGGCAAAAGGTAGATGATGTACTGCCGATATTGGGTGGCACTTTAGCAAAAACTCTAAGGCGTTTAGTTGATTTGGGTTTGGATTTAGTTGACCTAGCTCAAAAAAGTGGTAAACCAGTTCCTCAACCGGGTAATTTGGAGCAGATGTTTTCGGGCTATACCTCTTTGGGTATAGAACTGATATTTGCGTGCGAATCCTTGGGTTTACCTGTACCTGAAGTGGGTCAGATGGGGGTTTGGTTTGTAGATCATCTCTCCCTTGGTTTGGGTGATATTGAGGGGATCAGGAAAGATAATGATTTTCGGGCATCACGTATATTTCGCTTAAGTCGAGAAATTCAGAAGTTTTTTCAGCAGCAGCTTAATGTACTATCAGAAGATGAGTATGCTGCATTTTTGAGAAATTTGCATCGGGAAGCTATTATTGGGCAAGAGTTTGTAGCTGCTTGTCAGACGCTGGGTTTGCAGTTACCAGAGACAGGAAAACTACAGGAATGGTTACAAGATTTGGTGGAGCGATCGCACAGCCTCTCCACAATAGAATCTCAATTATCAAATGAGTTATTAGAAGAATGTGAGCGATTGGGGATAGATCCGCCAAAACCTGGTGAGGTTGGAGCGTGGCTACAAAATACCCGCCCTGCGGTATTTGATCAGCCAATGCACGAACATAGGTTACCTTTTACAGATGATGGTTTGCCTTTAGGGGGGTCACAACCGTTTTTGGAGCATTTACTGACACTAAATGCACCGCCAACTGAAGATGAGGAGTATGACATTGCTCATAGGTTTGGTGTAGACCCAGCGCATCTGAAGGAACTCATATCCCGCATGAGATTTGACAGGAACGGACAGACAAATAACTGTCATTAATAAGCTTCGGGGATAAATGCATGGATGCCATTGAAGATTCCTCAACATTGTGGACTTTATTATCTAGACCTGGATGGGAGATTAAGCCGAACCCAGTAAAGCATTTACTCAAAATTAAAGCTCCTGACTATCAGGAAGCATTAATACTTTATACTAACTATCGAAAATTTCTAGCGACGTGGGCAGCGTCTCTCAACTGTACCTGTGCTTTGATTGGAATTCAGGGGATGCGCGGATCTGCATTTAAAATTCTTGCAGCAACGCCAGCATCGCAGCAGAAGTTATACGAAGACTTAATTTTTGCGAGCTTACAAAAGTCGGTTCGTTTTAAATCTGATGCACTTGCCGGAAGCGATCGCTACTTTGAGGATAATATCTACGAATCTTCAGGCTTTTACATTGCCGAAACTTTTTTGTACCCTGAACTCAGACCAATTGTTGATAAACTATTTTCAAACCCAGACAAGAAACTTGCTCTAACGCGAATGTCTGACAATTTTCAATTGATCGTGTCCGCGTCGGCAGCACGGGCTATGAGTTCTGACTCACAAGATGTAGTGCGTCGTCGAACCACAGATTTTTGGCACGCTAGAGACTACCAGATTTTTATACAGAAGTTTAAGCAAGATGGTAGCACAGGTTTTGAAATCACTTACCAGGCAACGACAAATCTGCCCAAGACTAATCCTTTAGCAGCATGGGCAAAGTTTACTACGAGCTATAGGTTTTTTGAGATTGATATATGCGGGTATAGGGAAGTGTACCGTTTGGGTGAAGGTAAGGACATTACACCAATCAGCCGTCCCAAGGTTATTTCATAATATAGTGAGGTTTTATGGCAGTAAGATTCCTAGAAAACAAAGGCAGTGGCAATATCCTAGAGATTAGTAAAGCTAGGCTTTTGGAGCTTACTCCTAATGTTTATCCTCTGACTTGGGAAGCGATTCTTTCAGGTAAAGGTGGTAGTGTAGCTATTTTGGGTGCAGGTTTTGCCGAGCGAGAAGTTTTTTTTGGTTTTGAAGGAGTTGACCTAACGCGCTACCAACTTCCGACAATCGACTGTTACGACATTGCTACTAATCCACCAGAAAAGTTTTTAGCTTTACGCAGCCAATACCCAAATCTACAGTTAAATTATTTTTGCGATCGCAATTTAGCAGAACTTGAACTGACAAAACTTTACGCTCCTAATAGCATACGGCTAGTCTCAGTTCATGGAGTGTTAGATTACTTACAACCACATACAGTTACGAGAACATTACTTGATATTGTGAAAGTACAACCAGAGGCAATATCGATACGCCTATTTTTAATGGGCAACCCGTGGTCGCGGAATTTTGCAAGTATAGAGCAACTGGCAATGGAATTAAATTCAATTGAAATTATTACAAGTGGCTTAGTTAAATCGATTGATTTTAATATATTGTGTCGTACAGGTATTGTGCAATTAAATATTTCAGACAAGGATAAAATTGAACATAATTTATTACCAAGTTACGGTGCATCTCATGTAATACCTGATAAATTAGTTGGTTATTTAATTAGTCAAGGATATCAGCTTGTTGCAACTGACGTGTACTCACTTTCAAATCAGGATTTACAAGGTGATGAATCGGAGAATCACAAGTGCAATAAAGATGTATCTTTAAATAATCCACATGGGATGTTGTTATTTTTTAAAAGATAAAATACTCCAAATTTATTATGAGTAATTTTTACATAAAAAGAGGGCATTGCTATTAGGTATTCTGCACTGCTTGGCTTATCGCATCCAACAAAAACAAACCCAAATCTTTATGCAGTGCTTCATTATGCTGCGGACAACCAGTTGAATGTAAACACCTTGGACAACCTGCTTCACAATCACATTCAGCTGCTAGCGCATATGCTTTAGCAGCGAAATTGGTCAAGTCAGAAAAGATAGCTGTCCTTTGAATCATAATTTGGGAAAATTTTTGAACCATAAATCGAGAAAGAGTTAACGAAAATTCAGGCTTTTGCACCAATCACAAAATTCAACTTTGCATTCATACATGAGTGAGAGTTGAAATTCTGAATCATAAATAGAGAATGAGTTGAAAAAACATAATTGGATAAAACTTGCACAAAAAATCCCTGAAAAAATTGCTCTAACTTAAACTTTCAATTCAAAATATGCTTCAAATGCCCATGTTATGGTTCAAAACTTTTGTTTTAGTAGATATCTGAGTAAAAACCAAATATTTCATTGTCCAAGCGATCGCTCTATTGTTGGGCGATCGCTAACCTCAAATCGTAGCTAAATAATAATGATAATCAAGCTGAAGTATTGATACAAACGTCGCCTCTATCAGTCTTTTTATCCTCTACACGATAATCATTATTATTAAAAAAACTCGAATACTAAAAGTGAACTATAAACTGGATACTCATTTTTGAAGCATATCATGAGTTAAAATCTCATTTTTTGTTTCAAATCACACGTATGGCTCCTCAAATGCCACTTCTTTTTGAAGTTTTGTTACTTCAGCTGCCCCTAGAGGATGCCTACACAAGGAGCAAGTTTTACCTTCAAGCGGTTTTTTGTAGTTACCACAACGCTGATTTTTACAAGTCATTCCGTAAGTGCGTTTCATCAACCGATAACCCGTAACAGAATTAGTAATTTCTCCCCAAACTAGGGTTAATCTAACCCGTGCATCTTTGATTTTGGTGGGGATGATCTTGGACTCTGCCAGTGTAGAAAGTGGTTGGATATTTAGTTCTGACTCAGCTTCAGTAAATAAATCTGTCTCTTTACCTAGATAAGCTAGTAATGCTTCTCCTTTCTCTTCGTTGAAGCTTTCGCTGCGGTAGGCTATTAACTCGCCGCTCCCATCTTGCATCATATACACTGCTTGCGGAAATACCTCCCGATGGGCAAGGGGAAGTGACATAGTTTCTAAGATTTCGCCTGTATGCTTCTCAATTAAGGAAATCGAAGTTTGAGTGCTGCTTCTGAGATTGATGTCTTTGTGGGGATAACCTCTTCCCCACAGTTTTCCGTTGTTACTCAGAAAAATTTTGTTTTGTTG
Source organism: Tolypothrix sp. PCC 7601 (assembly GCF_025677855.1). NCBI lineage: Bacteria > Bacillati > Cyanobacteriota > Cyanophyceae > Nostocales > Tolypothrichaceae > Tolypothrix > Tolypothrix sp. PCC 7601. Next base: position 146,306 of record NZ_CP064880.1, read on the forward strand.
TAGAAGAGAACCTGCAACTGCGTCGGCGGCTTTTCCAAAACGGCTATTGAGTTCCTTTAAAGCCAGACTACTTTCTATGCAACCGCATTCTAAATGTTTGCCTAGAATTGTTGGATAGTCTGGGTTAAAAGCAGCACACTCAACTTCTCCTGACAGTAACTGTTGGCTATGCCGAGCGTAGAATACATCAATGGGATTTTGTCCCAAGGGCAGATAAATTACAAGTCCATGCCGTTTGCGTCCGGCTCGACCTACTCGTTGCCAAAATGACATTAAGCTGCCAGGAAATCCCCGAAGCAAACAGCAATCTAGCTCGGGTAAATCAATTCCTGCTTCTAGAGAAGAAGTAGAAATAATCACCTTAATTTGTCCAGCTTGTAGTTTTTGAATAATTTCTCGGCGGCGATCGCCTGTCAACGAACTGTAAAACACCGCCACCTTGCTTGTTAAATAACCTAGCCCAAGGCGTTGTGTTTCTCTTTGAATTAACCCTAGTAAACCTTTGACAGCAGCACGGGAGTTACAGAAGACAATGCCACTGAGTTTATGTTGCAACCAGGAAATCACAATCTTGGAAGCTTCAACATTAGCTGCACTATTTGGAGCAAGGCATAATAAGGTACGTCCTGCACTACCAGCACCACTACGTTCAATTACGTGTAGTCTTTGGGGTTGATTAGTTCTGCCACTGAAGCGCAACGCCATCTCCTGGGGATTGCCAATTGTGGCACTTGAACAGATAAATTGCAGTCTTTGGGAATTACCACCAACAGCATCAACTGCTAACCTCAGCCGCCGCATCAAATTAGCAAAGTGCGCGCCAAAAGCACCAATATAGGTATGGCTTTCGTCAATTACACAGTAACGTAATTGTCTTAAAAACTGCCGCCATCCTTCCCCCTCATCTCGCCGCCGCACATTGTAAAGATAGTGATGCAATAAGTCGGGACTGACTGCCAAGATGTTTGGTGGATTGGGAATAAACAAGCGCTGCCGCTCGGATGTAGGTGTATCGCCCGTCATTAATGCGAGTTTGATGCGGTTGTTGGGCATTGCCTTTACTAGCGATTGCAACTTTCGCATTTGGTCGAGGGCTAATGCCTTAAGTGGGAAAATATATAAAGCTGTTGTTTGCGGTTGCTTGATACACGATTCGAGGATAGCGAGGTTGTAGCACAGTGTCTTTCCGCTGGCTGTGGGCGTGGTGATACTTAGATCAAACCCAGCACGTAACTTTGTCAGCGCTTCTATTTGGTGAGAATAAATTCTGTCGATACTGTTATTCTGCAATGCTAAACGTAAAGCAGGCGGTAAATCGCTGGGTACCGGGTGAACGATCCCTTGGTTAGGATTTTTGATATCTACTGCCGTGATGCTTGCAATGAATTCTTGAGCTACAGACTGAAATGCCAGGTGGGGGATTTGTTGAATGCGTTCGGAAACTGTTGCAGTTACCGCGTTAGTGACTTTGGGCAATGTTGTGGAAGAAACCAAGTTGGCGTTACTTGATTGAATTGAGCCAAGGGCGATCGCTTCTTCCCAATTGATAAATTGAGTCGGGTTAACCTCTTCAACAAACTTGACAATCAACCGCTTGCCTAACAATGCCATGACTTCCCCTACTCCGTATTCAGGGGAGTAAACGTGTTTGCCAGTAGTCAACCATTCGGGAGGTTCCCCAACAGTTTGGTTAGCGGCGCGGATTAGGGCAGCGTAGTCGGTTGGTTTCTCGTTGGTCACAAATCTATGTTTTTGCTACCAAAAGATATTTGTCATTTGTTAAGTATAAATCTAATTATCTAATTGCGTTAATGTTGTCACAGGATTTGCCGTAGTATGGTTTTACTTTATTGCTTTGCAATGGGAATTTTAGGTAAGTAGGGTGTACTTACCGCAATATTGTGATGAATTGGAAGGATTGGTCTAACGTTACTTTTAGTGAACGCCATCACTTGCCTGAACGTTCGGGAATTTACGTCATTGTCGATATTAATGACTATGTGTGGTATGTCGGACAAGCCACCAACCTAAAAAATCGGTGGGCTAGTAGAACTCACCACAGATACCCACAATTAATTCGCTCCAACCGTAAACTAAGGCATCGTATCTATTGGCAAGAGGTTCCACTCAACTGCTTGGACGAACGAGAAAAGTATTGTATTAACTTATTTAAACCCGAACTCAACGGGTGTAAAGTGAAGAAATATTTGCCGAAACAACCACAAATCGAGCGAGAAATTAAGCGGTTATTGAAAGTATTAAATAAACCAACAATGCTTTTTCCCGTGATTCGTTCAGTAGTAGCTGGCGAATATAAAGACGAGGAGGGAATAACGTGTATTTTAGTTCTTATTAATATTAATGATGAGCAAATAATAAGTAATTCAACACGAAAACGGTATGCAAATGAGGTCAAAAAAGCTTGGAATTATTACAAAACTTATTGTGGTAAAGACGAGCAGCAATATAGCCAAGTATGGGTGACAACATACAATTTAAACGTTTGTAAGTTTGAATTTGTTATTACTGATTGGGAATTTTTTCAATACCTTGAAGATAATGCCGATGCTCGCACACAGTATCTTGAAGAAGTAGAAATTTTTAGTGAAAAAGTCAAAACATTAAAAAATTTAGATATTTTTGAAAAACTATTATTACAAGAAGAATATAGTTACATCAATTATGATGGAAAGAAAAGCCTAACAACTGCTGCTTATATTAGATACCGTAGACCACTGCTAAATTGCATTACAACAACTATCTCGTAATACCCATTCCTTATCTAGTTGCACAAAATAAAGCTTTAAGGATTAAGTTTAATATTACAATAAGTCTGATTGTTAAGTCTAATTTATCAGGTGAATTGGTGCGTTTACAAGTCCAGTTAAATCGTGGCATTGCCAATCAACTAACTGATGGGGTTATTGTTGAACTTGCACAAAATCACATTGATGATTTTGAAAATCTTTGGCGCGAGCAATTGCGTGTTTTTCAGACCGAGGATAAATTCTGGGATTGGTTATTTAAACTTGGCTACATTAGCAACAATGAAAACGAAGAAGGTTACGCTCTCGAAGTAGAAGGCTGCACGCAAGGGTTGATGATGGTGGAAACTCAACTCCACGGTTCGCGAGAGGCTATCGGACAGCGATTAGTATATATTCAGTACATCACCTCAGCTCCGTGGAACCGCAAGGAAATCCAACGCCCGCCGCGATATAGGGGAGTAGGGGCGGCATTGCTGCGATACGCCCGAATTAGGAGCATCGAGTTGGGATATGGTGGTAGAGTTGGCTTGCACTCGTTACGTTCTAGCGAACGGTTTTACGAAAATCAAGGCATGATCGACTTTGGTTCCGAAGAAGAATACGAAGATATGACATATTTCGAGTACGGTTTGCTGCGCCGCACATTACGATAGTGCTGGAGGAAAAATAATGAACGAAGAAATGACTGTTGGCGAAGCTATCAATTTACTATTTCACTCCGGATCATTTCAAGAAGCAATCCGTATCGAGGACGAGGCTGACTGTGATGTGACAGCCGGGTTGGATTGGGGAACAGCTATAAGTGCATTATTGAAAAATCCTGGTTTGCTGGGCAGAATGACCCAACTGCGTGTCTCGCTCAACCGTGAAATCCGCCATCTGCTCTCCGAGTGGAATTTAGGAGTGGGAGAAGAAGCTGCGGTTGTGGTTGCGCGATCGCTTTTGTTATTTCGACTAAAATCGCCAGAAGTATCTGTGTTACCAACGCTTGAAGGTATCTTGATGCAAAATGATCTGTACAGGGAAGAGTTTATCCAAAATTCTGACATTTTGCGACAGTTGCTTGGAGTTCTGCTTGTTGAGAGTGACTGGGAAGACATTGCAACTGCTGCGGCAAATGCAGTCAGAATGCAAGTGATACAACGAGTATCTGCTTGACTAAAAGAAATTACGGACAATTTGGCTCACATCATGCTTCAAGTGTAGTTTGAGAAAGGTTATTAATTGATGAGTTCATTGGCGCTACCTTTAGAATTTGAGTTTAGTGCTAGCAAAATAGCAGCCGCTCATCACCCTAATACTCGCTTTAAATTAATAGCAGAAATTAAAAAAGATTTTCTCAGAATTGATTTTCAAGGTTATTTTACCGAAAATTTCGCTCCTAAGAATCGCCCCTATTCCAATCCAATAAATGACTCTTACCGCAACAAGAGAGTTGATTTTTGGCTGCTTTGGTCTAGTGGAGAACTGGCATTATCGGGCTGGTGGCGAACTGAAATCCTGTCGCTTGAGTATACTCCATTCATGCAGAGTTGGTCGAACGAAGACGGGGAGGAAATTGCTAGACCCTATCCCGATGGTGATAAGTTTGAGGCGATCGCTGCTTCTTTATACCCGATTTTACAGCAGTATTTTCAAATTTAAATTGGTGCTTGTATTACTTCAACCCAAAGAAGCAAGCAGAAGCTATTTCTCTTCTCTAGCCATTCCAACCCTATTGAGTATATGTTTCTGTTATAGTGCTTTTTACTCTATTAGTTATTTTTCAAGATAATTGAACTCATATACGCAAACGTGCTTGCATTGCCCATAGACAATATGTAACAAATGAAAGTGTAAAGTTTAGCAGGAGATTAACTGTACTTTAGTTGTATTTTAGTTGAACTGTACTTGTACTAAATCTAAATAGTTTGTGAATTAAAAAATAATTCATAAGTAATTTGGTAAAGTGCTAGTTTAATTTACTTTCAATTGATGTTGTCTTTCAGTTGGAATTGAGTTTGATGATATGTGAGAACGTTATCTATACCCAAAAAACACTTGCCGAAAGATACGGGATTTGCATTGCTGCTTTACAACGGTGGTATCCCTATGCCGGTATAGTAAAACCGCGAAAGCGGGGAGGATATTTTGATGCTGCAACAGTTGAGATTGCTGACATTTTCTACGTTGCTATCAAAATTCGGCGTTTGACTTGTGAAGAATATTTACAACAGGTAATTCCTGCTGGTGGCTTAGATGCTTATTTACAAAAAGTCAACGACGTAACCCTTTATGACTTTTTGACCAAGCATATATCTGATGAAGAAAAAAACAACCCGATTGTGCAATCAGTAATTAGGAGAATTGAGCGCAATGAAGCATATCAACAAAGTGGCAGAGACTTTGCAGGTGTCGCCTGATGTAGTACGTACCTGCTGTCGGTTGTTAGATTTAGCTTTACAGCCAAATGATACGCTTGATGAAACAATCGAACAGCAATTAGTTCAACTTAAAGAGATAGCTTCTCGTGAAGGTATGTCCTTAGAAGAAGCTGCCCAGCACTTGATTGCAATGCGCGATCGCAAATCAGAAGTAGGCGAACACAAGTTCGACAAGCGCGAGTATATTAAACAGCGATTTGGCGTAGATCCAGAACAAGCTTCTCCTGATAGTTTTGTAGGAATACTTTATCGGGATGCAGACAGAGGAATTCAGTTAGGAGAATTACGCCATAAAGTGGTGCTTGAATCTTCCACACTTGCTCTAGAAGAATTTGTTTTTCATGGCAGTAGTTCGCTGGCTGAAGGTAATACTTCCGTTGCGGCTGGTTACGACCAGGCGCAAGAGCGAATCAATTCGCGCATCGATAACGATTTTTTCGGCAAAGTGAACTGGGGGGAAGAGACTCATCCACTGTTGGTCGGTACATCGACACCGCAGCCCAGACAGTTGAAGTCCTCGCAGCCGAAAACCGGGCAATCTCCGAAGAAATAGTAGCTCAGATGTTACCCATCTGCTATCGAATACGGGATGAGAGTTTACTTAATTTGAGAAAAACATCTACTCAAGCAGTTGGTATAAATTTACTTTCGGTCGTAGCTGGTACTGTAGTTGGGACATGGGTAGCGATTCCCCCAACTCAGGTTAAACAGGAGATTTACAGCATCCAGCCAATTTTGCTGGGTGTAGGCATAGGTGAATTAGTTGGTTTGATTCTGGCACTAGTAGTTATTTGGTTTACCAGGGAGTAAGTATGAGTGCAGCATTTGACTTTTTGGTTAACACTGCGGGTGGTTTGTTAATGAACCTGGGTGTTTCTGGGATGGTGGGACAGCTATTGGGAGTGGGGGCTGCTCTTGCCCTGCATCCTCTGTTGCTACTAACCGGAATAGTTGTGGGTGGTGCGGGAATTGCGATCGCGCGCGAGTTAAACAAGCGTCCTCAGTTGCAGTTGGTTGTTGATAATACGTGAGGGGTAAATGATGTTTACTCCTACACCTGTCCGAAAAAAACAACCAAGTCGAAGAAGACAAAAGGTAAATGTCACCCTGTGGACGGTTTGTTCGACTGTTAGTGCGCTGTCTGTTATTGGGGCGGTTGCATTAATGGTTGGATGGAAGCAACAAATTCCAGGTAATCAGATATCGGAGGTACAGCAAGTAAAGGCGCAAGTTGCCCAAATTCGAGAAGTGTACTTAGAAAAGCTTTCCCGTACTGACTACAATATAGACCATCTGTCCAGTTACTCCTCGGTAGAAGGTGCGCCTACTCTTACAGGCTGGCGACAGTTAGCGGCGGCATTGTGGGGACAGCAATTGCGGGGTGAAATATCCAGAATGCAGGCTAATGAGAAATCTGGGTTTTACCGCCTTCATTATATGCCGGCACTGGAGATAGTTAAATTCAACTCGCTGGATGTTTTGTTAGAAGCGGCTTCTGGAAATAATAGTTTTTATTGGGGATACCGCAAAACCGATGGTACGAAAGTTGAGGAGAAGATACCAACCGGGGCTGCTGCTGTTTTGATCTTGGGTAAATTAGAGGCGATTGATTACGCCCAGAATTTGGAATCTCAACCATCAGTCGATCTGAACCAAATGCTAATTCAGATTAGGAATGCTCAAGAACCATACTCGCTTGCACAGGCGCAGCTGTTACGGGCGCGGGGGTATTTAGATCCAGTAGAGCAGATGGCACAGGTGGCAGACATCCGCGAGAAAATACACCAGAAAGAGGAGGAAAGGCGAATATATCTCCAACAAATGAAGAAGCAATTACCTCAGCCAATTCCTAATAGAAAGCCTGTTAATAAATCAGGGGAGTGATGTCATGTATGTTAAGTTTGCTGCTGCGATAATTTGCATAGCTTTGTGTTCGCTCAATGTTGTAGCGGCAGTCAAACGTACCCCTATTCGTACTACCCTGGAAGGTTCAACTCGCACAACGATTGAGATGATGCCATCTCCCAATTCAGGAGTGCATTGGATGAGTGCAGTTATATTTCTGGCTGGGTTTACTTGTTTCTTGAGTTGGGGAATTTCTGACTATAACAATGCAGTTGAAGAAACAGATGCAGTGTCTGAAAATTTGGGAAAATCTGGCAATCAACAACTTCATGTTGGTGTTCCTAATACTGATATTCAGCCTTCTTTAATCCCCCCAGTTTCGCCTCCTGGGATGAGATTTAATAACGAGTTTTCTGCTAAAAATGTCGTTCAATTTTCTCCTCGTTCTGCTGTTTCTGGATTAGGGCGAGTAGATAGTAGTCAGGTTGTGGAAGATGGAGTACAAAATCAACCTGGAATCTTATCTCCAGAAGAGTTTTACGCTCAACTTCAAGATGAAGATTTTTGGGAAGATACTAACTCCCAAATAAATAATAAACCCGCCAGCTAGTTAATTTGAGGTCATATTATGAGTAGAAATCAACGCCGTAATTTTGATGTTGATTATTCTGAAGGTGGAGCAATTGTGCCTGCCAATCGATTGCAAAATATGTTGCAGCAGGTACAGCAAGGAGGAATGGTAAATCAGCAACCTAGCGTTTCTCCTATGACCACTTATGATACTCAACCCGTAGAAGTTAGGTATATTAATGCACCTACTGCTTATAAGCCGAGAGTTCCTCAGATAGAAATTCCCTACATTGAGACTTGGAAAGCACATAGGTTGCATCCACAAAATCCCTGGAGATTTGGCTGGTATCCAGTATATTTTTTATCTGATGTAATTAAATCTCCTGTGGGTGTCGCTGCTGTGGGAGTGTGGTTGTTAATAATGCTGTTAAATTTTCTCCTTAATGGCAGTTACACCGGGCCAGGATATGCAGCTGGGAAGAAGATTGAAGTTGTACCCAAGGAAGTTCCTTCTTTTGCCCTGCCTGTGGTTAAGCAATTGGAATAATGTCGGTAAAGGCAATTTTTTGGTTAGTACTGCTGGTATGGATTGCAGATATCTTGCAACCAGGATATTTGCAGTTTTATAACTGGCGTAATGCTGTGGCATTAGCACAAAAGCTTCAATTTTTATCGCCAGCTGTTGTTTCTACTGCTGCACCTAGCGTGAATATATCTTCTAATCCTGTCTCTACGCGCTATTCCCCTAAAGTTCAGGAATCTGCAACATCCGGAGATGGACTAAATTCTCCTGATTGCCGTGTAGCTCAGAATGATTTTGAGGAAGTATTGAGTACTGCAAAGATTGGTTGTTGGCAGGTTTCTCCTGCTAATGCAAAAAGGCGTTGAGACAATGCGAATAATCTTTGAAACTGACAGTAAAAAGGAGGTTAGTAATTCGACTGTAACTAGTTCGGATGAGACAGCCGATACTAATTCGAGTGAAAGTTGGAGATATGCGATCACAACCTCAGTTGTCATTGCAGCTATGGTCATTCCCCAGGTTTCTGGATGGATTGAATCTCAATTGCTGGTTAAATCTCTCCAGAATCTAATACTTCCTAAAACTGTTGTTAGTAATAAGGTTTTAAATAACGGTCGAATTGCCTTTCCTACTGCGGCTGGTACTCCTATAACTAGTGAATTTGGTTGGCGGACACACCCCATTACAGGCGATCGCAAGTTTCACAGGGGAATTGATTTTGGTGCAGCCAAGGGTACTCCAATTTATGCGGTTGATGCTGGCCGAGTAGTTTTTGCGGGTGACAAGGATGGTTACGGCAAAGCAGTTGTTATTCAGCATCAGAGAAGTTTATCTACTCTCTACGGTCATGCCAGTCAGCTGTATGTGCAGCAGGGACAACAAGTTGTCCGTGGGCAGATGATTGCAGCAGTAGGTAGTACGGGCTTTTCGACGGGGCCACATTTACATTTTGAGGTTCACGTTAATGGTGTAGCGCAGAACCCCCGCCTTTATTTACACGAATATTTAGCAAACCGTTGAAAGTTATTTAGCTAGTGGCAAGAGCAATGCAAATTGTACCGATTTTTATATCAGGTGTAGTTGGTGCAGGCTGCTCTGTTGCATTTTCCTATGGAGTAGCTTCACTGCCATGTGGATTGGTATCCAAGGGTGCAGATACTGTTTGTCAGGTGCGTAGTTTTGGTAAAGCAGTTGATAGTTGGAAATTTGGGTTTATTGTTGGTGGTTTAGTAGGATTGATTTTCAGTCCTCGTCATCAATTTATATCCCGTTTTCAACCCATTCATTTGTCAACTGCTTCCTTAATTACTTTGGGAATTTATTTTTCAATTTCTCAAAATACTGGTTTTTCTTCATTGTCGTCAAATAGTTTAAAAGGAAGAGTTAGTGCAAGAGATTACTCACCACATCCTTCTTCACCACGTTTGAGTGCTTTTTTAGCAACAATTCGTTGGGCAGAAACAGGAACAAGTGAGCCAGAAAGTTATCGCAAGTTAGTATTTAACGGAACTTTTAATGATTTTTCTACACACCCGTTAAAGAAACAGTGCGCTCCTATTAATGGTAAAAATGTTTGTTCAACTGCGGCTGGTGCTTATCAAATGTTAGATATAAGTTGGTATGACCTTCAGCCAAAGTTAAACTTAAAAGATTTTAGTCCAGCTTCTCAGGATAAGATGGCAATTGAATATATTCGTCGTAATAATGCTTTAAGTGATATTGAAGCAGGAAGGTTTGATACTGCTGTATGCAAAGTAGGTAGAATTTGGGCTTCGTTTCCTTGTAATAATTACAATCAAAATGCGAAATCAATTGCTCAACTAAGAACTTATTATCAGCAACATTTACAAAAGTTTGAAATTTCTAGAAAGTGAAACTTAGTAATGTTACTACCATACAATGACATTAAGGGTAATACTGAATTTCAAAAACAACAGCTTTGGACTGCAATTGTACAGGCCAAACAAGATGGTTTGAGCAATGAAGAGATTATAGAGAATGTACGGGAAGCTTTACCTGATGCAATGGTTTTTTTTGCTGAAACTGTTTTAAAGCAGATTGACTTTAGAACAAAATTATCACGTCCAGTTGTTGAATTTAATTTAGAATTTTTATTTCAGGTAATATACGAATCAGTAATTGCAGGTACAAACGATGATGAAATATTATCAATATGTGCAGAACACTGTACTTTAAACCAGTACGAGTTTGTATGTTATGCACTTGAATATATCCATCTCAATCGAATGCCATCACAGTGGGAGAAAAATAACGTATATCAAAAAATGATTGAGATAGTTAGTAACTCGCCAATTGAAGCTTTATTTGAACATATTGAGTCTATAAAAAACATTTATCTCAAGCAGATTGGCTATGAAGTAGTGCAGCACAATCTTTATAATTTATTTTTAAATAATAAACCAATTAGTTACTTTACTGATTTAGCAAATAAATCGAGAGATAACTTTATTAAAAACTATTGCTACCGAACGGCAGTGCTTGTTGCCCGTGCTAAAGGTAAAGCAATAGATTTAAAGCTGGTAAGAGATGGAACAATTGTTTTAAATGAAACTAAATGTTTAAATAGTGAAATTGCTAATAATGGGATTGTTAGCTCAAATATTTTAACTATGGGACAAGCAGGAAAACTATTAGTTGATACGTTAGAAGATTTTAATATTAATGCTAAGTATGTCGATGCCAAAAATGGCCCTACTTTTAACCGTATTAGGGTAAAACTGGGACGGGGTGTTAGTTATAAAAAAGTAGAAGATATCGGTAATGACTTAGTACAGCAGCTTGGTGAAGAATTAGGCTTAAAAGTTGCGCCAATGGTGAGTGTAGTGCCTGGGGGAGTTGTATTTGACATACCCAGGTTAGACAGACAATTTGCTTATTTTCGTGATTACTTTAGTTTTGACGGCGAACCTGACATTTATTCGGTGTCTATCCCCGGTGGTGTTGATGTTGATGGCACTTATGTCGAGATTCCCCTTTATAGCGATAACGTGACCCATATCCTGGGTGGTGGGCGGACGCGGGGTGGAAAATCGCAATTTGAGAAAGCCGCAATCTTGTATTTGGTGCGACGATATCCCCCTTCTGTTGTTCGATTGGCACTTTCAGATGTTAAACGAGTGACCTTTGGTAAATTTGATGGACTTCCCCATCTTGTTGCCCCAGTTGCGCGTGATGCAGAGTCTACCGCTAACTTACTCGATTACTTGGTCGAAGAAATGGAATTGCGTTACCAGGAATTTGAGTGCCACAGCAGTATTGAAACGATCGCACAGTACAATTCACGCTTCGCACCTGATTATGTCATGCCGCGAGTGATTTGTCTAATTGACGAGTGTTTTGACCTACTTTCCGATGATAACTACTGCGATCGCATTGAGACTGCGCTGATGAAGTTGCTTGCAAAAGCGGGTGGTGCGGGGATTCATGTATTGTTATACACTCAACGACCTGACAAAAACGTGATAGACCCATTGATTCGCTCAAACTTTCCAGCGAAGACAGCCTTTGTGACAACCCGCCCTGAAGATAGTTGTATTATCCTGGGGGACGATAAAGACAAGCGTGCAGTTTATTTGCTGGGATACGGTGATTTTTTGTACAAGACGACTGAAGTTTTACGACTCCAAGCTTTATATGTTGCTGACGATGAAGACCCTGAATACTTCCAGCAATTACTCTTGGAAGCAAAAAACCAGAACGATCCTTATACAGCATGGAAATCTGGGTTAGACTTTGATGAATTTGTCGCTAGTCTGTATGGCGAGAGTAGTAGTAATGATAATGGTAAATTTAAAGCCACTACTGCTACTAAAACTAAGCAATCTAAGACTGATTTTGAGGGCAGTTTTAGTTTTAAGGTGCAGCTTGACGAAGAAGCAAGAAACTCAATTATGAATTTGCATCAAAAGGGCTATCAACTTGATGAAATCGTCAAAGCAGTATTCAATTTATCCCGTCAAGATGGTAGGTCATACAAGAAATTTAGAAACGTTGTTGAAGAATTTTTAAATAACTTGAAAGGTGGCGGTGAAGATGATATTTGAACTAACAATGCCTTTACCCCCTTGTATGAACGAAATTATTAACCAGGCACGGTCAAGTTGGCAAGCAAGTGCTGAACTTAAGAAGTACTGGACAAACTTAATTGGTGAATTTGTTAGAGAATGTGAATTTTATTTGGATAGTACAGTGTGGATTGAGTTCCATTGGTATCTCAAAAATTTTGCACGAGATAGTGATAATGTAGCTGCTGCCGCTAAATTTATCATGGATGGGCTAGTTACAGGGCGAGCAATTCGTAACGATAACCTGACAGTTATCCAATCACCTGTTGTTCATTACTATCATCGCAGTAGTGGTGATGATGGTGTACTGTTAAGACTTTCACAATCACCTGATTTTTTATTAGATAATTTTATTGTATCTAACCAATTTTCTAGAAAGAGTTTAGAAAGACACAATCAAAAAATCACACATTTAATCTCAAACAAATTGTAGTTTATCTAAAGGATAATAGTAATGTTACGTTATAAAGAATATACTTGGTTGATTGGTAAACTAAATGCAGGCAAGAATGTTAATTTATGGGGTAAACAGGATATTGGCAAGACTTTTACTGTTAAAAACTGTTTACTTAAAGATATTACTTTAAAGTCTGTTTATCTCAATCTTGAATATCCTTTTAGTGTGGCTCATCTCTTTAATGTTATTCCTATGAGTTTTGATTTGTACTACCAGCAGAATTGGCAAAATATAGTAAGCGAATTATCTGATGGATTAAATAGACTACTTGTGATTGATAACTTTGATAGATTGCACTTTGTTAGCGATAGTTTTAGCGACGATTTATTGAGATTACAACAGTTGGCTATACTAGAGAATTTTTCTTTACTATTAATATCTCGAATGCCGCTAAGATATTTTCACTTTCCGAGTTTTGTTAACTGTTTTGAAGAATTGGAATTAAACGAAACTAATACTTGGACTTTTGGAAAGTAGATATGTTATTTCTAAATATTGTTATTTGGTGATATTCCAGTTCGGGTAGATTGTTGTTTTAAGCAACAAAGCAAGTTCGACTCTTGCTATCACCATTGGGAATGAAACTACTACTGAGACTGAAAATTAACGAGTACATATCTATTAAATAGTTTTGGAATTGTTAATAGAGTAAGGGGTAGGTTAGTAGCGTAGTTCTCAGCAAATCCCAATTTGTGCCGGGGCGAGAGTAATTAAAAATCTTGTGACCTGCATTTTGGAGGAATGAATTATGTTGAAGAAGTTTGCGTTTAATGGCTTGAGAAACCTTAATGCTGCTTTTGGAATGGTGTCTTTGACTGCTATTGCTTTAGGCACTGTAGCAACTTTTTCTGGTTTGGGCTTATTGTGCTTAGCTAGGGGTGGATTCTCAATAGTTGAGAAAGAACGCTCTGAACAAATTGCTTATATCGGCACTGGTGCTATTGTATTGGGCTTTACCGGGATTATTTTTGCTTCCTTGGGCGGTGCTTTCTTCAGCATTGTTGAAGAATCGGAGGAAACTAATTCGAGTAGAGAAATTGCAAAAATAGCTGACACAAAACCGCTTGTACTTACAAAAACTGAGAACTCTGAAAAATCTGATTGTCTGTCTTCAATTTACACTTACACGGTGATGAATTTTGAAAGACATTCTGATTCAAAGTGCTTGGTTGTTTCTAGATTTGAGGAAGAACCATATCGGAAATTCGTACTTTACGAAGAATTACGTTCTCACCAAATTGACGACTTGGCAGTAATCTATGATGAAACTGATCCAGACAGATTAATTGGACAAACCTTCTCGTCATATCAGGCTTTACCTTGTGAAGCTTTAGAGGAGCATTTAGATATACACCGACGCTATATTAATGCAGTTAATAGCGAAGAATTTAGTTCTTGCTATTTGCAAGTATGTGCTGGGTGTAAGTTACTGCATGGTGCTAATAATATTGTTTGTGGTATTCATCCACATGGATGTTTGGAAAATAGTTGCTGTCCAGATAAGCAATGGGATGAACGTAAGGCCTTGTTTCCATTTGAAGATGATGCTGTTGTCGAAAATTTAAATAGAGAAATATCGTCCAATCAAGCGAATATTTACAAATTTTACGGCAATCTTATCTTGTGGGATGAATACGCTAACCGTAGGTTTTCTTTTTCCTATTCTGGCATCTTGCTTAAACATTCTGACAGATTGCTTGAGCTTGGTATGGAAGCAACACTTCTTTCTTACATCCAGTATTTCCGTACTCGAAATGTAGTGGTCTTTGACTATGTAGCATCAGGAAGAGTTTTAGAGTTTGCAAAGGAACTTAAGGGCATAGCTCAAATCGAAGTTGATGGTGATGAAATATCTATCTTTTTTGATATATATGCACCCTGTCATCGGTTTCGTCGTGATGGTGTATCGCTGCATCCTTACTCAACTTTCGTTCCTCAAGAACTCAGATATAACTACAACTTCGTTAGCTACGTTAACTACCTTAAGAGTAAAAAATCTGGAGTGCTGAGATGAATAAGGAAGTTTCTAAAAGCTGCGAGTACAAGCCGGAAAAATCGCATTTCGCATTTTTGCAATTTCTGTATCTTGAACTGGTAATTTCTCCAATTTAACAACTGCAAATTTTGGAAAACTTACTTCATCTAATTGCTTAAAAAGGCAATTTACCCTCCTTCCTCCTGCTATTAGTTGGGATACGTATAAAAGCTTTCACTCAGTACGGGGGTTTCCCCCGCTACTGGGTGGTAAGTCGCTATAACGCCGCCCATCAGTAATTCATGGAGGAATCACATTATGTCTGCTTTTGCAATATCGCCTTTTGTGCAATCTGTTAACGATGTTTTGTTTCCAATCGAGTTGTTTTTGATGGTCTTCCCAATCTTCTGTGTGATATTTGTCCCTGCTCAATCACTATCACTTCAAGTTAGTAATAGCGTTGGGGTGATTTCTGAAGAGTTGCCAGTTTTGGAACCTCTTGGTGATTTGACTGGTGTTGGTGCTGTTTCTGTTCGGGAAGAATTTTCTAAACCAGAATCTTCCATTATTGAAACTGCTCCACCAGTTGTTGAAACTGAGGTTGCGGATGAAGCTAGGCAGCTTGTGCTAATAGACGTTAAGGAAGAAAGGAAGAAGCTTTTGGATTTAGGTGCGCGGAAGCTGCGACAGTTCTGCAAAGAACGCCGAATTCAAGGCTATTCTACCGTCTACAACCGTAAAAAACTCGATGGACTCGTTGACTTTCTGATCGCACAACAAGTGATCTCTGCTCAAGTGGTCGAGTGTGTGGAAATGCTTGCTTAGAATTAGAATTTGGTGAAAAGCCTCGGTAAAAACTGGGATTGCAAAACTACTACCTTGGGATAGGATAATACTTGCTTGATGACTCTTTCTATTAAGGTTGAGCTTCCAAAATGCGTCCTATACTTCTTGGCGATAGTGTTGGTAAACCTCTCCTAGCGGCTTCTTCTGCTACCTGCATATGGTAGTGGTGCTTTGAGCGACTAGGTTTTCGGTTCTTGCTCCATTCGCTGATTTCGACAATTTTGCTTGCCTCTGTACTTTTGCACTTTTTAGGTCTGCCTACGTTGACACCTAATACTTCATTAGCTTTTGCGATCGCCGACTCCTGGGTTTCTGACAAGATGGTACTTGATGTCCATCTTTTCTTCCACTTTGCTATTGAGTTTTCGGTTACACCAATCTCTTGGGCTAAAGCTACATATTTTTTGCCTTCGTTTAGCCCTAGCAGAATTTTCGCTCTTTTGCTAACTTCATCGCTGCTCGTTGCTGCTATGTGTTCTAGTGCTTGTTTTTCAAGAGAATTTAATATTTGAAGATGAGGCATCTAAAAATTTACCCCTCTTTACTGTACAATTTTGCCAAATGGAATGAAGCCTGATATACTCTTTTTGTAGCGTTCATTTTTTCTAAAAACCCACCCAAAGCCCTGTTTGCACCAGGGCTTTGAGGAGAAAACAAGCCCACCTGTTAGTAAAACAAGGCGGGACATTATTTTGTCAATTTAATTAACTAGAGACATCATATCATGAGTTTAGCCAGTTTTACAAATCTTTCTTTCGGTAGATGTATTTTTCCCAAAAATAACACCAAAAAATATCTCTTCAATGAAATTGGTTTTAAATGGGTTAATAATAATAGTTTTCTACTGCAAAAATTCTCTTCGGGAGATTGTTTGATAATTAATTGTTCATTATTTACAAAAATTAATTATTTTTTAATAATATCACTTTCACTGTAGAAAGTGCCATCAGTCCTGCTGCTTGAGTTTTTCTACTTTCTGCTTAAGCTTTTCAAAATTGAACTTATCTTTTTTAGGCAATTTGTGACCCGGAGTATCAATATGTCTGAGGTGCATAGTCCGGCAATTGTATATATTTCTCCTGCGGAGTTGGTAGTTCATCCGAAGCTGATAGAAATATACGGTGAAAATGAGGTTCGTCCCGCTTTAGAAAAAAGTATCTCGGAAAAAGGGATTCTGGAATCTTTAAAGGTATCTGCACGCACTGGTGTAAATGTCGTCTTGGCAGGCAAGTGTCGTTTGCAGATAGCCCGCCAGTTGGGAATTTCTGCTGTTAAAGTGGAATTTGTCGAGTCTGGCTCGCCTGAAGAAGATTTGAAATTAGTGCTTGATTTTAATCTCCACCGCGAAGGCGGGAAGACTCATTACCAGAAATTTCACGAAGGGCAGTACTGGGAGAGCGTACTTCGTCCCCAAGCGAAAGAAAGACAGAGGGAAAGCGCTCGTCGTTTGAATGAAACGAAGTATTCAAATTTGAACACTTCGATAGATGAGAGTAACTCTCAATTAAATAAGGGTAAACCTGTGATTCAGGAGGTTTCAGAGAATCTAAGGATAAGTGTTGGCAGTTATCACAAGGGT
Organism: Tolypothrix sp. PCC 7601; assembly: GCF_025677855.1. Lineage (NCBI taxonomy): Bacteria > Bacillati > Cyanobacteriota > Cyanophyceae > Nostocales > Tolypothrichaceae > Tolypothrix > Tolypothrix sp. PCC 7601. The sequence goes on from NZ_CP064880.1 coordinate 163,377, forward strand.
AAAAAAGTATTTGAATATATTTCTCAATTAAGGGAACTGCAAAAATTTAAGGCAGTTGTTGCACTGGAGGCGGAATTTAACCGGAGTATTGATGCAGCTTACAAGTTTGTTTGCAATCAAGATATCTGTGAGCAGGTTATAAACCTGATTGAAGCGGATGAGATAGGTAGTATAAGTGATGGTATCGCTTGGATGCGGAATGGCGATCGCAATCCGTTTCGGCGTTTCCAAGTTGGTCAAGTATATCAATTTAAGGAAAGACTGCGGACAGAGTTGGAAATCGTGGGGCGTGTTATTGGTATAACTAATGAATTTGTTGTGTTTGGATTGAGGAATTTAGTAAATATGAACCTAGAAATCGTGAATCTACGTCCGCGACAGATTGATGCAGAGTTGCAAAATGAACCATCTGCTGAACAGAGAGCAAGAATTCTTCACTTAATGGAAAAGTTTAGGGATGTTTTTCCAGTTCAGGTATCTTTAGCTGAGTTGTTAAAACTCCCAAATTTAACTGATAAAGAGGAGGTTTTATTGCGGATGTATGAGTCTGACGTATTTGAAAAAACTTGGGAGGATTATAAGAACCAAATGCAAGCAATGGAAGTGTCTACAAATAGAAAAAAGGATAATATTCGTGCTGCATAGGTAGCTGTGAGCAGTTAATCTAGCAGAGAATTTATCCCACAATTTAACGTTACCTAATAGATTAGCATCTCAATACTAATTGCAGTACGAGTTCATATTTTGGGTGCTGAACTCGTATGGATATATTTGACTGTTTTTTGTTTTTAAATTCGTTGGTGGAGTGTAATTTCATCTTCACCCATTGTACTAACTTCTGTCAATTTTTGGTGACACTTTTAGGTGTTACTAGCTTTGCATTCTTATTCCAAAACTATTTTCTAGATTTAGTCACAACTTCGCTAGAACTGACGTATTTAAATAGCTCTCAAAAAAAAGTTGGGTAGCCGCATTGTTGTTGGTGAAGCGTGTTGGACTAAATCTTAGCCTAAGCCTACGTATGTCTAAGCCTAAACAAGTATAACCTCTGTTTGCTTTCAACCATGAGACGATTACCAGTCGCCTCCAACAAGCGGATAACCAACCGCTTCTTAATAAAACAAAAATTTCAAATTTAGGCTAACACATTTTGACCAACAGCGAGGCTACCTGATGCACTAAAACCATCAGGACAGTCACTCATGTTCCAAGAAGATTTCGGGGCAGATGTTGATAACAGGCCCCAATTAAGTCTTTCACAGCCTGTAAAAAAGAAAATCAAACCCCACCTGCCCGTAGAATCATTGGGCAAACGCTACGTAGAGCGTTTTTGGCATCCATTTGGGGCGATAGTTGCCCCTTCTTTAGTAGAAGGTGCAAAACCAGCATGGCGTACCATCGATTATTACCTGCAACCTTCCCAACTGTGGAAGCTGCACCAAGATAAGTCAAAACTAGTAGGTCTGCGTTTTGACAACACAACCCGTTACGCCACAATCGATTTAGACTTTTTTGGTGACTACCATAACATTGAATCCATAAGTCGCATCAAAGCGGCACTAGAGGAAATCGGCATAGTCGATATCGTCATTCTCCAGTCCAGCTTTAGTGGTGGTTATCACTTGATTTTAAACTTTGCATCTCCCCTGCCCACCTTTGCCGTAGCTTGCGCCTTAGAAATTACTTTGAGAAATGCAGGCTTTATCATACGCCAAGGACACCTAGAAATCTTCCCCAATACTAAACCATATAGTGCCAAACAAATAACCAACTACAAAGCCATCCGTTGTCCCATGCAACCGGGTAGTGGGTCATTTTTACTTGATGATGACTTACAACCAATTAGCGATTCCGTTTCTATCTTCCTCGATTATTGCGATCGCGCGGCCAGTCGGCAAGATTTAACCAAATTAAAACGGGTAGCGAACAAAGCCAAAAAACAAATTGCACAGGAGAGATATCGTAAGCAAGAGTCTGCTGATGCTGCACAGTGGCGTGCCAACTGGGAAGAAATAATTGCGATCGGTTGGACGGGACAAGGACAAACAAACACCCTCCTCCAGATTTTTGCAGGCTATGGAATCGTCTTTCTAGACTTAAGAGGCGATAAATTAGTCGAATTTTGCCTTTCCACCGCAATCAACGCCCCTGGCTATAAGCAATATTGCCGACACCAACATGAAATCGAAGCTAGAGTACGGCATTGGGTAGAATGCACAATTCGTAATAAATGGTACAGTGCCTACGTTAGTTATCCCGAACGGCTATTGAGTACATTCGCCAACACATTTGCAGAAGCCATAGCAGGTGTTAGCAGCATTGAGCAACCCAAAGATAACGTAATTTTATTTGACCGTCGCCACCAGCAGAACTGGGAACGTAGCCAACAAGCCCAAAGACGCATCCAGATAGTAGTAACAGCAATAGAGTGGGGTAGTGGATTACCAGCAGGGGCTACTGAACGGGCAAAAGCTATACGTGCTGAGTATAAACGCCGCTTTAACAAAACTGTCTCTCAAGAGACACTACAAAAGCACTTACATTTGTGGCATCCCACACGCTACATTTTAGACCCTTGGGCAGAAAATAGCTTAAACCCTTATCAATCAAGCGAGAACGGGCAATTTTACGAATTTCAAAGCTCGTTTGTAAAACACGATACTCAAAATCCTTGTGGAATAAGTAATTACGTTCATTCTTTCTATATGAAGGTTTTTTGTAAGTGTTTACCTCCTGCTGCTACAGCCCCCCAAGGGCTGGAGTCAGCAGGGTTTGTTGAACAACCTGATGTTTCTCAGTCAGACTCAGCTGTCATCCAGTCTGCGGAAAATCTTGAATTCATAAATTCTTCTAATACTGCTGAAATTAATTTAAATAAAACCAGCAATCAATTAAAGAATTCAGTTCATACAAATATTTTACAATCAAATCAATTCAGTTCTGATCAGGATTTTATATACCTGTGTAGCTCTGGCACGTCGTCAAAAGTTGATAATCAAAACTTATCTAACACGAAGAATAACGGGCTGGGTGTAGTTTCGATACCTGCTGCGGTTCCACTAGAACAACCACTCAAAAACGCCAACAACGGCTTGCAGGGCGCATCTGTTGGTGAGGAGACTACTGATGTTTCCTACCGCATCGAGGAACTCAAGCGAGTGACAAAACTACGGCTAATGGCTCTAACCCAAGCTAAGGCTAAGGTGCGCCAATACTGCGTAATCACGGGACATATTCTCAGCACTCAAGAACGCGATCGCTTAGAGCAACGTGCCAAAATGCAATTCTACCTCGATTCCGGTAACGAAACTCTAATTGCAGAAGCTGAGGAGTGGGCGACTGCCAATCCTGGGTGTCTACCGTTTTCCTTGGAGTTGGAAAGCGAAAAATTTTGGAAAAGATGAGGGATATCAGGCGGTAAGATGTTTGGTATTTTAGATTTTAACTGCACAAAAAGAGGTGATTCAGCTTTACAGAAGTTATTAATTTGTGAGTAAAATTTTGTACAAAAATATAGAAGGAGCTATGAAAGATATCTTAATGGAAAAACTGTTTAATCAAGCAGTTGAACCAATCTTCCAAGCCAATAATTTAACTAAATATTCAGCACTGAAACAAAGAGAGGATGAATTTAAATCACTGTTTAATATTGAATTAGCAGAATACGTGGACTCGAAAAGAGGATTTGATTTTTCTCTATTTATTCGTGATTTTTTAAGTGAAGATTGCTTGCCGTACAGGGATGCTATTCAACAAAAATATGGAAAGCGGGCAGCAGATTTGATTGGGGAATTAATTTGTATTTGAAAGCAAAAAAAGTTAGCCGATAGTTAGAATTTTATAACTGTACAATCAGCATTCCGTGCAAATTTGAAACTATGTATTTGTATCTTCCTGACTTAATTGTTGCCCAAACTCAGATATTGAACCTGTAGTTACAGCTTTTTCTAACAATTGATTCAGTAACTCAATGTCATATAATTCATTTAGTTTTTCTACTAATTCAGTAGGAACATTTTTAAATCGAATTGTTAGGATTTGAGCAATATATTTCTGGGTAGCTTTTGCTATACCTATGCGTTCTATGCTTGTTATGTATGTCATTTGCTGTTCAGCCTCAAAACGCTCTAATTCGGCTTGAAAATTTAAGTCTAACTCCGGTGGTAGAGTCATTAATCTATCTAGCAACCGGAAGATTTGCTGGATTTTATCTCTACTATAGCCTAACTCATACATTCGTTTAATTAAGCTCAACTTCCACTGCAATCGGCCTGCTAAATCTTGAGTTGTGGCTTGTGTCCGCAGGTGCGCCATCACTAGTACAGCAAAAGGACTATCACTTTGTTCCAATTCTGACCAACGAGATTCATAGTCCAGTAGCTTGACAATGGGAAACTGAAGACTCAAACGACATCCCCAACGTCCATAACTATATTCTTGCGGTCGCCAGTTGGCTTGATTATCCCCCAGAATTGCCAAGCTAACAACTTCTTGGTTATAACGGTCAAAGATTCTGTAGTGGTAAGAAAACATCCGTTTAGGGAAGTTGGGATCTACTTGACTTTGAATTTCCAGATGAATCAGCAACCAAGTTTCCTTTCCATCTTTTAGCCAAACTTTGATTAGCTTATCGACAAATTGTTTACCAATTTCAGATTCTCTCATCAACTGCTGCAATTCTTGATCGAGAAAATCATAGCCTCGTTCCCAATCAATTTCTGCTTGAATCTCTGGAAAAAAGAATGCAAGAAACGCTTCAAAATATTGTTCTACACCTTCCTTCCAAGCACCATCATAATCAGCTCGTACTTCACTCATAGATTATTTACCATCAAAATATCATAATGCCTTTTTTGAAAGTCAAGTTACTTTAAACGACATAAAATTTATGACTAATTTACATATCAACAAATGTTGTTTTAATATGGAATTTTGTTGCTTGGTTTTTTAAGCGATAGGTTACATACTCAGAGTAGTTTATTCAAAATAAATTAGGAAGATTTTATTGAGCAATATAGTTGCTGATTTACCTATTGCATTAATTTAATTTATGAATTTTTTGTTTACAAATTTAAAAATTTAGATTGATATTAACCTGACAAAACAAAGTTTAGCCACTTTGTAAACAATATTATGACCCGAAAAAATAAAGAACAACCAGCCATGTCAAATAATACTTCCTCCAATACTAATGGTAAACCTCAAAAGCGACTGATAATTATAACAGGTGATAAAGGTGGCGTGGGTAAAAGTACCTTTGCACGAGCAATATTTCAACTTTACATTAATAAAAATCTACCCTGTGTTGCTTATGAAGCTGACTTAAGGAATCCTCAAATAGAAAGATATTTTCAAAAAGATTACCGCCCAATAATACGTTATATTGATATTTTTCATAGAGGTGGTGCTGACGATTTATTAATTAATCTAGATGAGAGTGATTGTCCTATCACATTATTAGACTTACCTGCACAATCTGGAGGTTTTTTTGAAAGTTATGTTAAAGAGCTTGCATTTTTTGAAGTTCTGAAAACTGAAATTAATTGTCGAGTAACAATGGTTTCAGTGATTAGTAGAGTTCTTGACTCTATAAATGTTTTAGAAAAACTTCGTGAACTTTGTAAAGACCAAGTAGATTATATTGTTGTCAAAAATCTCTTTCATGGTGAAGAAGAAAAGTTTGAGCGATATAATGACTCTTCCCTACGTCAGAATATGCTTGCAGAAAGTCTAATAGAACTTGTAATGCCAGATTTATTCTACAAGTCTTATGACTTTCTTGACCGCCATGCTTTAACCTTTAATGAAGGTCAGACTCATAAAGAAACAAATATTGTAATTAAGTCAAGAATTAAATCTTGGCTTGCTGAGTTTGAAGCGCAAATTAAGCCAGCATTTAATTTATTGGGTTTTGATATACAATCAGATGACTGTTACTATCCAGCAGTTGTAGAAAAGTCTAAAGAGCTTAGAGAAAACGAAGAAAAAGAAAAAGCTAAAAACCAAGATGCAAATTTACCATCTCAAGATATAGCTGCTTAATTGAATAGTTTGCTTGGTTGATTATGTTTAAAAAGCGTTTTGTAATTACATCGGGTGATGCGCGTGTGGGTAAGTCCACAGTTTCTCGGCTCTTGCTGGAATTGTACTTGAAAAGTAAATGCAATGCGCGTATTTTCTACCACGGTTATCGTAACAAACTGTCGATGTATAAATCAAAAGGTTTTGAAATAAACCATTTGGGATTGTCTAGGGGCGATTCAGATAGATTATTACTTGACTTAGAAATGTTTCCAAATATTGATGTAGTTTTGACAGATATGCCAGGTCAAAACCATCAAGAGTTCAAGTTTTTTGATAAAGATGTTTCACTGATAGAAAATCTTAACCATCTCGGATATCGTGTTACTTTCTTGCACCCGATATCACATCGTAAAGACTGTGTTGAAGATTATCTTGAGGATTTATACCAGCATTTTGGTAGTCAAGTTGACTATGTTGTTATCAAAAATTATTACTTTGGCAAGCAATTTCGATACTATGAAGGTAGTAGATTCCAAGCTGATATTAAAAAATTAAATGGCTTGGAGCTAGTTTTGGGGGGATTGCATAACGAATTTTACGAGTTGCTTGAGGATACTGGTTTACCCTATGCTCAACTTATTGAAACTAACTCGCCTCTTAATACTATTCAGCGTTCAATAGTATTCAACTGGATAGAGAATTTTAATAATTCTATTGTTTCTAATGAGATTGCTTTGAATTATTTAGGATTAGGTAATCACTGTACAAAACTAGCTTCTGTAGGTGCAAATCAACAAAATCCTTCCAATTTTGATGTAAATGAAAATATTGAATCTGAAGAATGGTAAGTATTATCTTTACCAAATTGACAGTGAGGTTTTAAATTAACTGTTTAAACAACCTATGACCAATATTGCAAAAGTTGTTGAAAAAGTAATTGCAGAATATTCTGAAGAAAAGAAAGCAGAGGTCACTGATTGGATACTTAAATTGGGTGTTAGACCTGATGACCCCTTGTTTAATCTATATGCCGAACTAGGTACAACCCAATTTGCGTTACAGCAACTACCTGGTAGGCTTGACTCGCTTGTGGTGGGTTGGGCTGACATGGTGGACGATAAGTTAAATAGTGCTTCTAAGGTGGCAATACAGCAACAAAAAAATGCGATCGCCCAAGCCGCTAAGGATTTAATTAAGATGACTAAGCAAGCTGGTGGGGCATTGCCTCTCTTGGGTGTAAGTAATTGGCGATTGGCACAAGTAGCGGGAGTATTGGGTTTTGTACTGGCTTTAGGGACTGCAATTGGTGTTTTTACACACAAGACCATTGCTGGAAGTGTAACTTTTCAGCAGGCGGCTTCTGGATCTGCCATCTTACAACCCGAAGATAAAAAGCTTCTGGATTGGGCTAAATCCAATGAAGGTAAGGTAGCGCGTAGTATTTATATGAAAAACGCCGCCATCATTAAAACTTGCCGCCAGCAGAAGAAGTATTCAGGCGGCTGCATAATTGCAGTTGATTAATTTTCTAGGCAACCCAGCCTTTGTATCCCTTATTACTCGTTTTAGCTGTATCCTTTTGACTATTTTGGTTGGTTTTGACCCTTGTGTGGGTTTCTTGAGTAATTTCTTCTTCGATTTTCATGTCTGCAAAGCTGAGGATTCCCAGGCGGATAGCTTCCCGGATAGCGTTTAATCTATCTTTGACTCCTAACTTGATAAATGAATTATGTAAATATGACCTGACTGTACCTTCGGAAACATACATGACATTAGCAATTTCATTATTTTTCATGCCACCAGCCGCTAATTTGAGAACTGTAATTTCTTTACTAGAGAAATCACTTAACAAATCTAGTGAATTTTTATCGGCTGTGTCATTTGACCTAAGATTATCAATCAAAATGCGATTAATAGTTGGGTCAATCCATGATTCGTTATTGTATGCAGCCATTACTGCTTCAATGAATCTTTCTCCTACTTCTTCTCTGGCATTATTTTTACAGTAGTAGCAGTCTGCGCCATTACTAATTGCTGCGTTAATGGTATCTCGGCTGCTATTTGCAGTCATAACCACTATTTTAATTGATGTGTGTTTGCATTTAATTAAACTTATGACATCAGTGCCATTGATATCAGGTAAATCAATATTTATCACCACGATATCTGGCTTTTGTTGGTCAACAATTTCTATTCCTTCTTTTCCGGTTTTTGCAAGGCCACATACCTGGATTTTACCAGTTTCAGATAATATCGTCGCCGCACCGACCCTAGATATGTTCTCATTTTCAATGATGACAACATTAATAGGTTTCATATTACATACTGTTTGGTTTAGTATTGTCCCTGATAATAATACTTATAGCACTTACTTTTTACTGTTTCTTAATCTTTACAGTTACTATAAATTAATCAGCTTATTTAAAAACTTTATTTTTAATTTTAAAAAATTTACAAAGTCACGGGATGGTTTGTGTAGTTTTCATTAAGCAATATATTTACTAGGCAATTTTATTGATCGGTTTTAGTTTTAATAGTATTTATCAAATTTAGGGAGTAATAAACGATTTTTTATGAATTTCAATAACCTTTTAGAATGGATAGAAAATATTGTTGTTTGGTCTTTAATAGTAATGCTATGTTTGGTCGGGTTAGGTAGATTACCTATTAACCCGACGAGTTTGTTTGATTTTACTGCGTCTTTTTACTATTTTTCTGTTGCGGTTATTATTTGCCCCAAAACTCCCTTGAGTTTTAATAACAAGCTAGTTTTGGGGTTTATAGCTTTTTCGTATGGTGTGTGCTTTGGGTTGATTTAATTTAATCTATCTCTTGAACAGCATTCTGGTTTTTGAATTGTTGTTGGTTCTGTTCGCAGCGTGCTTGTTGCTCATCGAACAGAGCCTTAAACAGTTCAAATTCATTATGGGTAAGGTTATTGATGATGATAGAGTAATTCTCTGAGCTATTATTACGAGATGCTAGCAATGCTTCTTGGCTTGCTTCTGAATCAGGCGAATTTCTATCAAGGCTAAGAGTTTGTGAATTTTCTTCTAATTTTAGGCTTGCAGTATATGCCTCACCTTTATAAATAATACTTTGTGTCTCTTTGTCTGGTTTACCGAATATATTTAAGCAGTCTAAAATTACAGGAATAACAAATTGTTGAATTTGGAAATTAGCGATAATAGATTGTACTTTATCGTATTGACCTTCTTCTACTAGATTGCCATTCTTGTCGTCATTTTTATTTGTAAAGTTTTTTAGAACATCTGGCTCAATTGTATTTTCTTTTGACTGGCTTACTTCGGGTTGTAAAGGTGACTCTGGACTAACTGGATTAACAAAATTGATAAGTTCAATTTCTGTGGAGCTTAACTTTACTTCCTCTTGTGCTATTTCACTGATTCTATTCATTTCTGAATTTAACTTTAACACAGCTTCTTGTCGTTCCTCAGCAGTTGGAGGATTTTTTGCATATTCTTCAAATTTCTCATCAGGTATATTAAGTTGTGCGATCAATTCTCTAAGGAGACAAGCTTGCATTGCTGGAGTTAAACCTTCTGCTGGAAACTCGATTAATTCTTTCATAGTAAAATTACCTCTCTACTAAATCTTTTTTGATATCTTTGAGTGCATTATTGATGCGAAGATTCATAACTTGAAAATCTTGTAATGTTTTATCACTGATGTTACTTACTTGAGTTTTTCCCTGTTTGACATATAACAAGATATTATCCTTTTTATCTTTAACTAAATAAGTTTGGTTTTGAGTTTGAGTAGCAATCTGATATTTTTCTGTTTGGACTGACATAATGCCATTAATATCTTCTTGTCCAATTGTCTTAACTACACGTTGAGCAAGACTGGTCATCTCATTAACTTTTTCTAATTCTTTAATGTCTTGTTCCATTGCCTTAAAAGCATTCTCAAGACTAATATTTTCTTGAATGTATAAATTAGTTATCTCTTGAATTCTATTGAGATATGTGTCTGATTTACCGAGTTTTTCAGCTGCCATATACCAGTCTTGGAGATTTTGCACTGTATTAGCTTTCATCCGCTCGATAATGCTATCCATTGCTCCAACCTGCTGCATTTTGGGTTGAGCAGGTGATGCGAGTGCTTGGTCAATATTTGGTTCTTGGCTTTGTTGTGATGAAAAAATGCTCTTGTCTTTAGCAATCAACGAATTATGTGATACTTGTGTATGGGCAGAAATAATATCGCTACTAACTTTGGTGTTTTCTACAGGATTAAATACTGTGTATCCTTGGGAAGTTTGTTCTACTTTGTACCCTTTTTCTTGAAGATAATTTTGAACTAATTGGTCAGTTCCTTGTGCGTTTCCAACTAGAAAAGAGCTTTTCGCTGCTATTGCCTTATCAAGTAGGGGTTTATAGTGATTTTCAAATGTTTGGGAAATTTGCTCGCTTGTTACTCCGCGCCACGGGCCAGATCCGGACACCATAATGATGTCTTCTTTTGAGTAATTTCCTGTGTTGGCGCGTTCCCCCCATGCTTGCTCGTAATTTCGAGTGCTTGAAGGTGTACCGGGGGGTGCAGCTGATTTACCGATAAACTGGGTAGCTATTTGGGCCATCGCAATGTCTTTTTTCATGTGTTCAGCGACGGCGGCGTTTATAGGTTCGAGTTGGGACAGTGGATTTGTGGGCCGCAGAGCAGTCTGTTGGGACTTGTCCTGCTGGGTTTGTACTGTAGTTTGTTGTGTTTTTGCAACTACATACATATATGCTTCGCTAAGGGCTTGAATAAATGCGGATTCTTTACCCTTACCCTCCCACTGTTGATCCTGAGCATTAGTAATGCTTGTACAATTCTCTAACCAATTGACTCCCCCGCGTTTGGCGATCGCCTCAGTTAGCCGGGGGTGTTGTTCGAGTTTAGCCTGAAGCACTTCTACCATTAGCTGGTATTCATCAACTGATGGATGCAACTGCTTTTGGTGATTAAATGCGTGTTCGGCGGATGCGTATGCTACCCCTTGAGGTTTTTGGATATGGGTTTCTACTCCATACTGCCCGGCGGGGGCTTCAGGATTATTTTTGACTGAAACTTGGTAATCGTTTTGCAGCTTGCCTTGTTCTTTGGCGAGTGCAGTGGCAAGGCTGAGTGCAACTCCCAGCCCATCTTTGGAGTCGGGGCTGATATTTACTGGAGTTGCAGGTTGTTTTTGGATGGTTGGGAATGGAATAATTTTGCCATTGACATAATCTCCTAGTGGCTCCATGAATAAGCCATATACCTGACTCTTACTCGCTTGAGTTTGGGTAAGTTCTTTTGGTGAATGCTTCTCCCATCTCGCCCAGGCTTGCTGGTAACTTGGGTCTTGAATCATTTGGGTGGTAATTTTGTATTGCTTACCTACCCGAAAAGCAACTTGCTCGCCGTTTTTACCTTGGGCGATCGCAATATCTCCCTCATTGATACCATAAGTTTTTTGGTAGTCTACACCTCTGGTAGTGTGTATCCTACCGTGTCCGCGCATAGCATCAATGGTTGTGTCAACTGGTACTGCGGCAGCTTCGCCGTGCAGATGCAGCGAATAAATCATTGGTACTGGTTTTCCAGATATAGTTGGGTTGTCTGGAATCTGAGGATTAGCAGCGCGTGCCGCAGTGAAATTGCCAATGGCGATAATTTCTTCGACAGTTGGTTGGTTTGAAGGGTGTGAGGGTATGTTTTGGGCGACTTCTCTGAGGCTGGTATAACTGCGCTCTACTTTAATTTCTCCCCCTGGTGTCCACTCGTTAGCTTTGATGGTGAGGTCGTTGTTAGTTTGGACTACCGCACGAGGAGGTTGGTTTGAGGTGAGGAAGTTCTCAAATTTTTGGCGAACGCTGTTTTCTCTGCCCAGATCATTTTTAATTGACCAGATGTTGATAGACCATCTGCCAGCCTCAGTATTCAGTGCAGCGTGTTCGTTCTTGCAGTTAAAGCGGGTTACTGTACCCGACTCAAGTTTAAACTCTTGATATGGTGCGTCCTGATTCTCTTCCCTAGTCCATGCCATTCGTTCCTTAGCAGCGCGATAGCCCCAGTCAGAATTTCCGATATTAATGCTGCGGGCCTCCGTCGCGGCGTAGGAGTCATCGCGGTGATAGTTAATGCCAGCACCGGGGTTCTCGGAATAAGTTACCAGCACAATATCAGCGTCGGGATATACTTGCTTAACAAGTTCCATCAACTTGTCGTCCTGTACCCCTGGCTTAAAGTCTTTATCCTTCAAATCCCATTTTGCACCGATCCAGGCGACTTGTCTCAGTAATGCATAGTTAGATTTGTCATTTTCAAGTATAGGTTTGAGGTGGGTTTCAAGATGCGATCGCAGCTGTTCTACTTTTTTTTCGCTTATCTTACCCAAAATTTCAATAGCTTTAGTTGGATCGGCTTGACGCGAGTTGGGTAGTAATATTGCCTGGTTATTAGTTTCTGATTGTGTATTATTTATTGCTTGTATCTCAACCGCGTTTTGATAGACTTGTGAAATTACTCCAACTGTGGCGTTAGTATTCAATTGAATATTAGTTGTATTCTTTTCTGGTAAAGCTTTAGCAGGAACAATTGGTACTGGAGAATCTTCTTGATTGAGTTCTCTTGGACGGTTAGGAAGTGCTTTTAGAGCTTTTTGGTAATCACTATTTTCTGGAATATGGTTTAATTTTAAAAGACTACCTTCATCTGTAACTTTTTGATTTAAATCTGCACTAAGCTGTTCGTAGCGGTCAAAACCATCAGCTTCGCCAATATTAATAGCTTCTCCAAGTAAAGTATTTAATTCTTCGGTTATTTTCTCACTAATCTCATTTTTATTAAAAATGAATGTAGCTGTGTTACTCTCAATAAAATAGTCGTTTTCAGTAGATTTCAATTCTAACCAAGTGGCTACAGTGATCGCGTCTTGTGCGGGGACTACTAATCCAAAAGCTTCTTTAGTTTCTACCTGCGCTCCATCGGGAGAAGTATATTGTTGATTTGGATTATAAAAATATACAGTTTGTTGGGGAATGATTGGAGTGGGTTGTGAGGGTGTATCTGCACTTTTGATATGACCACCAGCACGGTTAATAAAGGTTTGTCTTAATTCGCTGCTGATAGTAGTTTCATCAAGTACGAATACAGTCATTCCCTTTTTGCCTTCTAACCGAGCTTGTGATACAGGAAGTTGTTCGTATAATATTCCTACTTTTTCGAGATACTTTTTGGTTTTTTCGGTTAGATTTTCATCAACTGCTAATCCTAAAAGTCCTACTAATTTTTGTTCTTTATCTTGGAACATGATTGTAGGGCGTTCGTTAATTTTACCGAGTATTTGGTTGCGTTTTTCCTGCTGCTCGTCTCTGACAGGCTTTTCATTACTTATAAGCTGACTGCGTTTAACCCATTTGTCAGGATACTGTACTGTTTCTGGATTAATAATTATTTTACAGGTACTTTCATTACTGGTAATCTGTACAGGGATAGTGGTTCGTTGTTGGTTTGGGCGAATAATACCCGTATCAATTAATTTTTGTACAGTGCTAGTTTCTTTCCTTTGCCACTGTTTTTGTATATTCCCTTTATTTAAATCAGCTTCGAGACGTTCATTATGCTGACCAATAATACCGAGTGATTGGTCGCCAATTTTAGCAATATAAACGTGCTTTTTATCAAATGCACGAACTAAAGTTTCTTGAAATGCTTGGTTGTTAATCTCCTGTTTCTTGTATTTTGGATTCGTAATATTAATTCGTAATAGATTGCTTTGAGATGTTTCTGCTATAGCATAGGCATTTTGTTCAGTGATGATAGTTTGAATTTTAAGATGTAACTTTTGCCCATTCCCAGGCTTTTCTGCTAGCCAGCCTTGAGCAATACCTTCTTTGATTGATTCTTTATCAATATTGCCTAGTTTTTCAGGTTTGTTACCATTTTGAAGATAGATAGTATAGTCTTCCCGAATCAGGTCAACCTTTTCGATTGTTAACATTACAGGTTCATTATTAAACCTTTGGGAATTTCCAAACTTATTAACTTCGCCTACCTTGAAAGTTAGTTCTGGTAGTCCAGGTACTTTGGTTGTAACAGAGGTGGTATATACTTCACCTTTTTCAAGATTACCAATAGCAATAGTACCAATTGGTAGCCGGGCGTTACTTTGTTCAATATTTCCAAATGATTCGTAATTACCCTCTTGATTCTGGATTTCAATTACGCTTTTTCCATCTTCAGCTAGATTAAATCGAATACTCTGAGGTTGATTTTCATTTAAAAACTCACTATTCCGGTCAAACCCAGTGATACTAAACTCGGTAAACTTGAGTGTATTTAACTGACTGATAATCTCTTGAGGAAAGGTAGCAAAAGCGAAATTAGAAACTTTATTTTGGCGATCGCTACTTTTATCATTACTATTCTCACGAGTAGTTGATACTGCCCAGGTGGCAGCTGCCATTGTTAGCTTTTGGTCTTCTGGGAGCGAATTATAAAATTCCTCTGCTATCTGGTAAGCTTTTTGGTAAAGAAGTTTAATTTGACCTTCGCTTAGTTCAGGCTGGAATAATATTTTGTTAGATTTTACTTCGTGCCCAAGTGTAATTCCTATCTCTTCGAGTTTATTTTCTTGCTCTCTCGCTAGTGTTCCTAATGTTCTAAACTTGGGTTTACCATTTTCAGTTTCATCGTTAATTTGAGCATAAACTAAATATTTATGCGGACGGTTATTATTGCGCTTATCTTCGGATATTTCTGATAGTTTTATCGTAATTGTATTAGCTTTCCAGATAAATTTATTATCATACTGTAGAAGATTAGTTATACTTACTTGATTACCATTAGCAAGGGTAATATTTACAGATGGCCCTTTTTCAGTTTCTTTTTGTTTAGATAGCTCACTTGCTCGGTTGAATGATTTGTCGAATTCTTTTTTGATGAGGGTAGCTCTTAATCGCTGTTCGTGAGAAAATTCAACCCCTTTAAATAAAGCTTGAAATTGAACGATTTCACGCGATTCGAGGCGAGCTTTTTCAAAATACTGATTGGTTTGAGCAATTAGTAATTCAACAGGAGAATATCCTGTCGTTTGAATTGTATTGTCAATATAGACATCTTTCTTCTTATCCTTAATATAGTTGACTTCACGGTGAAGAATCCGACTGTTGTTGCGAATAATTTCAATTTCAGGTTTTTTGGCACTCTTGAAAAGGTCAACTGAAATTTGATTTTGAAATGCTGCCTCAGCAATCATTTCACGATACATTTGGGTATTAATGTTCATCGCCACTACTGCATTAGCCTGGTTTAAGGGTTCTTGTCGAACAGTTTTGATGAACTCTTCCATGTAACTGCGATACTTGCTTGGAATCTCCTTCCCTTCAATACCCTTGGATTTTGCCCAGGCTTCTGTTTTGAATAAATCTTCGTAGTGTTTGGCTACCTGCTGTACGTACTCAATTGAGTCTTTTTCACTACCAAAGTTTTTGAGAATCGTAATTTCTGACTCTAACGCCTCAATTGAGGTAAGGTGATTGTTGATAACACCCACACTAATGCCATCGCTCATGTGGATGGCGATTTCCTCAAATTCTGGCTGGCTTCCATCTTCTTGGTAGAAAGATTGTTTTTTAAGTTTGACAGTTGGAGCGTAGGCGTTTTCGGGCAGGTTGCGCTCTTTTGCTTCGATGGTGAAGTTGGGATACTTGCTTGCCCGCTCGAAGCCGATACAATCACCATCGTAATCGCGTGCCTGGCGCTCTTGTTCGGACTCTTGAGGGAGAATCTCTAATTCATAACCAACTGATTGTAGTTCTAAAATATACTCGTTAAATTTGTTAGTAAACTCGATTTTATCTTTAGTTTCGAGCTTACTGATACTTTGGTCTAAGTAATTTTCAATACCTTCTAACTGGATATTTTTTCCTTGAGCTTCTGGCAGGATAGATTTAATTTGCTCATTGAGACGGTTGTAAATGCGATCGCTTGTTTCGTCCGAGACAGCGATCGCACCAGCGAGAGGTTGACCATCAGGCCCAAGGATATCTTCTACAATTTTGTTAGTTGAGACGCACAGACCATTTGAGTTAAGGAAAGGGGAGCGGAAGTTGAGAACTTCTTCGCCGTCTTGATAATGCGGTATGGAAATTTCCCCATTTTGCAGGTCTTTGGAGGGAATGACCATTGCTCGCTCAAACGTTAACGTCTTGCCGATGGCGATTTCTTTCCACTCGTTTTGGACGAACCGGGCGAGTTCGCGCTGTACTTTCTCAGTTTCGAGAAGTTGCCCCTCTCCTTGCAGGTCAGCTTTGATGAGTTTGTAAATCAACGAGTCAGTAGCAATGCGCGAGCGCAAAGTTTCTAACTCTTCTGCTAATGTTGGATCTTCTGCTGCTTGTTCTTCTAGTGTGGTTGCTTGTTCTTCAAGAAAGGCTTTACGCTTCTCGTACTTTTCGCAGTAAAGTTGTGCAAGTTGCCGAGGGTCATCCTGTGCTTCTTTAAGCTTTTTGGCTTCAAGTTCTAATTGTTCGGTAAAGTCTTTTAGTCCGTTAGGGAATGAAGCGAGTAACTGTGAGATAGCTGTCTTACCGAGTTCAGATTGTGATTTTTCACCTAGCCAGATATTTTGTCTGTACAATCCAGGTTGAATTTGAGGCTTAGTTGGGCCATTGGGATTATCTTTATCAGTTCCCTTGAACGCAGATAAGGGAAGAATTAGGTCAATTTTAGTTGAGTTATTGGAGTCTTGATAATTGAGGATTTGCTCAAGGTTAGCAGGGCGTAGTGTACCTTTACCAAAACGGTATTTCTGATCATCTCCGTCTCGATCAGTCCAACCAAAGCGGTGCTGAATTACTCGATATTTATCACCTTTTTGATGCTTAGTTAATTCGTGATACAGGTCTTTTGATATTTGTCCGTAACAGTCTCCTGTTAACCGATATGCTTGGTCATCACTAATAATGCCGCCATTTTCACCATTATTATCATCAACTATTAGGATGTTTAACTCTTTATTAACAGCATTTCTACATGAACCAAGAAAGATAGATCCGTAAGCACCTCTATCTTTGTTATCAGGGCATAATTGCCTAATTGTATCTAGACATTTTTCGGGGCCATATAACAACCGAGTTTTTGATGATAATAATAATTTATGACCTTCTGGATGATTAGTTAATTGTTCCACAGTAGACTTTTCGTCCATATGCCCGAACGAAAAGTTTACCTCAGGAAAGAAATGTTCTAGTAGAGTATTATTAAGTTCTTCCTTTAACAGCGAATCTGGATTATTTGTATTACCATCTGTATGAATCCATTGATTTAATCTAGTGTCAAAATGTTTAGCTTGAATTGTCATATATGAACAATTAAACTTATAAAATTAAAGATAAATTTTTACTTTTTGGCACTAAAATACCCGTAGAGTTTAATTTTACTTTCTCTTTATCAGTAATCTATTCAACAAATTTCTAATTTCTACTAACAATTTATTAGTAGTTAAAAGTACCTTGGAACAAGGTTTTTACTTAGCTTAGTCTTTATGAAAGCTTATCCTGCGTGATTTCCTAATTTAAGTATGACAAAAAATATACAAACTTATTGATTACTTTTTGCTTATTTATAAATCAGTAGTAACTTTTGTAATGTTTGCGATTCTGGTTGTGTTTGTAGTTTTAGGCAGAGTGACAATGTGTTGAAAACTCAATACTAAATAGCAGCCGGAAGTACGGCGAGTCATGAAAATTGGTAGCAGGATAGCACTAGGTTTTACTTTTTATTCAGGCCAGTCAACTACTAGATTAACTCAAATACTATAACTACTGGTTTCACTTAAGCGCGCCTAGTGTAACCATATCTTTTGTGCTTTGGCGACTACCTATTGAACTTTAAATAAAGGCTCGACCGCGTAACTAGGGTAGCATTGCCTCTTTAACCCTTCCTACTCTTGGTTGGCAGATTTTAATAGTACGCTTTTTTCTGAGTTTTTTCTTACCCCACATTATTACAGTGCTGTAGTGCTTACTAACTCTGTTCATCTTCATCCAACAAGTGCCTATGATCGCAAAGTTTGAGTCTTTAGGAGATATGTCTAGCTAGGTTTTGGACAATTTTGGACACAGGGAAAGACGCGGCCAATTGAAAACCCTGGCTGACTATCTTACCAGGGAGTCATTAGCCAGGGATTAGCTGTTAAGCTTAGTATCTGTCTTTTGAAGTTAGCGCTCGTTCTTGAGGACAGTAGTTAACTAACTAAAAAAATTATAATTTATTTGAATAAATAATTAGCTAAATACCAACAAATTCATTAATAAGTATCAATGGTTGGTAAAGTTTTCTATGTAATAGGCTATTTAAGTTTTATTGATTATGTGCTAATTTACTTTTATTACTAACTCCAGTATTTCGATTGGCAAACTGTACTTTAAAGGAAGTGTATCTATTTTGCTAACTATTCAATTACTTATTCTAATGACAATTTTTTTGATAGCAAGCGTCATCAGCGTCATCACTGGCAGCACTTCTTTAATTACTGTACCTGTAATGCTTCAGTTCGGAATTGAATCACGCACTGCTCTTGCTACTAATATGTTTGCATTAACATTAATGAGCATTGGTGGCACATTACCTTTTATTGGTAAAGGAGTAATTGACCGTCCTCGCTTACCATTATTGATTTTTCTAACGCTTACATCATCAATTTTGGGAGCATTGCTTGTTCTGATTGTACCTTCAAAATCAATACCACTTGTTATCTCTATCTCAATGATTTTAGTTACGGTATTATCAATTGCTAACAAGAATGCTGGAGTAGTCCCAGCAGAAGCAATACCCTCACAGGCAGCAGAAATTGTAGGCTATATAGCCACTTTTATAATTGGTATTTATGGTGGCTTTTTTAGTGGTGGTTATGTGACTTTACTAACAGCAGCCTATGTAATGCTATTTCGCATGACATTTGTTCAAGCAATAGCAACAACTAAGCTTATTAATATATTTTCCTCACTCATTGCTACTTTAATATTTATGATGCAAGGACTTGTAGATTACAAGTTAGGTATAATTCTTGGTTTTACAATGTTCATAGGCGGAATTATTGGCGGACGTATTACCCTAAGCTTGAGTAGTATCTGGCTACAACGTATCTACCTTACAGTTGTGACTATTCTTACAATCGTCACACTACGTAAATCCCTACAACCTAATCAGTCAACTAGTACTATTAGTCAATTTACACCTTTAGTTTAAAGAAAGGATACCCAAAAAACCTTTCACCCCATAAATTTTTGGATATCCAGAGAAAACAAATAACTCTTGCGATCGCCCGCAGAGATTGTTAGCGATCGCTACATTGAGTCCATACCCTTAAAAATTTTAAATTTTGGAACTTTATTCTAAATGTACACCTACAGATTAAGCCAAAATTTTAGGGTTGCCCTTTATTCTAGCTATTCTTTTTATTTAAAGAAACTAGAACTAAGCTGAAGTTGCACGTCTATGTAAGACTATGGTTAAAAATTTGACGGCAGTAATCGAAGTAAATTTTTCTTTTTTTTGCTGGTTTTATAAATTGCTTGGTGTAATTTCATCAATATTGAAAACTTCAACTGTAGCATTTGGACTGTTCATATCTGTGGTTTGTTCAAGTAGACGTGTTGCTTCCTCAAGCAATGCGCTTGCGTTCTGAAGCAGTGTTCGCACCTGGGTTAACTTGTTTCGCCGTTCGATACCAAGTTGTGCTTCTATATACCGCGCATCATTATGATGGCTGAGGTGAATTACCCGTACTTGTTGTTCTTTCTCTGAAGGTGCAAATATTGCGTTTTCGGCAGTTAGTTTATAGTATGAGTACGTACCACTGGGGCGTTTGACATTGTAAATGTGGAGTTCGCAACTAGGTGGTGCGATGTACTGTCCGTCGAAGTTAGTAAGTCCAGTACGAATATTATCTAATGTGGTGGCGATCGCCTCGACGGCGGAGACAATACCTAACGATTCTGGTGACTGTGGGCAGCCGCGCCTCATCAGCATCATAATGGCGGCAGAACGACGAGTCAGGCGAATTTGTTCTTGATACTGGCGCATTTGTTCTTCCCGGATACGAACAAGTTCGAGTTCTTCATCGGGGGTTAGTTCAAGCGCACTCCCACAAGTTTTGTAATTTAAGCAGTCGCCAGGATCTATGCCTGGGTGCTGCATCATACTGGCACAGTCAAATCCAATTCCACATTTTTTCTTGGGCATGGGTTATCGTTTTTTGTTCTAGTTACTTTTATAATTTTATATAGCTAGAACAAAGAGGCTTATGGGCGAGATAAACGATGTTAGAATTTTTGCGCCTGAGCAAGATATTGCGTCGTGGCAGTCGTTGTTTGAAAATATGGAAGCGCAGGGACTGGTTGAAATTGTTCAAAAACCAGATAAATTTTATGAAGTCAGCGGAAGTGAGAAACTTAAACGAGGGTATTTCAAGATTAAGTTGTTGCGCTGTGATTTATAAAAACATTTGTGTGTCTTAGCTAATAAATATGGTTAAACTAAAAATCCAAGAATATATAGCCAAGTACAGTGCTGAGTTTCCTGACGGAAGAATTAATCGTGAGCTTCCCTTCCCCACAGATACAATATCTGTAGTTTCCGATCCCAAAAATTGGCATTGTTATCCAGAAAACGTAGTCAGGATTTACTTGTCTAATTATGGGCAAGAGGTTTGGGTGGTGGGAGTAGGAGATTATCAGCACCCAACTATTTGTAACAGAGTGTTTGAAGAATTAGACGACGCTTGCAGCTTTATTGTTAATCGTCCTGATGCTATTTCTAAACAGTGGCTTGTTGAAAGCGGATTCGATTTTTTAGAACCTCCTGTATCAAAAGCTGAACGAATTGGTTGAAGTTGGCAATCGAGCGAATAAAATGAATAAAATTACTCCTCTCTAAAAATAAGATTAGAAATTATGTCAGAATACATTCGTCAGAATAGTTATAAAAACTAGATGTAAGTTGATAAATCAAACTGTTAATTATACTGAGGTAATTTTGTATTCTTGCTCTTGGCTCTTGAGTGCTAAATTCTTATCATATTAACAAAAAATTATGGCTGACTTGTCACCAATTTTACAACAGTATTTTTTTACTTTAGGCTTATTATAAGTTTAGATTTTTCTCACCAATACAATAGGCTCAAATAGCTATCATACAAACTTCTTGATGTCCGGTAACAGCTTGTTCCCAAGTTGAATATCTCCAGAATTTACCATTGTATTCACCTCCAAAAACCATAGTTTCAAAAAGCTGTGGTTCTTGATTAGGAAAATTAGAATAATCCTTTCCTAAAAAAATGGTAGATACTCTTCCCCACGAAAAAGTATCTAAAGCTACTTGTATATTGTTTTCATTTTTCCGCCAGTCAGACCATTGCTCAAGACTGTCGGGCTTAATAGGTTGTTTATTTTCATCTAGTATATAAAGCTCATCGAGTATATCCATATAATTTATACAATTTTGTGTCATAAGATAATTATCGGACAAACTTATGTGTATTGTGTACAGTTTGTCACTTCAGCCTTCGTACGCGTCGTAAGAGTAATGTATCGTCTGGGCAACTGTCTTTATTGTGAGAGTTATGTTGTCAAAATTATATTTTAGCAGACATTGCAGAACTGCAAAAATGCAAAACAATGTAAAATTGTTATATTACTTTCAACATTTATGACAAAACAAGAGTTATGTCACAAGAAAGTAAAATTATAGAATTAGCTAACTAATTTTGAAACAAAATCTAACTTTTGATTATGTGCATAGATGAAACGATAGCATCTGATATTAAGGAAGCTGTAGCTAGAGTCTCTTGCTATTTAGATGATTTTGGCAGTCATATTAGCCACTTAAATTTTTCAATTGAAAATTTAGAAGATTTAAAAGAAGAATTTGCAGAAGGAACTGATAAAGATTCAATCGATACTTATTTGTACATTGCATTATCCCGAATAAAATCTACTAAAAATCGGCTAGAAGAAGATATTAAAATTATTAAAAGTTACTTGACTTATTTTATTGAATCCTCTAGTAAAATACCTGAATTTACTTACGATTATGAAAAAAATAAAATCAAAAATACACAAAAATCAGTTTGAGGAAATTGAATGTCCGGCTTGTGGCGGAACTGGAGGAGTTGGAATAGAAGATATTTTTTTCGCCTAGAGGCGTAACATTTGAAGCTGATAATTTTGCTGAATTAATAAAACAAGATGTTTATGCAGAAGTTTTCTATTATGAGGAGCCTAGAATAATATTTAGTGGCGATAACTACTGCGAAATAGATAGTTATTTTATTAATGCTGGGGCTGATTATTCTTCATAAAAGAGAAAATAAAATTTATGTCTAAAAAAGATGTCTGGGTAGTATTTGGTCACTTTCTAGATTTAAATTACTATTACGTATCAAATACTGAATGGACTTTTGAAATAGAAGAAGCTTGCTTATTTAAAACCAAGGAATTAGCCGAAAGCACAATAGGTAGGCTAAAAACTTATGAGAAAAAGAATCTAGACTTTCAGGGAATCAACCCAGATAGCTTATCTGTTGAATGCACCGGCCTTGAAGTTAGCGAATTTCTACATTTTACGGTTTAATTTACCTCTAATAAATATAAACGCAAAAAATTGTACTGTTGATGCTTAGACACCAATAGACAAAACAATTTTTTATGCCTGACAAGTCCACAAATAGCCGCCCCCAAATTCACATCCGGCTAGACAAAGAACCTGGATTGCTAGACGAAATTTTTAAAACCTAAACTGTTTAGTTTGCACTTGGTGACCACTTCGCCAACAGTGTCTTCGCCAGTTCTACTCCTAATTCTGAGTAGATTAAATTCTCTCTATCTACAGATGATTTACTATTGCTCAATACCTCTTTGCGATCGCTGTTTATTCATTAATACTTGTTGCGTAAAGAAACGCAGGCTTTCAATCTGCTCGATTTCATTTGTTGTTAATCGAGTTTGTATCTCTTCATACCAGTTTCCATGACTGTAGCAGGTTTGCATCACAGGAGTATTATCCCCATGACGGTAAACACTCAGAGTATTGCTATCTAAGCTGGCACTCAACTCCCGTCCTTTGATACGGAAGTTATTGGTAACAAGCATATAGTCAGTGATTATAGAAGGCAGATGTTTGAGAGTAGAAGGCAGAAGGTTAAGAGAAGGAGGAACAGGGGAAGATTGCTCTTCCAGGAATTGTTTAGCAGTAAGACCATTTTCTTCTGAAATATCCTGTTGTGGGTACTGTTTTTGGGGATGCGGCTGAACTTGCTTCTTAGTATTATTTGCTTTCAATGTGGGTTTGTCTTCCAATAATTTGGATTGTATTACTGGAATCTCACTTGGATAATTACTGTTTAGTGTATATGTACTAACAAGTGTTTTGGAGTTACTATCGGTATCACCATTGCTATCACTTGTACTGCTATTAGTAGGTTTATCACTATATAAGTAATCATTATTACTTAAAATTATGCTATTTATGCGAGCAATTGCTTTGGCTTTAGCTTTTTGAATTACTTCTATATCTTTATCTGGGTCGTACATGATTCCATATTCAGACCGCAGTTTGTTCCAGCTATAAGGTTTGTATACTTGATAACCAGCAATTTTTACATCATTATGAATGTAGGTAAAGCCTAGTAGTTCTTGCCCCTGCATCTTAGGCAATACTCCAATGTTGTTTTCCTCCAGGCGTTGAATGAAGGTAGAGACGGTGGGACTGTCCTTAATGGCTTCTCCTATTGCTTGGCGAATAATTTCCTTACTGGTTGGGGTTTTGTGCTTACTGTTGACTGCTCTAATGCTTTTTGATCGGTTGGGGCTGGTGAGTGTAATTATTCCGTACTCTTGTTCTAACTTAAAGGACACAGCTTCATTTGTTGTCGGTGTCACCTCTAATCCTAGTTCCGCTGCGATGCGTCTAGTTGAGACTTGGGAGTTGAAATAATCATAGGAATCATTAACTAAGCTGCCATCTAACCGAATCCGGGAGGCGATTATGTGCAGGTGTTCGTGGTGGCGATCGTGGTGGCGTACTGCAACGAACTGACTGGTAGCTCCTACAGATGATTCTTCCTTGGGCAAGTATCCCATATCCTTGAGATATTCTCTTGCTACATAACTGTACTGACTGTTGGATAAATGCTCGTGGTAGTTCGGGCGGTGTGCGATTGAGATGATGAGGTGAGCGCACTGCCGTTTAACTGCTTTGTTGGTGTACTTGATGGTGAGAAACTGCTGGTTAAATTCATTTGGCTTTGTTCCCATCATATTAGTATCGACAATCGCAGCATCATCTTTCCCCAAGACATACTTGAGCGTATCGAGAAAATTGGGTTTTTTGTAGATGACGGGAATCAAGTTGAGACAGTTGAAAGTGGGGGCTATAGAACCTACAATGCCTTATTTATCTTGGCTTGAGGGTGATTTATCGGGAACGTCTATGTTAAATGCAGCTGCGATGGTCTGATCTACAAGTGCGATCGCCTTATTAACAGTATCCAAAATTTGCTGGTTGTTTGTTTCTTTCGCTAAGTGAGATAACATCATCAGTTCGCTTTTAAGGTTTCCAGCAGTAGCGCGGATAGTTATCAAGTCGGCAGACGGTTTTGCCGTTAGTACCCGCCTTAATCCACAGGAACGTAAATACTCAGATGCAGTTACCCCTGTGGCGGTGGCTTTTTCCTCAATGCTAGTTTTTTCTTCCTCAAAGAGGTATACCTTGATGGATTTAGTTCGCTTTACGGGGTCATTTACCATACCTTGTTTCACTACAGGACTAAATGGCACGCACAGTCTGGGGCCATACTCCGACACTGGCGGATAACGGTAAGTTTCACAACAGTGTACGATCTCAATCCCAGACAATACTATTGCTATTTTTGGTATAAACTGTACTGGATTTAGATGCCGTCCGTGAGAGTACTGTAACTTGTGATATGGATACAAGGTTAATATCTTGTGGTTCGTCTTGTAAGTGATGCTGAAGCCGTAGACCTGATTATTATTGCTGTAATTGTTGGTTTATAGGGATTGTATATCATGTCGTCAGCTTGCGATCGCCTAGCGAGTCAAGTTTAAAAATATACGTAATTCCCGATATTTTTAGGTGTTATTTATATCAATTTGTTTAGTTATCAAACAGTAGATATGAAACAAAAGTAGTATTTAGAACTGTATAATAAACAATTTTATTGAATATATTGTCAATTAATCTAGTTTATTGCAAATAATATAAGGATAAAATGACCCTATTAAACATACCTTGTTTTAATTACAGGACTGTATGGCGATAGCAATTGCCTGTTGTGGAACGGGACTGATATAAATTCATATGCAGAGAGGGTTGTAGAGTTTTATTCCAAGACAATTGATGTTTGAAGTAATGCTGAAATAGTTGAGTCAATTTGCCCTCAGAATACCTCAATCATGGGAATTGTGGGAGTTTATTTATCAGTTAACAACATATCTTTATTTAAAAAATTACACCTGATTTTCAATTGATTGGGGTAATTAGTGTGTGAATTGGGGTAGTTAGGAGTAAATACGGGGGTAAGTTCTCCTACCGTGTGGTTAAAGTAAGAGTATTGACAAATAGCTTACTGAGAAGCTTGGTTTGCAGGTGATATAAATATGGCAAGAATGAGTAAGCCTGCCGATTCGGTTGAGTTGGCGCGAATCATGCGAAACAAGGATACAGAGGATGGGATAGTAATTAGCTATCTCCAGTCGAAGAAGCGAGGGCAAACTGAGTTAGTATGTGAGGCCCTGCGGGCGTATTACCTGCCGTTTGCACTATCAGCCGCAGGTGTATCTGGTGTTGAATTGCAATTGGCCCTCCATGATGCGATCGCGCAACTTGAAGCTCAGATAATTAAGATGAAACGGACATTTGGGATGGAGGGGTTGCCCCAGGTAGTTCTTGTTAATCCTCATAGTGGAATTTTCTCGCAGGGTGTGATTGGTTTACAACCAACAGTTGGAACTAATGGAGTAGGAATAACTCCTGTTTCAGCTAGTTTGGTTCCCCCTTCGGTTTCTTTTTTTGATGCCACTGAGCCAAGTCCTGACTCGTTACCTGTTATCTCAGAACCAGCCGGATCAAATATTTTGGAACAAGATTTTGAAGATGATGGGTTCTTTAATGATGATGAGGATGACCCAATTGCTAAGGCAGAAATAGAAGTTGATGCAGGATTTCGTCTGGAGTGAAGGGATTATGGGGAATGGCTGTTAGGTATTAAAGAAAAGCGTATTCTTTGCCTTCGCTTATGATACTTACGTAATTCCCTCCCTTGTCCTGTTTGTTGTGGGCAATATTTTCTAGAGTGCGATGGCTACACCCGCCGCAGGCATCGCGTCAGGCACTGTTGCTACGAAGTGCTCTGTACCTCTTCACAAGGCACATTGAGAAGAAGTTTTTGCCCAAGCACCTGCATTACTCAAAGTTTCGATTAAACAATTTCAGCCATATACTTGGTCAAAGCTTATAGTCGAGTGCGTTAACAGTATTTGACCGAACTGGAGAGGCGATCGCATTCTAACTCCGCAGGCGCAATTGCTTTCATGATATTTCATTTGTAAAAGTTGCAATCACCAATTTTGCAGCAAAGCAAATTTGTAATAAACCCTATTCAACATACCTTGTTATTGTATTAGACTGCTCAATTGTGGTGCTTTTAGTGAGGTAAGTGTGGGGATGATTGAGGTAATACTGGGTGTAATAATTACAATTACATGGTTTATTTGATAAGCCAAAGACTAACTTCATTTTCTAATTCAACTTTTAGTTGATACAAAATTAGGGTGTGATTGGGGTAATTTGGTCATGATACAGGAGGTAATTTAACCAGCGCGTGTTGAAGAAATTTTTAATACATTAATTCAATTAAAATCTACAGTTTTGGTTTGGTATTAGTGTTAGAGAAGAAAATGATCGTAATAGTTTTTTCTCTACTTACTTTGTATGTAAAAAACCTGTTAACCCCTGTAAAGAAAATGTTTTGCCATACAGCATTATTCCTATTTCAGTTAAATTAGAAATTATAGTAAAAATTAATAAAATATAAAGATATGCCCAAAACTAAGGAGAAAATAGACGTAAAAAAGATAGTAATTACGATTGATATGGGTGCAAGTAAAACCAAGGCTATCGTTCAGGAGTATCCAGAGGGAAAGCCAGTTGTTTTACTTTTAGACTCAGAAATAGCAGATGTTGCTAAAGCCTCAGTTGAAAGCGTCCAACAAGAAGGTAGTCCTGAATCTCGTGCTTGGGTAGGGATAGGCGATGAGTATTTCGCCTTGGGAGAACTTGCCCGTCGTCGGTTTGGGGGTATATCGCAACTGAGGGAGTTAAAATACGAACTAGCAATCCCCAAAATTTGCGGAGCATTTTGGCTGGCTAAGGAGAAGTTGAACCTGGGTAATGATGTTGCAGCTTACCTGAGTGTCCTGCTGCCGCCGGGTGAAGTGCAAGACAAGGAACAGTTACAAATTCGGTTGAAGGATACGTTTCGGGGGTTTGATACACCAGCAGGTAAGATGCGGGTGAAAATGCTTCGTTATGATGCAGCTTCTGAGGGTAGTGGAATATTTTTCCACCGTAGGCGAACGCTTGGCGACAATATGCCTGCTTCCATGTATGTGATGCTTGGTTATCGTAACGCAAGTATTTTCACCTTTCGGAGTGGTTCAATTGGTGCGGGAATAACCAGTAATTTTGGTATGTATTGGCTGGTGAATAATTTCACTTCTAAGACATCGGGACTAAGCTCTGATAATTCCAATATTATTGAGGTACTGATAGAAGCTGGAGCCAGTTGTGACCCCCAGGTGATGAAGAAACTTTCACGCAAGCGCAAAGACGATGAGATTCAACTTGATGGCGAGTCGATGTCCAAAGCTTTATTACTTGCTAGAGATGAATATTGGCGTGCGATCGCTAGGTGGTTGCGCTCAAAGATGGATGAGGATATTGAAGAACTGGTATTTTGCGGAGGAACTGCGGATTACATTCGTCCTGAAATAGATGCTTACTTCCAGAAAGAGGGGATGAAAGTATCCTGGCACGGTAATATTTTTATACCTGATGAAATATCTTCTGGTATGGACAATCGGATGGCGGATGTCTGGGCTTTCCACCAGCACATGATTATTCAGTTTGATAAGTTGACTGGTTATATACGCTCTGAGGTTGTACCGTTAAATAAATCTGTTGAAGGTAATACAAATAATACAGGTGAAGAAGTCAAACGTAAGTATAACTTTACTCCTTGTGAGCGGCCTAGTACCTTTATTGCTGTAAACGAGAATGTTTGATAGGCTCAGACAAAAATCAGTTTAGTAAAAAAAAGAATCAGTTAGAATAAGGTGCTGCATAAAACAGTACTTTTTAACTGACTCTTTTAAAGTTTAGTATGGCTGTTGGTCTAGGATTTGGGAACAATCAACATGAGAATTGGTAATTTCTGGAAAGTGTTGAATTACAGAGTTAATTTGCTCCATTTCTGCATATTGTTGTTCTCGTCTTTTGCGGAGTTCCCATGATTTACGGTTATAAGCTAACAAGTCTTCCAAACTCATGTTGAATTTGTGTTTTGCGAAAGTCAACAATTGTTCTGTGGTGTAACGATAATCTTCAGGACGACCAAAACAAATTTCAAACTGAGTCTTAAAAGCCTTCCAGTCGAAATTATCAGACCCCAATTGCCGTTGTGATTCGCGTCCGTAAAGATCACGAATTGAATAGAAAATGGCGTTGTACTTACGCACATCAAATGATTCAACTTTGAATTGCTCCATTGTCGAATCATCGATTGTAGTAACTTTGAGTTTAGTGGATTTATTAGCAGCCATAGTTGTCTCCTAGATAGGTTTTTCACTCTTAGCTGCGTCAGCATTAGTAAAAAAATCCCACTTTTACAAGTGAGATGTTCTGTATAATTAAATGACTTCTAATTATTTTGCAGATAAACGTTTACGCTGTTGCCAAGTACGCTTTTAGGAATTAGTTTATCAGTATTTTTCGGCGAGACTTCTCTAAAAACTTTTAGTTTTTTTAACATTTCAAATTCAAATGTGTGTCTCGCCGAGGGATTTATCAAGCTCTATTTTGATGGGCTGTCTTGGTTGTTCATCATTCCCGGCATATTGTTCATCATTCCTGGCATCTTATTCATCATTGCTTGGCAACACTTACATCCTGTTTGGTTTGGCTGCTGTGGCGTTTGATTTGTTGGCGTTGTTCTTTGACTAGTGAGTACTTGAATTAGTTTTGCTTCGTTTATAGCCCTGGCGGATTGATTCGGTGTCACAGTTCCCTTGGGGGTGTTTGCAAAGGAAGCAGTAGTGGTTAACGTAAGCAATGCAAAACTAGTTACGGCTGCGCTCAATACTGTCTTAACGCCTGTACTAATGTTCATTTTTTTACTTTCCATTATTCTGTTAAATTAGTAGTTTCTGGGAAACTAAGGCCATTCTAAAGTCTCTATTCGGGTATAGAGTCAAGTAATAAATTTACGAGTCTCGGAAATTGTGAACAGGTATATCAGAGCAGGCAACTTCCTCAATCAAGCTACAAAGCTCTTTATTACAGGGATTATCCAAAGGCCGGTTTTCCCAACGTTGTTGATATGCCTCTAGCTCATCTTTCAGTTCCTTCATGCGATAAATTTGCTTCTCAAGATGAGCAATTTTTTGTTTGAGTAAATCCCGAACGAGGGGACAAGCAGGGTCGCCTTGGGAACGAATGCCTAGCACCTGTTGAATTTCAGACAGGGAAAACTGTAAAGATTGGGCTTTTTTGATGAATTGCAGCCTGTTGATTGCCTCACAGTCGTAATAACGGTAGCCACTTTCACTTCTTTCAACTGGTTTTATCAAGCCCAAGCCTTCGTAATACCGAATTGTTCCCACTGCCACATCAGTTTGCTTCGCCAGCTCACCAATTTTTAGCAGCTTTTTTGGGGATGATACTTCACAGCAAACTTGTTTCACGACAGCAATCATAGTTATTTACTACTATGTGTTGTTATAACTTTAAAGTCTATAGTCGGCTATAAAGTCAAGTAATAATTGGAAATTTTTGTGTAAAGTTTAATTACAATAATTGTAGGTAAAAATATTAGCTTAAAACTTGGCAATGCAGGCTTGCAACTTTTAGGGAATTATATATCCAATAAATTTTAATAAAGGTTATTTGAAAAATAATATTTACCTATGGGGTTGACTCTATAGCCAACTAGAGGCATCAGAATGAATGAGTAGAAAGAATTTTTGGTAGACATCATGACAAAACGTCAAATTGAGATTTTTACAGCTGACTGTCCTCTTTGTGATGAGACGGTGCAAATGGTGCAAGAACTGACTTGTCCTGATTGTGAAGTATCAGTTTATAACTTGCGACAAGAGCAAGAGAAAGCCCAGCAGTATGGAGTAAATGCAGTACCAGCGATCGCAATTAATGGAAAACTTGTCTTAACTGGTAAACCAAATCTAGAACAGTTGCGAGCAGCTGGTGTAGGTCAACCCCTAAATTAGAAGTAGTAATAAGCAGAGATTTACCACCCAAATGGGTGGTAAATTCACATAAGGTACTATGTACATATAAAGTTATAAACACAAGAATTTTGCACTTCTCGTTTTATTAATAAAACATCAGCTAAATTAAACAGCATCGATCCAAAAATCAGCAGTGATGATTTTGCCATTACGATTAAACTGACCCCAAAGCTTATACTTTCCTGGTTGCGGAAAGCTAGTCATAAAATGAACCTGTCCAGCAGGAGCATCTTTTAGCGCGTGAGCATGAATGTAATCTTCTACTTTCAATGAGGTTGACTGTCGCAGGATAACTAAATGTCCTTTTTCTCCCAAGTAAGGCTGCAAGTCTGTAAGCGGTTGATTGTTAGAAGCATCTTCTAATTTAAACATTAAAGTGACTTCTTTACCCGCTTTCACAGTAGGTTCAGAAACAGCAAGATTGACTTTAGTATCATTGAACGTTTTACTGCGATTTAGGTTAATTCCTGGGGCAGCAATACTGTTTCCAGGAACTTGTGTTTTCAACACTGAGATTTGTTCTGTTTGACCAGCAGGTTTGTAGTCACTAAAAAATGTGTAATTACCTGCTTGCGGAAAACTGGCTGTAACTTCAAACTGCCCATTTTCTTTATATGTGGGATGAAGATGACTAAAAAACTGAAGATCATCACTGACAAGGATGAGGTGCATGAGCTTTTCTTGGAAAGTGTCAAAATTTGCTATTGCTTTCCCATCCGAATCTTGAACACCAATTACTATCGGAATGTTTTTATTAGGTGTAATAATGTTTGGGACTTTGAGTTTTGCCTGGGTAAATGCTTTTTTCCCATCACCTGTGCCACTTGTTGAATGTTCTCTGTGATTAATCTCACCTATAGAATGTTCTTCATGCTGATTTGTAGCAGCAGATATTGGTTTTCCTTTGTCTCTAATTAATAAAGAGCAACTTTGAATTAGTATCAAAGTAGTAGTGATAGCAATTGTATTCAGAAATCTATTCATTGATTTTGCTCCATTTTTTAATGATTGAAGTTATTCAAAAGTCTCAATTCGTCTGGGGAGTTAATATGGCAAGCATTAGAACCACAACTTTTAGTTGCCAAGGTGCTAGTATTAAACTGACAATTAGGCAAGCAACTGTAGATAAACTTGTTAATTCTGCCATGTCATCAGTAGAATTTTTAAACAAATAATTAACTGCTAAACCAATCGTCAGTGGAATCAGAAAAAGTAAACTTATATAAGTCACCTCTCTTCTAAAAGCAGAAGGACTTTTCTGAAAGGAATATTTGACTATCAGCAGTTCATCCAATGCTAACTACTGATAGTAGAATAAACTCAAAAACCTAAACAGATGGATAGCCTATAGCAGCTATTACTTCTTTAATCTTAGTCTCAGGTGCTTGAGTTTCTATACTGACAAGTTTTGTTTTTGGATCAGCTTGCACTTTGGCTGTAGACTCAATTGATTGAATTGCTTTGGTGATAGTATTCGCACAAGCAGAACAAGCGAGTTTGGGAACTGTTAGTTGCAGTGTCATAGTATTAAATTCCTGAATGAAGATAACTAATTTTCTGAAAATTGTTGAATAGATATATGCTTAATCTACTCGACTAAAATTAGTTTAATTTCTCCAGCTTACGGGAGAGTCAATAGGTAAAATTAAAAATAACTAATTTCTTTATCAATTGATTTCTCTCAATAAGAAATCAGTACATCAACTTAGCTTAATGCGTTGATATACTGATAAAAAAATAAATGAACAGCTTGATTGTTTAATTTCTTTCAATAATAGGACAAATTGTTTTTTCAGGATTTTCAGGTATGGTTTCCCAACCAGAAACTAATCCTGATAATTCTTGTCTCAAAATCAGTAATTGATGAATTTGTTCATCAATAGCTTTAATCTTATCTTCTAGTTTAATTTTTATATGCTCACAAGGTAATTCCCCTCCATCATGAACATTTAAAAATTCCTTAATTTCTGACAAGCTTAATCCTAAGCTTTGAGCGCGTTTAATAAAGTGCAGTCGCTCCAAAACATCAGAGTTAAATAATCTAAATCCGCCTTCTGTTCTTGCTGATGATTTGAGTAGACCAAGTTCTTCATAGTAGCGAATAGTTTTAATAGGTACACCGCTAGACTTGGCAACATTACCAATGAGTTTTGGCTCTTCTTGGACTAGCATATTTAGCTGCTCTCATGTTAAATAAGTTTATTTACCTTATCTTAAACTCTCCAGTTAGCTGGAGAGTCAAGAGAGAACAGGATCATCTTGCTAATTATTTGCTACTGGATTATGTAGCAGGCTTTACTTCCACAACACCACGATACATTTTCATACCGCAAGTGAACTGATATTCACCAGGATACTTAGGAGTAAATTCTACTGAAGTAGTTTGGTTAGGAGCAAGGTCAACGGCTAAGTCAAAGTCCGGTATTAGCAATTTATCAAAGCACTTGCTCAGATTGTGACGTTGGAAGTCCAATCTTACTGGTTGTCCCGCCTCTACAATTACTCGCTCCGGTTTATAACCCTTTTCAACCGTAATAGTCGCTTCTTGATTGCCTTCTGATGTTTTCATTGCTTTTGTTGCTGACTCTGTAGGCAAAGAAAGCTCTGGTTGAATCTGGTGAGTAGATTGAGAAGTAGTTACTGAGGTTGTTTTTGCAGTCGAGTCAGTAGGTTGAACTTCTATAACTCCTCGGAACATATTCATACCGCAGTTGAAGGTATAAGTACCTGGTTTGTCGGATGTGAACTCAATGGGTGTAACTTCGTTGAGTGGTAGGTTTTTGGCAATATGGAAATCAGGTAGGCGTATCTCTTCAAGACAACTACTAGGGTCACGGCGTAGGAAATTAAGGCGGACTCTTTGACCTGCATTGACTAGAATTCGACTAGGTTCATAGCCTCCATCTACAGTAATGCCAACTTCTTGAATACCATCACGGGCTTCGGCTTTTTGAGACTTTGGTTTACTTAGGAGAAACCACCATATCTCTAGTCCGATTAACCCCAAGCCGGCTGTTGTAACTGCACCTTTTACCCACAATGGTTGCTCAATGTGACGGAACTGGCTTGTCTTTGCTTGCTCAGTAGCTGGCATTTGATGATTCATCTGTGCAACTACTGGATCTAAGGCCACACTGAATGCCAATCCCAAGCCTGCTATACTGCTAAGAATTACTTTACTCAACATTTGCTAGCTCCTTATCCTACTGATTTAGCTTGGAATTTACGCAGACGTAGGGCATTTGTCACCACTGAAACTGAACTAAATGCCATTGCTGCACCTGCAATGATGGGGTTAAGTAACCAGCCGAAGATGGGGAACAGAATACCCGCAGCGATGGGAATGCCAGCAACGTTATAGATAAAGGCGAAGAATAGGTTTTGACGAATGTTACGAATTGTGGCGCGGCTGAGTTGAATGGCAGTGACTATGCTTCGTAAATCACCGGAGATGAGTGTAATGTCACTAGCGGCGATCGCTACATCTGTACCAGTGCCAATTGCCATTCCGACATCGGCTTGAGCTAGTGCTGGTGCATCATTGATACCATCTCCAACCATTGCTACAATCTTTCCTTCTGATTGTAGTTTCTGCACTGTAGCGGCTTTTTGGTCGGGGCGGACTTCTGCCAAAACACGCTTGATACCAACTTCACGGGCAATGGTTTCGGCGGTGCGGCGATTATCACCTGTGAGCATCACCACCTCTAAACCCAGTTTTTGCAAAGCACTAATTGCTTGTATGGAGGTAGGTTTGATGGCATCAGAAATCCCCATTAATCCCTGAATTTGTCTGTCAACCGCAATCCAAATTGCAGTTTTACCCAGATATTCCAAACGCTCTTTATCCTGTTGTAAGGCTTGGGTGTCGATGCCTAATTCTGACATCCAGCGTTGTGTACCAATTTGCACAAGATGACCAGAAACTATACCTTGTACACCACTACCTGCTACAGCTTCAAACTCCTTGACCGAAGCTAACGTCACTTCTTGAGATTGGGCGTATCTCACAACCGCTTCTGCCAATGGATGTTCGGAATTGCGTTCCACAGATGCCGTAAGTTGCACCAACCTGATTTCGTTACCATTAGCAGTACCATTGACGGTGACAAAATCGGTGACTGTTGGTTTACCCTGAGTGATGGTTCCAGTTTTATCTAGTACTATTGTTTGAATCTTGTGCGCTAGTTCCAAGCTTTCAGCACCTTTAATCAAAATGCCATTTTCTGCACCTTTACCCGTTCCTACCATTACAGATGTCGGTGTGGCTAAACCCAGCGCACAAGGACAGGCGATAATTAGTACCCCAACAGTGGTAATCAGTGCCAAAGTCACGTTGCCTGTAAAATTAAACCAAATGATGAAAGTGAGCAGTGCGATCGCAATCACCGCAGGCACAAACCATCCAGTTACTTGGTCTGCTAATCTCTGAATTGGGGCTTTTGAGCCTTGAGCTTGCTGTACTAATTGGACAATCTGCGCCAGCACAGTATCACTTCCGACTCGTGTTGCCCGAAACTTAAAACTCCCAGTTTTGTTAATAGTAGCTCCAATCACTTCATCGCCTGGTTGCTTTTTGACAGGCACGCTTTCCCCTGTTACCATCCCTTCATCAATTGTGGATGCTCCCTCAATAACTTCCCCATCAACAGGAATTTTCTCGCCAGGACGAACCAGTATCACATCTCCAATAATTACTTCTTCAATTGGGACATCTACTTCTCGTCCATTGCGAATCAAACGCGCTGTTTTAGCTTGTAACCCAATCAGCTTACGGATAGCTTCTGAAGTTTGTCCTTTAGCGCGATTTTCAAATAGTCTTCCTAGCAGAATTAGGGTAATAACGACCGCAGCAGTTTCATAATACACATCTGGTGTTAACCCCTGATTGATGAAAAAGCTGGGAAATAATGTGGGAAATAGCGAATAAAAATATGCTGCACTTGTACCCAAAGCAATTAGGGTATCCATTGTGGCAGCATGACGTTTTAAAGCTTTCCATCCATTAATGTAGAAGGAGTAACCACACCAGAACTGTACTGGGGTAGTGAGTATCAACTGTACCCAAGGATTATGCAGCCATACTGGGATCAAGGGTAAGTGCAACCCTGTCATCATAGGCAGTGAACCTATAACCAACACAGTGCTAATGATGCCTCCCACCGCCACTTTTCGCATTAAATCGCGGGATTCTCTTAAGCGATGTCTTTTCTCGGCATCATCGTCTCCCGCCATCAGGTTTTGTTTTTGGAGTGGATAGGCAGAATAACCTGCTGCATCTACTGCCTCTTGAATGGCTTCTAAATCAGTTCTTCTGGGGTCATACTCAATTGTTGCCTGTTCTGCTCCAAAATTCACAATACATTCATCGACACCGGGGACAGAATTAATCGCGTCTTCAATGCTGCTGGCACAAGAGGCACAACTCATGCCACGCAGTTTGAGTGTGGTATTCTCCATCTGACTCCTCCAGTTACTAAATAGCGTTAACTAATAACTAACTGATTTCATCTTGAATGCTCCAGTTCACTGGAGAGTCAAGAGGCCATCTGAAGAATTTTTTTATGCACATATTAGATGCAGCTTTGTGAGTGCTTACACTTAGAGATGTAGATGGTGAATATGCGATCAAATTGCTATCAATACCAGCAGCGTCAGTCTGAAGTTGCTGTTCGTGGTGCTAAGGTTATCTTTGCTGACTGCCGCATTTTTAAGCACAGTTTGCAGCAAATACTACACGGCAGCCAGCTAGCTTTGACGATGACTTAGGCAGTTGCCATTGCCATTTGGCGGCAAGAATCAGCGCATCGACGGCACATCTGAGCGCAGGCTTTCATTTGAGCATCGTCACCCATGCGATCGCACTCATCAGCACACCGTTGACATAGTTCAGCACAAACGCCGCAGGTACGAGAATGTAAGTCAGAAGCTCGAAGCATGAAATTAGCACTTGTATTGCAAATTTCAGCGCAATCAAGCATTAATCGAATATGAGTAGGTTCGGCGTGATGACCACCTTTTTGTAGGCAGTAAGTCACGGTATTTAAACAAATGCTATGGCAGTCTAAGCAGTTTTGAATACATTGTTGCATCTGCTGGTTCACTTGACTCAAGGTGAGTTCTTGTATAGCCATGTATTCACCCTCTTGAAATTTTTTAGGTTTACCAAAGGCAATAACGCCTTTAGACTCACCTTAAAGATTTGCGAAGGCGATCGCGTCATACCAATGAGGTAATAAATATTTCTAGCTACTGAGGTATAGGGATTTCATGCAGATTTCATGTTGATATGCACTCGTATATCTGTACTACTAGCACGAACCCTGATTTCATCCTAATTTCATTTTTGACTGTCAAACTATGTAGTAAGTGCAACAGTCGCTTTGTGAATAGCTAGTTATCTGGGCAATTTTATTACCCAAGCCAAAGATAAATAACCCAAGGGGTTGACTCTCCAGCCAACTGGATATTTGAAAATGCAATCAGGAAATATTTAGATGAACCCTATGCAACTTTCTACTCTGAAAAATAGCTTTTTGTCATTGACTTTGGTAGCGATCGCCTCTGTTCCTAGCAGCTTCTTGACAGCCTGTTCTACAACTGCTTCCCAAAACCAAAGCCAAACACCAAACCCTACTACCACCGCTACCGATACTGGTGATAAGCAACCGATGAACCATGACGGCATGATGAATCATGGTAGCGGTATGAACCACAGCATGGCAATGGATTTAGGCCCAGCCGATGCTAACTATGATTTGCGGTTTATAGATGCGATGATTCCGCACCATCAGGGGGCAACGGTAATGGCCAAGGAAGCACAGCAGAAATCGCAACGCCCTGAAATCAAAAAGCTAGCAGACGAAATTATTAAAGCACAAAACCAAGAAATTACGCAGATGAAACAGTGGCGTACAGCCTGGTATCCCAAAGCGGGAGATAAACCAATGGCTTATGATGCCAAAATGGGTCATGACATGGAGATGTCTTCTGAGCAAATGCAAGCCATGATGATGAACATGGACTTGGGTGCAGCTGATACAGAATTTGACCTGCGTTTTATTAACGCAATGATTCCGCACCATGAAGCAGCTG
Source organism: Tolypothrix sp. PCC 7601 (assembly GCF_025677855.1). Lineage (NCBI taxonomy): Bacteria > Bacillati > Cyanobacteriota > Cyanophyceae > Nostocales > Tolypothrichaceae > Tolypothrix > Tolypothrix sp. PCC 7601. The sequence goes on from NZ_CP064880.1 coordinate 201,095, forward strand.
TAGTTATGGCGAAAGATGCCTTGCAAAAGTCTCAACGTCCTGAAATTAAAAACTTGGCTCAAGAAATTATCAAAGCGCAAGACACAGAGATTAACCAAATGAAACAGTGGCGCAAAGCTTGGTATAACCAGTAGTCTCAAATTTCAATTTCTACTTAGAAGCGGATATAAAGTTTGCCGACGCAATTGAGAATTCTGGATGTCAAAGAAAGCTAGTTTCTTAATTCTCAATTTCATGTCAATTTCATTTTGAGATGAAAGACTGAGAATGATGTGCAGAAAAATCTCCTAAAAAAAGCTAGCTTGTTTTACCAAATATAAATACCCGATCGCCTTCCTTTGCCCTCATACTTAAGGATCTTTGATAGCGATGCCAAACTCTTTGCGTTTCCAACCAATTGTTATCATACGTTGTGTTTCTGGTACACTTGTTAGCCTGCTGTTATTAGCAAGCCCCATAGTAGTTTTAGCCCACGGCGGACATGGAAATGAATTTCAAGGAGACAGTGAAGCCACCCCAGCAACTAGTTCCATTCAAGTTGATACTCAAACTGCCCAACGGTTAGGAATTAAAGTTGAGCCAGTTAAACGCCAACAACTAGCCGTTGGTATTAAAACAACTGGGCAAATTGAAACTTTACCCAGCCAAAGAGTGGAAGTGACTACCCCAATTTCCGGGGCAAAAGTAGTTGAGTTGTTAGTAGAACCCGGTGCAAACGTCAAGAAAGGTCAACCTGTAGCTGTTGTATCCAGTCCTGACTTGGTGGAACTGCGCGTTAACTCCCAAGAAAAACTAGCACAAGGTCAAGCTGATTTACGGCAAGCACAAGCTGACTTGAGGCTAGCCCAGCAGAATTACGATCGCTATCAGCAAATAGCCGCAGCAGAAATCGCTCAAGCACAGAGCCAAGTAGCATTTGCTCAAGAAAAGTATAACAAAGACAGACAGTTAGCTGATTCTGGTGCTTTGCCACGTCGTACAGCCTTAGAATCCCAAACCCAGCTAGCAGAAGCTAAGGCTAAACTAACCACAGCTAACAGTCGCCGCGATGTCATCGAAGCTGAGGCTAAACTCAAAACGGCTCAATCATCTGTTGAACTAGCCAAATCAAAAATTCAACTTAGTAGCACCACGTATCAAACTCGCCTGTCTCAATTAGGAAACCGGGCTAATACTAAGGGATTGGTGACGATAACTGCTCCGATTACCGGCAAGGTTGCTGATAGGGAAGTTACTCTCGGTCAATCATTTCAGGATGCGGGTGGCAAATTAATGACGATTGTGAATGATAATCGGGTTTTTGCCACAGCGAATATTTATGAAAAAGATTTAGATAAAGTTAAGACTGGTCAACGGGTAAGCTTGAAGGTAGCTTCTGTACCTAATCGCACCTTTAATGGAAGAATTGCCGTAATTGAATCTGTGGTAGCAGGTGATACGCGCGTTGTGCCTGTGAAAGCCGAAATAGATAACTCCAGTGGAGTTCTCAAACCTGGAATGTTTGCTGAGTTGGAAGTGTTGACAAACCAAACTTCGTCAGATGTTTTGGCTATCAACAGTGCATCTGTGGTAGAAGCAAATGGCAAGAAACAGGTTTATGTGCAGAATGGTAACGCTTATCAACCTGTTGAAGTTACCTTGGGTCAAACTTCGCAAGACATGGTTGAGGTAAAAACTGGTTTATTCGAGGGTGATTTGATCGTTACCCAGCGCGCGCCGCAACTTTACGCTCAATCTTTGCGGGGTGATACCAAGACGACAGCAGACGAACACACCGAAATTCCTGCACAGGTAACGGAAACTAAAACTCCTAGCTTACCACTACCCTGGTGGATTGCCGCAGGAGGGGGAGCTACTCTAGCTACTGTAGCTTTTATGGCAGGTACTTTTTGGGCTGGTCGTCGCAGCAAACATCAATATCAACTAGCCACAGGAGTTGGCTATGTCACAGAAGAACATCTCAATAGTTCCGTTCCAGTAGAGCCATCACCAGAATTTAATGATAACCATCGGGTGGCGAGTCAAGATTCAGAAATCAAGATTGAGAAATAACAATGCTGAGTGCCATTATTAAATGGGCGATCGCTCGCCGTTGGTTAGTTATCCTGGGTACAATTATCCTGACAATTTGGATATTTCGGACGATTATCCAAATGCCCTTGGATGTTTTTCCTAGCTTTGCACCACCCCAAGTTGAAATTCAAACTGAAGCACCAGGACTCGCCCCCGAAGAATTAGAATCTTTAGTAACTTTACCAATTGAAAGTGCGATTAATGGTACTCCTGGAGTAACAGCAGTACGCTCATCTTCAGCAGCAGGAATTTCTGTCGTCAAAGTCATTTTTAACTGGGATACTGATATTTATCAAGCTCGCCAGTTGGTAACAGAGCGATTACAACAAGCTCAAAGTAAGCTGCCATCAGGGGTAGAAACTCCGCAAATTTCCCCTACAAGCTCCCCTATCGGCACTGTATTACAATATGCCTTCACCTCCCAAAGCACTCCTTTAATGGAAGTGCGGCGAATTGTTGATTGGCAAGTGACAAATCGCCTGTTAGCTGTGCCTGGTGTTAGTCAAGTTGTAGCGTATGGTGGCGATGTTCGCCAATATCAAGTATTAGTCGATCCAGCGAAGCTAAGAGCCTTTAATGTCACTTTGGAAGACTTAGAGCAAGCAGCCAAAGCTGCTAATATTAACGCTCCTGGTGGCTATTTAATTACTCCTGACCGAGAAAAGTTAATTCGCGGGATTGGAAGAATTGAATCTCTTGAAGAATTACAGCAATCAGTAATTACTGCCCGCAATGGTACGCCTGTCAAAATCTCAGATATTGCTGATGTGCAAATTGGTGCAGCTATTAAACGAGGTGATGGCAGTTTTAACGGTCAGAAGGCAGTTATTGTAATGGTTAATAAACAGCCTCAAGCCGATACTCCTACTGTCACCCGTGCTATTGAAGCAGCGATGTCAGAGATTCAAGCAGGATTACCCAAAGATATCAAAGTCACCCCAACATTTCGTCAAGAAAACTATATTGATTCTTCTATTGAAAATGTTAGAGAAGCTTTAATTGAAGGCAGTATTATTGTTGCTTTAATTTTAATTCCTTTTTTAATGAATTGGCGCAATTTAGCTATTTGTTTAACTGCCCTACCTTTATCTTTATTACTAGGAGTACTACTACTAAATTGGTTGGGACAAGGTTTAAATACTATGACATTGGGAGGGTTAGCAGTCGCAATTGGTTCAGCCGTTGATGATGCGATTGTTGACGCTGAAAACGTCTACCGTAACTTGCGAGAAAATAAATATTCCCCTAACCCACGTCCAGTTTTAGATGTTGTATTTGATGGCTGTCAAGAAGTACGCGATTCAGTATTTGGAGCTACCATCATTACCATAGTTGTCTTCTCTCCAGTTTTCGCTTTGGCTGGTGTAGAAGGTAGCATTTTTATCCCAATGGGATTAGGCTATATGGCAGCAGTTATCGCCTCTAGTATCACGGCATTGACGGTAACTCCGGCTTTATGTGCAATTTTACTACCTTATGGTCGTTTGCCAGAAACAGAACCTTGGGTTGCAAGATTTTTTAAGGGGCTGTATCGTCCTCTACTAACATTTTCTCTGCGGCGTTCTGGAATTGTTATAGGTGCTGCGATCGCTAGTTTGGTAGCTGCGGTTGTAATTGTCCCCTCGTTTGGCAGAATATTTTTACCAGAGTTTCAGGAGCAAACTTTGGTGAATACATTAACTCTTTATCCAGGGGTTTCTCTGGAAGCTACCAATGCAGCTGGTGAAACACTTCAACATGCACTCAAGGGAGATTCTAGATTTCCCTACGTGCAATTGCGTTCTGGGCGTGCGCCAGGAGATGGGGATGCAGCCGGGGTGAATTTGGGACACTTGGATATCGAGTTAAGCGACGCAGGAATGAAAGATAGGGAGGGGACGATTGAAAAGTTACGGGAGGAATTTGCTAAGTTACCAGGGGTAGCGCCAAATATTGGTGGTTTTATCTCACACCGCATGGATGAAGTGTTGTCTGGGGTGAGAAGTGCGATTGCTGTCAAAATCTTCGGCCCCGATTTAGAACAACTCCGCACAGTTGGACAACAAGTTGATGATGTCATGAAAACCGTGAATGGGATTGTAGATTTACAACTAGAACCCCAAATACCGATTGAACAAATACAAATTAAGTTCAATCGACCTGCTGCTTCACGGTATGGTTTGACAGTAGGCAAACTGTCTGAAATTATCGAAACTGCCCTGAATGGACGAGTAGTATCTCAAGTTTTAGAGAAACAACAAACTTTCGATTTAGCTGTATGGTTAAAACCAGATGCACGGCAGAATTTGGATACTATTCGCAATTTGTTAGTTGATACTCCTAACGGTCAAAAAATTCCTTTAGCACAGGTTGCCACAATTGAAAATGGTACTGGTCCTAATACTATAAATAGAGAGAATGTATCCCGCTTGATTGTTGTTTCTGCTAACGCTAATGGTAGGGATTTGCGCTCCATTGTCAATGAAATTCAAGCTAAAGTCAAACAGCAAGTACAGATACCTGCTGGTTACTATATTCAGTATGCGGGACAATTTGAAGCAGAAGAAAGAGCGACTCAAAATATTTTAATATCGAGTGCGATCGCCTTTGTTGCAATCACAGTAATTATGTATCTTTCTGTCAAATCTATTCCCTCTACTACCATGATTATGATTAATTTACCTTTAGCATTGGTGGGAGGAGTATTCTCAGTGGCTTTGACAGGTGGAGTAATATCCATTGCTTCTCTAGTTGGTTTTGTTACTTTATTCGGAGTTGCTACCCGTAATGGTTTGTTACTTGTGGATAATTACAACACCAAATTTGCGGAAGGTATACCAGTTAAAGAAGTTCTGATTAAAGGATCAATGGAACGTTTGAATGCCATTTTGATGACAGCTTTTACCTCTGCTTTAGGATTAGCACCTTTAGTAGTTGAGAGTGGCCCAGGAAAAGAAATCTTACAACCACTTTCAATAGTGGTGTTAGGTGGTTTATTTACTTCTACAGCATTAACTTTGATGGTCTTACCAGCTTTATATGCCAAGTTTGGTAAGTTCTTGTTACCTAAGCGTACTATGTCGATTGTAGAGGATGGCAAAGTACCAAAAGCAGTTTTTGAGCAATGATAAATATCAGAGGAATTTTATCTTTTAGAATCTTTGATGAAACTTCCAAATATAATTGTTTCCCTTGAGTAAATTTTGATTCATCTTAATACTTTCAGTACAAAAGGTGTTAGTAATCAGGTTAATGAAGAGTTCCATATATTCACTATGACCGAAACCAAAGTTCGCCAGCAGTATGACAAGCTAGCAGCAATATATGACCAACGCTGGAATAGTTATGTTGCAAATACGCTTTCATTTCTGAAAGACTGGACGCAAATATCTCCATCAACAACTGTGCTGGATGTTGCCTGTGGAACAGGTGAATTTGAACGGTTATTGTTAACTGAGAACGCAACGCAACGTATAACTGGAGTAGACATTTCAGAGAAGATGCTGCTTGTCGCTCGACAAAAACTTCAACTGTATCCCCATGTCTCGTTTCATACTGCTAGCGCGTCGGCGTTGCCATTTGAAAATAATAGTTTCGATGTGGTTGTATCTGCCAATTCGTTCCATTATTTTGATGACCCAAATGCCGCATTAGTAGAGATGAAACGTGTATTGAAACCTGACGGTAAAGTAATTATTTTGGATTGGTGCAAAGATTATTTATTGTGCCGCCTTTGCGATTTTATATTAAAGTTGGTTGATCCTGCTTATAAGCAGTGTTATACCCAACTTGAATTTCACAATTTACTCAAATCTGCACAGTTTGATATTGAGCGAGCGACAAAATTTCATTTTGGTGTAGTGTGGGGAATGATGGTTGCTACAGCGACACCACAACCATGACTAAAAATAAAAAATACGACGTTGCATAAATGCGGAATGAATTGGTGGTTGAAACTATTAAAAATGCGTTCCCAATTAGGTGAGATTATCTCATGATATGGCTAACGCCAAGTTGCGCTAACAGCAACGCTAAAAATACTACACCCCTTCTAGAAAATAGCAGAGTGGTGAAAATAGTCTTGTCAAGACTATTTTCCAGCTTTGATAAATATGCCCCCTCCCCCCATTAGTGTTAAAGTATTACCATAAAAGACTTTTATAACTATGCCCCTTGATAAATGAATACCTTGACATTTTTCCGCAGCTTGAGAAATCCGGTATTTGCAAGGCTGTATACTGCTCAAACCACTAGTTTATTGGGTGATGCACTTACTTGGGTGGGTTTAGCCCTTCTGGCTTTTAACTTAGCTGGAAAGAATGCGGCGGTTGTACTTTCAGTAGCTTTAACTCTGCGTGTTACCGCTTTTGTATTGCTGTCCCCTCTTGCAGGTGCGATCGCAGACCGCTTCGACCGTAAGAAAATCATGGTCATTACCCACATATTTAGAATGTTAATTGTGGGTATGTTGCCTTTCGTGACGCAGATTTGGCAAGTTTACATATTAATATTTGCGCTGAACGTTTTTAATGCTTTTTTTACCCCAACTTACCAAGCCACAATTCCATTAGTCACGGGTGAGAATGACTATGCAGGCGCGATCGCTCTTTCGTCGGCTACTTACCAATTGCTTGGTGTACTTGGCCCTGGTATCGCTGGAAGTGTCGCCGCCTTCATTGGTGCAAGACAAGTCTTCTTTTTGGATGCTCTCAGCTTTGCGATGGCGTACCCGCCCGCCGGAGGCGATCGCGGCAGTCTTAATCTTCACTTTACCAGGTCAGCTCGTCGTTGCACAAAATCAACAGCCTTCCAGAACAACACGCCGAACATGGGGAGACATTAAAGACGGTACAACTCGCCTGCTTACAGATGCACCTATTCGTTACGCGCTAGCGATGCAGTTAGTCGCATCAATTGCCGGAGCGCAAATCTTAGTCAATACTGTTGGCTATGTCCAAGGTACACTTAAGTTTGGAGAAGTGCAGTACGGCTGGGTGATGGCAGCTTTTGGGATTGGTGCAACTCTGTGTGCAGTTATTTATGGTACGTTCAATAGAAGTTTGCCGCGTACAACGTTTGTTTTTATTGGTGCAACTTTGATCACCTTGGCTTTATTACCTGCCAACTACGCAAATTTAACAGTATTGATGGTCTTATGGTTGGTAGCAGGTGCGGGGCAAAATTTAGTCAACTTACCTACTCAGACATTAATTGCAGACCGTATCCCGACTGCTATACAAGGGCGAGTTTATGGCGCACACTTTGCCTGGAGTCATCTTTGGTGGGCAATCTCTTACCCTCTTGCGGGTTGGTTAGGAAGTCACTTTGCTGAACGTGAGTTTATTTATGGTAGTTTAGTAGGCTTGATGCTGCTAGTGGTAGTGCAAATTACTCTCTCGCCTCATCCACATGAACACGAACATCTACACTATGTTACTGTGCATAAACATAAACATATCCATGATGAACACCATCAGCATAACCACGATGAGGGGATAAATATAGGCGAACCTCACAACCATCCTCACGAACACACGAGGATTCTTTATCACACTCACCCTCACACTAGGGACATTCACCATCGCCATAGTCATTGAACTGTTGTTGATAATATTCCGATCAGATATTGGTTGAAACTTATCAGAGGGTTAAGATGAAGCACTATCACTATCTTTTAAACCGAATGCTGCTTGCCACTTTTGGGGATGACGCGGCACTAAAATTCTGACATCGGGGTCTGGTAATCCAATATTCGCTTTTTTCAACGCAGCAACGATCGCCTGTCTGACAGCTGATGTAGTAGCGACAAAATCAGAACGCCGCGAATCTGTCCAAAAGCGCGTTTCAACTACAATGTCATCTTGTTCTAAATCTCGTATCCGCACAGAAACCCCCGGCTCATCAAGTACCTCTTGTGTTGCTTGGGCTGCATTTTTTAATACAGTAACTACTTGTTGTAGATCGCTATCGTAACCAATGAATAGTTCGACACTGCTACGACGGATAGGTGCAGCTGTGTTGTTAATGATCCGAGAAGTAAACACTTCAGCATTAGGAATTAGTACCACGCGACCATCGTAGGTACGAAGTTGGGTAGCACGCAATTCTATACGCTCAACGTTTCCTTCAGTTTCGCCAACAACAATTTGATCGCCCAACTCAAAAGGACGTAAGACAAGAATTAGCATACCACTAATAAAGTTGGAGATGATATCCTTGAGGGCAAATCCCAAAGCAAGGCTAGTTAATCCTAATCCAGTCGCCACAGCCTGGGGATCAAAGCCAAAAGCATCGAGGGCAACTATCAAACCGAGTGTCCAAACGGCGTAATATGCAACCTGCTTAATCAGGTTTTCAACGGTCAAATCTTCAACAATGTGGCGGAAAATAATTCGCATCAGCCAGCGTATGAATGTGGCTATTGCCCAGAAAAGACCAATTACTAAAATAGCAGCGATCGCACGCGGAATAATTGTGATGGCAGATTCTATCAGTCGCCCAAAAGCAGTCTCTACCGATGCTTGTACTTCTGCTACAAATCGCCCCCAAGGCGAAAGGCGGCGTTGACTTGCTCGTTTAAGAGCAGTATCAATTGCTTGTGACCATTGGATAGCTAGCGCATCAACGGTTGTTAAATTGTCTTGAGCATCTGTTGAAGTTAGAGTAACAATTGGTACTCCCGCACTAGTAATAACGCGCTGTTGCTTATCTTGGGAAGTTTCAATCTGAGGTGGAGAAATTGCTGTTGGATTTTCTAATAACCGATTCATGCGTCGTTCGATTTGCCTTGCTCGATCTGATGCCTTGGTGTTATCCACTGCACTTACTCGGAACAATGCACGACCATCTAGACGTACTGTTACTCGTTCATCTTGCGCTCTCACAGAATTGGGTATAGTTATTGATATCACAATCAAAATGGTGAGTAAAAATACCCAAATTGTGCGAATCCGTGCTAGTTTGCTCAAGCGATTTGTGATTACTGTCCTGGTTCTTAGCCTCACAATTAAATTACCCTCGCAAACGTCCACTTAGCCACAAATCAAAATTTTTGATTTGCCTATTCATAAGATTAATAAATTACTGTTATTGCTTAAAAATAAAGCTATGGGCGATATTTGTCTTCATGCTTGCGAAAGAAACCCTGAAGCTAAAAAGGCATAATAGCTTAACACATTGGCATATTGTCTGTTTAGCAATTTTTTAACAGTGTGCGTAGGTGTAGCCCGCCAAAGGCATCGCCTCGCTATGCGGCTGCAAGAACAAACCCAACAATTAGAACAACTACAAGCACTACGCTATTCGTAAGAATTTTTTCAAATTGAGGTTTCTTGAGGGCGATAGAATTTCATTTTAATTTCATCGTCAAGTGTGATGATGAGAAATGCAATTAATTGTGATTTAACAATTACAGCTTTCTCTTAGCACCGAATTACCAGTCATCAACTCAAAGGTAACAGCAACAGTGACAACAAAAACTTTTCAAACCATCCCCCGTAATGTTTGGGTTTTAGGATTTGTCAGCTTGTTAACTGATATTAGTTCTGAGATGATTCATTCAGTGTTGCCACTATTTCTAGTTTCGGTATTAGGGGCAGATTTGCTGACAGTTGGCTGGATTGAGGGAATTGCAGAATCAACTGCTTCTGTACTGAAAGTTTTTTCAGGAGCCTTAAGCGATTATTTAGGACAGCGTAAGAGATTGGCTGTTGCTGGTTATGGGTTATCTACCCTAGTTAAACCCCTGTTCGCATTGGCAACTAGTCCTGCATCAGTATTAATAGCTCGTTTTGGCGATCGCGTTGGTAAAGGAATTCGTGTAGCTCCCCGCGATGCAATAGTAGCAGATGTCACCGATAGCGTTAATCGTGGAGCCGCTTACGGTTTGCGGCAATCTTTAGATACCATCGGCGCATTCACTGGGCCACTAGTTGCATTCATGTTGATGTATTTCTCAGGACAGAACTTTCGTCTAGTTTTCTGGTTAGCGGTGCTTCCCGGTATTTTAGCAGTAGCTCTTTTGGCAACTGGCGTGCGCGAACCTGGCAATAGAAATCATCAAAGACAGAATAATCCTCTACATTGGTCTGCTTTGCAAAGTTTAGGTAAAAGCTACTGGGTGCTAGTTGCGGTTGCATTACTATTTAATCTCGGTAACTCTAGCGATGCTTTTTTATTGCTGCAAGCGCAGCAAGCTGGAGTGTCCGCCTCACTAGTACCACTCACCCTGGTTGTAATGAATATAGCTTACTCCCTCAGTGCCTATCCAGTAGGATTGCTATCTGACCGCATTGGTAGATTGGGGTTACTAGTGAGTGGATTTTGTGTATATGCGTTGGCATATTTAGGTTTTGCATTTGTTAATGCTCCTTGGCAGGTGTGGGGACTGTTCGGGCTGTATGGGCTGCATCAGGGGATGAGTCAGGGCATATTATTAGCACTGGTAGCAGATAGAGTTCCGTCCCATCTACGAGGTACTGCTTTTGGGTTAATTAATTTGGCTACTGGTGCAGCGCTCTTACCAGCTAGTTTGTTGGGAGGTGTTTTGTGGCAAACAATCAGTCCAAAAGCAACTTTCATCGCTGGAAGTATTTTTGCTTTGAGTGCGATCGCATTACTGCTGGTATTTGAAAGTGGAAGATGGAAATCAGTAGATAAAGAGTAAAAATCTTCACTACCAGCCATCTCTTTCCAAGTTCTTGACTTTTTCTCTCTACGATAAACCTGCAAGTTTAGATAAAGTATGCGATCCAGCAGTAAGTAGGAGCAATAATGAACAAAGTTGCAAAGGTCACAATTTTCTTTTGGATTATGAAGATCATCGCCACGACGCTCGGCGAAACGGCAGGTGACTTCATCTCAATGTCTCTTGGGCTGGGTTATTACGTGGCCTTTGCCGTAACTTTTGCCATTCTGGCTATTCTCCTGTTTTTTCAAATTCAATCTGACAGATATCGTCCAGCCCTTTACTGGGTAGCTATCATTGCGACAACCACAGCCGGAACTGAAGTTTCAGACTTAATGGATCGCTCTCTCGGACTGGGCTACGCAATGGGATCGCTGATCTTGGTAGCCTGTCTCTTAAGTGTTCTGGCTATCTGGTATTATCGGGATCGGGATCTGAGCGTTTATCCGATCGCAAGGAAAGACGCAGAGACAACCTATTGGCTGGCAATTGTGTTCTCAAACATTTTGGGAACGGCCTTTGGTGACTTTCTAACAAGCAACTTAGGACTAAGCTATATCCAAGGCGCATTCGTGACGGCCAGCGTCATTGGTGTTGTCATTGCCCTTCACTACATAACTAAGTTGAGTGATGTCCTCCTATTCTGGCTCGCGTTCATCTTCACGCGACCCTTCGGAGCCACCTTCGGCGATTTTCTTACCAAACCAATCAAAGATGGTGGTCTATCACTGCCAAGGGGCTATGCTTCAGCGATCGCCTTTATCCTACTGGCGGTTGTCCTATTCTTTTCTGTACGAAAGGAGAAAAAAGTGCGTTACCCAATTGAGTGATACGTTTAAGCAGATAGATGACTTACCTCATAATAGGAACACCCCTCATCCTTAGAATCGTAGGTTTGCTAATTTTTCCCTTTCTGATTTTTGGCATAGCATCAAAGATATGAGAATCTTAATAGTTGAAGATGACGATCGCATCGCTAAACCCTTAGCTGAAGATTTAAAACACCAGCATCATGCTGTTGATATTGCTTACGATGGGATTGAAGGTTGGGAATATGCCGAAGCAGGTAATTATGATTTAATTTTATTAGATTTAATGTTGCCGCGCTTAGACGGAATTACTCTCTGTAAACGGTTACGTGCTTCTAATTGCAACGCTTTTATTTTGATGTTGACAGCACGCGATACAACGCCAGATAAAATAATTGGACTTGATGCTGGTGCAGATGATTATTTAGTTAAACCATTTGAACTAGAAGAATTAGCAGCACGAATTAGAGCTTTATCTCGGAGAAGTCCAGAAACTCGCCAATTAATTTTAATTCACGGCGATTTACAACTAGATTCTAGTAATTGTCACGTCACCTATGCAAGCAAGCCTCTATCATTAACACATAAAGAATATATGATATTGGAATGTTTTTTGAAAAACCCTACTCAAGTTTTAACTCGCTCTGCAATTTTAGATAAATTGTGGGAGTTTGATAAATTATCCGGGGAGGAAACCGTTAAAACTCACATGACAAATTTAAGAAAGAAACTCAGAGCCGTAGGAAGTTCAGAAGATTTTATCGAAACTGTTTATGGTGTTGGTTATCGTCTGTGTCCTAAGTAAGGGCAAAATTAGCTTATGTTTGAAAAAATTCGCCGTCGTTTACTGTTGTCTTATTTAATCGTATTATCATTAATCTTAGGTGGATTTGCAATTGCCGTTCGCATTGTCTTTACCCATAGCCTGCATAAACAACAAACAGAGAAACTTGCTGCATTAGCACAAGTCGCTGCTGCTAATGCCGAGTTTGATAACGGTAAAATTAAAATTGAAAATGACTTACCTCAAGATAAATTATTTGAAAATCATCAAGGATTAAACTGGTTTGATACTAAAGGTAATCTCATAGAAAAACAGGGACAAGATATTTTAAATTTACCTACTCATATAACAGAAGGAGAACAAATTACTACAGGTGGTAAAAATCGTATTCAGTCTGTTACTTTACCAATTATTAGTAGTGACGATAAACAATTCATTGGGTATGTAAGAGCCAGTCAATCTTTAGAAGAATTTGATGAAACTTTAAATAAATTAGATTTGGGGTTAGGCGGTGGAATTGTTGTAGCTTTGATTATTAGTAGTGTTGGTGGAGTTTGGCTGACTCGTCAAGCGATGCAACCAATTGAAGAAAGCTTTGAACGCTTAAAACAGTTTACTGCTGATGCTTCCCATGAACTCCGCAGTCCTTTAATGGCGATTAAAAGTAATGCAGGTGTAGCACTAAAGTATCCAGAAGGAATGCGAGAAACTGACGCAGAAAAATTTCAGGCTATTTCTAGTGCTACTAACCAAATGACTCGCCTCACTGAAGATTTACTATTTTTAGCTCGTTATGATAATATTCCTAACCGGAGTAAAGAAACTGTTAATCTTAGCTTAATTTTAAACGACTTAGTGCAACTATATCAACCACAGGCGATCGCTAAACAAATTAATCTCAAAAGTCAATTAACTGAAAAGCTTTATTTGTTAGGTGATACTAATCAAATAACACGACTATTTACTAATTTAATTCAAAATGCTATACATTACACCTCGTCAAAAGGAACGGTAGAAATCACAGCTAATCGTTCTGCTGTCGATATAGTAGTTAATGTCCAAGATACAGGTATAGGAATTGCACCAAAAGATTTAGAAAATATTTTTGAGCGTTTTTGGCGAGCAGATAAATCACGTTCTTATAATTCAGGTGGTTCTGGTTTAGGATTGGCTATAGCCCAAGCTATTGCTCAAAACCACGGTGGATTAATTACCGTCACAAGTCAATTGGGAATTGGAAGTTGTTTTACAGTGCGTTTACCAGCAAGTTCTCTTAATTAATGTTTATAAAACTGTCTAACCAAGTACGATAGTACAGCTAGATTAACCATAAAGACTAAAAATTTGAAAATCGTTACCCCTTTAATTAACTCATAGATTTCGGGAGGTATACTAATACCAACTAGTCCAATAACTAATATCTTTGCCCAAGTTTTTTCATACCATAAACCGATAGCCTCAATAGCTGTCACAACTGCGTATATTGCAGTGGCAACTCCACTAAATTTTAAAGTTTGTGGTTTGATATTAATAATTT
>NZ_CP064881.1:0-194804 GCF_025677855.1 Tolypothrix sp. PCC 7601
TAAATGCTTTAGCGTTATTTGTCTTTAAAAAATGGCTACAAGAGCGTGATGATAACCTGATTGTTAATTGGCAAGATTGTACAATTACCAAACCAGCTTTAGCTAATGTCATTCCTACTGTTGCCAATTTACAAGTTGGTAATTTTAAAGTTTGTCTAATTACCATAGGTAATTCCTGGGATGAACAAATACCTTTATCTAGATTAGTCGTAGATATCCCCGAATTCGTTCCCCACTTTTATGTATTTGTAGAAGTTTTAGAATCACAAGAATTTGGCGTTGTTAGGGGATTTATCTCCTATCCACAATTAATAGAAAATATTAATAATGTACAGACAGTATCTCCTCAAGCAGATTGGAATTATGAAATACCTTTAACTTGGTTTGACAACGACCCAAACCGCTTGTTACTGTATTTACGAACTTTACAACCAGAGGCGATTAGCTTACCAGCCATACCAAATAATCGCCAGCAAACATTAGCAGCGCAAGAAAGTGAATTATCAACATTACTGTGGCAATTACAAGACCCAGAAATAGAACTTTGGGAAATCTTAAATTGGCAACAGGGATGTGTAGTTTTAACTTCTCCTGAATTACTTGATTGGATATACCAACTACAAACTAGTAGTCTAAATATAGAAGAATACCAGACACAAACCACCACCGCCCATACAACTTTATTGCAAGCATCCACAAGAGATTTAATTAAATTAATTACACAACCAGCTATTAATGTAGGACGCTGGTTATGGGATGAATTAGACGAAATTGGGGAATCACTAGCTTGGACGCTATTACCAAGATTTTCACCTTTAAGAGAAATCCGCAGTCCAGCCGAGGAATTAGAGGCGATAACATCACAATTGCAAACACAAGGTCTAGAAATCCCTTTAGCGGCTAGGAGTGGATATCAGAGTTTTCTCCTAGCCGGAATTCCTCTAAGATTGTATGCAATTGGGTGGAATTCATCGACATTAACTGAACCCAATTCCTGGAATTTGCTGTTAATTTTAGGTGCGCCTTCCCCAAATACCTTACCAGAAAATTTCAAGTTTCGAGTCAGCGATAAAACTGGGGTTTTGCTAGAACAGAGTGTGAATCCACAACAGCGCAATTGGTATTTATATACTTGTTTAGTTGGCAATTGGGATGAGAAGTTTATTGTGACTACCAGTTTAGGTGATGATGTAGAGGTTACACTACCACCGTTTGGCTTTGATATAACAAGGTAAACAGGAAACTGGGAACATTCAAGTTGTTGACGGCTGACGGTTCACTGTCTGTATGGGCGGATTTTGTGAAATATTCACGCTTCTAACAGATATGTCGGTTAAACCCACCCCTACAACAATAGCTTTGCGCGATCGCACTTCAGCAACAATACACTCAAATAGCACGGCACTGCAAGATTGAGGCTGATATAGATATGCCTAATTGCTGCTGTGCTTTGAGTATAACTGTTTAACACTATTTTCCAGCACTTTGAGGATTTTCTCCATAAATTCACGAAATCTTCAGCATTTTTACTCAGGTAAATACTCGACAATATCTTTAGCCGCCAAAACTGCATACCCCCTCATCGCTGAGAACTAAGAGTATTTACACAGATGCTGAAGGATGAAGCAATGCGCCACAGACTATGTTTAAACGAAAAGGATACAACCCCTTCACTTAGTTATAGCGATGATTTGAATTTTGTAGGCGTAAGCCTTAAGGCAGGGTATTTTAAATTCGGAGCAAAGCGACGTGACTAATTTTTATTTAAAAATTCAAAAAGTTGAGAAAACCTGTTTATTTGAACTATCCTGGGGTCAAGGTCAGCACATTACATCTGAAATTAGTTATCCAGAAAATATTATCGCTGACCATGAACAATGGCAGAAAATTTATATTAATTTTTACAGTAACCAATTGCGAGGTAAAGTCATAAATAAGGGGATGGTTATGCCACCTCCTGTTGATTGGCAGGCTCAATTAGTACAAGCAGAAGCTAAACTTTTATATGAGTTTCATCAATGGTTGCGTAGTGAAAAATTATATGAGATTCGGACAAAAATTAGTAAGCAAGCCGTAGAGAATTACAACAATGAATTAAAGGCTAATGCTGCCAGCAATATTAATATTTTTATTAGTTGTAACTCTCCGGAATTAGAATATTTACCTTGGGAAGCATGGGAAATCAGCACAGAATTAACATCTGGCAAACTACGGATTGTACGTCAACCACTGAATGTTAGGCAAGAAGTAACCAACTCCTTTCCCAAAATTTCTAGAAAAGCTAAAATTTTAGCTATTTTTGGTGATGATACTGGGTTAAGTTTCGCAGACGAATCTCGTGCTATATCATCACTCGAAAAAGTCGCCAATGTTAAAGTTAAATCAATTCGTTGGGACAAACAGAAAGATATTAATAATTGGAAAGATGAAATAATTACCACTCTGACTGCTCAAAGCTGGGATATGCTATTTTTTGCGGGACATAGTAATGAAACTACTTTTACTGGAGGTCAAATATCAATTGCGCCTAATGTCAGCATATCTTTAAGTGAAATTGAAAAGCCATTGACAACTGCTATTAATAATGGTTTAAAATTCGCTATATTTAATTCCTGCGATGGTTTAAGTATTGCGAATAAATTAATAGATTTAGGCTTAAGTCAAGTTGCAATTATGCGCGAAAAAATACATAATCGCGTAGCTGGGGAATTTTTTGTGCAATTTTTAAATGCGTTGAAAGAATATCAAGATGTTCACGAAGCATTATTAACCGCAAGTGATTATCTCAAAGTTGAAAAAAATCTTACCTATCCTAGTGCTTACCTAATTCCTTCTTTATTTCGTCATCCCAACGCCGAATTATTCCGTTTACAACCAAATGGTATTAAGCATAAAATTCAGCAATGGCTACCGACAAGCCGTGAAACTGTGGCATTAGGAACAATAGTTATTTTAAGTCTGATTACTCCTGTACGGCAAGCTGTAATCGACCTACAAATTGGTATGCAAGCAGTGTATAGAGATGTGACTCAACAAGTACCAAAAGGCAATACACCACCAGTTTTGCTGATTCATATTGATGAAAAATCATTGAATGAAGTTAATACTAAAGCTAATAAATTTAATCCTCTTGACCGGAGTTATTTTGCGCGATTAATTGATAAACTAACTAAAGATAATGCCAAGGTTATTGCTATAGACTATCTGTTTGACAGAATCACAGATGAAGATAAGATTCTAGCTAAATCTGTAGTCAATTCTATTAACCAAAATGGTACATGGTTTATCTTTGGCTCAATGTTGAATGATGATAATCAAGAACAGGGTGTAAATAAAAGCGTTGCTAATCTTAATCAAACTCTGCAAGGTTATGTCGATCACCATCAAGGACATCTATCATTAGTAAATACAAATCAAGATTGTATACAAAGTTGTCCATTTACCTATTTAATAACCTTAGTATCTGGGATAAATCAAGAAAAATTACCTGCAAATCTGCCACAACCACAATCTTGGCGAAATCCTGATTTACGTACAGATTTAATTAAATATCTGAATGAGACTCCCAAAAATTTATCTTTGAGTCAAAAAATACGCAAATTACGTTTGTCAACAGTTAGTAGATTTTCTGAATATTTTGGACAAGCTTGGTTATATCCAATTATTGACTATTCCCTACCACCTAATCAAGTTTATCAGGTAATTAATGCAGGTAATTATTTAAAGAACAATACAACTCTCAAGCCAGAAAATTTCCAACAGCAAGTTGTATTAATTGGTGCGGCTGGATATAAAGATTCGGGATTATCAGATGATCATAGCGATATTTTTCCCCTACCACTGGGGGTAGCTTATTGGCGAATACAAAATCCCACAACTGGCTTGTTGCAAGAGATGGCAGGGGTAGAAATTAACGCTTACATGATTCAGAACTTGATTAAACAACACCTGATTATCCCCATTCCTGATTTGTGGATAATTGGTATGGCAATATTGTTAGGCAAAGGAACAAAATTATTTCTGTTGCAAAATCAGCAGAGTAAACGCAGTAGTCATTTATTTATTGCTTTACTTATTGGTGGTAATCTAATTTATGCATTGATATCAATGCAAATCTACATAACTCTCAGCCTTTTAGTACCTTTATTTTTACCATCTGCTACTTTCTGGATGTATATATTATCAGGATTGAGGAAGAAAAATGCTTAATAAAATACTTGGAATTCGCTTGTTAATTTTGGCAGGTTTATTATCAAGTTCTGTTGTAGCTGCGTTGTTAATTAGTCCAGAGATAACCATCGGGCAAACCAAATCACAGGTAGTATCTTGGACAGGTATTTTTGACTGGTTAATAGGCAAGAAAAAACAGCGTCCAATTTCGCGTCCCCAAGAAGGTTTATGTCTGATTACTCCTAATGGAAAAATTTATAGTACTAACCCCATGTTTATATGGCAGGGTAATTTAAAGGAAATTGCTGTGTCAAAAGCACGCAATCAGAAAAATTTTTGGCATCAAAAAGTTACTAATCCAGAAACATTGGCAGTTTATCAAGGAGAACAAGCACTACAACCAGGGAGCAGCTATGATTGGAAAGGATTTCTTGGTGAAAATCCCACTATAGTTGCAAAGTTTCAAGTGATGGGTACACAAGAACGTCAGCAAATAACTGATGAACTGAAGGCTTTGGAACAGCGATTGCAAACCCAAGGTGCAGATGAGAAAACAATTGCTCTAGAAAAAGCAGATTTTTTTGCTAAACATGAGTTATGGTCTGATGTATTGCAGCAAGTGTATTCGGTTCCTAATCTTGCCAAAGAGTTACCTTCCCAGACAAAAGATTTGTTAAAGCAGTTATGTGAGGATAAGTAGTCACGCACCCCACACTCCGTCCGCCATCTGAAAGTTGATACCCAGCCCACCTTTAACCTCTAGCTTTCCTGAAGGGGTAAGTGGGCTTTGTTATACCATTTTAGATTTTAGATTTTAGATTTTGAATTGGGATGAATTTTTGCATACCCCCTCAGCCGCCAGAGATATAGATAAACAGAAAAGTGAAACAATTTCAATTTTCAAAACTGCATACCCCCTACTGGGCTGAGAACTATATATAGTCAACCAAAGCTAAGGGTAATGCATAGGTAACAAAGTCGATATCAAGGTGTATCTACAACCATTTTATGAGAAATAAGAATTTCTCATCCATATTCAACACTGTTTGTCATGTATTTAATTGGAGAATTAAAAATGAAAGGATTCAAAGTTTTAGCTTCAGGAATGATTTTATTCGGTTTAATGGTTTGTACTCCCAAGGCTAATGCTCAAAACTTACCCAGCATAGAGTTAAAACCACAAGCAGAAAAGTTGCAAGTTGAATCTAATTTTACGCAAGCTAGAGATGAGAATAATAACCCAAAATCTTATCTAGAGCAAGGATTTGCATTGTTAGAAAAGGATGATTATCGAGGAGCTATTCAAGCATTTAACCAAGCAATTCAGACAGCACCTAATCACCCATACGCTTATCTTGGTAGAGGGTTTGCTTACTTCAGTTTAAAGCAATACCAGGAAGCTAAATCTGATTTTGACCAAACTCTTAATCTGGATTCTAATATTGGTTATGCGTATTTATTCCGGGGTATGTCTAATTATGCTTTAGGAAGTAAGCAACTAGCAATTTCCGATTTGCAAACAGCAGCAAACGTTTTCCAAAAAGCTGGAGAAAAAGAACTTGCTCAAAAGTCTCTTGATGCTTTAGAACGGATACGGAATGCGTAATTAATTTGTAATTCGTAATCCGTAATTGTAAGAATTCAGCATCTAGAAGTCAGAAGTCAAAACTCAGAATTTAGAGGTAATCTAGTAGATTGGTAAATTTATTTATCAAATGTTTCTCCTCATTATTTAACTCTTCTGACTCCTGAATTCTGATTCGTAATTTACTTATTGGGGTATAATTACGAATTACAAATTAGTTTAATTTCTGGTGTGTTGCGCTACCAGACAACACACCATTAATGAGTTATGGGGCTTTATTACTATTTGTAATAATAGGCTATTCTATATTTAATTTACATTATTTGGGCAGGCAAGATGCCAATCCCACAATATTTATAGGCTTTATGGATGTAAATTAGATTGGTTTGGCTTACAAAAAATAGTTTTAAAATCATCGATAAAACTTACATAAAATTAGTGAGAAATAGGAGATATGCAATTAAAATTAGCTCTGGCATTTATTAGCTTTACTACTTGCCTAACTTTGCCTTTAAGTTTGACTCTAGCATTAGAAAAATCGTCATTAGAAAAGCAAACACCAGTTTCTCAACAACTGCTGAAGTCGCTCATTGTTCAAAATCAATCCACAGCAGCGTTAGAAGTTGAAGAACGCAGTAGAAATCGGGGTTTAGTTGATTTATTAGTGCAGAGTTTACCAACAAAAAATGTCGCTCCGCCAAAGGTTGAGGAAATTAAGCAAGTTGCTAAAAATCAAAACGCTACAATTGTGCAATATACAGTTTTAAGTTTAAGCGAAAATTCTGATGTTAATGGTAAAAGACAAACTCAAGCATCAGAATTGGTAGTTTGGGTAATTTCGCCTACTGGTGAAATTGCTTTTCGCCGGGTTGATGTACAAGCTTGGCAAAAGAAAAATCAGACTAATCTGGCAAATTTGATTCAGCAAATTCAAGCTAGTAATGGCAGTATAACTGAGCGAGATAAAGGCGGAATCATAACATCCAAGACCCCTAAAAATCCTTCTGCATTAACCTGGAAACAATTACATCAATTACTGATTCAGCCTATTGCTGATTTATTACCAACTAACCCAGATTCTAGAGTAATTTTTATTCCTCAAGATAAATTATTTCTTGTGCCTTTTGCAGCGCTACAAGATGAAAATAATAAATATTTAATTGAGAAACATACTATTTCTAACGCACCGTCAATTCAAGTTTTGGATTTACTGGCAAAACGACGTACTGCAAATACAACTGCTACTCAAGATGTGCTGATTGTTGGTAATCCTACCATGCCAACTAAACCCATGAATCCTGGTGAGCAATTTAGCAAGTTATCGCCATTGCCTGGTGCAGAAAAGGAAGCCAAAAATATTGCCAGTATCTATAATACCCAGGCTTTGATAGGGGATGCGGCAACTGAAACTGCTGTTGTTAAGGGAATGTCCAGCGCTAGGATTATTCATTTGGCAACAACGGGATTTTTGGGTAAATCTCTAGAAATTCCTGGTTTACTGGCGTTTGCACCTTCTAGTCAAGATGATGGTTGGTTAACAGGTAGTGAAGTTAGCAAGCTGAAGTTAAAAGCCGACTTGGTGGTTTTGAGTAGTTGTGATTCGGCTTTAGGAAAAATCACAGGTGATGGTGTCATTGGGTTATCGCGGGCGTTTTTTGTGGCGGGTGCTAATAGTGTGATTGCGACGCTGGGCAATATTCCTGATGAACCAACGGCGACATTAATGACTGAGTTTCATAGTATTTTAAGTAAAAATCCTGATAAAGCGGCGGCGTTGCGTCAAGCGATGTTGGTGACGATGAAACAACATCCTAATCCTCAAGATTGGGCAATGTTTACACTGGTGGGTTTGCCTTAATTGTGTAGGGTAATAACAATGCGTTCTTATAAGATTGGGTTAGGCATTTTTGTTTGTTTGTTGGCTGTGGTTTCGACTTCTTCTGTTTTCAATTTGCCGATCGCAACAGCATCGCGGGTTTTGGCGCAAACAGCAGATGCACGAAAAGCGGAAGCAGACCGATTGTTGCAGCAAGGTATTAAGCAGTTTCAAACGAGTCAGTTTACAGCAGCATTGCAGTCTTGGCAGCAAGCACTTTCTATTTACCGCGAAATTAAAAACCGTCAAAGTGAGGGTAAAGCACTCTTGAATCTCGGTCTTGCCTACCTTTCTTTGGGAGACTACCCCAAAGCTATTGAATACCAACAACAAGTATTAGCGATCGCACGGGAAATCAAAGACCGTCAAAGTGAAGGTGCAGCACTCTTGAATCTCGGTCTTGCCTACGTTTATTTAGGAGACTACCCTAAAGCTATTGAGTACCTACAACAAAGCTTGTCCATAGCACAGGAAATTAAAGACCGTGAAGGTGAGGGTAAGTCACTAGGAAATCTCGGTCTTGCCTACCTTTCTTTGGGAAAATACCCCAAAGCTATTGAGTATCTACAACAACTATTGGCGATCGCAAGAGAAATCAAAGACCGTCAAAGTGAGGGTGTAGCACTCTCGAATCTAGGTCTTGCCTACGTTTATTTAGGAGACTACCCTAAAGCTATTGAGTACCTACAACAAGGCTTGGCGATCGCACGCTCAATTCAAGATCGTAATAGTGAGGCTAAGGTACTGGGAAATCTCGGTCTTGCCTACCTTTCCTTGGGAGATTACAAAAAAGCCATTGAGTACCTACAACAAAGCTTGGCGATCGCACGCCAAATTCAAGACCGTCAAAGTGAGGGTGGAGCACTCTCGAATCTCGGTCTTGCCTACGTTTATTTAGGGGACTACCCTAAAGCTATTGAGTACCTACAACAAAGCTTGGTGATCGCACGCCAAATTCAAGCTCGTCAAGGTGAGGCTAAGGTACTGGGAAATCTTGGTCTTGCCTACCTTTCTTTGGGAGATTACAAAAAAGCCATTGAGTACATACAACAATTCTTGGCAATTGCACGTCAAATTCAAGACCGTCAAAGCGAGAGTGAATCGCTGGGAAATCTTGGTCTTGCTTACGGTTACTTGGGAGACTACAAACAAGCCATTGAGTATATACAACAATGGTTGGCGATTGCACGAGAAATTCAAGATCGTCAAGGTGAGGGTCTATCACTAGGAAATCTCGGTGTTGCTTACGGTTACTTGGGAGACTACAAACAAGCCATTGAGTACTTACAACAATGGTTGGTGATCGCACGCCAAATTCAAGACCGTCACAGTGAGAGTCTTGCACTAAATAATCTAGGATTTGCTTTCTACAAACAAGGCAATCTCACTTTAGCTGAAAGTACACTAAGAGAAAGCTTAAAAGTTAAAGAATCTCTTCGAGGTCGAGATTTAAAGGATGGTGAGAAAGTCTCGATTTTTGAAACGCAAAGTAACACCTATCGCACTTTACAACAAGTTCTCATTGCTCAGAATAAAACTGATGCAGCTTTAGAAATAGCTGAAAGCGGACGGGGACGTGCATTTGTAGAGTTACTTACTTCGCGGTTATATGCTGATCCCAAACAACAATTCCTTACTACACCAAATATTGCTGAGATTAAACAAATTGCCAAATCACAAAATGCTACCCTTGTCCAATATTCAATTGTTGGTGATGAATTCAAAATTGCAGGTAAATCAGAAACCAAAGAATCAGAATTATATATTTGGGTGATTAAACCTACGGGTAAAGTTTCATTTCATCGCAGTGACCTTAAACCTTTGTGGCAAAAGTCAAATACAAATCTATCCCAATTAGTTGAGGATGTTCGTACTTCTATTGGTGTGGTAGATATTAGAGGACGGGCTGGTGGTATCGTCGTTGCTGGTAATGGTGGAGATAAAACTAACCAAAATAAACGCTTAAAGCAACTGCATGAGGTGTTAATTAAACCGATCGCAGACAGTCTCCCTAAAAATCCTAACGATCACGTAATCTTTATCCCTCAAGGTTCTCTGTTTCTAGTACCTTTCCCAGCGCTGCAAGATGCAGACAATAAATATTTAATTGAAAAGCACACTATCCTGACTGCGCCATCAATTCAGGTATTGAGTTTAACACGTCAGCAAAAGTTGAAAAATGGGTCAGCGAAAATAGGAAGAAGTGAAGCTTTGGTGGTAGGTAATCCGACAATGCCGAGTGTAGCTTTAAAAGCAGGCGAAAAACCAATACAGTTACCGCCTTTGCTGGGTGCAGAACGAGAAGCTCAGGCGATCGCACCCCTTCTGAAAACCAAACCGATCATAGGTAGTCAAGCCACAGAAATTGCGATCGCCCAAAAAATGCCGTCAGCGCGATTCATTCATTTAGCGACACATGGCTTACTTGATGATGATCGGGGATTGGGAAGTGCGATCGCGTTAACTCCTGCCGGTAAAGATGACGGTTTGCTGACTGCGGAAGAAATTTTAAACTTGAAACTAAACGCAGATTTAGTGGTTTTAAGTGCTTGCGATACTGGCAGAGGCCGGATCACTGGGGATGGTGTGATTGGTTTATCGCGTTCTTTGATTAGCGCCGGTGTCTCCAGCGTTATGGTTTCTCTGTGGGCTGTAGATGATAGCTCTACGGCATTTTTAATGACAGAATTTTATCAAAATCTGCAACAAGGGCTTGACAAAGCTACAGCGTTACGAAAAGCAATGTTGGCAGCAAAAGATAAATACAGCAATCCTTTGCAGTGGTCTGCATTTACGCTGATTGGGGAAGCAGAATGAGAAGGAGTCAGAATACCCTATGCCTCGTAATTTGTCATGGATTTTGCTTACTGAATCTGGGAAATGAGAAAGCGATCGCAGTTTGAGAACGTGAAACCCAACATCCACAAGTTTTGAGGTGTTGGGTTTCGTCCAATTACCAATTATCTCCATTCACCCAAGAAGGTGAAAGCCGCCCAGTAATTGGGATTACGCCATTTCTCTTGTTGCCACATTTTTAACTGCGCTGCCCGTAATGCTTGATTTGGCGATTTGTTGTGCTGCCACATTTGCTGGTAAAATTCTTGCATAAACTCAGATGTGCCTTTGTCATCAACTTGCCATAAGGACACAACTAATCTTTCAGCACCTGCATACATTAATCCTCTTGTCAAGCCTACCAAGCCTTCACCTTGAATCTCTTTACCTAATCCGGTTTCGCAAGCGCTGAGAACAATTAAATCGGCTGGATAATCGAGGTTAAACAAGTCTGCTAACCGCAGATATCCCCGGATGTCTTTACCTTGTTCGTTTACCAGAGACAGCACAAGACCTGATAACTCTGGGTTAGCATCATTCACAAAACCGTGGGTAGCAAAATGTAAAATTCGGAATTGATTGAGATTACTGCTAGTAGCTTGGGTGTAATTTGCGGCAAAATCTAAGAGTTGCACGCCTTGAGATTTAGGTACTAGGTTAAAAATTGTCTGGGCTTCTGTGCGTGTACCTGAAAGTCGCGTCCAACCTTGGCGATTGAGAATATCAGCAGAACGCTTGAGGGCAGACTGTTCTAGCTCTATGTTGAGGTAATCTTGCTTTTGGAGTTGTTTATTTTGGGCGTTCGTAACTCGCGTATCAGTAGCGTTGTATACTGGGTCTGCGAGGATAGCTAAGGCTTTGGGTGCGGGTGGACGTGTGGCGAGTTCTTGGCGTTGAATTGCGATCGCACTTGCGGATGGTAAACTAACAATTTCGTGGTTAACTAATAAAGGTTGGTAATTTAAACTCTGCGCCTGGGCTGGCGAACAGACACGAATACCACCCGCAGTAGAACAGACAACATCTTTGGGTTTTTCTTTCTCTTCCTGTGGTGTAGAATTCGGTTGAGAATTGACATCAGCTAACGCTGCAAAGGGAATATATTGCAAAGCACCATCAGCAACAATGACTAAGCGTTTTGTAGCTAATTTATCTTTCGCAGGTGAGAGAATCAGTTGACTGAGTTCCTGTGCGGCGACATCAATGCGTTGATTTTTGATGTTTTTACAGGGATTTTCTTGATTAGTAACAGAAGGCGGTTTAGAACTATTTCGGCTAATCAGGCAAAATAAATTAATCGCGCTTTTGTCTATCTCGGCTTTTTTGGGAAGTTCGTAAATATCGAGAGAATTGGGAGAAACCACCCACAGAAAACTGCGTTCGGAACCTAAGGAATACTGTAATAGCAGGGTATCTTTATCAAGTTGTTGCTGAATTTGCGGTAAAGTCAGGGGTTGGGGATACTTGAGGTTAGCGTATTTTGAGCTAGTTTGACGAATTTCGGTTTCTAGTTGCTTTTGTTGGCTGAGAAGTTGCTCGATTTCTGTTTGTAACTTTTCGGCGTTGGCTTTAAAAATGGGGTTTTTAATTTTATCGCTGTTAACTATTTCAAACCTGACTTTCTCCTTACCATCAATTAAAGCTTGTATGCGGCGTTCTTCGGCTAAGAGTTCGGGGTTTGCACCTTTGCGGATATTGGCGCGGGCTTCGGTTAACAGTTCTACTAATCCTCTAGCGCGAGAGCGATCGCTTGTTTCCAGTGCTTGGGCATTGTATCCTTTTGATGGGTCTTGTTTGTGCAGTTCCATCAATAGGTCGATTTTGAATTTATAGTAACTTTGGACTGTGGCGAAGTAGGAAGTACGCAAATCTGAGTTTTTGACGTTGCTGCGGATATTTTCGATGATTTTAATTGCTGCTTCGATGTTGGTTAGTGCAGTTTCAGGGTTTCCTAGTTTGCGTTGATTCATGGCGATTAGATAAAAAGCATTTGCTTCGCCTGTTTTATCTTTTAACTCACGCCGCAGTTTTAGTTCCTCATTGAGTGTATTTATCGCCTGTTTATAATTGTTTTGTCGTTCATAAGTTATGCTCATATCGCCTAATATTCGAGCTTCTCGAAGGCGTAAGCCGACTTTGCGATAATGTGCCAAAATTTTTTGAGAGATATCTAATGATTTTTTGTATTCACCTTTTGCTCGATATAAACTACTAAGAATATTGAGAGAAACTTCTTCTTGAAAAGTGTTTTGGCGTGATAGAGCTAATGCATGATTGGCAAAATCCAATGCCTTATGGTAATTTTTCAAATATATATGTGTTTTCGCCATTCCATGAAGTATGCTGATTTCAGACTGATAATCATCTTTGCTTAATAGTGATAGCGCCTGGTTATAAAATGGAAGTGATTCATCGTATTTTTCTTGTGTTTGATAAACGATGCTGATCAATAATAAAGTCCGAATTTGTCCATTCTTATCTGGTAAACGTTTGTATATTTCTAATACTTTTCTGTAAGTATCAATACTTGACTTATAGTCACCTAAAGATTGTTGAAGTAGTGCAATTTTTCCAAGGGTACGAGCTTCCATTCTAGGATTTGGTATTGAACTTGAAATTTTCAAAGCATTATTATACTCATTTAATGCTAATTGGTAATCACCTTGCGATGCATAAATATCAGCTTTTGCGTCAAAAGTAGAAGCTTTTCCATCCTTATCGTTCACCTGAAGAGTAAGTGCTTCATCTAGAGATTCTAATGCTTTTTGATAATCTCCCGAAAAAGTTGTGTGAAGATTAGCAATCACAAGAATAATGGTTGATTCTAAATATGTATTGCCAGCTTGCTGATAAAGCTTTCTAGCTTGCTGATGGTAATAAATTGCTGTTTTATAATCTCCCCTTGAAGCATATAAAAAACCAATATCTGTTAGAGTACTAGCTTGGTCAGATAATTGAGATCCTGCCTCTTGATGCAGTTTTAATGCTTCTTTTAAGGAGTTCAGAGCATCTTCAAAGTTTCCCAATACACCTTGGAGAGCACCAATATCACTTATTAATATAGCTTGTTTTTTTAAATCTCTTCTTTGTCGTTGAATTTTTAAGGCTTGATTGTAATAATTAATAGCTGTTATATTTTCACCTGCTATTGAATATATAAAGCCAATACTATAAAGCGTGTCTGCCTCTCCAGATAAATCTTTTAGTGTCTCTCGATAAATTTTTAGTGCCTTGTTTAATAAATCTAGAGCCTCTTTTGTATTTCCTAACTTATGCTGAACAGTAGCAAGTCCTTTATAAGTCGTTGCTAGTTCATGAAGCTGTTGATTTTGCAAAAATATTGACTTTGCCTGTAGGAAATAATTAAGTGCTTTTTCTGGTTCATCAGTGTTAGTGTAAACAGCACCAATAGCAACAAAAACTTTTGCTAACAAAATATTATTTTTAAGTTCGCGGGAAATTTCTAATGCTTTATTAAAATATATTAAGGCATTTTTACGATCAGAAATATAATTGTAGGCAGTGCCAATAACAAACAATATCTCAAATTCATCTTGGAGCAGTCTTAATTCCTGGACAATTTTTAAAGCCTGCTGATATTTATTTATCGCCTGTTCATATCCTTCTTTAGTCCCCTTCTTCTGTAACTCCTGTGCTTCTTCAACTAGTTTTACACCCTGTTGGTATAACTTTTGCTGTTCTGCATTCAAGGGAACTGACGGCGTAGACGCTGGTTGCTGGGCAATTTTTATCCCATGACTCCCCAAACTTGCGGCTGTTGACTCGGATAATAAAAGCAGGGCAAAAAATAAAGCCGCAGCGCGAGATGCTAACCCAAGAAGTTTTTTATGCTTTGTCATGAGCGTTTATACTGAATTTTGAACTACGAATCAATATAGTTCTCGGCGGTATGGGGGTATGCAAGTTTACAGAAACTTTAAATGGAACGTTCATAGCTGCTTGGAATATCAACCAATCACGCAGACAGTTTTTCCAGCTTCAGCCAACAGTGTTGCATTCTGACGTACTTATAGGAAGAATAGCAGCTTCCGAATTCTCAGTTATTCGCCAAGTTGCATACCCCCCCCAATACTTCTCGGTTAAGGATTTTTAACTCGGAATTTGGTTTGGGGAAAAGGTGACTGGGTTTGGGTTAAAGGTTTTATCTTGCCCCTTTTGCCCTTAACCGACAAGTATTGCATACCCCCCCATACCCCCAGAACTATAAATAACCAGCAAATCTCAAATCTCAAATTTAAAACCTATGTCTCAAATCAAACGCCGTCAATTTCTGCAATTTGCTGGTTCCACATTGGCGAGTATTGGTTTCAGCCAGTTAGATATCATCCACCAGGGAGATAAATACGCCAAAGTTCTGGCGCAAAATTCACCCCGCAAACTGGCGCTACTAGTAGGAATTAATGAATACAGAAATGGTATCCCGCCACTAGCAGGTTGCATTTATGATGTGCAGTTACAAAAAGAATTACTAACTCACCGCTTTGGTTTTAACGAAAAAGATATTGTTACACTCACCGACGCACAAGCTACACGCCAAAATATCTTGACAGCCTTTGAACAACACCTCATCAACCAAGCTAAACCAGGGGATATTGTAGTATTTCACTTTTCTGGGCATGGTTCACGAGTAATTGACCCAGACAAGGACGAAAAAGATGGATACAACAGTACACTGGTTCCCGTTGATTCTAGATTACCCCAAAGCGGTGGCGTAGCCCAAGACATCATGGGACATACTCTGTTTTTACTCATGTATGCATTAAAAACAGATAATGTCACCGCTGTTTTAGATTGTTGTCATTCTGGTGGTGCAAAACGGGGCAATTTTCTTGTACGTACTCGTTCAGAAGTTCCAAATGTGAAAGCTATTGAGGCAGAATTGGAATATCAACGCCAATGGTTAAAGCGATTGAATCTGTCAGAAAAAGAATATAGAACACTGCGTAAACAAATAGCTAAAGGAGTTGTTCTCGCTTCTGCAAGACGCGATCAATTTGCTGTTGATGCAACTTTTAGTGATTTTTCAGCAGGAGCATTTACTTATGCTTTAACTAATTATTTATGGCAAAAGTCAGCAAATCAATCTGTCAACAAACTCTTTGCTGATGTGAGTCGTACTACTGCAAGTTTGGCATACCAAAATTTTGGCATTCAATACCCAGAGTTAGAAATTAACGTCAAAGGCAATTCTGAACCACAGCTTTACTTTAGTCCTTTTACAACATCCTACGGCGATGCAGTTGTGACTCAAACTAAAGGTGACCAAGTAGAATTGTGGTTAGGTGGTATAGATCCCCAATCTCTAGATGCATTTAATAAAAATAATGCAGCTTTTAGCCTTGTTGATAGCAACGGTAAAGAACGAGGACTAATTAGATTAGAATCTCGTCAAGGTTTAGTCGCCAAAGGTAGATTAACCGCATCTACAAAAGGAAATGCAGAATTACAAAGTGGAATGCTTGTACAAGAACGTTTGCGAGGCATCCCCACTGATATAACATTAAATATTGGACTAGATGACACATTTGACAATAACACTACTGCCCAAACTACACAAGCTTTAAAAGCACTCAACCGTGTTACACCCGTACCTTTGAGACAAAAAGAAGTACAATATATCTTTGGTCGCATGACCAAAGAAAGATATCAGCAATTACAGAAATTTAAAATAGCAAATCTTCCGAATGTAGGCAGTTTAGGCTTATTTTTACCATCATTAGACCAAATAATTCCTAAATCCTTCGGTGAAACTAATGAAACTATCCCGGCGGCAGTAGAGCGATTAAAATCTAAATTAAAATCATTATTAGCAGCGCGAATTGTCAAGAAAATGGTACGCAATACCAATACATCGCGCCTCAAAGTTAACGCGTCAATGATTATTGCGAATAGCCAAACAATTGTTAGTGAATCTTTTACAGTTCGTGGTCGCGAAAATTCTCAACAACCTGCAAATACTAGTAAGATTCAAGATGGTGGTATTGCACAATTACCTATTAATACGCAAATAGCATTTAAAGTTGAAAATCTAGAATCTGTACCTCTTTATCTCAGCATTTTAGTAATTGACGCTGAAGGTGAAATGGCAGTTATCTTTCCTGATAACCAACTTGTTTCTGCTTCAGAAGATGCAGTCACCATAGCACCAGGTGAAAAGCGAGTTATTCCTGAAGATGATGAGATGACACTCACTATCAGCGAACCATTAGGAATTACCGAAGCATTAATTATTGCTAGTACATCACCATTGCGAGAGTCACTGCAAGCACTGCAAAAAATTGCTAGAAGAGGAGATACTACTAAACGTAGTGCATTCGCTGCAAATGATGAGTTTTTAGATGTAGCAGATAAGTTACTTCAAGATTTAGATACTGCCACACGTAGTGCGACAAACGCTGAAGCACAGCAGTTACCTGCGGGAGTGCGCGGTGTAGATGTTAAGAAACTGGCTGCAATGTCAATTACCTTAGAAGTAGTTAGTTAAAGGGGACTGGGGAGTAGGAATTTTAGATTTTAGATTTTAGATTTTAGATTTTGGATTTTAAATTTTAGATTTAAACCTAATCCAAAATTGCAAATCCGTCTTCTCTCAAAGGGAGAGGCTACGCCAAGAAAAGTTTGCAAGGGCGGGGGGAACCCTCCTTCGGATTCACCACTTTGCTTATGCCGGGAAACCCGTCCACCGCAAGTGGTTCACCGCACGCAACTTTTGTCTTCTCTACGAGAGGCTGCGCCCGACGCGTTCGCGAAGCGTCTCGTAGAGAAGCGATGCCGCAGGCTTTACGACACGCTACGGGTAGCTTGCTTCTCCGCAGGAGTACGCAAAATCCAAAATTGAATTGCCCCATGCCCAAGAACTTCATCCACGAATGGGAGTTTTTCAAACTAGAATTAGCATAAAAAATAGCTTTTATTTCCGGTTGACTTCCGGAACTCAATCGGAACTCAACCCGAACTCTAATGCCCAAAACGTAGACTAGAAGACACAACCCGCCACAGCATCAAAAAAAGACGAACCACCGATGGATACTGGCTTTTGGCTGAGTATTGGATGGTGGTCAGACAAGCATGAGTATCTTCTGTGTTGCGACCGAAACCACAGTCATTACGGAGTCGTACTCGACGGACACGATAGCCACCCTTGGCTAAACGGCGTTGAATTTGGTGGCTGCTATCCAAGAGCTAAGTCTTTTTTAGAGTGGTTGCTCCTGCATGGTGGCAGTTAATTATGATGTTGCACCTGTTTTAGCAGACGTATTCGATTGAGCGGTTTCAAGCCTATCATTTCAGGTAGGTAGTTCCTCCTAAAGCCTGTTACATGATGTTTAAGGAAAGAGCTATTCAACATCGCACATCAGTTGTTTATACTCCGAAACAGCATTTCGATAAGCCTCATTCTCCCCAGGTCTTGCATCCCAAAGGATTCTAACCCTGTTTTGTCACTCTGGCAGTAGTATAATAAGGTAAAAATGCTAGAACCAAGACACAGAGCATGGTACAGCCCCGTCCAGCCGCACCAACAGTCAAATTTGTGGACGAATATTGCCAGTGGTATAAAAGTCTGTTTCCAGATGTTAGGAGTTTCGAGGCTTTTAAATATCTCCATGTAGGCTGCATTTCTGATCTAAAACGTAAAACATTGCCAGAAATAGCAAAAATCGTAGGATTAGATAACCAGCAAGGGTTGCATCATTTTCTAACTACATCACCTTGGGATATAGAAAAGTTAAGAACCTTAAGGTTAGAGTTAATTTTACAAGTGCTAAAAAGGTAGACCAATCATTTTAATTATTGATGAGACAGGGGATAAAAAGAAAGGGAGCAAGACAGATTATGTGAAACGGCAGTATATAGGAAATTTGGGAAAAACAGATAATGGAATTGTGGCAGTGACAGTATATGGTGTTTTCTGTGGGATGACATTTCCATTACTGTTTGAAGTGTATAAACCCAGGGAAAGATTACAGGCAGGAGATAAGTACCGCACTAAACCAGAAATAGCAGCAATACTGATAAAAAAGCTACAATCAATGGGTTTTAAATTCAACTTAGTACTTGCAGATAGCTTATATGGAGAGAGTGGTAAGAATTTCATATCTGTATTAGATGAACTAAACTTGAACTATATAGTAGCGATTCGGTCAAATCATTATGTAGAAATACTTCCACGACAACATATTCAATATTTAAAGTGGCAGAAGTTTCAAAGGGTATTCTCTGACTTGAGTCGGGAAAATCGATTTATTAGAGAAATTATTCCGGGAAAACGTGGAGAACTTAGATATTGGCAAATTACTACAGATCCAGAAAATTTGCCTGATAACACTACTTGGTATGTGATGAGTAAATATCCAGACATTACGCCAAGAGAAGTTGGAAATTTTTACGGTTTAAGAACTTGGGTCGAGTACGGGTTAAAACAAAGTAAGAATGAATTAGGTTGGTCAGATTTTCGCCTGACTCACTACCCAGATATTGAGCGATGGTGGGAAATTATTTGCAGTGCTTATTTAATGGTTAGTCTGCATTCGGAGCAACTGTTTCAGTCTCCATCACAACGAGAGTCAAAATTTGTTTCACATCCTTGGTGGGATAATGGAAATGGCTGGAAGAACATTCTTAACAATCTTCGTTTGATTATTCAACCTTTTACTTTATTTAATCTGATATATCCCTGGTTAACGGTTTTTCCTATTCCTCAATTAGCTTTGGGTTTTTTTAAACTTCAATCTATTATTTATAGCCTCACCAGTTCAATTTTTATATCCCTGATTCACCCTGATTTCTACTTTTCCTCTGCCTAGAGTGACAAAAGAGGGTTAAGATTCATTTCGTTTCGCAAGCGCAAAATCTCCGCTATTGCCTCATTTCGGAGTAAGGCGAAACGAGTGAAACGCGGCTGTTGTGAATCAAAACTATTGATTTCGCGTAGTTTCGGCGTTTCGGATGATTGTTTCGCCGTTTCGCTAGGTAAGGAATCCGAAATGGCTTCATCAGCATGGAAACTCGACTCCAGTCTCTTGATAGTGTCGATATCAGAACTAATAAATTCTCCGGGAGTAGGAGGTTGGAAGCCCTCAAGAAAAGTTCTGGAATCACGGTCATAGCCAGAATGATTTTCTAGCTTGGGCATTGCAAACCAATTATTTAAACCACCATGATAAACTGCTCGGTTTACAGGTGAAGCATCAATGAACTCCTGAAGTTTGGCATCACTGATTTTCTGAGAACTGGGGATGAAGCCAGTAGAAATCATCGCACTATAGGCTGCAATATTTACACCAGAGACAATCGCCAGGGGAGTAAATTGCGATCGCAATCCGCCGCTAATCCCCAAATCCTCAGTATGGGGATTCTGGGCTAAAATCCAAACTCTAATCCCCGCAGAATCACCGCAGGAAGTATAACTAGTCAATTTTCCCTTGAGCCAGTCGAGTTGCTTTGCGATTTTAAATTGACTGCCAATCTGCGTCCCTTCGTCAAAAGCCAGCAATTTGTCACCCCTGATGGTATCGAATTCTTTAATGCAATTTTGGAACCAACTGACAATTTCAACAGGAGTCATCGATGGAGTAGAAGCCCGTTTGAGGACATCTACACAACCAGAGAAATAACCAGTCTCCTTTGGGTCGTTTTTGGGGTCGATGTAAAAAATGGTAGTTTGCGGATGCAATTGTTTAATTCGCCGCAAAGCATTACTGACAAGCAAACCTTTGCCAGCCCCAGGAATACCTATAATTAAATGATTAGAAATCCGTTGTGACATCTTCTCAATTACATCAAGTGTTTGCGCTCTTTGGGGACTGTATTCATCAATGTGCGTGTTAGTTTCATCAATTGGTATAGGATTTGAGGAATTAGATGAAGGAATACCAAGTGGTAAATTAGTTATTGGTGCGGCTAAAGGTAAGTGAGCAATAGGTGGAGGGGGTAAGTTAATTTGAGGTGCTTCTAATTGTGGTGGGCGTATTTGTTGAATCGCTTGAACATGATGATAGTTAACTCTAGGGTCAACTGACACTTTGGCAAGATGCTGATTGAGTTGGTCAAACGTAGGGAAGACACCGCGAAAATTGACAAAGCAATCAAGCAAATATCGGTAAGCGTAAAAGCGTTTTCCCGGTTCCACAATATTAATAAACTCAGTTAAGGTATGAGTGTGCTGCCTGAGCATGGCAAATTCATAACGCTCGCACGGTTCTAAATGATGCATCAAGTCAACAAATTCGTTTTGATTTGAGAACCATTCTTCTCTGGCTTGACTATCACCCATCGCTGATAAAAACTCAAAGAAGTTACCTCGAATAAAGGGTATGGGGGCAAACTGATGGGAAGCATTCATGTCAGTTGCAACCGCCCAAACATACCCAGCACTGGCAATTAATGCACCGATGGGTGCCAAAGGACTGGTAGCATAACAAACTGCTCCAATTGCCCCACCAGCAAGAGTGATGAGTTTCGAGAGGTTCATCCCGGCTCGCTCATCTTTGGCTCTAATTAATAGCTGATCGGTACGTTCAACTAACCAAGCCGCAACATTTCCCGCTTCCAAGTGTTCTATTGAAGGATAATCTTCTCTGAGCCGAGCAGTTTCTAGCGTAGTTAAAGATGGTACTTGGTTTCCCTGATGAGTCTGGTTTTCATGAGATGTAGGGTCTGGTTGATAATTTATAAAATCCATAGAGTTCACCAATACTGATTACCAAAATAGAATTCAGGAGTCAGGAGTCAGAATTCAGTATGAATTCTGTACGACTGGCGGATAGCGTAGCGTTAACGAGTCCTCGTTCGCGCAGCGTCTCGTAGAGAGCGTCTGAATAAGTGGGTTTAAGACCCCCGCTAAATTAAAAATTTAGCGGTCTACAATTAGTGGCGGGTCTGAATCCCCCACTAATTGCATTCTGACTCCTGACTTCTGACTTCGGGATTCTTCTTCATTTGGTTAATTTCCAGATGGTGTAGCCGATTTCACCAGCCATCATTGAGCCTAAGTTGTAGACAAGGCAGGCAAGAATAATACTGGGATTGGTGAAAGCGAAAGGGTTGCGTCCAACGAAGGTGGTTGTTAGGTCAAAAATCCAAAAGAACAAAGCAACCGCACCGCCTGTGTGTCGTTCTTTCATGCCAGCAACCTTGTAATCCCGCCACAATGCCTGTGTTAGGTCAATGGTGCCACTGGGTTTGCCGCCTAATGTAAACTGCTTGGAATATTCAAACTCGGTTTTCGCTTCTTCTGGGCGTTTACCACGCAATGTTCGAGCTTGCATTACTTGGACTAACGCAGATATGCCAAAAGATAACCAGAATAATGGGTTGAAGGGCAGTGTTAACCACCCAATCCAACCAATCCAATTTTGCTCAAACCAAGGAAACAAAGGAGTTCCAGCAAACATCGTCTGCCAAATGCCATCAGTACTAAGTAAAGAGCCGATGAAAAAGCCGAGTGCGCCGATGATTTTCGTACCGCCAGAACCAGGGGTAACGAACTGTGCCAGGATATGGGAAACGAAAGACACGGGGATGGAAATAATATCAACAATCCATCCAGCTAAGATTTCTATGTAGTCAGAAACTCCCTTCCTTTTCTGAGTCTGCTTTTCGGTTGCTTGCTCAGAAGATGAATTTTTCTGAGTATCCATGTTTTTTAGACCCCCTAACCTGGTGCATCAGTGCAAGCATTTTTGTAGTGATATTTCCATTGCCATTGCCGAGCAGATATCCGCCCTATGCAAGCACCGGCAGAGTCATAAACATAAATCATTTCCGACTCTAACCAACCTGTAGTTTCTGGGCGTGGATCTCGTTTTGGGTTATCAATGTACTGCCGGATTTTCAGTTTTTGAGTATTGGGCATGACTTGGGTTTGGGCTAACTTTAAGGCTGTTAGCTGGCGTTGCTCGATGCGTGAGCGCTCTACATCTTCACTCTGTTCAATTTGTGCGGCAGCGTTAAATGATTGAAATTGGGATGGGAGTTTGAGGAATAGGGGTGATGCAATTAAAGCTATTCCTATAAAACCGAGTATTGCTTGTCCAAGGTATTTATTAGCACTAATAGTCACGATTTCTCTCCGATCAATTTCGCTGATATGCCAGCAGTAAAGCCTAAAGTCATGGCAGCTATGGTTACATTGGGCTTTACCAGTAATGTTGAAATCCCGATCGCGGCGGCCCAGAAACAACCATTCGCAATAGCAATTAATCGCTTGTTTTTTGGCTTGGTTATTTGGTCGTTGATCACCTGATGTACGATTGCGTAATCTTCCAGCTCAGTCAGAATGTCTGTTACAGAAGCACCGTACTCTTTTTCAAGTCTTGTAATTGCTATTTGGTCAAGCTTGACTGGGCTGGTTGCTAATTTCTCCAATGCTTGTGCGAGTTTGGGGGTCATTTTGAAACACGCCCCAAAATTGCAAAACCTGCACCAACAACTATTCCTAAAGCTGGGAGCAATCCAGCAGAAAGTACCCCAGTAGCGATCGCACTTCCTACAAGATAGCTACTACCACCCAAAGCACCCAAAACTGAAGTGGCAAATAAACTTGTACTGAGAATATCCATAACTGTCTTTTTCCTTTGAGATTTCAAGATTTCTTGCAGTAGTTGTATTTGAGCAACAGTAGCGACAGTCTCCTGATGGAGTTGTAGAGCAAGTGCTACTGTTGAATAAGCTTCTAGAAGCGAATCTGTGTCCCCATTGAGCTGACTCGTTCTCTCAAAAGGTTCAGTCGCTGTTTGAGTTGTTCCTTTTTGCGAATGGACTCCCCCAATCTTGTTGAGGCTTCTTCGGCTAGGTTAATTAAGCTCTGATCAATCTCCGCTATTTGATTGTCAACTTCAAGCAGAGATTGCTCCGCAAAAGCGTCTAGCACAGTTCCTTTAGCTGCAATCAAGGATTCCATGAACAACAATGCGCCTGTTACCCCAGTGGAAGCCCCCAATATTTTCGATTGTTCGTTTTGAACGGCGATCGCTCCTGATATCGTCTGTTTATCTGCTGCTGTTAGCTTGTATGACGCTTGTTGAATTGCCTCGTCAGCCTTTGTAATTGTGGCTTCTCCCATGCCATTGAATGGTTGCGAGTCCGGCTTTTGGTCTTGTTTGACTTTTGAATGAGCAGCCAGAAATTCTTCGGGGAGTGAGGAATTGATTGTCCAAGTTTGGCCTGGGAAATTTTTGCGGAACTCGTCAACTAACTTACCCGGCTTTATACCAATAGATTCTGCATATTCTTTGATAGTCATTATCTAAACTCCTGTAAATTTTTCTGGGTGTTGTTTTAACTCGACTGCGGTTTTGATTAAACCCTTAAGTAAAACGCAAGTCCTAATTTGTTGCAGAACTGGTAGATGCCAATTAGTCAATTTGACATGGCGATTTAATCCACCATTCTCTTCATCTCTAAAATCAGCAAAACTTGGGAGATATAAAGAAGCTAAATCTAGATATGTTCTTAACTGCCTTTCACTAATTTGTGGTTTCAATCTCAGAGCTGCTTGTTGTCTTGTGAGAACTTCTTCAACAGAGCAAGAACCTTTCAGTTGCAATACTTTCCCTCCTTTCACTTCCGATTGACTTCCGATGAACTTCCGATTCATTTCCGGAAGTGCTGATATCAATCATAAAAAAACCGCAATATTGCGGGTAGTGTTTGTGTAACCTCTTTGTGTTTCTCCAACACTAAGCTAAAGCTAATATTTTATGGATAGCTCCGAAGTGGTTCAGTACATATGGCTTAGGTTCTACAAATCTAGAACTATTTTCATCAGCTAACCAGTTTTTTAATGTTTCAACTGAATACCCTGACAATTTGCTCATTTGGTAAATCGAAAACTTATGAATCTTTTTAAAATCTTTAGGATGTATGGGATTAATACTAATAGTTACCATAGACAATTGCTCCTACTATTTGTGAAGCTTTGTGGGATGATCCTCTTATTTACCGTACTATACCGTACAAAATTTGTAACTATAACGTAATTTGCCGTACTATCAGAAAACTATTTCTCTGTTATGTATGCCAAAGCCAGGATATAAAACTATCACAGTTCCCGACTGGATAATTGATGAAATTAAAAGACAACCTGATTACCAGGGGAATCAAGCTGCTACACTGGGAAGATTGATTAAAGATGCGGTTGCGGCTCGCAGCGGAGATTTAGAAAGCCCAGAATTAATTACTGGACGTATCCTCAATCATCTGCCTCATTGGGATAGAGAGAAATCTTGGGAGTTAGCGCTAACTATTTTAAGCTGGCTACAAAAAAGCGAGCGCTCTGACCATGAGCTTTGATAACATACAGGGGTGTTCAAGAGAATGATTCTTTTGTTACGCAATCGCGCTACAAGTGAGCAACTTGAACAAATGTTAGAACAGCACAAGTTCTACATTAAAACAGCAGTAGATATTGAGCGTAGAGTATTAGTTGGCGGCGGTGAGCTACACGTTGATTGTGAACAAGTGCTGTTGGATGATGGTAGTAGACAGCAGGATATTTGGGCTGCTAGTTTCATGCCAGTGACTGGGAGGATTATATGCGAATCTATGGTTAATCTGCGTCCTCGCCAAAATCGGTCAATGGAAATTTTAGACTCTAATATTAGAGAAAGAGTTGCTCAAATCATTATTGAGTTCTTGGGAAACTTATGATTGAAATGACACCACAACAGCAAATTTTTATCCAAGATGATGTTTCCACTCGCCTGCATCACTTGGCAAATCACTTATCGCAAATTCATTCTTTATGGGCTGGGGAGTCATCGAAGGATTTGATGCTAAATCTGGTAAAAGAAAGTCG
Organism: Tolypothrix sp. PCC 7601; assembly: GCF_025677855.1. Classification (NCBI taxonomy): domain Bacteria; kingdom Bacillati; phylum Cyanobacteriota; class Cyanophyceae; order Nostocales; family Tolypothrichaceae; genus Tolypothrix; species Tolypothrix sp. PCC 7601. Next base: position 25,285 of record NZ_CP064881.1, read on the forward strand.
TTACTTTATAGAGTGGACTGTGCCTGACATGGTGAAAGCCGATGACATTGACAGGGCTTGTGAGTTAGTTGATTTAGCGCGTTTAATGAGTAATTGGTTATTCCATTGGAACGAGATGTGGTCTGATGCTGAACAAAAGCGGGTCGCACAGAAAAAGACCCAAAACTGGTTGCATCGGGTTTTGGAAATAGCGGATACAAAGCCAGAATCACTGAGTGCCTAGTTTTTTGCTTTGTCTAGCTTGACCTCAACAAACGGCTCAAGACAAGCCATCGCCCCATCGCCTTACCCAGATAATGCAGTGCATCACCCAAATATGTCTTGATTTGGGTTTAAAACTTCCAAGGTTTGTGCAAGTGCCTGTATTGCATCTGCCAAACTCAAATCCCTTTTGTTATCGCATAAGAATTGATAAACTCCTGGGTTTTGCTCTTGAAAATCTACCAATGAATTGAGTATTTTCTCCAATTCTTCATGCACAGATTCTCTGGTTCTGCTGTCTAAGTACAGTGCTTTATCTAGAGTTTGTTCATTCATGATTTTCGGAGAATATAAAGAAGCGCTCTGTGATTAACAAAGCGCTTTGTAATTAATAAATTGTTGTAATTTGGTAACTATGTTTTGAGATTGCTCTCAATTTGTAGCGAATCTTGCCAACAATTCTTCACGAGTTAATTGAAAGCATAGAGGCGTAAATTCTTCTGGTTGTAGCTGTAACAAACTATCAATAACTCTTGACAGTTCTTCATCTACTGAACCAAATCTTACTTTAAGCAAATTTTCTACAACTTCGCGTCGTTCCTCCAGTCTTGCCTGCTGTTTTGTAGTTTCTTCCCATTGTTGATATGCTTGTGACAAGTTCATGATTAACTCCTGATCATCTTCTTATACCATCTGTGCAAAAGTCTGCTTTTGCACTTGCTGCATCCATTCCTTAATTGCTTGTACTTCATCCACACCATCAGCTACAACATTAACAACGTGTTTCTGATATGAATTAGCAGCATGATTGGGGTGGTCAAACTTATCTGATGCCCAAGCAATACACATGGTTTTCACAAGTTCATCAACTTTACTGTGATGAAGCTCACTGGGACTACTAGCATCTTGAAAACGTAACCATTCCTTGATTAAATCAAGCGGATAATTTAATAAAGTCCGAATTTGCTTTACTCGTAAATCTTGAGGATGTAGTGAAGATGTTACCCCAGTCTGCTTTGAAGTTGCTTGGGGTTGTGCAATAGATGGAACATAATCGACTGAATCTGAACTTGGAGTTAACTTCGATTGAACATCACGAATCATTATTGCCCAATCAGCATTTGGATTCCATTCTCGACGAATTTTAGTTTTAGTCAAAGCATTATAGAGATTGCAGAATACTGAATTTTCATCACCTGGAGTAGCAACAATTATTATAGGCTGAGTAAAATCTTTCACAACAGATGCAGCTAACAAGAATGATTTAGCAAAGTTTGTTTCAATCCCACTGCGGACGATATAAATTTCATCAGCTTGGACAACAATATCTAATTTTAGATTATCCTTGCCTTTGAAATCTTTATCTGTCAATCTTAGCTCCAAAATATAACCTGTTAATGCTCTTTGGCTGACAGGAATCTTTTTGTCTTGTTCAATTTCACAGTTATACCAAGCATAAATCCGACCATCAACCTCTAATTTCTTCACGTACATGTAAATTGGCTGTGGTGGATTACCTAATCCGAGTTTTATTTCAGCCATAATTAGAAATCATCCAGTTCAGTTTCAGTTTGGTTTTTAGTTGATTGTCGTTGCATTCGGGCTTTATTCATCTGATGAATTGAGTCTTGAATTACAGGCCTGGCAGCTTCTTTAACAGAAGCCTTAGCTTGTTGATATAAAAATTGCGTGACACCTTCTGCATCTTCTTCTGGGTCGATTTGTGCCCATAAAGAGCAACCCAATTCCAACGATTCATAATCACCTAAGTTAAATTTTCTGTGATAGGTGACAGCAATAGTCTTAATATCCATCAGGTTTTTCAATTCCTAATAATTAAGTGGATATTTGCAGTTGATTTTGCTAATTGAATTAATTTTGAGCGCGGTCAATTTTCATCTTATTGAAATTGATTCAGCGCTGTTCCTTGATTTAAACCCAAACTTTTTTAATGATTAACTCTTTTGAATGAATCTAATAAGACTTCTCACGTCCGGCTTATTATGCTGATATTGAGATGGTGGGCGCATTGTGCCCACCATATTCTCTCTTAAACTACGCGATTAACACCATACTTTCTGGAAGTGGCTTGTACTCCATAAGCCGCTTCCATTCCTCAGTTGTCAGTTGATCAAATGGTTTATCTAGCAACTCCTCACAAGACTTTGTTTCTAACCCAGGCAATACTTCAACCATCGACAATGACCACACGGCATCGAATGCAGAATCACAGGGTACTTGCTGCTGATGTTCTGATGACGCTCTGTTGACCCACCAGCGACCATCAGTGCATCCTGCCGAGCCTAGCTTTTTGTCGTTGTTATAGATACCGTCATCAAGGAGTTCAAAGCCAAATTTCTCACATTCCAAGGCAATTTGTGCCATGACTTCGTTACCCGTAGTATTGGCTGGAACTTTTTGCTTTTGTACAGGCAGTGTGCCTTGCTTGTGGTGCCAAACAATGTGGTTGTGGCACTTGGCCCAGCTGTTTGCACGATGTTGTTCGGTTGAGTTCACCAAGACTACCCAGCGTTGGGTTACGAATTCGTCGTGGTCATATGTAATGCTGGCTATCAGTTTGTCGCCAACGTAAATTTCGTAGTCGTAGCAGCTGATTTCGATAACTGTGAATTCTTCGGTTGCTACAACTTCACCCTGTTGTGTGATGTGCTGCTCTAGTTGGGCTTGAGCTAGAGCTTGTTCGTCAACAGCAAAAGAAGCAAAAATTGCTTGCTGTGTATGCGTTGTATGGGTCATAATGAAAATCTCCAGTAAATTTGGATAAAAGGCGATCGCAAACTTTCCAGGTTGGGCGATCGCCTTTGTTTTGAGTGTGTTGTGCTGAAAGCACAAGACTTTCCCATTAATTAAGCGTAGCTTTGTATTTGTTGCTCAAAGTCAGTGACGTTTGAGCATTACCACAGAAGACAAATGGTTTTAGTAGACGTATAAGGCTTTGAAAACGTTGAATGTTAACCCTTGTCCTGCTTTTTGGTAATTCTTATTCAGAACTTTCCTCAACCCTTATCTACCAGAAGCCGCTTTGACTATCCACTGCCTCTGTTACCTCAGGGTGTATTGTTTAGTTCAGTTGTCATAGTTCTGTAGTGCTGTTTGCTTTCCCCTTTTAGCGTTCGGGTGCGGGCAGTTTGCTATCCGTTACCCTAATACTTAACTAAATATATCGCTTTATCGATTAATCGGCAAGTCGATTAATCATCAGAAAAATCACTAAAAATCTAGAAAGCGATTAATATGTCGTATAGTCGCTTTATCGATTAATCGATAAAATGATGATACGTTTAATAAAGTAATCGATAAGTAATCGAAAATAGGAACGTAAGGAAATGACATCTCTAGCTTTAATGATGAATCCTCCCGTTCCGCCTAAGTACACCAAGCGTAGTGATAGAAAAGCCGTGCAGAACCTTAAGGTGAAGCTACGTTGCAAATTGCAAGATTTAATTGACGAACATGGGTTAACTCGAACAGCTTTAGCTGAGGCAACAGGGTTAACCGCAGGCGCAATACGTGGCTTATGCGAGAACACTGCAAAACGTTATGACGCTGATACCATAACTGTTTTATGTGTTTATTTTAATTGCCAAATTTCAGATTTCTTTGAATTGGTTCCAAAAGACTAATTCCAACTTGAGTAACAATGCCAAACATTAAGCGATCGCTTGCTATCCAAGATTAGTGATCGCTGCCCCAAAATCTTTAAATGAGCTTGAAAAGCTGAAATTATCAACTTCCAAGTTCAGACGTTAATAATTTGCCAATTAAATTGGCGGCATCTTTGCAATGCCGTGATTGTTCTATGCGTCAAAAATAGGAGGGAGTATGGACACACTGACATTTCAAATCAAAGATGAATTAGGATTTTGTACCCGTCAGAATGATGGCATCAGTGGAATGACCGTAACTGCACTGGCGAATTTTTGCGGTGTAGATCAGCCTGTAATTACAAATTTGTTAAATCGACTTAGAGATTCTGACTCGATATTAAATGAATTACCACCGTCATTGAAAAGCTTTGCTGGCAAGGACTGGAGGCTCATATTAAAGGATGGCGACAATAGCTTGTTCATCATTGATGAGGTGTGTCACGCGATTTTGGAATATTACGCCGTAGACGCTCGTAAATATAAAGGTAAGGCAATCGCTCTCGAGAATTACCGCATGGTTGCCAGAGCAGGACTGCGGGTATTCATCTGGTCGCAAACTGGTTATTCACCGCAGACCAAGAGCGCACAACAGTTGGCATTGCTCCAAGATATCCCTGCTATGCAACAGGCGATCGCTCAACTGCAATCCCAAATCCAAAACCTTCTACCACCATCTGCTGACTTCATACCCCCAGGCTGGAATGAGGAAGTATGGCGAAAGCTCCCCTCACAGGATAAGCGCCACTTCCGCTATATCTTCCGCCGTCGTGGCTTTCGCCCTTCAGGGCAAGGCACAAATGAGCAACTAGCATTACCTGCTGTGACTACTGAGCAATTGAAGCAACGACAACGAGCAGAATTTGAGCAGCTCGTCGGTGAGTCATCAGCCCAGGAGAAAGAAAAGTTAGAAGCAGCAAAACAACAAGCACTGAAACAACTTTGGTCACAAGGAGAACAAGATGATACAGATGTCCCTTTTTAACGAACGTACGCCAGTTTTACCAGTCACTTATTATCCAGAGTTCCTTAGCCAAGAGGAAGCTGGCGTGTTATACCAGCACTGCTTAAAACTGCAATGGCAACAGAACCAAATAAAAATGGTGGGTAAAACTTTACTTGTACCCCGGCTGGAATGCATCTACGGTGACGAAGGTTGTGAGTATTTGTATTCCAAAAGCGTGCTATTAAAACCATTGCCTTGGACTTCATCGCTGGCCCAGTTGAGAGACAGGATTACTGCTGTTACTGGCTACAGCTTCCGTATCGTCATTGGCAACCAGTATAGAAGTGGACAGGACAGCATAGGGTGGCACGCAGATAATGAATCGTCGATGGGCCTAAATCCGGCGATTGCATCTGTAAGTTTGGGTGCAGAGCGGAAGTTTCAGATAAAGCCCATCGGGGGCAAGCCGACTGATTTCTGGCTGGAACACGGGAGTTTGCTCTTTATGCACCCTGGTTGTCAGTCCACGCACCTTCATCAAGTTCCCAAAACCAAGAAATTGGTTGGCACAAGAATTAACTTAACTTTTCGTCCGCATGTAGGAGGCAACAAATGAGTACTGTTGTCTCTACCGAAAAAGCATCCGGGCTGGTGATATTGCGGCGAGAGTATCTGGAGATTACTGGTAACTTCTGTGCTGCCAAACTGATTGAGTATTTCCGACATTGGACAAAGTGGAAGCTCGAAAATCATCGCACTCCTTGGGTTTACCAGCCACTCAAGCGAATTTATGCTGACCTAATGGGTGAGCATAGTCTTCATGTCATTAGGAGTGCGATCGCACTGCTTGAGAGCATGGGTCTTATCGAGAAGCAGAAAAATCCTGGTAATGGGCAGGATAAGACTTGGCAGTATAAATTGCACCTTGATGTACTTAATCGTCTATTGGAACCTGGCAAGTGCAAAACTGAACCTTCAGAATTCAATGCAGAACAACACCATAGATCAGATCCTGAAACTTCTAAGCCACAACAAAACACTGCTGTTGAGTCAGGAAAGGATGAAGTAGAAGAAGAAAGCGAATATGAGCTAGTTCGCCAAGCACCAGAACCAGAGCAACCCCAGATTACTCGCTTTGTTGATGAATTAGAACTAGATCACTCAACTAGCGAGATAGACTCTCATGAGGACGAGTTTTCCGAGCCGGAAGTTGAAGTAGGTTCAAGTACGTATAAGCCCAGCAAACCCGAGATTGCTGAGGTTTGTACCGAGTTGCGGCGGTTGCGGATTAACCCAGAGCCGTGTTTGGGGGTGATGAAGAAATATTGGGCGAATGTGCCTGGGGCGATCGCACGAGTCAAGGAAGCAATTCATGAAGGCTGGTGTGATAATCCGACTGGCTTATTTATCAACAGCTGCAAGAGTGGGGCTAAGGGCAAGAATGTGGTGACATCGGATGTGAGTGCTTGGTTTGAGTGGGCGAGGAAGCAGCGGATTGCGATTGCGATGTCTGGCGGGGTCGTGTATACGCCTTCAGGGGATGCGGTGGAAGTACAGGAGATGATGCGACGGTATCCTATACAAGAGTAAGCTAGTAGATTAAGTATTGCGTTAATTTTAGCGATCGCTCACACTGACGATTGAACACTAATCAAAACATAGTTTATTGATCGCTGTTTGTACCAATGCTGCAGAAAGTGCGATCGCTTTTTCACCCCATCTCAGTTGAAATTGCACAATTCGCATAGTAGTTATGATGATGTGCATGTACACCCGGTGATCGCTTTTTGACAACATCTTGGTGATCTCTGTTGACTCAAATCTACGAGCGCAGCAAAAATCAGCAACCAAACAACAGTCACCATTCCCTAACCCTGTTTTGTCACTCTGGCAGTAGTATAATAAGGTAAAAATGCTAGAACCAAGACACAGAGCATGGTACAGCCCCGTCCAGCCGCACCAACAGTCAAATTTGTGGACGAATATTGCCAGTGGTATAAAAGTCTGTTTCCAGATGTTAGGAGTTTCGAGGCTTTTAAATATCTCCATGTAGGCTGCATTTCTGATCTAAAACGTAAAACATTGCCAGAAATAGCAAAAATCGTAGGATTAGATAACCAGCAAGGGTTGCATCATTTTCTAACTACATCACCTTGGGATATAGAAAAGTTAAGAACCTTAAGGTTAGAGTTAATTTTACAAGTGCTAAAAGGTAGACCAATCATTTTAATTATTGATGAGACAGGGGATAAAAAGAAAGGGAGCAAGACAGATTATGTGAAACGGCAGTATATAGGAAATTTGGGAAAAACAGATAATGGAATTGTGGCAGTGACAGTATATGGTGTTTTCTGTGGGATGACATTTCCATTACTGTTTGAAGTGTATAAACCCAGGGAAAGATTACAGGCAGGAGATAAGTACCGCACTAAACCAGAAATAGCAGCAATACTGATAAAAAAGCTACAATCAATGGGTTTTAAATTCAACTTAGTACTTGCAGATAGCTTATATGGAGAGAGTGGTAAGAATTTCATATCTGTATTAGATGAACTAAACTTGAACTATATAGTAGCGATTCGGTCAAATCATTATGTAGAAATACTTCCACGACAACATATTCAATATTTAAAGTGGCAGAAGTTTCAAAGGGTATTCTCTGACTTGAGTCGGGAAAATCGATTTATTAGAGAAATTATTCCGGGAAAACGTGGAGAACTTAGATATTGGCAAATTACTACAGATCCAGAAAATTTGCCTGATAACACTACTTGGTATGTGATGAGTAAATATCCAGACATTACGCCAAGAGAAGTTGGAAATTTTTACGGTTTAAGAACTTGGGTCGAGTACGGGTTAAAACAAAGTAAGAATGAATTAGGTTGGTCAGATTTTCGCCTGACTCACTACCCAGATATTGAGCGATGGTGGGAAATTATTTGCAGTGCTTATTTAATGGTTAGTCTGCATTCGGAGCAACTGTTTCAGTCTCCATCACAACGAGAGTCAAAATTTGTTTCACATCCTTGGTGGGATAATGGAAATGGCTGGAAGAACATTCTTAACAATCTTCGTTTGATTATTCAACCTTTTACTTTATTTAATCTGATATATCCCTGGTTAACGGTTTTTCCTATTCCTCAATTAGCTTTGGGTTTTTTTAAACTTCAATCTATTATTTATAGCCTCACCAGTTCAATTTTTATATCCCTGATTCACCCTGATTTCTACTTTTCCTCTGCCTAGAGTGACAAAAGAGGGTTAATTTGGTTGATGATTCGGGTTTTGGGAAGCAGGCGCAGCATTAGCTAACTGCAAATTCATGGTGACGATCGCATAAGGATCGAGCGCAACGTGTAATTGACTTACGCCGCCTTGCAAGTGCTGGTGATTTACCTGAATTTTCACTTCCTTGTCATTGGCGGAAATTACCTCCACAGGTTCGTTGTTAATTGCAGCTACGGGGAATTCATCGAGGGATTGTGCGATCGCTAAATTATTTCCTTCTAAGGTAAGAATTGTTTTACCCTGAGATTGGGAAAGACTGGCTTTAGACACAGTAGGAGCCAGTTGCTGGCGGCGCGATTGGTTCATCAGGTTAGCCAATCCCTGATAGTCCACCTTGTTATCTGTCACCTTCGCGATATCAACGTTTTCCTCTTCAACCGTGCGGCGCAAGTCCTCAGCAGAGCGAATCCCCAGTTTTTTTAATTCCTTTTTCTCTGGTTCTGGTAAATTGACCTCTTCTAAGGAAATATCATTGCGGGTGAGTGGTCTTCTAGCAACTTCCTGAATTTGGTGATCTCGAATCGTCCCTAGCTGAAAGGTAACTTTTGATGCTCCTGTCTGTCCGGGTTGGGCTGTGACAAACCGGACTGTTTCGCCATCAAATTCGGGAAAGATTTGTAAATCTAAGGACACATCTTTGACCGTATAGGTTAATTTTCGATTCATGCCCTTGACAGAGAGGGTATCTTGAGCTTTGTCTAGCTCATAGATTAATGAATCGAGAAATGATTCCAAATTCCAGGGGCGGTTGTTGCTATTCGTCGCCATCCTCTCTGACTATCCGTAGTTGCATTTGATGAAATACTGGCATGACGGAGGTTTTCACCATTTGGGTGGGTGGTGAAGCTTTGAGATTTACTGTGCCGTCATTGTTGACAGTTACTTTCAATTCGATCGGCATATCGACCGTTAGTTGCGCGATCATCATGGCAAATCCCGTCTGGGGGTCAATTATTTGTTTTTGGTAATCTGTGAGTTTTTCGACTAATTGAGCAAAGGGCAATAACAGGCTGTGGTCTAGTGGTTTTGCTGGGGCTGCGGTATTAAATATATCTAGTTTGGGTAAGTTTAAATCGCTTGATTTAACTAGATTAGTTGAAGCAAGCTTATTTTCATGTTCCATTGCGATGTGCCTCGTCTTTAGATTCTAGAGTGACCGGATAAACTCCTATCGGTTGATCAAAGATCACCTTCATACCGTTGAGAATTAACTCACCAGAAAAACCATAATTAAATTGAGAGTTATCTTCAGGAATTAGGGATTGGGGAACTGCTAATGGACGACAATAATATCTATGAAGCAAGTCTAAAAAGAAATCTCCTAGTTTTGTGATTGCATTAACAGGCTCCATAGTACTGAACTTTTCTTGCATACATCTTTCTTTGAATTCTAACCATTTGATAACCAACCACATTTCTCTCAATGCTACAATGCCTGTATCTTGCTCCGTGAGGCACTTTTGAATAAATTTTTCTAGATGCTGCTTTTGTTGTTCAGGTTGCATTTGATAAAATTGACCTTTTGTGCTTAAACGATAATGCCCATCAACGTTTTCAGGTTTAACAAGTGCCATTGGGTATAAACCGACCGTCAACGTTTCGTATCTAGTATCGAATGCCTGTTGAAAGGTCGTTATTCTATCTCGGATCAACTCTAAAGTCATTAATGATGTACCAAAGCATAAATTATTCCGTGATGCTTCCATACCAAATAAAAGTGCATTTACGAAATTCAGGAAATGATTCAATTGAATACTTATACCCGGACATTTTCTCTCGGCTTGTGGAAAATTTGAGCTTTCACCATTCTTTACCTTTCTAAGCAAAATTTCAGCTATAGAAGCATCTGATAAATTATTGTCTATTCTCTTTAATGATTCGATAATCCTTTTAATTTCTGCGTAAGATAAATCTTTTCTATTCTCATTTATATCAGTGCATCTGATTAATAAAGAAATATTCTCCTCTAGAAATAACCTTTCTATATTAAGACATCCTCGCATTTTTGTTTGAGCTTCACCAACCTTCAAAATATAATCTAGAGACTGTGTTTGTGCATTCTTCTTATTTCCATCTGCTATATATTTAGCAAGGCAGCTTGTATGTTCAATCCAATTGATTCCCCCGGTTATTTGATATTGATTTTTATTTTGATTTTCTTGTATTTTTCCATCATTCTGGTCAATTAAACATTGAATTAAGCGATGAAGTTTCGCCGTTAAGATAGCACCCAAAATACACTCATTCTTAACTTGAAATTTAATATCCTCCCGTTTGAATATATTTAATGGCTGCTGCGGCTGAAATACTCTATTAAGAGGCTGTGTATTTGATGGCTGCTGCGACTGACATGGATTTTGATCAATTCGGGGCTTTTTGTAAAGCTTCTGATATAGTGATTGCGGTTTTTGCGAAGCATCCATATGGGTTTTCCTCTTCTGTTTATCGTGTGGACAGTTGAAAAATTGTTAGACAGTCAAAATTTACGTACTCACCCCAATAAAATGAGCCAACGCAGGCATCGGGAAATAAACAGGATGTTCTTTCAACGCCTGTACATTACCGTTAGGCTGACTCTGCTCTACCTGCTTCAAAATCACCTGTTGCAACTTCAATTCTGGATAAATCCAAAGTGCAACAGTATCTCTTGGTTTGCCCTTAAAATTCACCTGAGTACGCGCTGCATGACTAAACCGTGCTTTAAACTCCGAACCCACGAGTGCAGTTAATTCTGCATCGCTTAATCGGGGATGTTGAGAAATTTGCTCCAGCAGTTCATTCAACCCATAGGGACTGACAATCAAACCAGATTTCAACCTACTTTTGTGTCCTGTGGCATCATCTTCTAAAAGCTGCGTTACCGTTTCCATCCGAGCATTTTCGGTACGTTTACTTTCCAACGTGTAATAGTATTTACAATCAAAACTGATCCGCCGCACATCTTCAGTAAAATCCCCTTGCCACACCTTATGCCAGTAAGAACGAAATCGGTCTACATCATTTAGTGGTACAGTCTGACCAGTACCTTCAACGCGGTCAAACAAATATTCACCCACCAAAGTAATTAGTTGCATGGTACTTGTCCCTAACTGCATTACCTTTTGGGTTTTCTTTGACCTACCTTCCCAAACCAAAGAAACGCAGATTAAATATTCTTCATTGACAGCTAACTTTTTGAGTTGTTCTTTACTGATTTTAGGTACAACACTAACTGCACCAGAGGTAGCATTTTCAATGTGGTAGTTTTGCTCAATTAATACCTTCAAAGTGTTGGGATGCTTCACCAATAATTGCAATTTCGCTTTTTTTACTGCTTGGGGTGTTTCCAACTTCAAGGGGAAACTAATATCCTGGTCATGGCGATACAAAAAGCGTGACTTGCCATGTATCATCACCGGGGTAACATCAGTAAACGCCAAAATAACTGCATCAACCCGTTGATAAGCTAAATTCAATGTAGGAGCAGCAGCAATACCCAGACTTAAAGCAATCAACGTCGCATGGTCTTCTGTATACTCCTCCTCATCAATGCCCAACATCATACTCATTTGCTTTGATGTTGGGTTCTGGTTTTTAGGAAACATTTTCATAATCAAATCAATGATTTGTGGTGCAACCTGCAAAATAGTCGGCAAAATAGCCATCAGAGCAGCAGGAAACACCATCGCCTCGGAATATTCCAAAGGCATCGAATATGTGGATGCTGATGAAATATTGAGATCGTCATCTAGATCATCTTCTGTGGATAAGGCAAAACCATTAACCACCCCACCATATCTAGGCGCATAATAATCTTGAACAGACATCGCCATTGATTTCGCCGCCACTAGTGAACTTGAATTGCGCCGTGCTACAGGCGCTCGTTGCATAATGGGTCGTGGCGATGGTGGCACAGTAGTAGGAGTAGCTGCACTAGGAGATGGAGGCAACAGAGTAGTTGTTGGTGTAGGTGCGGTTGGCGTTTCAGTCCCACTTTGCTGAAGTAACCCCCCCAGGAGATTTGCAATTTGACTTACATCACCTGCTGGCTGCCCACCAGCCAAGTCTATTTTCCCGCCTCCCCCCATAAGTTGAGGTAACATCCCTAGCAACTTGGGCAGTAAAGTACTCAGCAGATTGCCAATTGACCCACCACCACTTCCTCCGCCCAAAAGAGTGGGAAGTACCTTTGAAACCGCGCCTGTCAACATATCCAGTATCCCCATAGCTTCACTCACAGGTGGTACTTCTCGATACTGAAAAGCAACTGTTTCTACTGATGATTTGTTCATAGTCGTTTGCCGATCTAGTTCTTGGCCAAAAGAAATCTCTGGTAAGTCATTTGTGCTAACACTGGGAACTATGACAACCTCAGAAATAGCAGGCCCTATTTTCTTTGCATTCTGAAAACTTATGATTTGGATGGCCCGATGCTGGCGATCAAATTTATCATTCGGCACTTCTAGAACAGTTCGCCCCAAACTACTCTCCGGTAAAGGGCCAATTAACGGCGAAGTGTAGATTGGGTCTTGTAAAAGAGTTAAACCATTATTGTGGATTTGTTGATCGCCAATCTTATAGCAATAAAACCGATTCGTCGTTCCCAGATTGACCCGAAAGCGGCTTTTTTGCCCATAACTTTCAAGAAATTCTAAAATTGCCAGTGCCATAGCTGTCAATTATTGAGGTGTTTGTGGTGCGGGTGTAGGTGTGGGTGCGGCGGCTGGCGGCAGAGTTTGCGCTGGTGCAGCAGCAGGCATTTGTCCGTGTGGAATTTGTCCTTGACCCAAGTCAAATATTTCTCTAAAGTTATCCAGTTTAAAATAATCTGATTTAAACTGAATCTCGACAAAACCTTCCATTTCTGCCGATAATTCTGAACCCATGTCAGTCTGAGAAGTAGCAATGCTAACCTGACTTTTTGTGTGATTGAAGCTTGTACCAAAATTAAAAGCACCATATCCGAAACCTGCATTGAACCCTACTGAGTTCGTTACGTTTTCGTCACCTCTATCATTGTTTTGGGTATCTTCATAGGCATCAATTTTGAATTTGACATTTGCCCGAATTACACCTTTTTCTACTACTAAACGAGATACTCCCATCAAAATCGTTTCCCGCAGCAGTGTACGTTGTTCTTTAGCAATGGCTAGTTTGGCATCTAAAATCTTGGCTTGAATAGCATTGTCATCTGTGTTAACATCTTTACCATCCTTATCTACAAGTTTCACTTCGTTCGCAGCAGGTGGGGTTTGACCTCCTGGCGTGGCGTTAGCTGAATCTTTCCTTCCTCGTCGTCCGCCTCTTCCGGGATCAGATGTTTTAGCTTTGGCCAATTTGTAATCATTATTCATCTGAGTCAAGCGAAATAAAGCCTCGTCATTGTTGATCGCATTGACAAATTCAGAAAGAGATTTGGTCGCTTGTCGTAATAGTTCTTGATACGCTCTCATTTGCCGTTCATTGGCATCTTGGTTAGCATCAAAAACACCAACAAGCAAATCCCGCACAAATCCAGGGAAATTTACCTTGTTAACCAGCTTACCTATGATATCGCCAGCATCTTTACCAGCACCCCCAATCCGTTCATTGCGGTGTCTGTCAGCGTCAATTAAATCACCAGCTGTCATTTCGGTAGCTAACCCACTTTGTTCGGCTAAATCCCTGTAGTGGGCATCTACTAAATCTTTATACAGTGCCAACTGCTCTTCCCGATCCATACTGCGGAAAGATTGGGAGTAAGCAAGTAAGGATCTTGTCTTTGCACGGGCTTGGTCTTTCAGTTCTTGATGATCGGACATAATCAAAATTCTCCTTCATGCTTGTCAACAAAATGAATCAGATTAAACATCCCAATCATCAAAATCACCATCGCCACCTTTTGTCTTCGGTTTCACCGTGTCTCGACCTCTGGGAAGGGATCTGTTGGCAGTACTAGTTTTGTAGTGACTAGCAGATCCTTTCGGCAGGAACTTGCCATTACTTCCTGTTTCCATTGATGCTTGGGCAATAATCCAAGATTCTGCGGCACTTAGTAGGGTGTCAAAATCTGCTTCCCTTACAGCGCCTTCTGTCTCAAAGTTAGCAATCCATTGAAAAATCTTGTTGCCCTCTACAGCAATTGTTCGCAGTGTAGCCGTTGCTACCATAGTGCCTAGGTCTTCTTTAGCAACTTGCTCAATCACACTCCAAAGGCTCTTGCGTCGTCCGCCAAAACTATTGAGAATTTCCTCAGATCGCAGAATCTCTAGAGCTTCTTGTAAGTGGGCATAGTCTTCCGTCACCTGCACATGAGACATACCAGTCATATGCTCGGTGAGGTTATACTGCAAGTTTTTGGTAGCTTGATAAAGAGGCGACCTGGACACGTAAACATCTTTGCTACGTTCTGACTTACGGATATATTCTGCTACTTCTGCCATTAATTGGTGCCAAAGCATGGGAAACGCTTCATTCACCACCATGTTAGACAGCAGTTTACCATGCCCTTTATTCAGCACCCGCTTGTAAAGCATGGCACGCTCTGCGGGTGTGTTGCGCTCATTACGTAGTTTATGAAAGCGGTAGAGAGCGCCAGCAGTCTTGCCCTCAGGGATGTCGAGTATTCCACTCGCCCAACGCAGCACCAGCGCATTGGCTACATCAAAGACACGCATCCGCTCACCAATATTAAAGATGTAATCTAATGCCCCTACTGCTTTAATATTGGCAGGAATTACGCCTTGATGCTCAAAAGTATCGAAGGAATCGACAACAAAATTCCAGGCGACTTCACCGCCTTTAATGCGTGCTGTGTCTATAGGATCATCTGCAACTGCACTTTTTTTTATGGCCTCATTATAGGCAAGGAGAAAATATTCGTCGTAAGCTCCTTTTTTAAAGTTCTCTTCTGTATTTGCAGCGTTAAACACTACCCCCAATTTAATGAGGTAATCAATCATTGACTGCTTGATTGTGTCGGTAAATGAAGTGGTTGGAATAGCACTACTACGTGTATAAATGTACTCATCAAGATAATAAGGAATATTCCCTTCACGGTACAGAATGCTTAAAAGACCCATAACTGATGGCCGTACCTGCCCATCTCGGATATCGATCCCGCGCTGTAGAGTCAACTCCACAAGTCGAGGCCAGTTCTTGTTGGGATCTTTGTCTTCAGTTGTAATCCGTATTTTTAAATCATTCGTAACCTCTGCTAGTACCCATGCCAGAAAGTATCTTTTTGGTTCATCTGTAACTCGCAACAGAACTGCATTGGCTAATCCAGTAATATCGTCTGACTTAACTGCATCTACTGCTTGCAGTAAGGTAAAGGCATAAATATCGCGATGAGATAGCAACAATCTGGGAATATCTTCTAGTCCAATTGTGTCAAGTTTTTTGGTTAATTCATCGATTTTCTCAATCGGCAGTTTTCTCGGTAGTGTATCTCTGGCATTAGTACCAAGACCAATCTTCGTAGATTCGTTAGAGGGATCTTTAGCCTTTTCCTGAAAATCTTTTTTGTAGTCTTCCCACTTCTTAGTGCTGACCCACTCTGCGGTTGCTGTTAAGGCTGTTTCGGCATAAATATCAACACTGACTGGTCTTCTGAACTTCAGTGCATTATCTACAGCCCAACCTTGGGTCATGATGTTAGAATTTATCGCTGCACCATTAACGGTGCCTACAACACTAGATTCTGGTGACATATTTTCCTTTGAGCTAATGATGAGTGTTTAATTTAAAAGTGTAAAAAGTATCTTTTATTTATTTGTCTGCTTGGATTTATCTAACTCAAACAGGTGTATTAATGTGGATAAGTTAATATCTCCTAATCCATCTGGTGGTTGATTAGGGGCTTCTGCTGGAGGTGAAGTCAGGGGAAGATTGTCCTTTTGATTAAATAAATCCCAAAGTGGTGAAAAGTTAGATGGGCCAGCTGGTATAGGAGATGCTGCCTCATTGTTTCCTAAGTTTTGGACATCTTCTTCTACTTTTGCTTTTAACTCGGAAATTGTTTGTTGAGCAGATTGAATATCTTTTAAAGCTTCCTTTGCGGCTGTTTCCGCATCTTTGGCAGCTTTTTCTTGAACTGCCACTGCATTCTGCACTTCCGTAAGATTTTGGAAGGGGATAGCAACTTTTGTTTCTTCAGCTTCCGCTTTTTCTGTAGCTTCGGAGGCTTCTTTTACTTTATTTTCAACTTTTGACTTCAAGCTTTCAGCATTTTTTACTTTTTCTGGAATCTCCTTTACTTGCTTTTCAGCATTTGCGACAACCTTATCGGCATTGTCTGCTTCTGATTTGGGGCTGGTTAGTCTAATCTTGGCAACATTCTCTTTGGCTGTCTTGATTATTTCATTAATCTCTGTCTGTGTATTTTGAATGCTTTTGTATAGTGCGATCGCAGCATCATAAATCAGACCAGTCCGTCTTGCACTTTCCCTAACTTTGACTACAGAAGCAGAAATAACCAATTTTCCAGAAGCTAACTCAGCTTCATTTTTAGCCTTGTCTATAGCAGTCTTAGCAGACTCAGCTTCTTTTTTGGCATTTTCTGCAGCAATCTGAGCAGTTTCTACTTTATTTTTAGCAGTTTCAATCGCCCCTTGGGCATCACCAATTTGTTGAACAAATTTTTGAAGTTCCAGATTTTTTGTGATTGGTTCAAGACGTTGTTCTAACTTATTCCATGTGTCGTCATCAACTCCTTCCTTAGGACCTATTCCTACGTCTGTTTGAAATTTGTCAACTGCATCTTGGGTCATATCCCCATAATCGCTATCGATTTTTCCTGAGTAATATCTGAGAACCTGTAAATAGCTCTGCAAAAGTTTTACTAAATAACCTTTAGAACCTTTGACTAGTATTTCCATAATCAACCTCTATGAACTGAGTTTGTAATCGAGGAGTTGTAAAGCATCAATGAGATTCAGCTTGCCAAATCCGGCTCTGCGATGCTTAAACTGGGTACTTATTTTGTCAGATGTATGCTTGAGAATGTGTTTTACCTGCTCATCTGATATAGTTTTCCCTCGCTTTTTCAAGGCATAAGACTTCAATAGCGCTACCGCACCAGCAACAAAGGGTGAGGCATGAGAAGTACCTGTAGAGAAAGAATATTCATTATGCAAATAGGTACTGTAAATATTGGTTCCCGGTGCAACTAGACTCACCTGTTTGCCATAGGTAGAAAATTTTGCGATCGCACCTGTTTCGTCAATGGCTCCCACAGCAATAACGTGAGGCAGCGCACCTGGATAATATAACTGTTCTTGCCCATCATTACCGGAAGCCGCAACAATCGTCACACCCTTTTCTTGAGCATAATTGACAACTTCTTCATGGGGTAAACCACCACCAGTATGGGGAATCCCCAAGCTCATGTTAATTACTTGAACGCCTTGATCTACTGCCCATTTAATCCCTGCATTAATGTTGTCTACTAAGCCTGCACCCACCCGTCTGCCGTTTTTCTCCATCGCACCGAGGACTCGTACAGGTAGGATTTTGCATTTTGGTACAACCCCTACAGGCATTCCCAACCCTTTGCCTCCGATGATGCCAGTTACATGAGTTCCATGCCCTACTTCATCATCAGGAACATCATCTGCACCCAAGAAATCCCCAACAAACTTACCTGCGCCGTCAATAATATCTACAAAGTCATAACCTGGTAAAAGAGAATCTTGATACTCTGGATGAGCAAGATTGATCCCTGTATCTAGAACTGCCACAACAATGTTTGGATCTCCTTGAGTATATTGATGTGCTGCTTCTAGATAAATTGCTTGACGCGATTGCCAATCAGTTTCAGCACTCATTGCAGCTGCTCTTGGAGACGGTAAGGGTACTGAAACTACCTCTCCAATCTTTACCTCTTCCACTATTGGTTGTACAGAGATTTCCTGGATTAATTGTGGAGGAATATTAGTATCCTCTTGCAGAATCAACCTATAGACTCGATTCAATCCATGAATTAACTCTCCCTGATTCCAGGTTTGTCCCGCTGGTTTATATTCTCTAGTTACCCAAATAGGTAGTCTATATTTAGCGAATAGTGTATCAATAACAGAATGAATGGTTGTTATAGCATGAGTTTTATCATCAAGAAAATTTTCCCAATGAGCTAATTCTCTAAGTCCAACATCCTGCTTTAACTTCAGCCTAATATGTTGTTTCATGGTGCTGATTGTTATGATTGATTTCTGCTAATACCTTCGCCAAATACTAAAGTGTTCAGGTAGATACATTTCTCTCATTACTGCTCTTCAATTAAGTAACTCAATCGAGTTAAGCTTCTATACCAGTACAGAGATACTTTTGACATTCTCCAAATGATTGATGGCAAAATGATGAACAGCTTTTATCATTTCCTCAAAACAAGGATTTTTATCGTCACGCAAATTTACGTCGGTTGCCGGAATGTCATCTTGCAATACAACACTTCCATGTTTAACTTTTAAATGCCTTGGTATTATAAATGATTCTTGAATAGAGCAGCGCTCTAGAAAAATCTTAATTGCCTCAAGATTTGCTCTTTCATCAGCTTCAGAATGAGCAGCAAAAACTGGTTGTAAGAGACTGGCTTTTTCAATATTTTTATCAATCTCTCGGATAATTTTTTTTAGCTGAATAGCTCCATGATAATCCATTTTTGCGTAACGGTAAGGATTTTCGCCAACTAAGGAATTATCCCTGATTAAATCCTGGATATCAGCAACTTCATTTGTTATGGGCAGTGTTAATAAAAATTCTTCTAATTCTCCTCCTAAAGTTCCATATTTGCTTGTTAGATCTAATGCGGCTGAAAATAAGAAAACACCTCCAGATATTCCGCCATTTGACTTGAATGCTTTATACACACTTAAAGCACCGCCAGTAGAAAGCCCACCAATGGAAATTTTGTTGCCGTAATTTTTAGCCGCCTCTACAGCATAATTTACATTTTCTTCCCATTGCGCTAAGGTTACGGTTCTCATACCATCGGGTTGTTTAAGTCCGTGACCAGCTAGTAATGGTATGACAACATTAAACCCCATAGCATCATGAAAGTATTGCCCTATCGCTTTCATGAAAAATGGTGAGTCAGTCAGTCCATGAATTAAAACTATTGCATTATCTTTTAGTTCATCGTTCACTATTAAATAGGGTTCGCATCCTTCTCTAATAGCATTTTGCTCAAGTCCAAAATGTTGAAGGTATTCTTCCCATATTCTGATTTCAGACATATCATTCTCCTAATTTTGAAGTTCAAGAAGAGTTTTGTTATACGTTCTACTGCAATCTGCTATAACTGGACTACAAAAATCCTTAGGCAGCATCCAGTTTTGGCAGATAGACTTCTTTACACAACCCATATAAAGGGTTTCTGGCACTCAATAAGGGACTTCCAACTAAAAAAATATACTGTCGCTAGGTTAGCCGAGGGAGCAGAGGGAGAGAAAGAATTTACTCAATATCTTCCCCCCTTGCTGATTGAATAATTTAATTTCTGAAAGTCCCTAATTATGTTTCTTCCAAAAGTGGACGCACCCAATCCTTATTTCTTACAGCATCTTCTAAATTAATGCCAGCAATGCATTGGACAATATTGTTAAGCTCTGAAATTGTTGCAGCTAGAGTCATTGTCCAATGTCTTATAAGATGCAAATGCAAGCATCGCTTTTTAGCTACAGTAAATCAAGAAAAATTGAATAAGAATTTTATAAGAACAATTCATATTCAATAATTCAACTAAAAAACCAATACTAAATGTTTTATATCAAAGCAAAGCTCGGTAAACCAGCGCACTAATTGTTTACCCATAAATGTGTAATTGCGGGAGCAAGAAGAGCGAATCCTCCCAGTATTATTAGAGAATTATATGACTCCGTCTTTTTTCAAAAATTTTTCAATGCCACAGATCACAGCATCTATCTGTGCAATAGTAACTAGAAATTACAGATGATGTAGACTTTCCCTAGAGCACCCTTTCCAAGTAAAAATACTGATGTATTTCATCTATTACTCTCGTATTTGCTTGATGAATAAGTCAAGCAGATTTTACAAGTCGTTATAAATAACTATGTTAAGCGATATAGTTATATAAGAAATTAAGGTAAAAAGCTTATCATATAAAGCTTACAGCTATTTCTCTTTATTAAGTAAGATTACAAGCTGATGAGTATAAGTACCAATTGTTACTAAATAAACCGATCAAAAGTGACACTCATAGGATTTGGATAATTCGAGCGACGCGATCGCTCTTCTCGTGAAAGGCGTAATCCCATAACCAAGAAGAAAATCACTATTCCAGCTAAGGCAGTGCCTGCATTTTCTGCTCTCAGAAGTTCCGCTCAACAGTAGCATCATCTGCACCATAAATGCATTAACTGAACTTCTGCCTATCCAATCACTACGGCTTTGTAGTGAGCGGTGCGATCGCAAAACATAGGCAACGCTAGGTGGAAACCGTGAGTGTTCAACCGTAGATTTTACAGATGGCGTACCACTGGCGCTAGCACAAGTACAATCGCTAGCACTACTCTAACAGCGTAATTGCTCCCTTCAACAGACCGAACAGATTGGCTTGTTTTCACTACTTGTGAAGGACTGTCCAATCACTCACCATAGATGAGACGCACAATTTTTAGCTACATCTGTTTTTCTATTATCAAGCTTTTGACACCAAGATAAAGATGAAACCTATCAAAAAACCGGAACTACTGATTGTCAAAAAGTCTGTTACTTCACAGCCAGCAGTTGAGGAAGTTGTCCCAGTCGAGACAGTCTCTGCTGATGAATCTATCATTCACCAGCAGCCAGATTTGGAGGTAGAAAGCCAATTGACAGAATATGTTCCCTTTTACGCTCCAGTGCAAGATTCTCCAGTTCTCCAGTCTGTGGGCAATACTGGTTGGCAGGTTTCTGACATCTGGCGAGATTTACGTATTGATAACTTTTGTGATTGATATTTTCCCTATGGTTGGTTTGACAAAGATTAGTCCCGGACAAAGAGCGGAAGATATTGAAAGCTAAAAGACTAAGCGGCAACCCAACACTCTCAACTATTGGCGTATTTGAGAACTCATTCCCACTCCCAACGCCAAGCAGTCTCTACTGTTATTTCTTTGCCGGAATTTTTTCTAACGAAACCAAACCATTGTCTACAAAATCTATCTCAAGATGATAACCTTCCAGCATCGCAGTTCCTAGTAAAGGCTTATAACCAGAAGCTAAAACGAGGACTACCTTTTCTACATCATCCCAAACAACAGTTGCAAAATGTATGGCTGATAAGGCTTCACTACCGTCAGCTAATTTTATAGGTGTACTGGAATATAAGGGAAGATTCATTGCACTGATTGCTTGAACTGGTAAAGTCAGATAGCCGTTGAATCCAGTATCAATAACAAAATCTAGGGAAAAATCTGGTTGTCCAGGTAAACGAAAAATTACTGGAGCGATTGCCTTACCATCAACCAATCTTCCTTTCATCATTCAACTGTACGCTCCATAGAAGCACCACCAAAACTAAACGCAACATCGTAACCAATTCGCATGGTAAATAATCTCGCGTTGGGATTTTTCTGCTTTAACATTAATGCAGATTCAACACCACTTTTATCAATTCCATATTCGCCAGTTTCAGCATCAATCACAATCATCTTGCCAATATTATCGCCATGCTCAACCTCTGAGCGAATCCCCTGCTCGTAAAAATTTTTGGCTCTTTGGGCAACTTCCTCTACAGTCCAAAAAATAGCCTGCATAATTACACCTGCTTTTACCCTAATGTTATTCCATATTCTCATTATAGAGATGGGATATCGACCCAGCAAGCAACTTTTACCATAACGCGAGCGTAGATAATTTTGGCAAATGAATTTATAATCATAATTAAACTAATATATTTTAATTTTTCACCCAAAGACACATTAATTTGCGCTATTCCCATCTGGCTCTTATTAACATTAAGTCTTTCTGTTCTAGTGATTATTTCAGCTTTGCTTCTCCCTTATCTGGCTTACGCCTGAAGAGAACTGAAGGTATTCAGAAGCAATCAACCATGATTCAGGCAATAGATTTTGAACAAACATTTGTTACCCATCTTGAAAGCTTCATGGGTAAAGCAGATAAGTTCATCAAGTTTTATTATACGGGTATAAGTGAAGAAACCCATCTAACAGAAATAATGCTGGCGGTGAAAAATCTCGCACTTGATGCAGACTTACAACAGCTAGAAGCTGAGTATCAAATATGTAGCGAAAGAAAAGATTTAATGGCTGACTGCGATGATTCAGCTTGGTGGTAATCTGTTTCAATTGTGGGCGGAAATTCTTCACAAGATTAAGTTGAATTTAGTAAGTCGAAAGTCGGAATTTTCAAAATACTTCTTACTTTCAATTTGCTACTTCTGAAAATATATTGGCTTACGCCATTTGGTTAATGAAGTTTACGGAACAATTTATGCCGTCACGCAAATCTTCTACTCCTACCATTCAACCAATAGATGGTTCAATATTAGGTGAATATGCCGTGAGCAATTACTCCGAGCGTGTTTACTCAAAAGTTTACTATTCTATCCGTTCTCTTTGTGGACTTGTTGCCAAACGCTCTCTCAAAGAAACTTTTGATTGGGATGAATTTAAAGAACGCTTTACTACTGATTTTGGTAATGTTGAAGAAAAGCGATACACTCTAGAGCAATTACTAGAATATGCAAATCGCAAATTTGGTAAAAGCCTTGAAGATTTGATAGTTCAAAATCAAATATCTTGGCAACGTAGACAAGAATATGCCGAGCGCAATCAGATGCATTACCAATCAGAGACGATTGAAGATAGCACTCACTACTAATCACAATAATCCATATTAGCAATTTCAAATCCTCCAGTATCATTCCCGACTGGAGGATTTTTATTAAAAGCGATTTATCTCCTCAACTCATCGCTTTTAATCAGTAAACTTTTGTGGCTATCTGTCTACGGAATTACTCGCTTCACAACTTGCCAACTCATCAATATTCAACTATCTGCTGTTATCAATATGCTACAAAACAGCTATATTGTTTGGTCAGGAGCTTCTTTAATTGATGGTTCTGCGATCGCCCTGATTTTGACGGGATTTGTTTACCCTACATCGAATCGCAAAACTGGAAGATTGATTCAATCTTGGATTTTGCAGCAAGAATTCGTGCCAACGTCAGCAGCAAGAAATGGTTTAGACCAGGGAATTTGTGGGAACTGTCCCTTGAAATTGAGTCAGAGCGGTAGCTGCTACGTTAATCTATTACCTGTTAATAATATCTACCGCAAATACAAAGCTGGTACTTATCCCAAACTGGGTACAAATGAAATAGAAGTTTTGAAACGATATCGCTATCCAGTGAGAATTGGCTCTTATGGAGACCCAACAGCAGTACCGTTTGAGGTTTGGGAGCCAATCATTTTAGCATCGAAAAAATACACTGGTTACACGCACCAATGGCGAGTGTGCGATCGCCGTTGGCAGAAATATTTAATGGCTTCGGTGCAAAGCCAAGCTGAAGCGGAGTTAGCACAAATTCAGGGTTGGAGGACTTTCAGAATCATCGCTCCTGATGCTCCTTTGAGCCAAGGCGAAGTTCTGTGCCGTCATACCGAAGATGACAGAATTCAATGCGAGACTTGCTTATTATGCGACGGTGCATCCTCAAAACCGAATGTAGTCGATCCCGTTCACGGTTTAAACTGGAAAATCTCGAATTTTCTTAAATACACCGAATCAGTATCAATTTAATTGCAGGAACTCTTATCTGTCTTCTCAAAATCATCAGACCCAGGAGTCAGAATTCAGGAGTTAGAAGAGTTAAATAATTAGGAAAAGACAAGTTCCAAAATATACTGGATTCCTTCTCAATACTGCTCGGTTAAGGATTTTCAACTTGGAATTTGGTTTGGGGAAAAGGTGAAAGGGTAAGGGTTCAAGGTTTTTTCTTTCCCCTTTTCCCCTTCCCCTTTTGCCCTTAACCGACAAGTATTGGATTCCTTCTTAATTCTGACTCCTGACTCCTGGATGCTGAATCCTTACAGCCTTACGGCAAGAGAATTTAGAACAGAATGTAAGGTGCTATCAATGGCAGAAGTATTAGATAAACCACAATTTCAAATATTCACTCACATAAAAACGGGAGCAAAAGTAGGAAGAATTTATTTTCCAGCTTTGTTTCTGGCTGAGTTTCACGCAACTGTATACCAATGGTTGCAAAGGCAAGAAATTATTTTCAATGAAAAAGACATCAAACAATATGGTGATGGCTCATTTCGACTTTATTTTAGAACTAATAATTCACTTGAAAGCGAATATTTTCAGTTAGTAAATCCACTCACAACTCAAAAGCATCAGAGTTATTTTGAAAATAACTTTCCTGATTAAACCTTGGTATAGACAAAGAAATTAAGTGCAACGCAAATTTAGTAAACCCCGAATGCAGGAGAAATATTCTATGCAATCAAACTATCGAAGCTTTCTGGGAAATCCTAACATCCAAATTCCACCTCTTGCTAACTTTCAAACAAATTACCCAGCAAAGCTAGAACGAGAAACAATTAAGCATACGCTGATTGGCTCCAGCCAAGCTGTAATGGCAACAATTCGTATTTTGCATCAACTCGGTTATGCAGATATAGGTAATTGGAGTCCCTTATTACCAACGAACAATCCTGGGGAAGTGATGAGCATTTTAATTCGGTCAATTAATGTGCATTAGTCAGAATTATTCCCCTAGTCCCCAGTCCCTACTCTAGGAGAGCGATTTTTTCGGGGGAGATGGGAATGGCAATGCGGGAAGATGACCCAATGACCAATTCTGAGCAACTTGTTATCTACCAGCTTCATATTTTTATTTTGGGCATCAGTCCCATGATTTGGCGTAGAGTCTATATTTTCCAGTCTTCTCGACGTGGCCCGTTGGCGCATGATACGATCGCCGGCATTGTTGAGCGATCTGGTGAATTAGCTGGTTTACCTTTAAGAGTTCATGCTCATATGCTGCGGCATGGAACAGGTTATTATTTGGCGAATCGAGGCATTGATATCCGAACAATTCAGAGTTATTTGGGGCATAAAAATATTCAGCATAAGTAGCTCAGTGTTAAAAATTATTGCTATGACAAGGCAGGAGGCAGGTGGCAGAAGGCAGGAGGGAAGAGGGTTATAGCTTTGTTTACTTTTCTTAACTTAGTTTTGTTTTTTCCCACCGACTTACTTACTGTTCGTTACACCGAACTTAGATCTACAAAATTTCAAAGGCTTTGGGATGATTAATATTTAAATCCCTTGGTTAATTTTTGCCCATCTCCCCCCGAAAAAATCGCTCTCCATTAACTAATACAATGCCTTCAAAAAAGTAAAGTAGGGCAGGCATCTTACCCTACACTTTAAACACGAGGTTAGCGACTATGATTGAGAACCCTACTTTTGGATTACACTTGCTTTTTAATCAATGGAGTTAGAGTCTGAATTAATAAGGCAAATGCACGAATTAAGATAGCTATTGCCAAGATTGTTTCAGTTCCCCAATACTGAGGGGAGGGTATATTTGGTTCTACATCAGTTGGTACAATAATGGTTGGTTTGCTCGTTTGGATTGAATGTTCAAGTCGAGATTGCATGGTATTTCTCCCGTGAGGATTTTTGGTTTGGTATAAGGAGAAGGTTGTTAGCGCTAACTTCGCTTTCCACACTTTTAGAATGCCGTACCCAAACGGGCGAAAAATCTCCTATTTCGGCTCATCTTGGGCAAGCTATCAAAAGTGAGCCAAAATTGAACCTCAAAATCACTCCTGTAAAGTATATGTATCCGATGGGCACAACAATCCGAAAAACTGCAACTTAGATCAGTAGTTACTTAGCGGGACTTAAACATTTTTGAGGCATAAACAAGCCTCAAATTCATACAGGGCAAGGAAAATACGCTAAAGCCTCAAAAATGCTTGAAACCCAGATATATCAAGAAACTAGGCAAATCGATGTCAAAGTCTCTCTATATATACATTTGAGGGTTTTTTATGGCTACTTTTTGTCTAAGTCCCATTAGGAATGTGTATACAAGCGAGAAGCACCCTATGGCGGTTACTCTTAAAGCATCAAAACAAGGTTTAGAAACAGTTGATCAAGCAAGAAGAAAGAAAAGATGGAGCGCAACAGCAGCTTCTTGGTGTGACGCTGCTAAGACTTCAGTTGCAACCCTGAAAAGGTTTAGGCGAGGGAGACCAATTGATGGAGATGTATTTGTTGCTATTTGTAAAGCTGTCGGGATAGATAACTGGGAAGCCATTGTCGATGACACCCCAACTCTCCAAGATTCCAGACCAGAGTTTTTTGCCTTTGATGATGCTTGGGTAGGTCGAGAGCAGCTAGTTAACGAACTAAGTACAAAGCTTCGTGGGTCGTGTCGTCTTTTGCTAATGCTGGGACTCACGGGCATTGGTAAAACTGCGTTAGCAGAAAAATTGGCAGTAGAAATGCAAGACTGGTTCGGTGGCGACTGGAAGAACAGATTCAAGCGAGCTAATTTTGACTACCAAGACAAATCTACAGACTTTGCCAGTGTCGCTGCTAGGTGGCTAGAGGAGTGGGAAGAGAAAGTTCCAACAGAGGATAATAAGCCAGAAAAATTGTTGCAGAGATTAGTAAAACATCTGCGCGAAAATCAGGTACTTGTGTTGATTGATTCTTTGGAGAAACTGCTGACAGGAAATGAAGAAGACGGCTGGAGTGATTTTGTAGACGAGTGGTGGGAAAAATTTTTTCTGAGCTTATTGTCAGCAGAATCCTGTCAAAGTCGGTTAATCGTCACTTCACAAGATTTACCAGTTAAGTTAGTAGACTCTCGGTACAAAAATTTCTGGCATCGCCAAGTTTTATATGGATTAGACGAAGCTGAGCAGGAGGCATTGTTTGAGATAACTGGGCTAGATGTCAGTGAGGAGTCACCAGATCGCCCTCTACTGATGCGACTTGGGAAAACTTACAAGGGTCATCCCCTAGTTTTACGAGTGATAATTGGGGAAATTTGTGAGTCTTTCAATGGGAATGTCCAGGCTTACTGGAATGATATCAGCAGCAAGATAGAAGAGGTAGAAAATGCTCTAGCAGAAGCAGAGGCGGATGCTAAGAAAATAGTGGGAGCAGACGACGATTGGAAATTACATAAGCTGACCCGAAAAGTACGATTAGAGGTCAATAAGCAACGACTAAAAGCTGTCTTTGAGCGTTTGGAAAGTCAGGTTAAGGATGCGTACATTTTGATTTGTGCTGCTTCAGTATATCGTGCTCCAGTGCAAGAAGAAGGGTGGTTGATGCAGTTGGCTAACTTGGTGAAGCGTTTAGAACATCAGCAGTGTAGCAGGGAGCGCCAAGAGAGAGCATTAGAAGAGCTATGCTATCGGTTCTTGGCTGAGGAATCAGTTAACCACAATAATAAGCGTGTCCTGGGACAACACAATTTAGTTCGCAGTGTGGCACTAGAACGCCATAAACAGTTGGTACAACGCTTGAAGAATGAGGCGAAATCAGCATGACAAGTAATTCGCAAACACCTGGTCAACTACTCTTTGCCAAATTGGAAATAAATTTGGATGAAATTCCGATTGAGCAACTAGCGGATTACACAGCAGTAGAATACTACCTGACAGTTGAGGATGAGCCACCACCAAATGCTACTAATCTAGAGAAGGTGCGCCACTACCTAGAAGCGTTTCACCATCTGTGCGAGGTAAAGGATTGGAATTCTGCGAAGACCATTCTGTTGGATCGGCAAATTGGATCGCAGCTTCAAACCTGGAGCAAATATCGGGAGATGATGAATTGTTATCAGAGGCTAATTGGGCATTTAAATGCCCTAGACGAGGTGACTTGCAACAGAGGATTGGGTAATGCCTATTTCTTTCTATGTATCTATCCCTCTTTTGTCACTCTAGGCAGAGGAAAAGTAGAAATCAGGGTGAATCAGGGATATAAAAATTGAACTGGTGAGGCTATAAATAATAGATTGAAGTTTAAAAAAACCCAAAGCTAATTGAGGAATAGGAAAAACCGTTAACCAGGGATATATCAGATTAAATAAAGTAAAAGGTTGAATAATCAAACGAAGATTGTTAAGAATGTTCTTCCAGCCATTTCCATTATCCCACCAAGGATGTGAAACAAATTTTGACTCTCGTTGTGATGGAGACTGAAACAGTTGCTCCGAATGCAGACTAACCATTAAATAAGCACTGCAAATAATTTCCCACCATCGCTCAATATCTGGGTAGTGAGTCAGGCGAAAATCTGACCAACCTAATTCATTCTTACTTTGTTTTAACCCGTACTCGACCCAAGTTCTTAAACCGTAAAAATTTCCAACTTCTCTTGGCGTAATGTCTGGATATTTACTCATCACATACCAAGTAGTGTTATCAGGCAAATTTTCTGGATCTGTAGTAATTTGCCAATATCTAAGTTCTCCACGTTTTCCCGGAATAATTTCTCTAATAAATCGATTTTCCCGACTCAAGTCAGAGAATACCCTTTGAAACTTCTGCCACTTTAAATATTGAATATGTTGTCGTGGAAGTATTTCTACATAATGATTTGACCGAATCGCTACTATATAGTTCAAGTTTAGTTCATCTAATACAGATATGAAATTCTTACCACTCTCTCCATATAAGCTATCTGCAAGTACTAAGTTGAATTTAAAACCCATTGATTGTAGCTTTTTTATCAGTATTGCTGCTATTTCTGGTTTAGTGCGGTACTTATCTCCTGCCTGTAATCTTTCCCTGGGTTTATACACTTCAAACAGTAATGGAAATGTCATCCCACAGAAAACACCATATACTGTCACTGCCACAATTCCATTATCTGTTTTTCCCAAATTTCCTATATACTGCCGTTTCACATAATCTGTCTTGCTCCCTTTCTTTTTATCCCCTGTCTCATCAATAATTAAAATGATTGGTCTACCTTTTAGCACTTGTAAAATTAACTCTAACCTTAAGGTTCTTAACTTTTCTATATCCCAAGGTGATGTAGTTAGAAAATGATGCAACCCTTGCTGGTTATCTAATCCTACGATTTTTGCTATTTCTGGCAATGTTTTACGTTTTAGATCAGAAATGCAGCCTACATGGAGATATTTAAAAGCCTCGAAACTCCTAACATCTGGAAACAGACTTTTATACCACTGGCAATATTCGTCCACAAATTTGACTGTTGGTGCGGCTGGACGGGGCTGTACCATGCTCTGTGTCTTGGTTCTAGCATTTTTACCTTATTATACTACTGCCAGAGTGACAAAACAGGGCTATTCACAAGCAATTCATTACTATGAACAAAGTTTGAGTTTGTCCTGTGAAAATGGCGATCGCCAGGGTGAAGGCACTGCATTAGGCTGTTTGGGTAATACTTACTTTAGCCTTGGGCAATATCAGCGGGCAATCGACTTCTATCAGCAATGGCAAACGATAGCGAAAGAAGTTGAAGATCGCCAAGGTGAAAGCATGGCCGTAGGCAATCTGGGGAATGTTTACTTTAGCTTTGGGAAGTATCAGCAGGCAATCGATTTCTATCTACAACACCTAACCATTGCGCGAGAAATTAACGATCACCAGGGTGAAGGACGTGCCTTGGGTGGTTTGGGGAATGCTTACCTTAGCCTTGGAGAGTATCACCGGGCAATCGACTTCTATCAGCAATGGCAAACGATGGCGAAGGAAATTAATAATCGCCAGGATGAAGGCGGTGCTCTAGGCAATTTGGGACTTGCTCACTACAGTCTTGGAGAGTATCAGCAGGCGCTCGAATGCCATCGGCAACACCTAACGATAATGCGGGAAATTGGTGATCGCCACAGTGAAGGTCTTGCTCTAGGCAATTTGGGACTTGCTCACTACAGTCTTGGAGAGTATCAGCAGGCACTCGAATGCCATCAACAAAACCTAATCATTGCACAGGAGATTGGTAATCGCCGAAGTGAAGGCGCTGCCCTGGGTAATCTGGGAACGACTCAACTCAAACTGAAACAGTATCCAGAGGCATTAACTCATAATCAGGCGGCATTAAGGATTTTTCGAGATATTGACGATCGCTCTGGTGAAGCAGAGGTACTCAAAAATTTGGCAGACATCCATCAAGCCCTAGGTGAGGTTAAGGTAGCACAGAAATATTGCCAGCAGGCATTGGCACTGGCAGCGGAGTTGGGCATTCCATTGCAAGCGGAGTGCCAGAAGCTAAAGGAAGCAATCGATAGTAGCTGTCAGTGACATTCTCTGGAGCAATATCCGATTCACGATTGAAGGCAACAACGAGATTATGAATTGTGTCAAATTCGCCAGGTAATATCGCATAGCCATAAAATTGATCGCCACGGGCATGAAGTTTCGCAACATGATCATGAATCTCTGATTTGATGGCATCAACGAGTTCATGATCATCGCGGTCAAGCCACGCTTGTAGGTCAGTTTTTGTCATCAGAAATACTGGTTTCTTTGGAACCAAGGGTCTAACTTGGCGATCGCTCATTAGTAAGATTTGGGAACCAATGGTTCCCATTTGGGATTTTATAATTAAAAATAGACAATAAATTTGTGACTTGAAGAAGATTTTGGACAGGTTGTCCATCTTTACCTGACAAAAACGTCCAAAAAATAATATAAAGGAAAACTAAACTGTTAAAATTATATGCCTGTATGCAAGTTAAAGGTTAAAGGTTTTGGTAATAGCGATGCCTTCGGCGGCAAGCTACGCTAAAGTTTGTAAGAAATCCCACAAGTTAGGGGAACAGTTGGCATCTGAGTAGTATTTATATAGATTTGCGTCCATGTTCTTCTTCCATTTTTGTTATTATGTCCATTTTCTTTATCCAAAAAAAGCGATCGCTTGATTAATGCCTTAACGAAGTTATAAGTATTTCCGCTTACAACTTGTCCAACTTCTGCTTCCAAAACTTTCCAAAATCTTCTTAAAATCACAAAATTTTCATGAGGTCAAAAATATGACACACTCTTCACCCGAAAGAATTGTCAGACGTGGGAGAGTATTTCCGGAAATTCAATGGACAGAAGCACAAAAAGCTCAAGAAAAATCCAGAAGACAGGCATTTTATGAGCGTTGTTGGGTAATTTTTGAGCGTTTAAAACCAGAAATACTAGATAAATACTATGGTTGGTATATTGCCATTGAACCTGATAGTGGGGATTATTTTATTGATCGGGATCAAGAGGTAGCAAGTAAAATGGCCAGAGAAAAATATCCTCATGTGATTCATCATATTTTTGGCATTAACGAAACCGGAGTTAGTGGCAGAATATGATTGAGGGGAGATTTGGAGATAAAGGTCAAGTTTACTTTGAAATTGATTTAATTGGAGGGGATGACTTCAGTTTTCCTATAGAAACAATGTTAGATACAGGATTCACTGAATTTTTAGCTATGAACAAACAAGATGTCCAAAGTCTTGATTGGTCTTTTTTGCGTCAAAATAAATTAAGAACTGCTCAAGGAGAAACTGAATTTGATGTTTATATTGGTAGGGTAATAATAGATGCTCAAGAGTGGGAAATTCCTGTATTTGCTGGAGATGAAATTCAGGAAATTTTACTAGGTTCTCGATGGCTGAAATTATTTATATTAGTCGCTAATTATAGCCAAAATATAGTAAGTTTAGAGTTAATTTAATTCATATGCAACTAATTGGTGCAATGGTGAAATACCAATGGTTGCTTTTTAACGCTTACGCGCTGCTGAGGGATGAAATTTAAATAGGAATTAGTCAATAAAATGTCCTATATCACCACAGACATCGACCGTGAAATTGACTTTTTGATGCAGGAGCGCGATAGGTTAACACTATATTGGTTTGAGTTAGGCGAGGCAGACCGTACCTGTAATTTACCACCATCGTATTCACAAAATTACTGGTATCTACTTGGATGGCATGACAGAGACTACCAGATAGAAATCGCCTTTCAACCGCAATTCTCAACTTTTGAGCATTTCTAGAATCAGTAACACCTCTAGCTTGTAGCTGGGGGTGTTGAAATATCTGCAACTCCTATGGGGAAAGAACTATAAAAAGCCAGCACACACTTCACGCAATTTTACTGGAGACACGGAAAATGGAAGATATTCAAGATTTTTTGAAAAATGCGATTTTGGCGATCGCCACCATATATGCAACCCTGATGATACTTGATTTGTTTACAGGTTTAGTAAAACTTTGGAATGCTTGCGGTCAGCGACAAAACAACACGGCATACCAAGTAAACGACGAGGAAGTGGCAGACAAACCTACTTCGCAACCTTCTAATAAACCTGTAAATAATCCAGAATCTCTATCAATTGTGGTAGCTGACAGCACCGCGCCAAGCATAACAGATAATATTGACACTGAATCCCTAACGCTTTTAATAGAAAAACTGCCCCAGCCTCGCATTCGTACCGCAGCCCGACGTTTAGGGATTGCAGACAAGGTGAATGGTCATTACCAGCGATTGGCGATTCTGCGAACACATCTGAAAGCCAAGTTGACATCCCAGCCCACGGAAGTAGCACGGGTACTGAGTGAATTGACGCTACAAACTTCCACTAGCAAAGGAAAAGTTCTTGCTGGCTAAATAGGTAGGCACTCAGCACTATTTTATAGAAAGCAACGACACAGCCAATATTTGCATCGGGTAACTTTTATTTCTAACGGAGTCCGTACTCTTGTTCCACATCAGCCAGCAATTTTTCTTGTAACGGCGAAAGGTACGGTAGTGGTTGTTTCCCTAACCCTAAGCAAAGCCAATCTACTGCAATATCTCGGTTTTCAATTTCATGCAGCCGCCGCAGTCGCGCACACAGTTGTTGCATAAATTGGCAGTCATTGTCTAACAGTTCTAGGGACTTGAGATGTTCTATTTTCACGGTATACTCAGCATCCCAAGTCTCAAGAGTGCAACTATAATCCCCAACATGAGTGATGACACCCCAACAACCACTCCTGCCTTTCAGTTCTGGGTTATCTTTGGGCAGTAGAGTACATACTTCCCCAAGGCGGTAAGGATTCGGCACTTTGGTTCTTTCCCGAATTTTGTCCACAATATCCTGAACAATACGACCAGAGGGAATTTTACCACCAGCAAGTTCTACTGCCTTTTGCCAAGCTTGACGTTGTTGTTCCGGTTCTAAGGGAACCAAAGGTCTGACTTGGCGTTCGCTCGTTGGTAAGATTTGGGAACCATTGGTTCCCGTTTCATCTGAATTCTCGATTTGGGAACCATTGGTTCCCATTTCATCTAAGTTCTCAACTTGGGAACCATTGGTTCCCGTTTTATCTGAATTTTCAATTTGGGAACCATTGGTTCCCATGAGATTGTCAACCACCAATGAACCAGCTATCAAGTAGTTCACATGGCGATGAGTGAAGCCAAACCGGGAACGGCAGTAATCTTCAAATGTTGCGTGAGTCGAACGGTACAAACGTCTATCTCGTAGTGCTTTCAATGCTTTAGCAGCTGCGTAAAATGCTCGTTCAACTTGCCTTTCTAAAAATATGCGATCGCTCCACTCTTCTGTGGTAAGTTCGGAGCTACTAACTACTTCAACTGGTGTAGTCTGGTTGGCTTCTAAGTCGCTCTTGGGGGGCAGCAGGTTCCTCTCACTGGAGATGTTGGACATCTCGCTCATACTTCTACCCCCCTATCTTCAAAGAAAAGTCGCTATCGTTTGATATCTTTGATACCTTACCATAAACCATAAACTTATGGTTTATGATTTCAGATAAACTGACAATTTATAGTTGAGGAGAGTTGAAGGGTTAAGGCATCAATGAAAGTTAGAAGAACGATAGATGTAGAAATCCCCAGTCTGGGAAAGAGAATTAGACAAGCAAGAGAAGCCGATAAGCGCTCTTTAGCTGAAATCTGCCGTCAAATTCCCATGACAACTATGAATTGGTACAAAATAGAAGCTGAAGAAACAAAAGCTTTGCCAATCGAAACTTTACGGCGCATAGAAGAGGTATTAGGAGTTAATTTTAGTATCAACTTTGATGAATAACCCAGAATTAATTTTTTCAAATTCACGCTTATGAGTGAGTTAATTATTTGTAGAATCTGTCAATTCTCATGAACCTGACTGATGCATAAAATGACACAGCAAAAAATAAATCTCACCCATCTCAAACAATATCTCAAAAGTTGTTCTCAAGAAGAATTGATTTTGGACATTGCCGAACTCTTTAAGAAGTTCCCATCAGTGAAAGATTATTACCAAATTAAGCTCTATCCCCAAGAAGATAAAGAAATTGCTACTAAGTACAAAAAAATTATTGAATCGGAGTTTTTTCCCACTCGCGGATTGGGTAAGGCTAGACTTTCTGTGGCTAAAAAAGCTATTTCTGACTACAAAAAAATCTGTAAAACCGATGCTGCTCTGATTGATGTCATGCTTTTTTATGTAGAGCAAGGAGTCAAATTTACCAAGGCTTATGGGGATATTGATGAGCCTTTCTATCTCAGTATAGAAGGGGTATATGAGCAGGCTGTAGGAATTATTATCAAATCCAATTTACAAGATATCTTTCAACAGCGTTGTCGAAAGATTATGGAAAATACATCAAGAATGGGATGGGGATTTCATGATACTTTGACTGAAGTATATCAAGAGGCTTTTTGAAACTTTATTACTAATTGTTCTTATAAAAATTATTCTTTATAAGTCTATTTGCAATTAATGCTGGCTCAGAATGTCCTTATTGTAGGTCGGAGCGTTACTTATTGCTAACTCCTCAATTATGGAGCTAAATACAAACTTACCTAGCATTCGTATTCTAAATCTTTTGTTTTTACTGTAACGACCTTCTGAGTAGTAGCCTCTCTTTGGGGTAAATTACGCCTATCAAACTCTCCATTTTCTGGAATGTATGCTGCTACTGGTATTCCTTGATGAGCTACATAGTTAATAATTCCAGATGTTTCTATGCTGCCGACTCCAATAACTATATCATCGGGTTGTTTTAAAAGTTGCACAGCAATTTTTACATTGGCTGCGGTAGATAAATCAATTTTGATATCTTCTCGCGTTTGCGCCAGTTGTTGAATTGTCAGCAAAACTGATGAGGGATTTTCTGACTTGTATGGTGAAGCATTCACAAAGTGGACTGTATTAAAGCCTCGCTCTACTGCTCGGTCAACAGCACGCTTTACCATGTTACACATAACCATATGGGTTTTAGCTTGATGTGCTTGGTCAACCGGGGCTTCAAAAAATACGACAGTGGTAATCGCCGGCTCAATATCTTCTTGTTCTTTAGGAGATGAGAGAACTACTTGGTCTTTAACCAAATTTTGACTAGCTTGCTCTTCTATTTGAATTTCTGGATACTTAACAGTCGCCGGATCAATGACGATATCTACATAACTAGCAGGGGCATGACTAACAGTACCAACAATCGTAAAACCATGAATTTCTCTACTGACTTTCGCTAGTCTTTCCTGCAAAAAAATTACTGATTGTTTGTTTAAACTTCCCAATATTTGATTTCCAATCGTAGCAAAAACTATTGGTGATTGGTAAGGGTTTTTTCGCCGCAGTTCCAGAGTTATGTTAGCTTGCTCTCCTTGCCATTGATGAGCAGCGAAAGCATATTTATTAATATTATCAATTTGCAACTTATGATGGGAATTTTTTAAACTTGTAACAATAACACTAGTACTGGGAGAGGAAGTAATAGCAGCGCTCGCCTGAAATCCAGAAAGCAGATGAGGAGAACGAGCATCAATAGTACCAAGTTTTCTACCTTCGACTATTATCCAACGAGCGGTCAGGCATGGGTCGCGGGGGTGAGCAGCATTCTCAAGTTTAATGGCAACCTTTTCACCTCTAAAATTTCTGTTAGCATATTCATTAAACTGAGTTCCAATTACTCTCATATTAGTCAATTGCAAGCGCTTCAGTTGAGCTAATACTTCATCGGTGAACAAAGAAAACGCTACACTAGCTCGACGTAAGCCTGAATATTGTTTACTTTCTTCTGTGTGACTCACGTCGTGAATAACTGCTGCTAACTGTAACTTTTCTACTGGCTGAAGATTATTTTTGATAGATTCTATATATTCTTGATTTTGCTGTTTTAAGGCATCTATCATACCCTCACTAATGCCAAAATTAAATTTTATACTACCTTGATTAATTATCATTCCTGGCTGTGGATTATGCTCTTGAACTGATTTAAGACTAATTGTGCCAAGTGGTACAACTGTTTCTGCACCCTCGGGAGTATTGTACTTAATACAAGCCAATAAATGATGTGGCATTTTAGGAGTCGGTTTTCTCGATTGTATCTGAATATTTATTTCTGTAGTTTTCCAAAATTTCGGGTTTTTAGCTGGTTCATATCTAATTAAATTAGTAATTTCTAATGTTCTCCCACTAGTTGGAGAAGTAATTACCATATATGGGCCTATTTCTAGCTTTCTCTGTTCTTCTAATTCAATTTGCTGTTTAACTAATAAGTTATAATTATTTTTTATCTCTTGAGCATACTCTTTCTGAACAGGGCTATATTCAACTCCTGGATACAAGTTTCTAAAAGTTTCAACGGGTTGGGCAACAAGTTGATTTGGTTCAAAAATTTGATTTGTCTGCTTAATCATTAAATCAATCGGACTATAACCATTAGTCTTCATACTTCTATTCGTAAAAGCCTCTGGATTTTTTTTATCAGCCAACCACTCAATTTGTTTGTAAGCCGTTATAGTCTGACAGTATTGAATAATAGAATCTTCAGGTCGTAAAGCACTTTTTGGCCCATCAGCCGCTACTTGTAGCTCATTACCTAGTTCAGCTAGGCAATCTTTCAATATTTTTTTGATTAACTGCAAGTGATTTTCGACTTGATTATTATCTATAGCTGCACTTTGTAATTGAGTAATTTGACTTATATGCTGAAGTATTTTATCTGGAACTTGTAATTTACCTGCTTGGTATTTAGCCAGTACATTCTCTAAATGTACTGATACTTGCCTGAGGTAATTCTTTTTTTCTTCGTGGGGTATGACATCAATTTCACATTGCAGTGCTACATTTTTTTGAATTTCATTAGCAATAATCCCAATTTTATTCTCCATTGCTGATACAGCAATTTCCTCAAACGTACCTTGATATGGAACTTTAGCTTTCTTGACGATATCGGGATAACGATTTTCTGGCAAGTTTTTTTCTTTCACTTCTGCTGCTAGCTGAGGAAAGTCTTTAGCTTGAGCAAAAGCTAGTAAATCACCATCAAAATCACACTGCATATTTTCCATTGCAGTTTTAGGATTTATGTAGACACAACCATCTAGCATTTGTGGTAGATGCTTGTTTTTTAAAGTAATCACGCCATTCGAGTTAATCAATGGCGAACGAGTAACTATAATTTCTTCTCCCTCTTGAATATAAGGTATGCAGATTTCATCACTTTGTAAATCTAAATTTGGTTGAGCCAGACCAGATGTAAACTTGATAGAGCGTCCAGTGGCAATTTCAACCCATTGTTTACGCACAAAATTTTGAAGTTCAGCAATGATTTTGGGATGTTCAATAATCTGGCAATAATTCTCTATGTCAGTTTTTAATAACGAATACATTAATAAGTCTTTTGGTTCTAGCTCTAAAGATTCACTTTCTTGGTTCTCTCCACTTTCACTACCCGAACTTAAAGTATCGAATATGCCAAATTTGTCTTCGATATCTGCTTCAATATTAATGATTTTAGATAATAAAGCTTTGCGGCGTTCGTAAGTTTCAATATATCGCAGTGCTAGTCGCCTGGGGTCTTTTTGGTCTTGAGCTAGTTTTTCTGCTTGCTGCTTGATAATGGGCAATATTTCATGCTTCACTGCTTGAGGATAATTGACTAAAATTTGAGTTCCTAAACTGTGTTCCCGATATTGAGCCACTGCTTTGACACCCAAACCAATAGTGAGCATATATTCTCCTGGCTTAATGGCATCTTCTCCTTTTCTGCCTTTAAAAGAAGAGGTTGCAAGTACCATGTCGTAGCCTGTTTTAGTACGCAAATTACTTGTTTTTAGACTACCGCCCATCCTAAAAAAAGTCTCTCCAAGTTTATCTAGCCTTGCAGGTGCCAGCGTGCCTTTAGCAATTCGCATCTCTGGGCTTTCTCGTTGGGGTTTGATACCAAGCCTAAATTGAAAAGCACGCAGTTTTATATTGTTGGCTTGAGCAAAATCTTTATCTATTAAACCCTTACAATCACCGACCAACATTTTGGCATCGTTGTTGGCTATGACACCGCCATTTTCTCCGGTCGTATCATCAATTACTAAAATTCTGACATTTCGTAATTCTTGAAAAGTTTGACAAGGTGTGAAAGGTAAAGGGTAAGCTGCTCCATCTGAAGGGTTGGGGTAAAGTTGTTGGCGAACAGTAGGGTTGTCGGCAAAAAACATTCTCTTACCTGCCGAAAACTGTAGAGTCATGCCGTTATGCTCTCCCAAATCTTCTGGGACTGTCGCTTCAAGATAAGCTGTACCAATGCTAAACTGCACACCTGGAAATAAATATTCAGCCAGTGTGTTATCAAGTTTTTCTTTTACCCCTGTATCTTGCTTAGTTTTTGTATCAAAATGATTGAGCGTTAGAGTCATAGAAGCATGTTAAGCACTATTAATTCCGCAAAATAAGTGAATACAAATTAGAATGAGAGTTGGTATCGCACAAGAGGCGAAGCAGATGGTTAAGCAAGCAAAAAAAAGCAGATACCAGCTAGTAGCATCGATGACTGCTGAAGAACTGCTTAGTGAAGGATATGTAAGTCTGGATGACTTATATGATCCCAATGAAGAAATAGAAAAAAAGGCACTTATACAAGAAAAACAACAGGTGAGAGAAATCGGTTGGCAGAAAGAGGAAGAGTTTTAGCCAAATGCAGAATTAAGCAAATTCTTATAGCTAAATTGGTAAGAATTCAGCACCCAGGAGTCAGAAGTCAGAAGTCAGAATTTAGAGGTTATCTAGTAGATTAGTAAATTAATTCTTAAGCAGAATTCAGGAGTCAGCATCCAGAGCGGAGCCGGAGACCCTCCGCCTCCAGTCAGAATTCTATTTCTTCTTTGATTTAGTAGGTTTAACTGCTGGTGGCGCTTCGCCCCACTATTCATTCTGAATTCAGAATTCTGGCTCCTGAGTTCTTTTTCCCTCAAATATTTCTCCTCATTCTTTAACTCTTCTGGCTCCTTAATTCTGACTCCTGGATTCTTAGCTAAATTGCTTAATATTTGGAAACTTTAAACCATCAAAATTGTTTGCATTCACTCAACAAACTTACGCTTATCTGGAGGGGTAGCCCAGATAAGGCAATGTCCTGACTTGGCTTTACGTCCGTATTGTGACAAGACGATTCCTAACTTTTGGACATCCTTAAGGCACTGTCCATTCTCTAGGTAGCCCTTATTCCACTCGATTAAATTTTTAGCAAACTTTCCCTCTTTGGACATTGCCCAATTCATTGCTTCCAATTCATTCCAAGTCAAGAGATTTGACTGTACATTTGTATATCCTCCACCCAGTATTCCAGCAATCCAAGGTGGGACGCTCATGCCCATAATGAAGCCCATGCCCAAGATAAAAAATAGTAAGAGTGCCGCAGGAAATACAGCAGTGAGAATTTTTCTGCCCTCTGCTAGCTGTGCTTTGTGAATGAGGGCGTGAGCTGCTCTACCTATAGCAACCTTCTGCCGCTCGACTGCCACCTGTTCCACTAGTTCCAAGTTACGAGCTAAGTCCCGATTCCAGTTCTTGAACAGCAACTGCAAAGTGTCGGGTGCATCTTTCAGCATTGCTTCTAGTTGTCCGGTAGCAACTAACACTAAGAATAAAGGATCATCTTGGGATAGACCACTACTAAGGGCAAAATCCATGACTCGGCGCTTAAAGGCTTCGCTTTTTCCCTGCAAGGCTTCGGCCAGCAATTTATCAGGAGTCAAAGGTACGGCTGTTTGGTCAGAAGGAGTGGGAAAAAAATCTTCGTCAACTCTATCTGCATCTACTTCTTTGCTTGTCATCTAGCACCCCCAGGAGACTCCTGCCACAACGTTCGCGTAGCGTTCCGCAGGAAAGTTTGGCGGTGAGGATGCCAGTCGCCTGCGGAGGGAAACCCTCCCGCAGCGCTGGCGCAGGAATGGGGACGAGCGAGAAGCTTCACCCCTGAGTCGAGTCGTTGCTATGCAACAACTCGACTCAGGGGTGAGCGACACTTCGACAAAGCTCAGTGACCGCGAGTGAGTAAATGAACTTTGAAACATAGCGGGTTGTACGTATTTCACAGATTTAATGATAAAATGTGAAGTATGGAAAAAGCCTACCGTTACCGTTTTTACCCAACTACCGAGCAAGAACAGATATTGCGCCGGACAATTGGTTGTGTGCGGTTGGTATTTAACAAAGCTTTGGCGGCGAGAACCGAAGCTTGGTATGAGAGGCAACAGAAGGTTGATTACGTTCAGTCTTCTGCGATGTTGACGCAGTGGAAAAAACTTGATGACCTCCAGTTTTTGAATGAGGTTAGCTGTGTACCATTGCAACAAGGTTTGAGACATCTGCAAACTGCTTTCACCAATTTCTTTGCTGGTAGGGCGAAATACCCCAACTTCAAAAAGAAACGTAGTGGAGGTAGCGCAGAGTTTACCAAGTCTGCTTTCAGGTGGAAAGATGGACAAGTCTACTTGGCTAAATGTTCTGAACCATTGCCAATTAAATGGTCTAGGCAGATCCCCAAGGGATGTGAACCTACAACCATCACAATTAGACTTGAGCCTTCTGGACGTTGGTTTGTTAGTTTGAGAATCAACGATCCGTCTGACGAAACTTTGCCGCCCGTTGATAGCGCCGTGGGACTGGATGTTGGCATTAGCAGTCTCGTTACCCTGAGTACGGGTGAAAAGATTGCTAATCCTAAAGCGTATGAGGCGCACTATCAAAAGCTCAGGAAAGCGCAAAAGTCTTTGAGTCGTAAACAAAAAGCCTCTCGCAACCGAGATAAGGCAAGACTCAAAGTAGCGCGAATCCAAACTAAAATCTCTGATGCAAGAATTGACCATCTGCATAAACTGACAGCTCGACTGATTCGTGAAAACCAAACGATAGTGGTTGAGGATTTGGCGGTTAAGAATATGGTCAAGAACCCCAAACTTGCCCGTGCTATCAGTGATGCTGCATGGTCGGATCTGGTGAGGCAACTGGAATACAAGGCCAAGTGGTATGGTCGAACAGTAGTAAAAATTGACCGATGGTTTCCCAGTTCTAAACGCTGTGGCAACTGTGGGCATATTGTTGATAAACTGCCGTTGAATCTTAGAGAGTGGGATTGTCCAAACTGCGGAACACACCACGACAGAGATATCAACGCCAGCCGGAATATTTTGGCGGTGGGACACACCGTTACAGTCTGTGGAGCGAACATAAGACCTGATGGGCATAAGTCTAAAGGGCAGTTGCAAAAAACCCGTAAGGGAAAGAAACAGAAACCCAAGTCGTGAGTCTTGGGAATCTCCCGCTAACCTTGCAGGTGTAGCGGGAGAGGATGTCAATGCACTATCCCTGTTCCAGCAAAGGCTGCGTAAGCTTCCTTGAGGAAGTTCTTGACTCGTTGCTTTGATATCACCTTGAGATCGGGATGGGCGATCGCTGCTTCAAAAGTCACTCCCAATCGGTCAACCATGTTTCGCTCCCAAAAGGGAAACTTGGGAAAGTCCATGACGATGAAATTATATTTAGTTTGAGCAGCTACAAACTCTGGCATCTCCTGAATATATTTCCAGTCATCGCATAATCCCAGATTTCTCACAAATACATGGAGCATACTTTCTCCCAAATCTTCTAAAGACTTAAGGAAGAAATTTACGGAATCAACTCCACCGGTACACACAAACCATTTAACGAATTTAATCGAATTTTCCTTGCCTATTTCAGTCAGATCGTTATCTTTTATCCAATTAGTCACTTTTGAGTAAACTTGAGCAGGCAAGTTAACAATTACTGAGTTTTCAAATGCCAAGTCAAATATTGTGTCTGCCTCTTTAGCTAGCTTGTCATCATCACTGAAATATGCAGTTTCTACATTGTCGTAAATATTGACAATATCCTGGTTACTTGTATCCGCATCTACAATTACCACATCATGACCAATGGCAGCACAATATTCAATAAATGCTCTGGATAAAAATGATTTACCTGCGCCTCCTTTTTCTCCATCTACAATGTGAATAGTTGTAGATATTTTAAAAATTTTTTCCTGCTTATTTAGGTTAACTTTGCTATCAACAGATGTTGGTATCTGCAACTCTTCTGGATTTTCATTTGCTGCTAAATCTACTTCAGATTCAAGGAAGATAGTAGGAATATCAAGATTTTCTCCTTCTATCAGTAAATCTCCTCTAGTATCTATGTCATCTAATTTTTGGATATCACCTTCTAACTGAATCGAATTATCTTCTATTTCTTGTTCCCAAGCGACATCTTTTATTTGAAGATTATCATTGATTGTAGACATAGCATCATTTTCTACTTTGGAGTTTGATGACTGATTAAGAGTGCCACTAGCAAAATTATTAGCATTCTTTCTTGGCCTACCTCTTTTTCTTTTTTCAGGATTGGGAGTTGGTGCTGTAAAGTCCATAATGCCAATTGATTAGTGATTCAAGTAGTAATTGGAAAAAATCCTCGCCCGTAGAGTGAATTAGTGGTAAAAAACTGACTTACCAGTTTTCAAAAGAATTGATGTCATAATCAAAGCTTCCTATCATTTCTTTTTGTTCCTCTATAGTGGGAGGAGCTTGTACGGTTTGGGCATGAGATTTAGAGTCACTTGATGAAGGCGATCGCTCTGTATTAAAAGTCAAAAGTAAATTATGAGAATTAGATACACCGGCTGCGCTATAAATTTGCGTGAGTTGGTGTAGCAAAGTATAGCTAGCATCACTGACTACTCTTTGTTTAGTAGCTTCGTCACATTCTGATGAAGCAATAGCCAATGGTAACCAGAATGCTCGTAGGGCGAGCAATATCATCTCTGTAGTACTTGTAACGCTACTAGTGGCAATGTAATCAAGCATTAAAGCATCCATCTTGTTACGCGGCTGATAGCGCCACCGAAAATTCATACGAGCCTGGTTAGACATGGCTG
This sequence comes from Tolypothrix sp. PCC 7601, assembly GCF_025677855.1. Lineage (NCBI taxonomy): Bacteria > Bacillati > Cyanobacteriota > Cyanophyceae > Nostocales > Tolypothrichaceae > Tolypothrix > Tolypothrix sp. PCC 7601. Next base: position 68,528 of record NZ_CP064881.1, read on the forward strand.
AAAACCTCAGCATGACGAGCAAAATGCTGTTTCACTCTTTCGTCAAAATATAAAAATGCTCCGTAGACATCTGCCAAACGGCTGGCAAGACAGTGCTTATCTAAGGTTTTGGGAACCGAAACACCAGTAAATATGCAAGGTGTAGCTGGATAATGCGAATTCAATTCTTTTTTTATGTAATCCGCAGTGCCACCACAAAATAATATTTCTTCTACGTCCAGTGGCACAACCTGATCCAGCCAACTCGTGAGGGCTGTAACGTATTCATATCGGGCGATTCTAATCGCGTTTACAATTGTCGTTAATTCAGATGTGCGCCCTTCCCTACTTCTAGAACGCAACACTCTTACTAGGGGACGAGTATCAATCTCAGATCCTGCTTGGGCGATCGCTCCCGTCAAGCGCTCTACAGTTTGCCCTGAAGTGGCAGTGACTACTTTTTCTAGCATCCGTACCATCCCTAAGTCAGAAGTTTTTCCTTCTTTGGAAACAATACCCCGATAGGAAATCAAGACCGACGTATTACGAAAGCCCACCATCACTACTACACATACTTTCTGCTTCAATACCTCTCCCATGCGCCTTTGGTGAGATAAATAAATTCCTGCACCTTCTGGCAAGCATTTGAACATCACGCACTCTACCTGCATCGTCACACCACTAGCCAAATAGTCTGCACTATAAGTACGTAGTAATTGTTCAAATTCCACTTTGTTCTTAAACTCTCCAGGCGGTAACAGAACAGAGAGTGCAATTCTTATTTTGAGTGGTAACCGGAGTCTTTCTTTAATTACCCAAATTGCTGCTAAAGTTTTATAAATCGCTCGTTCGTACTTCAACTCAACTAGTCCTGCATTAGCGTAGTACTTATTTTGAGCTAAATATCCTACCGCCTTTGTCTGACCATTAACAGACACCCACGCCCGGTTCTCTGGATCAGTATCTCCCATCAAATTTTGTTCATGAGTTTTAATGGAATCCTGCGTTATATCCCCTACTTCCGGTTCCATAAACATCGAGTACGCTTCCGAACCTCCATACAGAGAATAAATTCCTTTGGTACCGCTCCCCCCAAAGTCCAGAGCAATAATAACTAATGGAGTAGAGTCAAAATTATTGATAGTTACAGTCTTTCTTTTCATGGAAATTATTCAAAATTAATTTTTACATGCTGTATGTGGAGACATTTGGAGCTTAATGATTAATGAGACTTATGGATTCAGCATTTTTCGCGTGCAAAAGTTGGCTCCAGTTAGCTCCTCTCAAAATAAATTCCTTGAAAAATCCGTAAAAGCTTGACAGCAAGACTTTGAGACTCATGTTAACTAGTTGTATATTCAATATCAGCACATAAAAATAATTCAAAGTTTCCTTCAATAAAAAATGATGTGTACCGTCCAGATTAAATAACGAAAAAAATTTTCGGGCACTCATAATTAAAATTGTGAACTCACTACACAATTTGTGGCAGAGAAATTCCCAAAAATTATTTTGTTTACCCTGAGAAAATTTGGATTTCATCCTATCTACCAATTTGAAACTTCCTCTCGTGAGCAACCAGGAATGATTATTAGCGTTACTTATCAATGGAAAAGAAATATTTTGTGGTTGAATGCCCACTAACTCAACTAAGCTGTCCATAAATTCAAATATTACTTTCTTCTTTTAGTAACTAACTTTTGATAAAGCCTTGCCATTGAACAACAGACAGATTCTCTACTACCATACATATCAGTAAAACAGTATGTATAAAAATAGCTCAAAGCTATATTAAGTTACTTATCTATCAGAACGCAGAAAAAAATACTGAAACTATTGCCTAATATGAATTACAGCAACTCTACAGAAAAATAATTTTGTGTATAATTACACTATTTTTGCAAATATGATCTTGCAATTTGTAACTGTCTATAGCAACCATATCAGCGACTTTATCAGTTAAAACACACAGAAATTAAATAAAAAAATTGACCCTGATTTTTATTAATACGTAAGACTAAAGGTAGATTTTATTGCAATTTTAATTACCGTAATGTGATAATTACATCCAATGAAATTATGTAATTGATATCAGCTGTCGGGTATACAACTTGCAGCCTCAGAGCGGGCTTTCCGTTCTAATGCTACTTGCTTGCTACAATTCGGGGAACAGTAAGGGTGCGTGGCTTCCCCACAAGAGATTGAAAAAATATTTGTGTGAATTAAAAGCGTGGCAGCTGATCCACAAAGTACTTACATCACGCGCCAGTGTTATGTCGCTAGCTGTCTGTAGAATACAAAAAATTAAAAGCTGGGGATTGCTAGGGGGCAACGAAGCTCACACTAGCAGAGCAAGAAACACACTCAATGCAAACCCAGAAGTAACAAACGTTACGCTCTTTGGTAATTCTGACAACGCCAATTTAGTAGCCTTGGTGAAAGATAAAATCGGGTTGCAGAAAATTCGCTCTAATGCTGTTTTAGCAGTGGAGATGATACTGAGTGCCAGTGCTGAATATTTTTGTCCTGAAGGACTTTTTCAGGCGGAAGCACAGGACAAACAGCGTTTGTCAGACTTTGCACAAGCAACACTTACATGGTTGTGTTCTGCTTGGGGCGATCGCCTGCTGAGGGCTGAATTACATTTAGATGAAATTACACCTCACGTTCATGCTTACATTGTGCCATTGGACGAAAATGGAAAGCTCAACTGTCGTGCATTGTTTGGCACTAAGGAAAAGCTATCTCAACTGCAAGATAGTTTTGCTGATGCTGTTGCACATTTAGGTATTTCTCGTGGCATTAAGGGTAGTGCTGCTACCTACACATCAGTTAAGAAATATTACACCGCCGTATCTCGCTCTTCTGAAATCCTCGATTTAGAAAGTTACCTGCCTCAACCTCGAATACATGAAGCAAGCGAATCCTATCGAGAACGGGTGATTGAAGTTCTAAGGGAGAAACTAGAGGTAATTAATTACCAATTGAGCGATCGCACTGGCTTGCTCAAACAAAAAGCCGAATTAGAGAAAACGGCATTAAGAAGCGAAAAACTCAGGGCTAGTTTAGAAAAAGAATTACTTGCTCTACGCCAGGAAATAAAGCTTTTGCAAGATTTATCGTTGGAATCTGTGGCTTATAAACTGGGGTTAAATCAAGACCAGCAGGATAAGAGTAAGTGGTTGTCAAACCATCACGCGATCGCCATTACCAACTCTTCGTTTCACGATGATTTGCACAACAGCATTGGTAAAGGTGCGTTGGATTTGGTAATGCATGTTTACCAGTGTACTTTCGATGATGCGGTTGTCTGGTTGCGCGATTGTTTTGGGGAAGAGGGGATGCTGGCTGCGGTCACTCACCAGGCAAGAAGACAAGCTTTAAATATTGCTCAACAGGTTCCTCCATCTATATTTGAAGCCCCAACACCGGATCGCAATCGCTGGTTGGAAATTGAGCGATATCTGACACGCAATCGCTCTCTTCCCCAAAAATTGGTACAAACTCTGTACCAGCGTGGATTGATATATGCAGATATTACAGGTAACGCAGTATTTTTAGCCCGCAGTCTTTCTGCTGAGGTGACGGGAGCATATTTGCACCCGCTAGGAGTCCCTGGTGATACTTATAGTTTTTGTAGTGCCAGTAGGCGACGCTTGATGTCTGGGCATGGTTGGTTTCACTTGAGTATGGGTGAAAACTTTGGCAGTCCCACCACAGTAGCAATGTTAGTTTCTACACCTATAGAAGCTATGTCTCTAGCAGCTTTAAACGCTCCTCATCAAAAGAGAACTCTATATTTAGTAGCTGACAGGGAGCACGCACCTGCACCTGTGGAATTTCTAAAAAGCATACCCAAAGTAATTGTAGCTATGCCCAATGTAGCCGCAATCACACTTCAGAGAGAGCTATCTCATGCCAAACAGTTAGAACCGAGAACTTCTTGGAACCGACAGTTGCAACAACTTCACAGAGGTAAAAGCTGTGTCATATTGGAATGACGAGCAAAGAGAAATAATGTTACATTCTCTTTTCATTACTTTCAACCCTGTGGCATATCTGCTGGGAATGGCAGTGCTGGGATTTTTGGGGGGACTATACATCTGGTTCAAACCAACATCAAATATATCTCCACAAGCAAGGCGACTAGAAACTGCTACCGATTATGTAGATTGGGGCTACAAAATTATGAATGCGGATATGCCAGAAATAGCCAGAATTAATCCAGAGCGTCGTCAAGCTAATTGCAAACTTGCCCTACAATACTTTGAAAAAGCGATCGCTCTCAACTCCAAATTAGCTTTTGGTTATCAGGGAAGAGGAATGAGCTTGATTTGCCAAAACAACAAGCAGGTTGGTAGAAAATCACTTGCTCAAGCCAAAGACCTTTACTTGAAACAAGGTAACAAGCAAGAAGCTAATAACATAGACATAATTCTTAACCCTCTTTTGTCACTCTAGGCAGAGGAAAAGTAGAAATCAGGGTGAATCAGGGATATAAAAATTGAACTGGTGAGGCTATAAATAATAGATTGAAGTTTAAAAAAACCCAAAGCTAATTGAGGAATAGGAAAAACCGTTAACCAGGGATATATCAGATTAAATAAAGTAAAAGGTTGAATAATCAAACGAAGATTGTTAAGAATGTTCTTCCAGCCATTTCCATTATCCCACCAAGGATGTGAAACAAATTTTGACTCTCGTTGTGATGGAGACTGAAACAGTTGCTCCGAATGCAGACTAACCATTAAATAAGCACTGCAAATAATTTCCCACCATCGCTCAATATCTGGGTAGTGAGTCAGGCGAAAATCTGACCAACCTAATTCATTCTTACTTTGTTTTAACCCGTACTCGACCCAAGTTCTTAAACCGTAAAAATTTCCAACTTCTCTTGGCGTAATGTCTGGATATTTACTCATCACATACCAAGTAGTGTTATCAGGCAAATTTTCTGGATCTGTAGTAATTTGCCAATATCTAAGTTCTCCACGTTTTCCCGGAATAATTTCTCTAATAAATCGATTTTCCCGACTCAAGTCAGAGAATACCCTTTGAAACTTCTGCCACTTTAAATATTGAATATGTTGTCGTGGAAGTATTTCTACATAATGATTTGACCGAATCGCTACTATATAGTTCAAGTTTAGTTCATCTAATACAGATATGAAATTCTTACCACTCTCTCCATATAAGCTATCTGCAAGTACTAAGTTGAATTTAAAACCCATTGATTGTAGCTTTTTTATCAGTATTGCTGCTATTTCTGGTTTAGTGCGGTACTTATCTCCTGCCTGTAATCTTTCCCTGGGTTTATACACTTCAAACAGTAATGGAAATGTCATCCCACAGAAAACACCATATACTGTCACTGCCACAATTCCATTATCTGTTTTTTCCCAAATTTCCTATATACTGCCGTTTCACATAATCTGTCTTGCTCCCTTTCTTTTTATCCCCTGTCTCATCAATAATTAAAATGATTGGTCTACCTTTTAGCACTTGTAAAATTAACTCTAACCTTAAGGTTCTTAACTTTTCTATATCCCAAGGTGATGTAGTTAGAAAATGATGCAACCCTTGCTGGTTATCTAATCCTACGATTTTTGCTATTTCTGGCAATGTTTTACGTTTTAGATCAGAAATGCAGCCTACATGGAGATATTTAAAAGCCTCGAAACTCCTAACATCTGGAAACAGACTTTTATACCACTGGCAATATTCGTCCACAAATTTGACTGTTGGTGCGGCTGGACGGGGCTGTACCATGCTCTGTGTCTTGGTTCTAGCATTTTTACCTTATTATACTACTGCCAGAGTGACAAAACAGGGTTAAATAAATATATGTTCCTAACTTGAGTGAGTTTGATTCCAGATTCTACCCAGAATGAGGGTTGAACCATCATTTGAGTAATCATAAGCGGTGTGTCTCGTTTAATTGAGCGGATTGGTCGTATTGTAACAGCGAATCCTCTTAGGTTTGTTTGAGTTTGAACAGTAGTTGATTAACTGCAAATAAGCGATCGCTTGTTACGGTTAACTTTGAACACAGGGTTCTCCCCAATACGTAGTAATCGCTGGAGCGAAAACCGAAGAGTCTTTTGTCGATGCTGGTTGACAAATATACTTGGCTCGATTTTCTATAGCCAGTATTCTGTCGGTATCTCTGACGTAGAGTGGTACTATCATTTCCCTTTGTTCCAACAGTTCGGACAACCCAATATGAATCTCCCGCCCTTGATGAAATAATGCACGGGCTGCTTTTTCTACCATTCTTGCTAGTTCAGCACCGTTACAGTTGATGGTTTTGTTGAGAAGAATCCGCCATTCTTTCTCGGTAAGGCGATCGCCTACGGTGGGGCGTAGCCCATCGCCACCATTGCGGTATCGTTCGTCAAATCTCGCTAGGTGCATCATCAGAATTTCTTTTCGCTCTATCGCTTGAGGAAAGCCGACGTAGAATATTTCATCAAATCTGCCAACCCTGGTTAATTCTGGTGGTAGTGCATCGAGTCGGTTAAGGCTGGCTACCACAAATACAGCACTCTGTTTTTCTTGCAACCAAGTGAGTAGGGTTCCCAAGATTCGGCGTGAATCAATATCTTCACCTGAAGGAGTGGATGCTGCGAACAATTTATCTAATTCATCAAAGTAAAGCACAACGGGAGCGCAAGCTTCTATACGCTCTAGCAAGCGTTTGAGATGGGTTGCACTACCACTCATTACTGCTGCGGTATCCATGCACACAAGGGGAAATCCTAAAGTTTTGGCACTGACGTGCGCCGCCAGAGTCTTTCCTGTCCCCGGTGGCCCTACCAGTAAACAACCTTTTGGAAGGGGAATATTGGCAGATCGTGCTTCGGGAGCAAAATCTAGCTTGACATTTTCAATAAATTTTTTGAGTAAATCTAAACCACCAAAGTCAGCTACGTTTGAGTGAGAAATAAAGTTTAAGTTAAAAGCACGAAAGCGATTAATTTTATAATCTAGCAAGTGTAGGGCTATTGTATTACTATGAAAATCTGGACAAGAATTAATCGCTATTGCAAATCCAGAACGTATTTCCTCAAGAGTTAAACCAGAAGCAGCATTTACCAAAATAGATAAATCAAAATCCTTTGGGAAATCAGTTATTTGATTAAATAAAAATTCTTTAATAAAATCAGCTATTATCTCATGCGAAGGCAAGGGCATAGAGAGATTGGGAATTAACTGAGTCAATGACTGTGGTAGTTCCACATCATCCATTGCTAAAATAATTAAATATTTTGTATTGTTGATATTTTTTAATTCATAAAAAATGTTGATTATTTGCGAGGTAATTTTAAATGAATAATTTTTTAGATATAATGTTGAGTCTTGTTTAATTAAAGACTGCAAATTCTCAAAAATAAAAACACCATCTATTTCAGAATTTAACAAATCATCGAAAGCTGCAAAGATTCCATCATCACGAGGCTGTAATTTACTAGAGTATACAGTTGGAAAACTTACACAACGCTCAGAATTAAATTGGACTTGTTTAAAACATCCCCAACCAGCATTCCATAAATACATAGGCAGATTTCTCGTCACTGCACATTCCTGGTAAATCTGCTTTAAAACTGTCATCCGCTCTGATATCGAAGCGGTTACACAGACTATAGGTATACCAGAGTCAATTAATAAATTCAAATGGGATAAGTTCACGGCTATATCTCTAATTCATTTTCATTACTGTTAACTTGTGGTAATCGCAATGCTGTTGATTCCTGTTGGCGTTGGTAAGCAGGCTGTAATCTGGGTAAGATTTGCTCGAAATATATTAAATCCCGCTCGCTCATAGAACTTTTGAGTTGTCCCTCAGATTTTTCTAATACAGTTCCACGTCCATCTTTGGCATAAATATTCACTTTTCCATCGGTAGTTGCTTGCCATTTATAAGAGAATAAGCCATCAATTTCTACATCTTTTTTGTGAGCGATCGCATATTGCACAAGCGCCTTAGTAATCTTATCTATCCGAGCAAAATACTCAGCTTCTTGCTTACCTACAGGAGTAAAGGAAGCAGGAATAGGTTCATGACGTTGAAGTGATCGCACTAAAGCATTAATATCTTTAATATGTGTAGGTTCCAAATTTCTAGCTTCCACCCGTACACCCAAATTTGTAGAACGAAACTGCATTAAAAGTTTGCCTGTTTCTGATTCCGTAATTTTATACAATGAACCATCACGATAGATTTGGTATTGAGCCGCTTGGTATTCTAAAGCTCCTGGATGTGTCTGAGTATGAAATAAAGTTTTTAAAGATGTTGCAATTTGGTATTGTGCTGAATGTTGTTTAAATTCTTGAATGCCCATCTTTACAGCATAATTTATACTTTCTACTAAAAGTGAAATATTATTAACTGATTGCTGCCACCAAGAAATATTTTGATGTTGTTTAACTCTTTCATTAATTAAATTTTGATAAAAATCCTGCTGTTGTCTTAATGCTTTGATTTCTGCTTGTAGCTGTCCAATTTCATTAGCTAGTAAATTTTTTAAAGGATTATCTTCTAAATCTTGAAGAGATTGCATTACTCTTATTGAGCCTAGATTATGAGAGAAGTCTCTATTTTCTTGTATTGCTTTTGCTTGTCTCTCAGAACTAGAAACTAAAAATTCAGTATTATCAAATTGTTTTGGATGTTCTCTGTTGGTAGGCTCATCTACATCAAATCTCTGTTGATTATTTGTAGATTTAACTACTCCATTTTGCAATAAATTATTAATAATTACTTTACCTCGTTCATCAGATTGCAAAACAATGCGTCCATCTAATTCAACTATTTTATTAGTCGCTCCTTCTACCATACCTCCCACTCTTACAGAACGCAGTTGTTGTAGCTGGACAATGAGTTGAGGATTTAAAAGTTGCCCTGACAATCCAGAGACTTCATCATGAAATTGAATTTTATCATGTCCATAAACAAGTCTTTTTCCATCAAATATTTTTAATCCTTGGCGCTTATGATCCTGTTTGTCACTGAGTAAAGTTTGCAACAAAACTTCTATTATTTGTTCGTAATGCATTTGAATGGCAGCAGCTTCTCCAGATGCAACCGTAAATATATCATTCATGATGAGCACCTCCGCCAATCTCTGCCAATAACTTCAGTCGATTGATAACTACCTGAGAACCTACATAAAAAACTCCCAGTTCTCCATCAAACAACCAAGCAATAAATTCACTTTTATCTAGTGAATTACGAGTACATTCATAAGAAATAGAGCTAAATACTCTACCAGCTAATAAGCCAACCTGATCAAATATTTCTATAGTCTCTGGGCAATAATTTACATCGAATAACGGCTTATTCGATGCTTCAATAACTATGTGCTGCCACTGCGGATAACGTGCTAAGACAGACGAAACTTGTTTACTCCAATTAACCTGTGAAGATTGCATTTCTAAAACCCCTAAAAAACATTGGCAACTTCTTCTGGAGAAGGCACAGAATTAGATTCTTCAGGTATGGGAAATAGTTTTTCAGCTAATTCACGCCTTTCCATAAATTGTTGAGAACGTTCAGAGTCGCTAATTTGCACAGAATTGTTTTGAATCAGTCTTTCTCTAACAAAATCCCACTTTCCCTCCGACCAGTTCATCTCAGCAATATCAGCAGCAGGAACTTTCATAGTCTGCAATATGGGAACATAAGCTTCTGTGCCCCGAGTGTAAGCTGGATTGATAATTACCGCCTTACCCGTACTCATCTTGGCAAACTGTGCTGCTTCAAATAAATGGCGTTTTTGATGCTGTTCGTTAGTGCTGTGTGAAGCACCTCCCTTTCCTGTACTGCGCGATTTGGAATTAAATTTGATTTCCATCTCGCCCAAGTAGTCACTGAACAACTTTGCAGATTCCGGGTCTTGTGGGTTGAAAATAAACTTGGTGGCTGTACCTCCCAAGATGGCCCGTGTCAGTTCCTTACCATAGACTTTTTCTAACTGGACAATGTTTTGATATCCCAAAATTCCTACAAAACCGTCTTCACGACTTTCATTTAACCAATTAACAAGAGCTGGTAAGTACAAAGTAGGTAGTTCGTCTAAAGCCACTACTAAAGGGTCTTTTCTCGGTACGATACGGGATACATTGCGCGTGACAATCATGTGTAAAATAGCCGCCAGCAATGGACTGATGATGTCACGGTTATTCCTGTTTAGCCCAAACACAATTAGCTGTTTACCATCCAAGTCCAGTGGTAATGTCGTCTGGCCACAGAATGCGCCCACAAAGTCTTTCTTGAGGAATCGCTGAAATATACGCTGCGCGGCCCCAACAATACTAGCAGTAGTTTTCTCAGAGTACTTGACGCTGATTAGCTGAGATAACGGTCGTGTTGTCCAAATTTTCAGCTTGTCCCTGGAAGCAGCTTCTAATCTTACTGCCAGATTGGGTAAAGATAAAATTGCCTGCGCCATCATCAAATCGCAGTATTTGTCGTCACCCGTTAGAGTTTTAACTGCCTTGGTGACTAGTAAAATACCCTCAACCAAACTATCCCCGGCTTCTTCAAAGAATTTATCGCTGTTGCTATTACCCCCACGGTCGAAGTTACGCGAAATGACCCTGGTAATTTGACCTGCGGCGATCGCATCTTCCTCGTCTTTCAGCAGATCTAAAGGATTGCAGGTTTCACTTTCAGGAAACCCTGGCGCAAATATTCTGACGGTGTAACCGCGCTTCATAGCGTAAGCTACAGCCCGTTTGGTCTGTGCGGGATATTTGAAATCATAGGCACATACAGGAAACCCCTGGTCAAAAGCGCTACGAATTAAAGGGTCGATTACAGAGAATGTCTTGCCAGAACCTGCTGCACCTATAACGGCTATTCCTCTTTGGACATCAGGAACATACAGAGTAGAGTTAGGCGATATTAATTTGTGTAATTTTTGATTCACAGTTGGTTTTGTCTTCAGTAAACCTGCGGTACGCCATTCATTTTCAATGCGCGATCGCATTTGCTGAGGTGTACCAATGTAAAGTGCTGCCCAATTGCGCGTAGGATTAGATATCTGCTGTTTAGCTTTACGTGCAGCCAAATATTTTTCACGACCACCACCCCAGTAACTGGTAGCCAGTTTACCTTTGCGATTCCCTCCTGAAAGAACTCGAAAAATAGCAAGTGCAATCAAGCAACTCAAAAGTACCAGGCCAGACTGCGATTTCATCAATTCTGTCAATCTTTCAATTTGTAATGTCTCTACTTTTGCAAGCGGTACTTGAATTCCTAGAGAGTAATTTGAAGTTGAATTTTTCATTAGCTTGTATCATTTAAATCTAACTTTTATTTGCTACTAAAAAATTCTTCGTTAAACCGTATAAATTTTTGATTTTGGTAGCAATATTTGGTACGAGATAGTATGTTCTCATTCAACGTCGGTTGCGTAACTACCAAGCAAGGAAATTTACCATTTATTGTGTTTGAAGCACGCATTAACTCTTCTTTGGGTGGTAAGTTTGGATTAGCGATTAGGGGCAAAAGCAACTTACCGGATTCGTGATAAATCAGATAAAGACAACCACCGATGCCACAAAGCTGAGATGAGCGTAAATCAAATATGTATAAATCTCCTGCACCTTGAGATGAGATTTGCATAACTTTTACTGATTTGTCATCAATCCTAGCTATGGGATTCAAAGATAAGACTTTTTTAATAAGCAATGGTGGTGCAATTTCTTTGGCATTTCTCCATGTTGTTGTACGATTGTTATTTGCAATATGGGCTTTGAATAAAAATGCTGTAACAAGTAAACTGAAAATAGTAGCTATCGCTACTATTGCTTGATATTTAAACAATTTTAATCGTATGAACTTATTAAATTTTAATTGCATATTATATTCTGCTTAATGTTTTGAATAAATTCTGAAATAGAAAACTCATAACTTGAACCGAAAATACAGAAATTAAACAGGATTTCTTTAGTCTAAGAACAGCCCATTAATTGCAGAGCTTGAAAATATTTAGCAGATGTTTTGTTGCCATATCCTCTGATTGATATTTTTCCATCCACATCACTGACAGCCGTATCGATAGGGATACCTACACCAGCGAAATTCATTTGAGCAGCACGTTCAATTAATCGCTCGCCTATAAAAGGCTTTTCGGTCATTGGGTCGATTTGTTGAGATGCGCTGTTCAGTAAGTTGGTGATATCAGCTTTAATTAAAGTTTGTTGTTCAGCAGGTGAAAAATATTGCATCATATCCTCACCTGTAACTTTTTCACCTGCATCCAATTTGGATAGAAACTTTGCACCGCCAGATTTACTTGAGATAATCTTTCGCACATCTGGACGATATGACATAAACTGCATTGCACCCAGCCCACGTCCACAGTTATCAGATGAGTCGCAGGTATAATTACCGACTAAGTTGTAATTTTCTTCAACACTATAGAAAGCAGCAATCAAAGCATCGATATTTGTTCCTGATGAATGAAGATTCTTGCAATCACCTTTAATTGTGGGCAGTAAATTAGACAACTTATTTGTTGAACTATTAGGAGATTGTTTAAATCTAAACCCCGTACTATTCAATCCTGTAGTTGTGGAAACTGAATTAGAGCTTTCTCCTGCAATTAAACCTAAAAATATAGGTTCTTGCTCTTTGAAAGTCATGAATGGTACAGGCCCAATAAAATAGGGTGTACAGCCTAAATCTACAAAAGTATTCCGCATACAAGCCCGGAAGAATAAAGCTTGAGAAATCATGCCGTCTACTTCTGAAATATCCCACACTGCGACTTTGAAAGCATGACCAAATGGATGACGACCTGTTGGTTCTTTCCCGCCATTCACTGAACTGAGGATTCCTTGACCACCCTTAACTAATTGATATTTACCGCTAACCCAGGCTTTACCTGAAACCGCAGATGAACCAGATAATTCTATGTGAGCACAATCTTTTTGACATGGCACAGAAAAGCCTTCTTTATTACTACCAGAAATTGTGCTATGACGTTGTTGTTCGTCAGTTGCAAAAGCAATATCAACAATGCCCACATTTCCACCCACAGCATTAATTGGATTAGGAAACTGAGAAAAAGGAACATCAGCTAATCCTGGTATCTCATTAATATGGACACCTTGCCATTTTTTAAATGCACCAATTGGTGTTGTTGCCAAACCTGGAATAGAATCCAAACTATAAGATGCTAAGTTTAAAGATGCAAACTGTAGTTTTCCTAAATGAGGAGATTGTTGCAATAGCTTCCCGATTGTTTGATTGGAATCAAAGGAAGTTTCTAGCTTTTGAGATAATAAATCTAAAACAGGTTTAACTTCAGCAATATGTTTATCTTTCAAATTAGGAATAGCCTCACTCAAGCTCTCTAAACTTTGGAATTTCATTACGCCAAATTGGTCTAAATCAACTTGACTTAAATCCAAATCAACAGTTTTGGCAATATCAGTTAGTGAAAAATCTTGAAGTTTGAAAGCCTCTTGAAAGTCACCTAACATCATGTAATAATCAGGTGTCTGTCCAGCATTCCAACTACGCGAAGGGTCATATCCCAACTTTTCTGACACACGTATTGGTACTTGAAAAGAACCAGATTCGGCAATACCAGGCATTTTAGCAAAGGTAATTTGATTCCAATTAGGCAGGCGAGTATTTTGCCAATTGCTTGTAGGAACGCCCGATTGTCTTAACTGAGAATTTGATAATCCTTGCTCTTGTGATGAAATTAAAGTTGTACCAGAAATTAAGATAGCTAAACTTAGCCCAGATATCAAGCTAAAAGGAATTTTTAGGAATTTCATTGCCTTAATTTCAAATCTTATTTGAGTAATTTGATTGATTTACTAAACGCTGCCTCAAAATATTTACGGGAGTAGTTTGTCCCAGTTCTATCAGCCGATTCACTAGCTGCAAAGTAATGCCAGCTTTCCGGGCAGCATTAGATATTGATTCTCCTGACTTCACATTTGTTAAAAAGTTTTTTATTCGCTGCCACAAGCGCGATTCAGGCGAAATTAAACGTTGTTTTTGGGCGATTTCCAGACCCCGACTCATAGCTTGTAAATTTTGAGATTGCGGTAATAGTTCTCTAATTTCAGGTTCTTCTTGGGTGTGAGGTGTGACCTCGATTGTGTGATATTTGGGTTTTGTATTAGTTGTAGCGACCCGAAATAAATACACTCGCCGCTCAGAGTTACCTTTTGCTACTACTGTCAGCAAGCTGCTATTCATCTTCGGCAACTGCGGTATATCTATTGGGTTGATCCGTCGCAGATGTAATACTGTTGCCCCTGGAGAGTTACATTCACGTCCCAAGCCTGACAAACAACCATCAACATCAAGAGAAGCGATCGCTGGATTATCTAACCAAACTTTCTCTACTATCTCACCATTGGGGATAAAGGAAATATTGACTCCATACCCCGGCGATAACTCAATTAGAGGCATTTCACTTCCACTCTGCCCAGTGGCCATATCCTGTGAAATACGTCGCAGTCCTTGAGGAGTTTGGCTGGAACGAGATGTTTCACCTGCAACTACTGGTAAAAGGCCAGTAGCAAAAGTCAGCACAGTATAGATGGAAGCGGTTACAGTCAACTTTTGCAGAAAAACTTTCATCGGATTCATACTGAGTAAATTAGGGCATGGGGCATTGGGGAGGCAGTTTAAAGTTGAAAAGATTGGTTGACAAAAACCTGAATATCCGAACCTGCGCGGACGTACCAAACTGCTTTTCGTTGTTCGATTTCTCTTAGCGATCGCTGATTGCGTTCTAAAATTTGTTCAGTCAGCGGTTCAAATCCTCCTTCTAAAATGGCTCCCAAGATATTAGGGCCACCTCGTCTAGTGGAAGAAAAAGTAGTTGTACCACCAAACCCAGTGGAAGTTGAGTATTGTTCGTCTTGAGGTTGATTGAGTACTTTGCCCACTTTAGCCAAAGAACCAACTACGAATGTTTCTGCATCTCGTAAAGCAATTTCGCCACCTTTATCATTCGACTTTGATGCCATTAATGGACGGCCGGAGTTGCCGCGAATAGTAATTGCTCCTGGTGGCAACACATACTCCTTACCTTCCATCACAATTTGGGTTGCTTCCAGTTGCACAAGTCCTGATTCGTCAATGTCTCGTACATGGACAACAATTTGAGTACCTTTTGGTAAAGTAACAAAACCATCTTCTTCAGTTAGTGGTTCAACAAGCTGGACAATAAACTTGTCTTTTTGAGTTGGAGTCAGTGATTTTGCATCAATATTATTAGTTGAACTTTCACCCCAAATTAACGGAGTAATTAACTTTCCAGATGCAGTTGCACCCACCGTTAGTTGTCGCACAGGTACACCTGTAACAATTGCATTTTCTTCTGTGTAGAGTGGTTCTAGAGAATCGGCAGTTTCCACAATTGTGTTAGCAACAGCTAAAACTGGGGTGGCACGAGGAATTATTATTGGTGAATTTCTTTGTACGTTCGTAACAGTATCTACAGCACTATTATTCGGTTGTTCGTAAGTTTTGGTTGCCAATTCAGTGTTAGTCGCAATTTCACTACTGCCATAACTTCCTAATCTATTAATTGCCGCCCATTGTTGCATTGGGTCAGTAAATTGGTTTGTACGAGGCGGTATTGGTATTGTGCTTGTGGTATTTACTGGCACGTTACTTACAGGTGCTTGATTCCGAGAAACTGTTGTAAAACGAGGCGAATAATATTCTCTTGGTGTTGTTTGACGAGGGACATAAGCAACTTGAACTGGACGAGAAATTGGTAATGGACGCACATCAGGTGGAGTCTGGTTGACTGTAGTTCGTTTATTTAACTCATCCTTAGTTTGGTTACGCGCTTTGGCTACAGAAGTTTTGGGACTTTTGGAACTTTCTAAAGATTTGATTTTTTCTACTTGACTTCCTAACGCTAATTCTGCTTTTAGTTTCCCTGTTTCTACTTCTTGGGGTTTTATATTATCAGCAAGTTCTACTGTAGGCTGGGCAGAACCTTGATCCATAACTTTTGGTGCTGCTTTTGGTCTACCGGAAATAATGATATTTAAAAAAGTAGCTCCTACACCGAATATCACAAACAATCCCAAGCCGACAACACCAAATTTAGAAAATGGATTAGTGGAGAAGTTTTGTTGTGTTTTACCTAATTGTGGGTCATCAAATAACTCATGGGGTGCTACTACATTTGGCGAAGATACTTCAGCTTGATTTTCGGTATGTTCAACTTCTTCTGAAGTTATTTCATGTTCATTCACTTCAGAAGAAGTTGTTGAATTTACAACCGGATATACATAACCGAGTAATCGCGCCAGACTTTCTTCATCCCATTCATCATCAAATTCTTCATTTAACTCTTGTTCAAATTTTTGGTTAGCCGTAGCAGGTTTTTTTTCTAATTCAAGAATATTTGTAGGTGTTTTACCATTTTGATGCTCAGGCATTATAAATTCTCCTGTGGTAAATCCCGTATTGCATAAATTTCTAAACCGCTAGCTCGCATCTGATAAATTGCTGCTGCTAATCCATCATTTGTTGTTGACATATCAGGAGCTTCAACGGCTTGTACGAAGATTTCTTTATTAAAGGGAATTACTTCTCCCAATTTATTTCCTTGGTCAAATATGCTAAGGTTAGCAACCATTTTGACTTTCCACTTACCCTCAGCAATTTTGATGGGAGGTTGAATAGAAAGTGGAACTAAAACTACTTGCGTTGTTCCCTTGAAAACTGCTGGTGGTGTAATTTCAGCTAGTATTTGCAAAAACTCTTTGCGGAAGTCTTCCGATAAAGCATGGGATGCTTGCCATGCTGAAGAAGTTACTTTACCACTTCCGTTACTTGAAGAGCGAATATCTATACCAGGGTCTGGTTTGGGTTTAGCAGCTTCTTCTACTGTGGTGGATGGTAGCGTTCCTGACCAATTCATCATCAAAGTCATTGTGTCAGAAACAAAATGTAAAATAACTTGAGGAGTACGTTCTAAACTACCTATTGAGGCAACTTTAATTGATTTACCTGTTTCTAATTGCACTAGAGACGGAGGTGCTTTTCTACTCAACTTTGAGTAGGAACCATACAGTAGCAACATTAAGAACAGAGTCAAAAGGTGCAAGCTAAAAGTGCCTACTGCAAATAATGCTAAAGTATCGCCAGTTGAAATATTTTTAGAAGAAAGATTCAAAAATCTCAATCGGTTATGTTTAGCATTTCTTGAGCCGGAATGTCGATCTGAACTAGTCATAAAATGAAAATTTAGTTACACTTTTTTAACCAATCTGGTAACTACAGAAGAAAGCCCCAAACTGGCAACACTAGAAAAACTTCTAAAAATCGCCATACCGCCACCCGCAGCCAAAACAACAGATAAAATTGGTGCGAGAATACCAATAGCAAAGGCGAAAATCATGGGGTCGTTATTATCAGCATTCAGCACCATTGTGGCGACTAACCCAGAAATAATATTGAAACAAAGCTTGATCATTCCCACAGAGAAAAAGCCAGTTAACCATGCAAAAATCGCTTTTTGACCAACGGGAAGTAATGAACCTCCCACAGCCAAAGGCCCTAACAGTGCAGTTAATAGCATGGAAACTTCGACTATCCATTGAAAAGCAATACCAAATGCTAATAACCAACCACGCAGAGTTAATTGAAAAATGTTGGTGTTAAATAATTCGCCAATACCTTTCATCCAACCGGGGCGATTATCTGTTTGAGTTTCAATTTCTTGGGCTTGCTCAGAAGCCTTTTGTAAACACTCAGCTTGTTGCTTCGGATCGGCGATCGCATCGCACTGGACAATTAATGCTTGAATGACATCGGCGTTACCAGTCTTCAGCATTACTTGCTGATATGCTTCTTGGAGTTGGATAGAAGCAGAAGTGGTTGTCAGCAGAGTGTTGTTTGTTTGATTAATGATGGCTCTCAATCCTTTAGTGGCGATCGCCAAGGGTTGAGCATTGTTGGCTAGCAGGACTATCACTACTATGGGCCAAATCATTTCAGAGAAAGCTTTGGAGTTATCACCATCCACCATTTCTCGCGTCCATTGGACAAGGAAAATCAGCAGAGTGCCGACAGCAAAGAAAACTCCTAGTGAGGCAATCGCACTGTACAATCCTCCACCGAGTACGTCATCCCAAAGTTTTTCCATTGTCTGCGCGATCGCTTCACTAGCAGCTGCACCATCTTTAGTAATCGTGGAAGCTGCTTGCCCTGGATTAGGAGTTTGGGTTTGTGCGAGCATCAACTCATATTTCAATAATTGCAACAATCTTCGCCCTCCTTCTTCCTTTTTCATGCATGGCAATGAAATTTTTTGGGCATTGGGCTGCCTTTTAGAACAACCGCGCTTGGGCTGCTGTCCTTAAATTATTAAAACCCTGATCCACTGTTTGTTTCTGATACGCCTGCTTTTGACCATCTAAAGAACGGGAGATATTCGTCAAATTGAGGTTCGCCAAATTTTGAGACTGCCGTAATTTCAATCCATCAGTCCGCATGTCTCCTAAAATTGCTGCGGTTTGGACATTTTGTTGAGCAATTCGCTTCATGACATTCTGGGTGACAACTTCATCTTGAGCAGCATTAGCATCTACATAAACTTGTGCAACTGAATTTTGGGTTGTTTCAATTCGGTCTTTGGTTTGTTGTTGACCTGCTTTGCTAAGAGTGCTATCTGCTTCTGTGCGGGTAATTTGGCGGTCAATTTCGTTTGTGGCTCGTTCAGCCGCATTGACGGCACTATCTGAAGTAGCTGCACTATCAGAAGCTTTTTCTCTTGCTGCATTTGCATCTGGTAAACCCAATACACCCATTGCTTCCGTAATCGCAGCTTGCAAATCTTTGCCTAAGAACTTCGTTAAAGGTTCGAGTTTTTGAGCCAGGGAGGAAGCATCTTGAGTAAATGGATTCAATTGCTGTCGCCATTGCTCGAAGAATCTTGCGGAGGGACTATCTGGAAAAATTGGTACTGAAAATGCCTGAGCGCTAGTGAATCCAATTGCAGAGACGGCGATCGCTCCAATAATAGTAGCTCGCTTAATTTTGTGCATCACTCCTCCTTTTTTGAATATTTACTTCGTCTCAACCAAATGTTTGGAGAATTGTGTCAAAGCCACAAACTTATTGGGATGCTGAGATAAAGCAGCAGTTCTTTGCTCTTGCTCTTCGGGATTGTTTGCTACTGCTGCGAACAAATTAAAGGCGGGATAGTAGCGGCAAAAAGTAAAAATCCCGTTATCGTCTAGCAGCCACTGGGAATAAACTCCTTCCTTTTTTGGAAAAAAACTTTCTGTGGCATTGCGAGAAATGATTTCTGGGGGATATTTCAAAATGTTCGCAAAGCTATCAACAGCAGTAGGTTGGATACGTCCAATCAGCCGAGTGGTTAGATTTTGGAAAATCTTCGCACCTGTTGGAGATTGGGCAATGGTATCAGGGTCTTGAGCAGATAAAATTACTCGGATTCCGGCTTTTGCTCCATTGGCACACAGTCTACCCACCAGTGCGGCAATCGAATCGTATTCAAACAGGATAGGACTTTCATCAATAAAAAATACGCTGGCTGGGGCTGCCAAGGCTCGACGCAGGGCTGCACTGTAAGCACTTAAACTTAAAATTGCTGCATCATCGTCATTGGATAAGTTACGCAGCGCAAAGATTAATAGATGTGCATCACTGCGGAAGGTGGAAGGTTGGGCTAACGCTTGTCCAACTCTACTAGAAAGCCAGAATCGCAAGCGTAATTTTATGGTTTCTAGGGCTGCTTTGATATCGCCCCCTGAAGAATCTAGCTGTAAACGCTCATGAGAACAAAAACTTAAGAAATCTTGCAAGGTGGGCATTACCAACCATTCTTGTGAACCAAAACCATTAATGTAGGCTGCGGCATAGCGATCGCGGATTAATTCATCGTTAAAAAAAGCTTTCAGGGCCAAAGCAATGATGGAACGTATCGCGTCCGTAAGTGTTTGCGAGGCATTGGTTACACCCCTACGAGTACCTACAACCATTGCTAGTATTGCCGTCGCTAGGAATTCTTTGTAATCCTCAAATCGTTCTTGCTGCAACTTAGGTGGGAGAGAGCCTAAATTCGGCAATTCAAATAAATTACTTGATTCTTTACCGATATCAAAGTAAGCTCCGTCATTACCCATAAATTGGGTGTAATCAGTAAAAGTACTGCTGCCATCAGGTTTAGGATAGTCCATTGCTACCACTGGCATTCCATGCGCTAAAGCTTGGGTGAGGATGCCCGATGCCAAGACGCTTTTACCTGCACGGGTAGTAGCGAATAGCCCCAAGTTCTTGTGCTGGGTGTACAAATTGAGGAATACTGGCGTTCCTCCTTCTTCGGCAATTAGTTCCAAGCCACTATCGTCTTTAGCTTGAGTTCGTACTAATGGCATGAACCCAGGTACTTCACCACTTAAGTAAACTAGCCGTCGATTAAAGGGAACGGTCATTAAACGCTCCCAAGTGATGGGAAGAGTCTGCAACCACATCCGCCACGGATATTCAGTTTCGCGGACTACCCAGGCTGGACGCAAAAAGCAAGATTGTAAATACCGACAGGCTTCATCCAATTTTTCACGGGATGAGCGGTAAACTAAAAACACAATCCCAGTATGAATGGGAACAGCACCTTCATAAAGTTCTTCCTGAGCAGCAATTGACTTTTTGATATTGACTAAAGACTTGACATCAACTGAGTTTTTTTCATGTGCCAAAACTGCGCTTGTATTCGCCTGTTTGGTTAGGCGCTGCATATTGGTTTTGACTAAAGTCTCGTTAGCCCGCATCAATTGGCAGTAAATTTCGGTGTCATAAACCCGTTCTCTGGATAAAATTTCCCAGAGATAGCGCATCTGGTGTTCCTTATCTGTCCAGCCACCAGGTTTATCGACAAAGGTCAGTGCTCCAATATATTTGTCTAGTAGATGCACCCAACGGCGATCAGCAATAGGAATCGATGATTCAGATTCCATCAACATGGAAGTAGGCGCAACTTCTGAGTAAATTTCTTCGCGCAGTCCCTCCTCATCTAAAATCAAAAGTTGGGGAATTGGTCGCGGTGGAGTCGAGTTGAAACGCTGCCAGAGAATTGCCCAAAGTTCTTCAGCATCGTAGGGGCGAACATTTAACCCCATTTTGTTGGACAGCAATTGTTCCCAAAGTTGAAAGCCATCAGTAAAAGATGCGTGTAGCAGGCGCTCAATGCGAAGAAACTGTAACTCGTTGATTTCGCCAGTGAAAGATTTCCATGAACGCTCTAGTCTTGAGAGCAATTTTTCTATGACATCGCTGGTGCCAGTGGTATCTGGTTCTACTGTATAGGTACAGTACAAGCGCAGGGTTTTGGGTTTACGGATGCCGAGTTTCGTCAATTCTTGAGTACGACAGCGTTCTCCCATCAGGAGATATTGTAGTTCTTTGTTGGGTGAGCGCTCGCTCAAATTCTGGAGTTGTTGTTGCCTGAAACTATCATCAGTAAACGAACTCAAATGTATTGTCAGTCGTTCACCCTCTGGTAAATCTTTTAAGCCCGATTCAATAGCGTCGAAAACTGGATCAATTTGTTCAGTACGCAACGTTGAGTGAATCCCGGCGCACTCGAACCCAAAGTGAATCATAAAGCTGTTAGTACCTTTACGCAGTACGTAAGCACCAACAGAACGCCCTTGAAGATTAATCTGCAACATTGTAACTAGTGCAAAAGCATCTTCCAGAGGTGTTAAACGAACTTTGCGTTCCCCATTATCAACAATGCGCTTACCAACTTTTGATTTCACCGAAATATCACCTCCCAAGTCAACTTTTTTGGGAAAGTTAACTAATATCCCATCGTGACTATTTTCTAAATTTCAAATTTGTTAGCAGTTTTTCGGCTTTCTGCTTTTTTTTTAGCATTTGACTGCAAAATTGGTTGATACAGCACACGTACTCGCGTCCAATTAGGAGTAGCTAAAAACTTTGATAAAATTCTCCAAGCTCCGTTAGCAGTCAGCACCCACCAAGTCGAAATTCCCCAAGTTGCTAGAGTTAGAGTCCAAATCCAATTAAGTCGCAAAAAGCCATGAAATAAATAATAGGAAACCCCAGAAATCACTACCCAAGGAATTAATTGATCAGATGGAAATGGCCCAATGTTAGGCTGCTTTCCAATGGTGGTATTAACAGTGCGTGTTTTGGATTTACTATCAATCATTTTCGACCTCAACCAGTTGTACCGCCACTGCCAATAATTAAGTTCGCCAAGATATCACCCATAGTCACTGCAATTAGAATAATCATGGGTGTTCGGGCTAAATTCTGCCAATCTTCGTCTTGGCGAGCTGATTGTATGACTTTTACCAAAGAAATTCCCAAGTAAATCAAAAATAAACCACGCAGCACGTTAAATACTAAAGGAATAGCTTGACCAGCTCCTGAAAAGTTTGATGTCATCCAAGTTTGTGCATTTTGGAAGAACTGTGCTTTTGCGGGAGTTGATAGTGCGTCTAACAATGAAAAAGTTCCTAGCATTGTCAATGCAGGGGTAGTGAATTTATAGCGCCGATTTAGCTTGGCACAAAAATTAAGCAGCCCATCTAACTCACGCCGCCAAATAATTACTGCTGTCCCTAATGTTGTTAAGCCAAATGTTAAAAAGCTCAGGGGACTATGGTTAATAATTACATCTAAGACCATAGCCACATTTGCAGTAATTACTAGGGGATAAAGATTAGTCGAATACTTCTTTATGTGGCGTTCTGGATATAGCTTTATTGAAGACATAGAGAATCACAACAAAGTTTTCTATATCTTTAATAACTTGTATATATCCTAATAATAATCATCCGAATGTGAGAAGATTATCAATTTATTATTTCTCAGAATTTATGATTTATTCTGGATATATTGATTACTAACAATTAGTTTTTAACTGTGTAACTATACACAAAATCTATAATTTTAAGTAATTAGAAATATGGATTATATTGATAAAATAAAGTAAATATACATAAAATTATTTTTAAATTTATACATCAATTTTGTGTAGTCTACACAAGGAAGTGGCTCTATCAATAGGTAGAGAACATTCATAACAACCTTAAATTTAGTACTCAGCACTAGAACACCGATTCACTAATAAAATATGAGACTGAAAACCCCTGTTTTAACGTCTCCTACAATAAAACATTCCTTGTTACAACTCACGAAACCAGGTTTTTTCGTCATGATTCCGAATACTGAATCGGTGTTCTAGTGTTGCGTCTATCCCAGAAATATTATTGATAGGCCTGTTCAAAATGAGGAAGAAAAGGAGATGTTTTATCCAAGTTGGCGCTGCTTCTGCTGTCGGGATTCAGGAATAGTCGATCCGCATTTGGCGCTGCTGGTAATGCCAGACTACAATTTATCTCGCGATCGCTGGACTCTTTGTCAAACGCCGGGGTGTAATGATAGCAGGATTTGGGAAAATTTACCACTAGATAATTTTGATACTTATTTATTACCAGCGATATCACAAAAACTTGACAGGATTAACCGCGAACACTGGCAGAACCGTTCAATATCCCTGAAAGTAAGGGAGGTAGTCAAAGAAACGGCTGAATTAAAAAGTATGCGGAAACGCGATCGCACTCATGAGGAGCATCAACTTATTCAAAATCATCACGATTTAGTGCGTAACAAGCGATACAAAATCGATCAAGAAAAAGCTCAGGAATTAGCGCAATTAAGGGATGAGCAATGTTAAAGCAAAATTCAAGTGGGCCCTAGTTAAGATTTCGGACAGGTCGGTTTATTAAAAATGTTCGTATTGTTTTTTAGTTTTAACAACATAACAAAGCAGCAGAAGTTAATTATGACGACAGCCAAAATTTATGTAAACATTTCATTTACGAGATAAGATTCGAGTGAGTTTGGGCATGATGCGGGGAATCAGTATATATGCTACTAAACCAGCAAATGCTCCTATTCCCAAACTCCAGGCAAAAGCTTGAGTTTGATAGGCGAAGGGGTTTTTATTTTGGGGCACTTCGGCAAGGATGACAGCAGAGACTATTTGACTAGTGGCTAGTCCAATACCTACAGCAGCAATAGTATTGTTTATAGAACGGTCATTTTTTGTTTGTTCGATCTCGATGATTCCACGCACGGTGTTGGTTAAGTCTTCTATAATTCTTAAACTGGCATTGAGGCTGGCACAGTCTTGTTGTATCTGAACTTTGTATTTATTTGTAACAGTTTTGGTAAATTTCTCTAGGCATTGTAAGTTTGTATCACCTAATGTACTGTCATTTTGCTGTTTTTCTTTGGCTTTATTTTCAATATCTTTTATGAAGCTTTGATAGTTTTGTAAGTTATTGTCTATTGCTAAACGAAGCATTTCTAAAAAACTTAGCTTACTAGCATAATCAGATAGTGTTGCTATACTTTGACTCAAAATTTTTTGCAAATCTTGTAATTCTTGTTGAGATATTTTTTGATTTATAAATCCGTAATTAACTTTGTTGACTCGATTGATGTTCTCTAAGACAGCCTGAAATATTGCTTTGAGTTCCGTAGTGAGTTGGCGACTATATGCGTATTCCCAAAGAATTTTATTACGCATATTAAATAATCGTAGCCAATCACCATAAAATTCTGCGGCTACTTCCATATTCCACAGATTGGCATAGAGGATAATCAGAACATGAATATTTTCCTGTTCGACATTTAGCCATTTTTGCGGTGGTTTCCAGACTTCAAAAACTGTTGCGCCGAGGAATTTTCCTGGCTCTGGATTTTGGCATTCAATACCTTCTAAAATCTTGTATGTTTCTTTGGCAATGCTCGCTGGATCAGGTTTAGTTCCTGGAGCTAATGAACCAGATACCATCCAAGTTTTTCCGATATTACCACTTTTTGTGGCTGCTTGTTGTTTGAGATTTTTGAAAACATCTATTAGCTGAGGATTGTTTCTATCGTCAATGGAGCAATCGAAAATCAGCCCGTAAGTATCGTATAAACGAATTGGGTAATAATAGCCTTCTAATTTGTAGCTATCGCTGATATCTGTAAAATAATAGTGATTATTTTGAATATTAAATTGTTGTTTTGTCGGTTGTTCTATTAGTTCTTCTATTAATTTTATATATTCTGGGTTTTCTCCCTTTTCTTCGGCATCTAAATCTACCTTGATTTTATCTGGTAGGTTCTGCCAAAAGCTTTTATGATTTTCTTTAATTTGCTCATCACTATCACCTAAACCATTTCTGAATTGGTAAACAAACAAATCTAAGGTAGGGTATATAAGTTTTTTCATGAAGTCATTATTTGCTAATCAGTATTTAATATTTTTTATGATTCTGATTTGGTAGCTTTTTTGGGGTTGGAGGATTGACATTGGTAGGTTTTAAATCTTGAGATTTTGGTTTATCTCCGCTCACGGAAAAGCCTCTTTTTTGTTCCTTCGGTTGTTTGTGACTCATGACTATTTACTACCTTTATTTGTTGATTGAGTGGATGGAGAAGATTGGGAATTTGAATTATCGGATGGTGGGGTAGGAGGGTTGGTATTTGTGGAACCTAGTTGTTCTGGTTTGGGATTATCGTTTGTTACAGAAAAGCCTTTACTGCGTTCTTGTTCACTTTCTTGCTTCTTCAAGTTTCGCCTTTGAATATCATAAAGTCGTTTGAGTGGTTCGCATTTTTCGACTAAGCTATTAAGCTGCTTAATTCTATCTTCTGTGGCTTGCTCTTTCAAAGCGTTACACAATATATTTATTTCCTGTTGTAGTTCCAGTGGTAGTGTTGATACATCAAATTGGTTGACTGCATTTAAGAAAGCTTCTTTGCGGATATTATATGTTGCTTGCATAGCTGTATGAGTTTAAGAGTTAATTTTGCCAGTAATGGTGAAACTTGCCCAATAATAGGGATGGGCATAGGGAGGTATGGTTGTATTTATTTTAGCGGGGTCATTTTCGATGATAGCGGCTTCGTCTAGCAAATCTTCCGCGCAAATCGAATCTTTTTCTGTTATCTCCTCAGCACGTTGTTTGTACCAATTTATCAGTTCACGATATGTTAAGTTACGTAACCACATCTGGGTGCGTTTGAGTGCAACTGCTGGGGCAGTATTCCAGTTGGGTTGACGGTAAAATTCAATCATGAATAAAGCGCTGGATAAAGATTCGACTGTCCAGAGGGTGCTGAGAACATTTGTTACGCCTTGAGTGAGGAAGCCACTGACTAATCCCACGTACTCATTATCAATGGTTTGATTACCTGTAATGGCGGTTTCGCAAGCGGAAAGGCTGACGAGATGGTAGTTTTCCAGGGATAATTGGGTAATGTCTTCTAGGGTGAATCTATCCGTACCGCTTAAGGCAAGGCAAGATAGCTTTGGTCTTTGGTAATTGTAGGTTGCGTGTCCGGTAAAGTGAAATATTTGGTGGTTATTTGCTAGGGCTGTTTTGATATTTTCCTTGCTGGCTGTACTTCCAGGTATTCGCTGGGGATTGGCGAACATTGCACAGATGGTTACAGATTCAATTTCTGCGTTGGGTAGTTCTTCAAATGGCTTATCATCTGAATCTTTGCTATTGGGTGCTTCTACGCTTAAAAGGCTGGTTGGGACTGAAATTGGTTGTTTTTGCTGCAAACTTATGCCAATTTGGGCACTGGGTAAGTAGGTGGTGGTAAAT
The DNA here is from genome assembly GCF_025677855.1 of Tolypothrix sp. PCC 7601. Classification (NCBI taxonomy): domain Bacteria; kingdom Bacillati; phylum Cyanobacteriota; class Cyanophyceae; order Nostocales; family Tolypothrichaceae; genus Tolypothrix; species Tolypothrix sp. PCC 7601. The sequence continues at coordinate 95,180 of NZ_CP064881.1, forward strand.
TCATCTGGAAATAGGGCATGGAGGGGAAAACGGTGTAAATCGCGGTGTGGAATTAATATAAGATTTTGGATTTGAGTGTTTTGGTTCTGGATGGGTTTGATAATCGCGGAAATGTTGAGTATTTCGCCGAGTTTTATCAGCAATTGCGGTAAATTATCTCGCCAATCTGGATTTGATGATTGCTGTTTTACTCCTTTTCGGTGATTATCGTATTGTGTATGCCAATTTTTGAGCCAAGCTTCTAATTTTTCTGGCTTTTGGGTAGGGATAACGACGGGTTTATCGGCATCAGGTTTGATGATAAATGTAGTGATAGCAAAGGGGCTGATATGCCAGTAGATGATAGCTGTGTTTCGATTAGTTGGGGAATTTATTAACTTTTGAATTTGGCTGTAACTGGGGCTAAGAATCTGTTCTTTGCGAGCATCGAGTATCCAGGTGAGGTAGAAATTTTTGTTTCTTTCTGCAGTTTCTAAAGCAGAGATAAAATCACCATCTTCGATTAAAACGTCCACCCGCATTTGGGAGAAACCAGAAAATTGGGCTTCTAATTTGCGTTTTTGGAAAGAAGATTTATTGGGGGAGTTTAGTAATTCTCCGAATACTGCTAATGCTTGTTTGCGATATTCTTTGGCTGCTTCGTCTTTGTTTAAGCCAAATAAGACGCGGATTAATCCTCGCAATAAGTCTAAATGTAATTCGGGGAAGGCTTCTTTTGTGAGGGTAATTAGGGCTTGGTGATATTCAGATTCTGCTTGGAACCAATATTGGCGATGATTACGTTCTCCCACACCTTGGTAATAGTGAGCATTACCTATTGCTTGATGCAATATTCCCCAACCTTCGGAATGAGTGTCTTGCTGGCAATATTTCAAACCTTCTTGATAGCTTGCTAATTCTCCCTCATAATCGCGTTTATTGAGGTCTGAGTTTTGTTCTGTAATAGCATTGTAAATAGCTAAAAATTGATTGAAACTAATGGATTTTCCAGCAGCAACACCACGATTACGCCAAGCCCTATATTCATCAGGTTTAAAATTGAGTGCTTTGTCAAAACAAGCTATAGCTTCTTCATATTGATTAAACTTATCACAAAGTAAAGCACCTTTACCAATCCAAACTTCATCGAAATCGGGTTTAATTTTTAGTGCTCGGTCGTATGATTTAATTGCTTGTTCAAACTCTCCCAATTTACGTAGCGCATTACCCCGGTTGAGCCAAGCTAGACAATAATCATTCGGTTTAATTTCCAGTGCTTGTTCATAGGATGCGATCGCATCTTCAAACCTATCTAAATTAGCTAATGCAACACCTCGGCTGTTCCAAGCTTCATGAAAATCAAGTTTAATTTTCAGTGCTTTGTCGTAAGATGCGATCGCTTCTTCAAATCGTTCTAAATTTAGCAGTGCATTACCCCAGTTGTTCCAAGCATTATAATGATAAGGCTCAATTTTAACTACTTGCTCATAAGATGCGATTGCTTCTTCATTGCGTTTTAATTTACTTAGTATCAAGCCTCGTTTAAACCATACCTCGTATTTATCAGGTTGAATTTGCAATGCTTTGTCATAAGACGCGATCGCTTCTTCATTTTGTTCTAATTTACTTAGTGTTAACCCTCGTTCAAACCATACCTCGTATTTATCAGGTTGAATTTGCAATGCTTTGTCATAAGATGCGATCGCTTCTTCATTGTGTTCTAATGTATGTAAAACCAAACCTCGAACATACCAAGCAGAATCAGAATCAGGTTTTATTTTGAGAGCTTGGTCAAAAGATACAATAGCTTCAGGGAGCCGTTTTAACTCAGCTAGTACAGCACCTCTATTTTGCCAAGCTTCATGGTCATCAGGTTTTATTTTGAGAGCTTGGTCAAAAGATGTAACAGCTTCAGAGAACCGTTTTAAATCAGCTAGCACAGCACCCCGGTTTTGCCAAGCTTCATAGAAATCAGGTTTCAATTCTACTGCTTCGTTAAAAGATATGATTGCTTCTTCAAATCTTTCCAAACTAGCTAGCACAATACCTCTTCCATACCAAGCTTCAGGGTCATTAGGCTGAAATTTGAGTGCTTGGTCAAATGATGCGATACTACCTTCAAAATCTTCAGCATCAAACTGTTGCTGACCCCTTTCAAACCAAATTTCCGCTTCTCTTTTTTCTTCCTCTCCAGTGTCCTCTTCCTCCCACAAAAATTCCCTCCCAATCTCCCCAGCAACCTCACCCAACACCCCACAACCAACCTCACCCAACCGTACCATCCGCGTTGCCAACTCCCTATTTTCCCCATCACTAGCTAGCAAATTCTCGCCAAAACGCCGCAACCATTGCACTAAATCAGCTTCAGCAATATTTTTTCCATCTAAAAAACCCTTTACCCGTCCGCGACTCCAATTTTCGTCGTTGACCCCAGTTAACAACTGAAAAAATAACAATTCATATTCCGTATCCGCAAGGAATTGACGCGGTTGTTCCTTGACAAAAAACGGTTGACCCGGCGGAACAGACTGTTTTTTGCTGAATAAGTGTGATTTGAACGATATTTTTGCCAAAGGGTCACGAAATGCTTCAAAACTCATTAGGACAAGATATACTTCATAATTTAGTTGTGAGTTGTAAGAATGATAATCGTATAGTTGGGGGGAGACAGGGTTGAGCAAAGCTCAACCCTGTCTCATTAATAAAGAGAATGGGAAGAAGCTGCCGTCGGCAGCTTCTTCCCCCACCCAATGATTATCATTATTATGTTGTTGACGGCGATTCATGCCCAACAGTGTCTCGCTTGGGTTTGCGTTGTCCAACCCGTGTGCCTGACTTTTTCTGGGGACTCTTATCTGTTTGCTGTTGCGTGTCCTGGGTTATCGCCTGAAGGTCAGTACTAGGATTACTAAGTGGCGTTTCAGTAATTTCAAGCGTTTGAGTAGATGTAGTTTTCTTACGAGTCTGCTTTTTCTTCAAGGCTGGCTCTACGGGGATCTCGTTTGCTGTTGTGGTCGTAAATTCTTGTGGTGCAGGTACGTTTGGCTTTTTCCGAGTCGATGTAGTTTTAGGTGGTGACTCTGTTTTCGATGAAGTGATTTCACTACCGACCAACGGAGTTTCAGGAGGGACTGCACTAGTCGGTACATCCGTTGAACCCATTCCTATTTGTAGCAAATGCCATAAGTGTTCGCGGCGGCTCTCCATATAGCTCAGTTTTTCTTCGCCTTCAGTCGCTTCTATTGCCATACGTTCGCACTGCGCTAGCGTTAGGGTATGTTCGTGTAATTGTTTTAAAGTTAAAGCTTTATTTCCATCATCTAATGCCGCCGCCACAGTTCTGATGAGCCAGTCTTTTAGGACTCCAAGACAGCCAATAGAATGTTCATAGAAGTAAAGCCAATGCTGCATTAATTCAGGAATATTAGTATCAAGAGGTACTTGCTTGAGGAGTGCCAATAACGCTGCTTGAAAATCCAAACGGTCTTGTTCATTTTGGTACAAATAGCGCGGAAAGTGGATATCCAGACCGCGCCGGGATGCTTGACCACTTAAATTGCGGAAATTTAACAGTTCGTAAGTACCAATCAGGATGTGTAAAACACCCGTAACATTCGTCATGGATTTAATCCAATCCAACTGGTCTAAAAGCTTGCCAGCATTACTTCCAGTCCCAATCTTCATTAAATGTTGCGCTTCATCCAGGATAACCGCACGTACACCACGTTTGGTTATCGCTTCTTCTAATGCGTGGCGCAGTTCTGGAGAATCATTAAACTGGGAAGTTTTGCTAGTACGTCCACGCCCTTTTTTCTCCCATGCCTCCGACGTATCAATGTCTACAATGCTACGACGCTCGTAGAATGGCTCATTCAAAAGCTTCAGCGCAGTCCGGTAATAGTCAGTTCGATTAAACACCCCACTGTCAGGTGGACGTGTCTCTATCAGTAACAGAGGTAATTGAGGTACATAACCGTTGCGGTAGCTTGAGTCATTTGATACATAATCCTCAGTTTGAGGCGCATTTAAACGTCGGGCAATTTGCCGTATCATCGTCGTCTTGCCCACACCGCTTGGCCCATACACCAACACATGAGCAAATCCGGCAGGTTCTCGAATCGCACGCATGAGCAGCATATCTACCCGTGCTAACTGTGGATGTAAAACTGCATACTCCTTAAATTGAGTAAGTAAGTTTATGTCATCGCTCCTGTTCCTGTTTAAATCCATCTATTTGTATTCCGCTAATATTGGCAGTGAACTTAGATCCAACGGTTCAACGTTTCGAGATGGTACGTGCTGCGATGCAACATCTTCACTCTGTTGTGCCAATACAGCAAATGTTGAATGAACTTGGTTTACTGATGGAACAGAAGAATTACTAGACGTTAAATTGTCTAGTAAGCGTTTACTTTCCAAATCACGCAATCTTTGCAGCAACAAGGCTTCATGTTCTTGGACATTGGCAATGAAGTCAGCTAAATGTTTGGCATTCAAATTCGTCGCCGTGGCGCTACGTTTGTTCAATTGCCTAATTTCTTGTGCCGCTAACAACACTTCTTTTTCAGTGCGTCCCACGAAAGTACTGTAATACTGAGAGATACATCTCACCCAGCGCCCATCAACATAGGCGTAAGCAACTCCCATATCAAAAGGATCGTAGCGTACTGGTACTAATGTTTTTTCTACATTGGGATTGCGGAAAGCATCACTCCAATAGTAGAGATAATTGACTTTAATCCCTTGTCCCGGCTGAACTTTCGCCTGACCTTTGGGCGTGGAAGGACGTGTTGCCATGAGGAACTCTTCGTTATAAGCAATACTTCGGTGTAAGCGTTCTCCGGCGATTGACAACCCTTCGGTATAAACAACGCCTGGAGACGCACCTAATGAGTCATGATAATTTGAGTCGTAAATCGAGTAAGCCCACTGGGTCAGGTAAGTATATAAATCTCCCAAATTCCAAACAGCTAACTGTTTTGGGTCAACAGTTTTGGTGAGTTGACGCGGCTGTTTACTTGCTTGAGTATTACCTAATAGGTTATAGATAAACTCAGTATTTGTCGTCCCAAATAATCGTTCAATTACCGACCCAAAGCGGGGTTTACCACCAGGTCGTGTTTTCTTGGTGCAGTGGTAGCGTGCTAGCAAGGTGTCAAAGTATATACTGTGGAATTCTTTGCCACCATCTACAACTAATGTTGAGGGAAAACGACCTTGGCGCTGGACTAAAATACGTAGCCCCATCATGCAAGACCTGTAAGAAGGTGCATCAAAAGTCAGATAAACTGCCAATATTCGCCGAGAATAAGCATCGGTCAGTAATGTTAGCCAAGGTCGTCCCAGTAACCGACCTGTAGCTTGTGAGCGTAATTCAATATCGAGTTCGGTATGGTCGATATGGACTATCTCCAGTGGACGGTTTCCGTGAGGACGTGTATTTAAAGCTAGTTCCCAGACAAAAGGCTCTGTTGCGTATGCGGCTTTTGCTCCCTGACGCTTTAATGTCTGCTCATGGGTTGGGCGTTTTTTAAACGCTGGTAGAAGGTGCGGTTACTAAGGGGTTGTATATTTAATGCTGTACAGGCTCTGACATACGCCCGATATACTGAAGCGCCTGTCGCTTGTCTTGGTGTTTCAAAATGCTCCTTAATAAATTTATCTAATAATTCACTTGAATCTGTTGGCGATTTTGGTTGACGATTCCCTTGCTGATGTGTGCGTGGTAGCAACCCGACATAACCGCAACCTAAACTTGCTTCTGCTTCACGGAACTGTTGTACCCATCTACGCAAGGTACGTGGGTTGATGTCTTGATAGATATCTGTATGGCGTTGGAAATATGCTTGTACTATATTAAATTTTCGATTCGCTTCTTTTAAGTGAGATGGAGAAGCGGCCTCCATTAAAGTCCGTACAGTTTCATTTCTTGTTACATCTGTAACTCCGTTGTGGATTTTAATGGTGCCACTGTCGAATAACTGGAGAAAAAATGCTGTGGGCAACTGTATTGGGAAGCCTGACTCTGGTAATAGCGTGGTTGTGGTCTCGCCATAGTTAACTAAAGTCCATAGCGCCGAATCCCACTCAAGGGCTGTGTTAGGTAGCAGTGTTGTGGGACTACTGGGAGTATTCTTTGTAGTTACTCCTACAACAGATGCGTGTGTATAAGCGTCATGATTTTGTTGACTTACCCATAATCGTGTCCTGTAATGTTCAACTAAGGGGACAGCAGACAAATCCACGTACAAAAGCTCAGTTGCAATCATGATGTATATGTCATTGGCACATACATCATTTAATTCTTGTAGCAATGCCGCAATCGTTATTCCTGGATTTGCTTCCAGGTAAGCCAGAACTGTCGAGTGTACATCTGTTGTCAAATTTGATTTAAATCCCAGGTAATCTGACAAAAACATCAAGTTCTGGGTAAAGACGGGATTCAATTCGGCATCAGTACGAACGCAGTATTTTAGACCAAATTGTGATGCGTGTGCTTCTCCTGGTGGGCAACGCCAATGACCGGATGCTGTTTTTTGATAACGCCCAGGATATTTTTGTGCTAAGAACTCTAGTTCCTTAACTGTTTTCCACTCTTCCCAGCAAGCACCATCATGACGTAATACAAAAAAAGTCAGGGGTATGATAGTGACCTATATTACGCCCTGCTTGATTTTTATACTGGATTTTGAATGGTGGGGGCTGGTCGTAGAACTCTAAAACTTTGGGGTCGTGTTCCATCAAGTAAATCGCCCACAATTCCACTGTATGGCTCTCGAATTGAATTGTGACCCCCATTTTAGAACTAGGGTACACGCCACAAACGTTCTTGGTTCGTCCTTGTACCCGACGTGAGGGTGGGGATTTCCTGATTTGTGTAATCAAATCAATGGTGTTGGTTGCTAGTTGCTGTTGCCTACACCAATCTTCAAACTCGAATTCGTTCATTTGAGCTTCACCTCCGGGAGCGTGACCTATGTGATACAAGGACGGCTTTGTTGCTTCACTACAGTCTCCTAAAAATACTTATCAACGCGAATTGAATCATATTTTAGTCAGTTTGAACCATATTTTGTCATCTAAGTTGTACATAGGAGTGATTTTTAGAGAATTATTCGGGAGAAGTTTTTTCTTTTTCGTTATGACAACTCTAGGATTTATTATGATTCACAATTAGGACACGCGGCCATAATTTTATGCAAACTTTTATGTGATGTTTAGGCTGTAACCCTTGAAATGTCGTTAATTTTTGGTCAGGGTATGATTCACAATTTGGTCATCCAGGGGGTAAAAGCACAAACACTCTACTGTACTTTGTATCTCTGCATTCAGCTTGCCTCAGAGCAGGCGATCGCCTGTAAACAACTTTCATCACCTCAAATTCTGGATAATTCCATATGACTTGTCAAAAAACACTGTTGCTGTGCCTGTATCGCCGTGGCGAGATTTAGCCATGATAAGTTCTAAGATTCCCTGTTCTGTAGTATCTGGGTTATAGTACTCATCACGGTACGCGAGAATAATATTGTCTGCAACCATCTCTAAGATTCCTGATTGGCTGAGGTCACTCATCATAGGACGCTTATTCTGCCTACTCTCTACTCCCCTAGAAATTTGAGAAAGTGCCAAGACAGGAACATTTAAATCACCAGCCATTTTGTAAAGTCCCCTGGCGACATCTCCTAATTCATAACTGCGATTACCCCCAGAGTCTTCTGCCATCATTTGTAGGTAATCGACTACAACTAATCCCAGCTTTCCTTCTTTGGCTTTTATCTGACGACATTCAGAAGCAATTCCAGAAACAGTAATACCTCTTGAGTCATTCATATAAAGCGGTAATTCTGAGGCAATACCAACAATTTTGGCAATACTTGTGAATTCCCAGATCTCTAAAGGTTGATTACCTGAACGATGTCTGCGGATGCGATCGCTCTTCAGCGGAATCAAGTCTAAATGCTTGTAGGCACTAGTAACACTAATTAAACTCCACAGTCTGTACTCCAATTGCTTTTTTGTCATCTCCAGCGAGAAGATAGCTACAGGTAAGTCGTGAAGCAGTATCATCTGGAACGCCAGGAATAGCGAAATGAATGATTTCCCCATTGATGGCCTACCCCCAACTATGGTGAGTGTGCCATCTTCAAATCCCAGCATTAAATTATCAAGCTCATGAAGTCCTGTGGGGTAGATGGGATTATCTGAATCTAATTCCTCGTAAGCAGCAATATTAATCGTGCTGTTGTGTTCAGTATTGTTTGTAATAGTTTGATTAGATAGTTGAAAAACCTTTTGCTCTGCCTGATCTAAGACAATTGGTAACTCTTTTTCGGTCTCATAACCCAGATGCACAATTTCATTACCCGCTTTAATCAACTGCCGCCGCAGATACTTGTCCATCACCAAAAGAGCTAAGGCATCGATGTTAACGGCTGACACTGTGCGGTCTACAAGGGTGGCTAATTTATTTCTCCCACCAATACGCTCAAGTAAATTGTGGTCAGCCAGCCAACTGGTGACTGAGAGTAAATCTGTGGGTAAAGATTGACTCAAGAGCCGCAGCGCAGCTTGATAAATATCTTTGTGGGCGCTGATGTAAAAGGCTTCTGGAATTAAGCGATCGCAAATCCTGCTTATTGCTTCTGGGTCTAGCATAATCCCGCCCAAAATGGCCTCTTCTGCCTCGATGTTTTGGGGTGGCAGGCGGTCAGCTGGCCCTTGAAAACTTAGTTCTTCCGCCATAAGCAACTTGAAATTTTCAATTCACAGGACAAAGGTTTTGTAGAGAGGTTGAAGCTCACTATGCTGATTGCTTCTGGGTTTGACATTATCCAACCCAAGCTGGCTTGTTCCATTTCAAGAACATTGGGAGCGATCATACTTTCTCCTTATAGGTTTCCATAGCTTGCTGATGTTGTTGTTCAATTTCCTGTTGAAACTTTTTCATCATTTGGCTGCTGCGACTGCTTTGAGATTTTTTGGCTTTTGCTTGTTGCCAAGCCAGAAATTTCTTGTAATAAACCTCCCAGCGATTTTGTCCAGCTTTATTTTGATGAGCCAACCAAGCTTCAATGTCGTTGACTGGCTGACTGAGATTTTTAGTTTTTTCTTCACAAAAGTTCAAAAAATTCGCTCGCTCCTCTTCTGAGAGAGTCTGAATAAATTCTGTATAAGTCTGAGAGATCTGAGGGGAGCTATAACCATTACTGTACAAGGGTTCTAGCTCTCGATTTGGACAATCTTGTCCAACTCCGGACAATTCTGTCTTAGTTTGGACAAGATTGTCCAACTCCGGACAATCTTGTCCAACTCCGGACAATTCTGTCATTTTTCTCTCGCCAGAAAATTTAGGTTTACTTTTAGATTCTGGACTGTCCTGTTCTGGACAATTCTGTCCAACTCCGGACAATTCTGTCATTTTTCTCTCGCCAGAAAATTTAGGTTTACTTTCCGATTGATTTGCTTTTTTCTTTTGGCGTAGTTCTTTGGCTTGCTTACCTGCTAAATTCTGTCCACGAATTACTACAGGTTCCCATCGATAAAGTTCTAAATCTTCAAGTTTTGCCAGAGAACGTTTAACCTGTCTTTCACTGACACCGATTGCTTCTGCAATTTCTGGAATTCTTGGTAGTTCTACCATGCGATCGCCGAAAGGCTCAATCATTTGTAGATAAGCCCATAGTGACCAGTCAGCAGCAGTTAACTTGCCGCGAATAGCTTTAATAGCCATTGTGTTAGGAGTTTGGTAGAAGCCATCTAATTCAATACCGAGCATTGGGTAATCAGGGACTACCGTAAGTTGAGTTTGGTGTGACATAGCTAGTCCCTTTGTGCTGGTGTGAGTTCACGGTAGGCTCTCAACCATTCTTCATGCTGAAGTGGGTAAAAAATTCCTTGAATTTTTGAATTGGGTTGTGTCATAGTTCTGCTAAGACAAAATAACAAGACAGTAAGACAAAATAACAAGACAAAATTTCACCTCTTTCCCAACGGGATCGAGGCTGATTTTTTAGATGTCTATCATTTATGCTCAGTCAACGAATTTTTATGTTTAATCCTGACAAGGCATTAATTTGATGGTTATGCTAGTGGTTAGAAGATTAAAGATATGTCTAGTGAAAAGCACTTCTAGCAAGAGTTTGGTAAGATTAAGGTAGACATAGTCGTTGTTGTTTCATCGGACATCACATAGTATAACCGTTAAACTTAAGTATAATTAACAAAGCAATGCAAAGTTTTGTATCAGAGAAAACTCAACGTTATCAGCAGTTATTCGATGAGATGATGAATCGCTTCCAAATTGAAGCGAAGACAACGGCTGAACAGGCTAAAGTTTCAGAGGTGATGTTATCCCGCTTTCGTCGCGGGAAGGCGGATTTAGGAGCATCAAAACTAATAGCGCTACTTTTGGCTGTTCCGGTAGAAGCTAGGGTGTGGTATTTATCGGAGTTATTTGGTCAAAGGCCAGGAGTTAGCCTGCGATCACTGATTGCTGAAGCACCTCCTGAAGAACAAGCTGAAGTTTTACGGCTAATTGCTGACATTTTTGTGAATAATAGCCGTGAGGCTACAGACTCAGTGCAGTTCCTTAAAGCTTTGTAAGTTAGATAAACAGCTTGAAAATTGGTTGTTAAAAAGTTACTGAATTAGGTTATTTTAAAAAATACAGAGCATTGAAATCCTCAAGCATTTGAAGAAAAACCTAACTGATGAAACACTCGTAAGGTAACTAATCCAGTAATATTTTATTCGCCTTTAATTTTGCTAAAAGCCTCATCTGTTTGTTCACAAGCGAATTCAGCAAGAGGGTTGACTTTTAGCCCATGAAGTAGCCATGCAATGAGTATGTATTGCTGGTGATTATAGTTACAAATCAAAATCAAGGGTGAACGTTTCACCGTCTAAATCCTTTTGTTCTTTGAGTACAGATGGATTTATAGTCTGCTCCTCAAGTTGATTTTGGTTGATGGTAATCGGATTAACAACAGGTGTATGTGAAACTGCTTGTTGTATTGGGAATGCACCCTTTTTAAAGGCAAAATAGCAGTCAATAATAAAGTAAAGCGTTTCCAGATAACTTTTATCTAGTTGTTGTGACTCAGCAAAGATACGTTCACGATAGCTATCTTTAATCCGGACTTTTTCTGGTGTTAAATTTTGTTTATCTGCCATTGTTATTATCTACCAAATGTGATGAATGACCATATTTGATGTTTGAAATTTTAGAGAAGGAGAATTCACACATCTATAATTTCCAATGAGGCATGAAGCTAATCCCAGGCATGGTTTCACGAATTTTTTTTCACAATTGCTTTAGCCATTTCTAGAAGTCCAAAGGCATTAGCTTCTACCGGATTGTCCAGAATTTTGAACCCGTTCTTCTCTAAAAGCTTCTTAAATCCAGGCAACAGGCAACCTCCACCAATGGCCCAAATTTCATCTCCTGTGTGTTTGGCATCAAGTGTCAGATTCACTGGTTTCTTCAAATATTTCTCATACCAGTCTTTTAAACAAGTGCTGTAGACATCTTTGATATCAATGTCACGACTGTATCTGGTATGCCCCATTTCCAAGCAGAAGCGAATTTTGGATGAATCGCCAATTTTTCCGCCATTAAGATGTTTCATTTTTTGGGCAATATCATCAATCAACACTTCTACACCTGTGGGGTAGGGGGTATGAACTTCCCGCTTACCCTGGTTGTAACGTGAATACAGAGTCGTACCATTGCCAAAGTCTAAAACGGTTAATTTTGGGGGGAGTGGTTGTCCAAACAATGCACCCATTCCTTCAGGTACTACCTTCAGGACTTCTACCTTGACTTCAGATTGCTTACCAGCAAGTATGGGCTGATATTCACCGTTGAGTACTTGTTTTAAGTCTTCTGCCAAAGCGACATCATGTAAGCTAACGACTAACTTTAAATGCCAAGCTTTACGATGTGGCAGATGTGCCAAGGCACCCAATAATGTAATTAGTGCATTATTGACTTTGTTCTCGTTGCTATCTGTATTGCGGTCGAAATGATAACCTGTACGAAAAGCAGATTCTCCGACGGTGTAGGCAGTACCATTGAAAACTACTCTTCCGGGAACATCTTCCATGTCAACGGAAGAAATGTAGCTGGGGACGCGAACAACATCAAAGCCATCGACTAAAAGTTTGATGCTACCGTAACCGTTATCAAAGCCCGCAGGAAAAATTTTTTGTAAAGTGTGAATGTTGGTCATAGGGGTCAAGTGGGGTATAAAGTCTGAATTGGTGAAAAATACCCTAAGCATTACCTATATATACCCTAAATAGGGGTTAAATTGAGCATAAAAATTCTTAGGTATTTATGGGACATATATAGCCCCTACTTATACCCTAGAAAGAATTGGGAAACTTTTTAGGAGAAGTTTTGCATCTATACATAACTGCTTTTCTCCAAAACAATAATTACTTAAGAGCAGGACTACTCAATGTATTTATGAAGTCGAAAAATTTCACAGACCTCCGACTTGCACTAAAAAATAAACTTTTAGCTAAAACCGCAATTCATGAGGACACTTGCGTTCATGAGTTGCGGGTCGTCATATTCGCAAGTGGGAAAGACGATTTATCTGTGGAGGTACTGAAGGACTGTATGATGCCCAATGCCCGGGAAGACCCCCGGTTTTTCCCCCTCAAGTTGCACTGTATCTGGTCAAGATAGCTTGTGAGCGGTGAGCGACCTGATATGGTGGGCGATCGCTTTGTCAATGGGACTGCACATAGTTAGCAAGTCAAGAGCGATCAACTAGAATAGTTCATTGACGTTGCTTGCTCAGAACAGTTACTGCGAGTCATTCAATGGTATGTATGGCGATGGAAGATTGAACAAATCTTTGCCACCCTCAAAACAGCTTTCCTTGAATTTAGAAGCTACTCAGCTAGAGCCTGCGATCAGTATTTAACACCTGACAATCTTGGCTTTGTCCGTAGCCGTGCGAACCTTACAAAAGGTAAGCGCGACAATACTCAGCTTTCTGCCGCGCTTACCTTTTGTGAACAGCAACAACACTACTGAGGAGTGATTCAATCTTCTGTGGAAGGAGATCCCCAAAAGCTGCAAAATTCTTATCCACAAGCTTGTTTACCTTGGGCTACTTCGATCATTGCAAGAGCTGGGTGGATGGTCTGGATATATCTCTCAAAGACCTCCTTTGATGCCTACTCTTGTTCGCGGTTTGAGGCAATTTGGATCTCTCTTTAAGGGCTGGAAACTTGCGACTTGTGGACTTGTGTATCCATAGTAGGTTTTATAGAAGAGGGCGTGTCAATTTTGCTGCATTAATGCTTCCAGTTGTGCCAGCAGTTTTTCAACTTGTGTTTTTTTCTTGGGGTCATCCCACAATTTAGCTTTCTTGAATCGTCGAAGCGTATCATCAACACGCTCTTTGAGATCTGTCGTCTCTGTTTGAGAGGATGAGCGCGATTCAGACTGCTGCTCAAAAACTTGGATTTTCTGTTTGATTTCGCTCAGGGATAGATTATGTTCAATTGCTATGTTTAACAGTTCATCTCTGATTTTTTCATTTTTAACTCGTGCGATCGCTCGTGCTTTAGTGTACTCAAGTTTCCCCGAACGCAAAACTGACAGCACATCAGGCGGCAGACCCAGCAGTGGAAGGCGGTTGCGAACAAAAGAGTCCCACTTCATGCGTCCTAAAGCTATAAATACCTCTTCAACCAGCAGAGTTTGAGAGTTACCCGTAACGTTACGGGTAATTTTACCTTTAGCTTCATTGTCCATTTTTTGCAGCAGTTTGACGGTTTCGTCAACGCTGATTTCCAAGCGCAACGCCAACAGTTCGAGGATACCTTCAGTTTCCTCTAGGGGGTTGAGGTCTTCACGTTGCAGGTTTTCAACGAGGCGTACTTGATATGTAGTCGCATCGTCCATTTCTCTTGCAACAATAGGTACTTCGATTAATCCTGCCATTGTTGCCGCTCTGTAGCGTCGTTCACCCGCTACTAATTCATAATCACCTCCAGAGAGCGGACGCACCAACAGAGGTTCGAGAATACCTAGTTCTTTAACTGAGCGTGATAGTTCTTCAAGTTTTTGGGGGTCAAAGTAGCGCCGGGGTTGCGAGGAAGGCAGCTTGATTTTAGTGATGTCAATAGTGGAACTAGCATTGGCTTGATTATCAGGCTGCGTGGTATCTGCACTGCTACCGAACAGCAGTTCAACGGGTTTTTTGATGGCGGCGTAGGGTTCGTTACGCTTTTTATTCACTGTTTTACTTCGAGTTTATCTAAACTGTTGGCAATTTTTTTGAGTACGCTGACAGCAGAGTGATTTTTATCAAACAATGCTAAAGGTACTCTACGCTCGGACGCATCGGCAAAGGCAATAGATTTTGGAATGGGTGGATATACAGTACCAATATCTGACAGTTGTTCTTGCACAGCTTTAACAGTCCGAGACTCTTGGGCAGTGCGACCATCAAACATTGTGGGAACAAACCCCGCAAATTGTAAACCGGGGTTAGTATGACTGCGGACTTGGGCTACCGTACTAAGTAAAAGTTCTGTTCCTTTAAATGATTTAAACTGGCATTGTATCGGAACAAGAATGTGAGTAGCAGCAGTCAAACTAATAACACTGAGTAACCCTAAAGAAGGGGGACAGTCGATCAGAATAAAGTCGTAATTGTTCTGCACTGTGGCAAGTGCATTTTTTAGACGATATTCTCTGGCGATCGCACTTGCTAACTGCATTTCAGTAACCGCTAGGTTAATATCAGCAGGGACAAGCGCCATACCGTGAATCAGATCAGGATAGATAGGTAATGGCTTATTGTCAACAATTGTTTGTTGAATGCTTTGGTCTAATTCGTCGGGTTCAAGCCCCATGAAAGTAGTCAGGCTAGCTTGTGGGTCCATGTCTACCAACAAGACACGACGTTTTTTAAGTGCTAGGTGATAGCCTAAATTTTGAGTAAGTGTGGTTTTAGCAACACCACCACTTTGGTTAAACAGCGTAATAATGCAGGTTTTGTTCACAATTTTTGATAAAAGATTTTTGAGATCTCGCCTTAATACGCCAAATTTTATCGGAGGGGGTGATTTTATACAATCTGTAGCGAGTGCGATCTGCTTTAGTAGCAGTTAGCCGTTTTCGCTGATTCAACTGCTCATAAGCAGTTTTTGTGTAAAAAGCGTCCAAAATTCTGACCTGAGTTCGGAAACTTGATCTGCAATAGAGAGTCTCGGTAAGCTGAATAATTTTCGGGAAGGGACTTCTAGAATTTTTTAGAGAGGGGCTTCTAGCATTGTCTCAAGGTCTTTGGCAAGTAGTTAGGTGAATTTTATCTTTTTCCTCTTGAATAAGAGCCATCGTAGCAGTATAAAATTATTCTCAGTTATTTTGTGACTGCAGTAATCGCATCTCCAAAACCTAAAAACAGACTTCAATAATGCTCGCGATATTTCGCCATGTCAGCAAAGTATGTAAATATTCGCAAACAAATACAAACTATAACCGTTGACACTTATGTAAAATTGCTAGAGAGGTAATGTACTCAAGGATTTAAAAAAATTTGCAGAAGCATTAGAATCTTTTGATAAAGCTATAGAATTAAAACCTGATGCATATCAACCTTGGGCAAATCGTGGTTCTATATTTTGTTACCACCTACAACGATATGAAGATGGAATTGCATGTTATGACAAAGTGATAGATATTAAGCCTGACTTTCAGCCAGTCTGGCTAGAACGAGGTTTTGCACTTGATAAATTAAAACGTTTCTCTGAAGCAATCGCATCATTTGATCAAGCACTTAAATTGAAACCTAATTGCTATGATACTTGGAATATCCGGGGGGTAGCACTGCTTCATTCAGAACGCTTTGAGGAAGCAATTTTATCTTTTGATGAAGCACTCAAATTAAAACCTGACGATTATATTGTTTGGAGTAATCGAGGTGCTACAGAAAGTAAATTGGGTAATTTACAAGAAGCAATAGCTTGCTTAAGACAAGCATTGAAGTTAAATCCTAATTATGCCCAAGCTTGGTACAATCAGGGTATTATTCTAAAGGATTTAGGTTCTTTTGAAGAAGCGATCGCATCTTTTGATCAAGTGCTGAAATTGGAACCTGATAACTATGAGGCTTGGGATAGTCGGGGTGCAACACTCGATAGTTTAGACCGATTCTCTGAAGCGATCACGTCTTTTAACAAAGCGATAGAAATCAAACCGGATTTCCATGATGCTTGGAGAAATCGGAGTGTTACGTTAACTCATTTAGAACGTTTTTCTGAAGCAGTTGCATCTTGTGAAGAAGCACTTAAATTGAAACCTGATTATTATACTTGGTATTGTAAGGGAATTGCTTTGAAAGAATGGGGGTATTACAAAGATGCACTGGCTTCTTACGACAAAGCTGTAGAATTTAAGCCTGATTTCCCAGAAGCATGGACTAATAGAGGATTTGTATTAAATGACTTATATTTGTATGAAGATGCACTTACTTCCTTTGAGCAAGCTTTAGAAATCAACTCTAACTTCATAGAGGTGTTTAATGCTTGGAATGGGCGAGGTTTGGTACTAGCTCAATTATTAAGATACGAAGAAGCGATCGCATCCTACGACAAAGCAATAGATGCTAGTAAAAAAGCAATAAATACTGGCAAAAAACTGATTAATATTCGGAAGAAACTAGGGGGTGAACGAAAAAAAGTGTGGGGAAGAAAAAACGAGTTAGCGTATCATTTACGCTAACTAAGCTCTGACTGATGTAGATGTTAACTCTTACTTCGATATGAATTATTTTTG
The DNA here is from genome assembly GCF_025677855.1 of Tolypothrix sp. PCC 7601. Lineage (NCBI taxonomy): Bacteria > Bacillati > Cyanobacteriota > Cyanophyceae > Nostocales > Tolypothrichaceae > Tolypothrix > Tolypothrix sp. PCC 7601. Next base: position 111,963 of record NZ_CP064881.1, read on the forward strand.
AAATCTTGCCGCTTCTTCAACTAGGTCATTGAGTCCTAGCTCTAGTGTATGAAGCACCTGGTTTAACGCTTCGATTTTTGTCCGATTTTTCATCATCTCAACTGCTTTTAAGAAAGCTGGACTACCTGCTTTACCAATATATTGATGACAACTTTTATTACCATTTTTGGTAACAAAGATAGGTGATCCTGATTGCCACTTGTAATACCAATAAGCTCCGCCCTTACCTTTGGCGCGGTAACGAACAATCCAACAACCAGAAAAAGCTACATCACTCTTGTTAAGAGTAGAGATTTCTTGGTTGATTTCTTCTCTTTTGGCAATTAAAAGTTCTACTCTGTGTGCTAAATCTGAAAGACTCTGTTCTCTTGTTTTGACCACTATTAAATACAAGCTTAAAAGTCCAAGGTTAGCGTGAATCTTACACTAACTTAATTTGATTGTAAGATAAGGATGACCAAAAATTTGACCATCGCTCAGAAGAACTTAAATATGCTGCCCTAAGAGCCATAACTCCTTCGGCTCCAAAAAAAGACCAATGCATACCTGCTTGTTTTAATCTTTGTGTAACCACACGCCGATTAGAACTTTCAACAACTCCTGAACCAATCATTAAACCAGCTTTTAAATAAGAGCGATAATCAATTCGACTTTGATTATTAGTTAAATAACGCTCTAAATCGGTAATTGCTTTGGTTAAATCTTTCTTCTTTTTTGGGAATTGATGACAATTTTCAATTACTGTAGTCCATTCAGATTTCTTCAGTAATTGTTGTTGGGTTTTCACCCAATCTTTTTGAGTGTCTTCTTTATTCGGATAAGCGGCTTTCGCCACTGACCACACATATTCTGAGAGATGAAAAAAGTCGAGAATTTCCACCGAACCTGGAAATTGTTCTGATGCCATCGACCAAATCCAATGTGCGCCATCACCAATCACTACAGTTTTTGTGGGTTTTGTAAGAGCTACTTGATGATATAAATGGGAGACTCTATCCCTAAATTCTCTCCGCGATTTTAAAGTAGCTACATATTCCCTTTCCCGGATCACACCTCTTTTTTTACCAACTTTTTGATGGTCTTTACTCCAGAAAATTACACCAACTTTTGCTTCTTTATATCCTTGTTTTTGATTCAAGGGAGTCATGACTCCATCAACTCCCACATATAATAAATCTGGTGGCTCATCCTCTAAATTAGGGACTTCAAACTCTGAAGAAGTGTCTGGCAAACATTCTCCATCGAACTCTTGTGTTTGTAGTTCATTTCCGATTTTTTCTACTTGATTAGCTAAAGTTTTTTCTGCTAACTCTAACGTTGTCCATTTTTGAAACAAGGAGTGAGAGTTAGGAAACTCACTACTGATTCCCAAAGCGCAGGCTAATTCTAATACCATTGGTAGCCATTTATCTTTTGGTAGACCTAACTCTTCATCAACCTTGACCTTAATACCATCTCTTGTAACGTAAGCTCTACGTACAAGAACCATTTCACCTAATGGAGTGTAATATCTTTTTTCTCGTTTAGTTCTCGGATGTGAGTATTGGGCTTCTTTTTCTTCTATTTTGGCTTGAAATAAGCTTTTTTGCACCTCGTTCCCTAATTTTAGCCACATACTGTAGAATTCGCGCACAAATTCTTCTAAATGGTTCCACTCCGGTAAGGAATTGAGTGTGTCATGAATGTGAGACAGAATTGATTGGAGGTTGTTCATGGGTAGTTTGGTTGCATCGCATCAAGAGCTATGTTAGCGTATTAAATCCGCTAACTACTCTCCCACACCTTTTTTCGTTCACCCGAAACTAGGAGATATTAATGACAGAGAAAGTAATTATTGGCACAATAGAGGTATCGCACTAGCCAACTTAGGAAGACATGAAGAAGCAGTTATCTCCTATAGTAAAACTATAGAAATTAAATCAAATGAGTCTCGACCTTGGGCTGACAGAGGAGTATCTCTGCATAATTTGATGCAATATCAAGAAGCGATCGCCTCCTATGACCAAGCCCTAGAATTAAAATCCGACGATTACAACACTTGGATTAATAGAGGATTAGCAGTTTCAAGCATCGTTGAGAAAGAGATAAATCCAACTGGTTTATTTATTTTACCCGTAGTCACCTCTTACCCCGACCTCGTTATCACATTTAAGAACCCAAATTTAAACGGGGGTGGTAGGCAAGGTCAATTTGCGAGCTATGAAGAAGGATTAAAACATTGTCCCCAAGAAACCCATCCAGAAGGTTGGGGTAAATTACATCAGGCTATAGGAAACGCCCATTATTTCCAGGGATGCAGAGATGATAATCCATATCCCTACTGGGGTAGGGCTTTTAGAAGCTATCAAAATGCACTAAAAACACTGACACAGTTTCCTGAAGCGCATTTAGAACTTCTGCGAGATTTAATTCGCTGCTTGTCAGCTTTGGGACAAACTTCTGAGGCTGAAGAACTCCAACGACGGGCTACGGATATCCTACAAAATCTGCTGGAAAACACCCCCAGTCCAGCCAGAAAGCAACAATTAGCCTTACGATTTGCTGGTTTTCAACAATTAACCGTTGACTTAGCCATACAATCGGGAAATTGGTGTGCAGCCTTGGAACTCGCAGAAAAAGGTAAAAATGCTTGTTTAACTTGGCTTTTGTACTCTTTGGGTGATGAGATTTCCTCCCCTAACTACTCGGAAATACAAAAGTTACTTAATCCCACAACTGCGATTATTTACTGGCATATTAGCCCGAATGCCCTCAATACCTTTATCCTCAAACATAATGTACCATCACCCATAGTCCTTTCCCCTCAGATATCTGCAACCAATTCCCTGGAGGAAAACCAAGCATTAGATGGACAATTGCCAACAACAGTAAAACGACACCGCGAGTTTGAAGCCTGGGTACAAAACTGGAACAAAGAATATACCAAGTATCGTGAGGGTAAAGACAACCAAGAAGCAGGACAAGCCACATGGCGCGATCGCTTACCGGAATACTTAGAAGATTTGGGTAAAATTCTTGATATCAATGCTATTGTCAATGCCATCTCTGCGGATGATGCAGTCCCACCCGTCGAAAACCTCATCCTTATTCCCCACCAGGATTTACATCGTTTTCCCCTGCAATTCTTATTTCCAGAACAATTTACAATTACTTACTTACCCAGTGCTAAAATTGGGCTTTCCTTGAGCGATCGCGTCAATCATCAAGAAAGCGATCGCTCAGAAAATACTGATACCAGCAAACAGTTATTAAGCGTAGAAGCACCAGACAGCACGGATATTATCGCAGACAAGAAATTTGAAGAGCTTCGTCATGCAGAAATGGAGTCAGCAACTATTAGCCAAATGTTTGCCAATCCTCACCGTTTAGCTGGTAGCGACGCGACAAAAGAAAATGTCGAAAAAGCTCTTGCCTCTGGGTATAAATTTTTTCATTTTACCGGACATGGAACCTATATTTTCCAAAATCCCAAACAATCAGCCCTTGCTTTGAGCCATACGGACAGGCTAACTCTAGAAGATATTCTCCAGCTACCTTTTAATAATTACCAGATGGTCAGCCTCTCGGCTTGCGAAACAGCGATTACTGGTAGCCAAACAATTACTACAGAATACGTGGGTTTGGTCAGTGGTTTTATTAGTAAAGGTGTTACGAATGTTGTTAGTACCCTGTGGACAGTGGAATCAATTTCTAGTGCTTTATTTGCGATTGAATTTTACCGTCAGTGCGATCGGGATACTGCTCCTGCTGCTGCGCTGAAGCGCACACAAAGGTGGTTGTGTGGTGTGACGTATGGTGAGATTGCGAGGTGGTATGAGGAACGGGCTGAGGAGATGGGTGAGTACAATTTTATCTGTGCGGAGGAATTGCGGGATGAAGCGGATATGATTCGCCATGACCTCGATAAAATCAATACACAGATTCCGCCTTTTGAGCATCCGTATTATTGGGCTAGTTTTATTGTTACTGGTGGGGTGAATCATTGATTATTAGGGATGATTGGAATTATTTTTCATATTTCCTTCAATAAAACTCATTAAAAAAATACAAATTTCCTCAGTGATACTGATATATAATCGCTACGATTGAAGATAGAGATAACACGTATATTGAGTTCAGTATCATGATTAAGCGGCTTTGGCGATGGTTAGAAAAAATTTTACAATGCTTATTGTGCTTTTACCCCCTGGATGACCAAATTGTGAATCATACCCTGACCAAAAATTAACGACATTTCAAGGGTTACAGCCTAAACATCACATAAAAGTTTGCATAAAATTATGGCCGCGTGTCCTAATTGTGAATCATAATAAATCCTAGAGTTGTCATAACGAAAAAGAAAAAACTTCTCCCGAATAATTCTCTAAAAATCACTCCTATGTACAACTTAGATGACAAAATATGGTTCAAACTGACTAAAATATGATTCAATTCGCGTTGATAAGTATTTTTAGGAGACTGTAGTGAAGCAACAAAGCCGTCCTTGTATCACATAGGTCACGCTCCCGGAGGTGAAGCTCAAATGAACGAATTCGAGTTTGAAGATTGGTGTAGGCAACAGCAACTAGCAACCAACACCATTGATTTGATTACACAAATCAGGAAATCCCCACCCTCACGTCGGGTACAAGGACGAACCAAGAACGTTTGTGGCGTGTACCCTAGTTCTAAAATGGGGTCACAATTCAATTCGAGAGCCATACAGTGGAATTGTGGGCGATTTACTTGATGGAACACGACCCCAAAGTTTTAGAGTTCTACGACCAGCCCCCACCATTCAAAATCCAGTATAAAAATCAAGCAGGGCGTAATATAGGTCACTATCATACCCCTGACTTTTTTGTATTACGTCATGATGGTGCTTGCTGGGAAGAGTGGAAAACAGTTAAGGAACTAGAGTTCTTAGCACAAAAATATCCTGGGCGTTATCAAAAAACAGCATCCGGTCATTGGCGTTGCCCACCAGGAGAAGCACACGCATCACAATTTGGTCTAAAATACTGCGTTCGTACTGATGCCGAATTGAATCCCGTCTTTACCCAGAACTTGATGTTTTTGTCAGATTACCTGGGATTTAAATCAAATTTGACAACAGATGTACACTCGACAGTTCTGGCTTACCTGGAAGCAAATCCAGGAATAACGATTGCGGCATTGCTACAAGAATTAAATGATGTATGTGCCAATGACATATACATCATGATTGCAACTGAGCTTTTGTACGTGGATTTGTCTGCTGTCCCCTTAGTTGAACATTACAGGACACGATTATGGGTAAGTCAACAAAATCATGACGCTTATACACACGCATCTGTTGTAGGAGTAACTACAAAGAATACTCCCAGTAGTCCCACAACACTGCTACCTAACACAGCCCTTGAGTGGGATTCGGCGCTATGGACTTTAGTTAACTATGGCGAGACCACAACCACGCTATTACCAGAGTCAGGCTTCCCAATACAGTTGCCCACAGCATTTTTTTCTCCAGTTATTCGACAGTGGCACCATTAAAATCCACAACGGAGTTACAGATGTAACAAGAAATGAAACTGTACGGACTTTAATGGAGGCCGCTTCTCCATCTCACTTAAAAGAAGCGAATCGAAAATTTAATATAGTACAAGCATATTTCCAACGCCATACAGATATCTATCAAGACATCAACCCACGTACCTTGCGTAGATGGGTACAACAGTTCCGTGAAGCAGAAGCAAGTTTAGGTTGCGGTTATGTCGGGTTGCTACCACGCACACATCAGCAAGGGAATCGTCAACCAAAATCGCCAACAGATTCAAGTGAATTATTAGATAAATTTATTAAGGAGCATTTTGAAACACCAAGACAAGCGACAGGCGCTTCAGTATATCGGGCGTATGTCAGAGCCTGTACAGCATTAAATATACAACCCCTTAGTAACCGCACCTTCTACCAGCGTTTAAAAAAACGCCCAACCCATGAGCAGACATTAAAGCGTCAGGGAGCAAAAGCCGCATACGCAACAGAGCCTTTTGTCTGGGAACTAGCTTTAAATACACGTCCTCACGGAAACCGTCCACTGGAGATAGTCCATATCGACCATACCGAACTCGATATTGAATTACGCTCACAAGCTACAGGTCGGTTACTGGGACGACCTTGGCTAACATTACTGACCGATGCTTATTCTCGGCGAATATTGGCAGTTTATCTGACTTTTGATGCACCTTCTTACAGGTCTTGCATGATGGGGCTACGTATTTTAGTCCAGCGCCAAGGTCGTTTTCCCTCAACATTAGTTGTAGATGGTGGCAAAGAATTCCACAGTATATACTTTGACACCTTGCTAGCACGCTACCACTGCACCAAGAAAACACGACCTGGTGGTAAACCCCGCTTTGGGTCGGTAATTGAACGATTATTTGGGACGACAAATACTGAGTTTATCTATAACCTATTAGGTAATACTCAAGCAAGTAAACAGCCGCGTCAACTCACCAAAACTGTTGACCCAAAACAGTTAGCTGTTTGGAATTTGGGAGATTTATATACTTACCTGACCCAGTGGGCTTACTCGATTTACGACTCAAATTATCATGACTCATTAGGTGCGTCTCCAGGCGTTGTTTATACCGAAGGGTTGTCAATCGCCGGAGAACGCTTACACCGAAGTATTGCTTATAACGAAGAGTTCCTCATGGCAACACGTCCTTCCACGCCCAAAGGTCAGGCGAAAGTTCAGCCGGGACAAGGGATTAAAGTCAATTATCTCTACTATTGGAGTGATGCTTTCCGCAATCCCAATGTAGAAAAAACATTAGTACCAGTACGCTACGATCCTTTTGATATGGGAGTTGCTTACGCCTATGTTGATGGGCGCTGGGTGAGATGTATCTCTCAGTATTACAGTACTTTCGTGGGACGCACTGAAAAAGAAGTGTTGTTAGCGGCACAAGAAATTAGGCAATTGAACAAACGTAGCGCCACGGCGACGAATTTGAATGCCAAACATTTAGCTGACTTCATTGCCAATGTCCAAGAACATGAAGCCTTGTTGCTGCAAAGATTGCGTGATTTGGAAAGTAAACGCTTACTAGACAATTTAACGTCTAGTAATTCTTCTGTTCCATCAGTAAACCAAGTTCATTCAACATTTGCTGTATTGGCACAACAGAGTGAAGATGTTGCATCGCAGCACGTACCATCTCGAAACGTTGAACCGTTGGATCTAAGTTCACTGCCAATATTAGCGGAATACAAATAGATGGATTTAAACAGGAACAGGAGCGATGACATAAACTTACTTACTCAATTTAAGGAGTATGCAGTTTTACATCCACAGTTAGCACGGGTAGATATGCTGCTCATGCGTGCGATTCGAGAACCTGCCGGATTTGCTCATGTGTTGGTGTATGGGCCAAGCGGTGTGGGCAAGACGACGATGATACGGCAAATTGCCCGACGTTTAAATGCGCCTCAAACTGAGGATTATGTATCAAATGACTCAAGCTACCGCAACGGTTATGTACCTCAATTACCTCTGTTACTGATAGAGACACGTCCACCTGACAGTGGGGTGTTTAATCGAACTGACTATTACCGGACTGCGCTGAAGCTTTTGAATGAGCCATTCTACGAGCGTCGTAGCATTGTAGACATTGATACGTCGGAGGCATGGGAGAAAAAAGGGCGTGGACGTACTAGCAAAACTTCCCAGTTTAATGATTCTCCAGAACTGCGCCACGCATTAGAAGAAGCGATAACCAAACGTGGTGTACGTGCGGTTATCCTGGATGAAGCGCAACATTTAATGAAGATTGGGACTGGAAGTAATGCTGGCAAGCTTTTAGACCAGTTGGATTGGATTAAATCCATGACGAATGTTACGGGTGTTTTACACATCCTGATTGGTACTTACGAACTGTTAAATTTCCGCAATTTAAGTGGTCAAGCATCCCGGCGCGGTCTGGATATCCACTTTCCGCGCTATTTGTACCAAAATGAACAAGACCGTTTGGATTTTCAAGCAGCGTTATTGGCACTCCTCAAGCAAGTACCTCTTGATACTAATATTCCTGAATTAATGCAGCATTGGCTTTACTTCTATGAACATTCTATTGGCTGTCTTGGAGTCCTAAAAGACTGGCTCATCAGAACTGTGGCGGCGGCATTAGATGATGGAAATAAAGCTTTAACTTTAAAACAATTACACGAACATACCCTAACGCTAGCGCAGTGCGAACGTATGGCAATAGAAGCGACTGAAGGCGAAGAAAAACTGAGCTATATGGAGAGCCGCCGCGAACACTTATGGCATTTGCTACAAATAGGAATGGGTTCAACGGATGTACCGACTAGTGCAGTCCCTCCTGAAACTCCGTTGGTCGGTAGTGAAATCACTTCATCGAAAACAGAGTCACCACCTAAAACTACATCGACTCGGAAAAAGCCAAACGTACCTGCACCACAAGAATTTACGACCACAACAGCAAACGAGATCCCCGTAGAGCCAGCCTTGAAGAAAAAGCAGACTCGTAAGAAAACTACATCTACTCAAACGCTTGAAATTACTGAAACGCCACTTAGTAATCCTAGTACTGACCTTCAGGCGATAACCCAGGACACGCAACAGCAAACAGATAAGAGTCCCCAGAAAAAGTCAGGCACACGGGTTGGACAACGCAAACCCAAGCGAGACACTGTTGGGCATGAATCGCCGTCAACAACATAATAATGATAATCATTGGGTGGGAAAGAAGCTGCCGACGGCAGCTTCTTCCCATTCTCTTTATTAATGAGACAGGGTTGAGCTTTGCTCAACCCTGTCTCCCCCCAACTATACGATTATCATTCTTACAACTCACAACTAAATTATGAAGTATATCTTGTCCTAATGAGTTTTGAAGCATTTCGTGACCCTTTGGCAAAAATATCGTTCAAATCACAGTGTTATTGGTCGAATCTTTGTATATTCTCTTGTTTTCAGTTCCAATGCCAAAATTTTAGTTAGCAGAAGTGCTGCTCCTAGAATTAGCATTTAGCGTGTATTTTCTTCAACGGAGGAGTAAATGCAGATTTAGAAATTGTTAATACCAACTGCTTGAAAAGCTTGTTTAATGCTTTGGCCTAGAGGATGTTTTTGTTGCTGTTTATATAGTTCAGTAGCTTTACGATAGGATGACAAAATTTCGCGGAAGTTTTCTATCTGACCATCTTGATCTTTAATATTTAGAAGCACCCACCCTAAATTATGATAAGCTTCTGCATAATTTGGTTTTACTTGAACTGCTGTTTCTAGATAAGACCGTGCCTTTTTCCATTGTTGTAATCGTCCATATAAAGTGCCGAGACGAAATAAAACAAAAGCATGAGGTAAAAATTGCTGAGTATGAGTTTCGTAGGCTTGGATAGCTGCCGGAAAATTCTGCAAATGTTCCTGAGCAATTCCTTGATTTATGAGTACCCAACCAGGAACTTGTGATTTACGGCTTGCTTGCTCCAAATCGGCAATAGCATCATTCCATAAACCTTGTATGCCTGCTTTCCAACCTTTGAAACCCCAGCCAAAACTATTGTCAGGTACTTGAGTAATAAATTCTTGAATACGTCTTTTTACATCGCTTGCTTGCTTGGTAACTACTGCTTTATCTAAGGCAAGAATTAGGTAAGGATACACCCACTGCTGTAGTTCTTGCGAGTTTCTAGAAGAGCTTTGCTTCGACTTAAAAATTGCTTGAGTAGCAGCACGAATTCCTAATTGCCATTGTGCTTGATTTACGGCTATCCATGCTTGTAAGCCTAACGCAAAAGTACAGTTAGCATCCAGTTGAAGTGCTTTATTGATAGTTATTTCAGCTTGCTGCCAATTACCGGATTTACCTAATGCCCAAGCTAAATTTGCTTGTATCCAAACTTCGTGAGGAGCTAATTGTGCTGCTTGCTGTAGGTTTTTTACTGCTTCTAACCAATTTGATTTTCGACAGTTAACAACTCCTAAAACTCCATAAATTCTCCCATCATTAGATTGTAATTGGAGCGCTTTTTGGGCAGCAATTTCTGCTTTGTTTTCATCGATATACAGTTGAACTAATGCCACTTCAACTGCTGCCTCGCCATTATTTGGTTCGCTATTGAGATATTTTTCATAAGCTAAAACTGCTTCTAATAATTTACCTTGTTTAACTAATTCATGTGCTCTTTTTTGGCTGGGAGAAGTAAATTTACCGTTGAGAGCATCAATTAATTCATCTGCTGTTTGGAAGCGGTCTTCAACCTTAAATTGCATCCCTGTAAGAATAATTTTTTCAATTATAGGGCTAAGATTGGAACGTAACTTTCGAGGTGGCACAAGTTGTTCTGAACCATTAGCTATATCTGTAGCAGCAGCAGGTAACTTTCCAGTTAATAATTCATACATTGAAGCACATAGAGCATAAATATCTGTTGTTGGAAAACGCTTACCTCGATAGCTATATTGTTCCAAAGGTGCATAACCTGGTGTTAATGTCACGCTCATTTCGCGTGTTTGACCGGCAATAAATTCTTTCGTAGCACCGAAGTCAATCAATACAGGTCTATCTTGATTATCAATAAGAATATTATCTGGTTTGATATCTCTATGTAGTAAATTATTAATGTGAATAACTTTTAAAGCTTCTGCTATTTTAATAAAATAAGATGTAACACGATTTTCCTCTAATACACCTTCTTGTTGTAATATTTGGAATAATGATTTTCCTGAAATAAATTCCATTACTATATAGGCAGTATTATTTTCTTCAAACCAATCATAAATTTTAGCGATGTTAGGATGAGAACATTTATGTTGGCAACTAGCTTCTAGCTGAAATTTTTGAATTTGGTGTTGTCTTTGTAAAGGGGTAATTGAAGAAGGCCATGTAATTGTAGAGCCAATCCTAGCCGCTTTTTCCGGCCAGAGTTCTTTAATCGCTACCTGGGCCGAATTTTGTAAAAAAACTCCTTTATAAGTAATCCCAAAGCCACCTTCTCCCAGCACTTTTTCTATCTTGTATAGCCCTTTTTTTAGTAAAGTACCACTAGGCAAATGATATGCAGATACCTGTTCACCAGAACTGATCATAGAAACCAGAGGTGTACCACAAGCAATACAATAAGCTGTATTGTCTATATTGTCAGTGAGGCAAGTTGGACATGGAATAGACATTTTTCTGATTTACTTAATTAGTAATAATTAATATTTCTGGGAAGCTGAGTTGTTAGGAAATATTTTGTCTATATGATTGATAGGAACCTTGAGCTACTTAAATTGGAACAACATTTATTCGCTTAAATTTATGTCATGAGTATTTTATTTTTAAATAAAATGGTGTCGAACTATAATAAATTTTGAGTAATAATTGGTTAAAAATGTAGCATGATTCAAAATCTATATATTGACTATTTATCTATCCGGCATTGCATTGCTAAAAGAGTCGCATTATCTGATGCACCTCGCTCAATAACTATTTCAATAGTTGTATCAACAGCTGCTTGCAAATCTTTATTGTTATTAAAAATTTCTGCAAACTCTCTTTTAGAAACTAAATCCCAAACTCCATCAGAACACAGCAACAAAATATCTCCGTTTTCTAAAGTCATTGATAATTCTTGAGTAGTACGTTTTAAATCTTGAACATAGCCATCACTTAGTTTACTTTTTGAACCAAGAGACTTAGTAAGTACATTACGATCTGGATGTTCTAAGCTTTCTGCTTCTGTTATTTGACCACTAGCAACTAACATTGCTACAAGAGAGTGATCTTCACTTAACTGACGTATTTCTCCTTGACGTAATAAATAAATACGGGTATCACCAACGTGGGCTACCATTAATTGTTGTGCTATGGCTAATACCAAACTGAGAGTGGTTCCGCCGTTTTTTACATTTTTGGAAACAACATCATTGGCTTTTTGAAATAACGACATCAACCATTCATTGCGTTGTTCTATAGTTTTAAATTCAGCTGGTATAGGTTCATCTAATACTGTCTGCACAGATAATTGACTTGCTAGTTCTCCTTGAGACATACCACCCATGCCATCAGCAACAACTCCTAATATCATGGTTTCAATATCACTTAACTGCTGTTGTCTGACACCATAGTTGTCTTCATTTTGCAAGCGGCTAGTTGATAGACCTACAGTTGAGCGGCTAGCAACATTCCACTTAATTTTAGGAGCACGAATAGCTTGGCGAGTTTCTACTAAAATACTCAGAAGTTGAGACAAAGAAAATCTTTCTTCGATAACAGGAGACAAGCAAATTTTTAAGATTTGATAAATGCGAGGAATAGGATTAATTTTGAGTTCAATAGTTTGATGTGGTAACAAGGGTTGTTTGTGAATAGAGTGATATAATAATGCTCCAACTGTATAGATACTCATTGATTCATGAATAGGACTTTTGTTATAGGCGAGTTCGGGAGCGCAATAATTTCCTAATAAACCAGCAGTTAGCATTTCACTAACAGGATAAGCATTTGTTAAATCAAAAAACTGGCAGGGAGTTCCTATTTTAATCAAGTGAGTTTCTAAGGAGATAAAACACCAAGTACGTTCATAAACATACCGAAAAAATTGACAAACTTGGGTAGTAATATATAAAGATTCTTCTAAAGAATGATCTGATTGTAACCAAGTATCCAGGGTTTTTGTGTATTCTGGGTATTCGCTAATTAATATAAGCTTACTCCCAACATTATTAGAGCAAAAATCTATTTCTGGATAGTATTCATCTTCTAAATGCTCTGAGTCGGTTTCTAATAGAATAGACAGAGGTGAAGCATCTTTATCAATTACTAAACTTGTCTCGTTATCTTCATTTGTATTTTGATGCAAACTTATGTTTTTTGAATTAGTTATAGTTGTAATATCTTCTGTATTAGTTATTATTTCATACTTTTCATTTTCGGATAATTTTTGCTCTACTATAGGCGGATGAACATTAACAATTACAGATTCGGCTGTAATGTAAGTGATAAGTTCTACAATCATCTTGTAATCTCCGAGAGCTTCCCTTAGTTTTAACTCTCGGTACAGTCCACCTTGAACCGAACCAACCCTCATTAAGCATAATTTACTTGCAGTGTTAGGAGAATCTAAAGGTAATATTTTTACTTTAAAGCTATATATATCCGCTGTATATTGACCTAGGTATGAAATGACTTCTACTTGGAAGTTGTCTATTTGAACGCTTTGATTTTCTTGAATTAATAAACTACTATTTTTGTCATTTAAAGGTAATGTCATATAAAAGCCAATGATTCAGTAATTTATACTATTGATTAAATGTTCTTGGAGGTTAAAAATTGTATAAATAACCTCCTATTTTTTCTAAAAACTAATTTTCTTTAAACAGAAATCGCACTTTGCCAAAAGCAATTTCGTCTCCAAAATTTATAGTTTCAGGCATAGTAATTCTGGCTCCGAAACGAGTTTGACCACTTCGTTTAATGAAAACGCCATTTGTCGAACCAAGGTCTTTAATTTTCCAAAGTCCACCTTCTGTGTAAATTTCTGCATGGTTGCGTGAAACTGTTTCACCACCAGGAAATTCTTCTAAGTCAATATCAACTGGCCCCATATCAGGGTCAAATATACCAACCACAGCATTACTGTCTAAGGAAAATTCTGCTACTGGAGAACCTGCTTGTTTGGAAATAAGTTTGGCTATTGTAGGAGTAGTCGGGAACGTAGGAAAAGAAGGAGTAGAAGTCGGATCTGTTGGTTGTGGTATTGGTGGTGTTGGTATTGTTGTTTCTATTATTGGTGTTTGGATCAGAGTGGGTGCAATAGGAGAAGTAAGCGTGGATGGTGCTGCTGATGCTTGGAGTGCAGAACCGCAAGCATCACAATATTCAGCATCATCTGGGTTTTTATCATAGCCACAAGCTGCACAACTAATCATGGATATACTTCCTTATGTTGTAAATAAAATTGGTGATTTTTTAGTTAGCAACCTAAAATTCACAATTATTTCAAGTTCCTGTGAGTTTACGCATTTCTTCCTCTGAAAGCTGATCATTAATATCGTTACCCATTTTGACGGTTTTACCTTTAGCGCCCATTTTGACGGTTTTACGGGTTCCGGCAGAAATTTGGCGAGTTTTCCGCAACTCTTGTTGAGCGCCATTAAGAGATGCTTCCATTTCTTTGTTGCCAATTCTTACCGTCATGCGCCGTGCAGTTTCTAATAGTTCTTCAGCTTTTTGCGGGTCGCGATCAGCAATTTTTGTCGCTTGGTTTACTAAGTTAGAAATATTGCATTGCTGTACATAATCCATGACTTCTTGATCAACTTGCACTACACTTCCCTGTCCAGCGACAAATTGCACTACTAAGTTTTGGGGCGGAAGTTCACCGCGTCGGTTCTGTCCTGGAATATCGTAGGTTAAACCCATCTGAGCAATTCGGACGCGGGATGCAGGACGACTGTTCATGCTGAATTCGAGGATAAAGATTGTTTCATCACTTGCTGCTGCATTGCCAATAGGATAAGGTTCTTGAGTCAGAGGGAATTCGGCTTGTGTAGGATAGGCACGGACAATGCGGGTAAGTTCTATGCCTTTGACGGTTTTGACTGTTAAAGCTAGGTTTGTAATTACTTCTTGCTGTGCCTGACTATATTCTTCAATAATTTTGTTTGGTAAATCTAGGATGGAAACTTGTGTGCCAATAGCAGTTCCGGGAACTACATATAATGAGCTTCCAGCTGTGGAATCGCTTAGGTGGGTCAATAAATCTTCTCGGAAATCCTCTCCGACTCCTAATGCAGTAATCGGGATATTTTTAGTGGCAAAATCTGATGCTATTTCCCGACATATGTCTTCGTCAAAAGTGTGACCATCCGTGAAAAGTAGGGTACGTCGAACAGCCATGTCTTGACCAGCAAGTAAATCTAAAGCACGACGCAAACCCAACCCCATCCGAGTACCGCCGGAGAAACTGCGAAGTTGAGTGATCGCATTTTCTAATTGACTAACTTGCGTTGCTGGAGTCAAGCCAATAATCTGCGAAGCCGTATCATCAAACTGAACTATTGCCACGCGATCGCTTGCTCCTAATCTGCCAGAACGCACCAACGCTAATAAGGACTCCATGACAATATCAATTTTTGATTTACCCCCTGTTACCTGGTTATATTCCTTGCCATCTTGGGTATACGTCACACCTGTAGGTCTTGTTGCCCCTGCGACTACTTCATACATTGAACCACTAGTATCAATGACAAAAGCAAAGGTAGTGGGTGGACGAGAAACCGCAACCTCTTTTGTGGGTCGCAGTTTCAGCATCAGAAATAGCTTTTGTCCCTCGGTTTCCGCAGGTAAAAATTCCCGATGAGGTGTAATATATACATTTAATACATTACTCATTACAATTCTCCTATTATTAGTATTTTGTAATTATGTTGAAAATTTAATCAAATGGCTTAAGAAAAATTTAATGGTGGTAGCATTCCCTTTATAGGTTCTATGTCAGATAAATCAGGATTAACTAGGGCTGGATTTTCTTGATTACCTTGTTCATTTATCTGGTCAATTCCTGATTCTATCAATAAAGGTAATTGCAGGGTGAGACTACTATCTCGATAACCTTCTTTAATATCTTGTATCCAAGTATTAATAATTTGATTAAGATGAAAGTCTTTGATAGCACATAGAGTTTTATTTTGGAGATCTAAACGGATATTTTCTCTAGTTTTTGAACTAAAAACATGCTCGGGCATATTTTCTTGATTAGGGCTTAAGTCTAAAATATGTGAGTATTCATTATTGTCACCTTTTACTTTTAAAGAGAATCTATATTTAACCATGTGGCTTGTAATTAATTTATAAAATTCACCAAACCTGATCTCATAATATTATGGTCTGTTTTCTAATATTCATTTAATAGTAGCAGCTTTGACTTCTATAGTAATGTTTCCCAACTTGCGTGTGTCCCCTACATTTAATTGCTGGAGAGTTTTTTTCATATTTTTACTTGCAGCATATCCTGTATCAAATTGCATTAAAATATTGGCTCCTTCTTGATAAATTTTGGCTGTAATCGGTGTAAATCCTTCTGAAGCATTTAAGGGAATTTGGGCATCAACAGAGCTACCAATGACAACGGGTTTTGCACCAAGTAATAATGATGTTTTCTCTGTTGGTGTCCAATGGACTAACAGATATGGTTCTTGATTTAATTGTTCTTGTTCCACCCAAGCAATCATTAAACCAATGAAAAAGCCTAATATGGCTGCACCCGATAAACGACCGGGGATATCTCCAAATACTGCCGCAGCTACTAAAAAACCAACGGCTCCTAAAGTTCCGCCAACAGTACCACCCAATAATGCTTTATTCAGCTTGAGGTTGGGTACAAAAAAACATGTTCCACCTCCTACCAATAGACCTAAAATTGTCCAACCGATTATTCTGCCAATCGTTTCTAAGATGGAAACGCTAGAAATGGACACAAATAATAATTGACCAAAGAAGATTACTGCGATACCAGCGACAAAACCAAAGAAAGAACCTGCTAAGAATCGAATGCAGATACCAAAAATCAGTCCAGCAATCAACTGAGCTAGAAAATTTCCAAACCCAAAAAAACTACCTAAAAAGTTAGTAGAAATTAGTAAACTTCCAGCAGCTAAAGCACCGCTAATACCCCCAGCAACTATAGATCCAATAAATTTCAGCGATTTGAGCTTTGGTATAAAAAAGGATATCAATCCTGTGAAAACAGCACCAGCAATTCCCCCATTAATAATGATTTCGATATCTTTAGTGTTAGGAATGTTGGCAAATTGTAAAAAGAGTAATTGACCAGTGGCTCCTGCAACCATACCAGCCACCAAGCTACCAACTGTACTCACACTGGCTTCACCAACTGTGAGAAGACGACGACGTTGATAGTGATTTTGTCCTATAATTAAAGCTAAAGTAACTCCAATTGCCAAAATACCTGTTGAAGTTGCGGTGAGAAGGATAAGCACTCCCCTTTGCTTGAGAGGGTATTTTTTGGTGTCTTGCAGTCCTTGAATTGTAGTTTCGGCGATCTTTTGTCCAATCAGAGGTAAAATCCGCTCAAATCCACTGCGTCCAGAAGCTGCTTCGCTAAGTGAGAAGACTTCTCCGGGGATAGTTGATTGCAACCCCTCGAAAGTAGAGCGATCGCTTTCCTGGATAACTAAGTGCAACTGATTAATTTTATTGTGGCGCAATACGCTATCAGCTTGTGTCACAGACTGCATTTCGCGATCAGGAATATGAGGCGGTGCATCGGTAATCAACAAAATTACTTTAGTTGCTTCGGCCCGAAAAGATTGGCGTGCTGCTAAGGCTAAAGCATCTAAGCTACTTTCTGGTTCATCTATACCACCACCACTTAAACCAATTCTGCCTACTTCATGGCGGAAAAGATTGCTATCACTAGTAAACGAGTTACCATTAAACTTTAAAATTCCTGCTTCTTCTCCAGCAAGGCGATCTCGGAAAGCAATTAACCCTATTTGCCAATCTAAATTTTTAGAATTAATTTCAGTAGCGAAATCACGTATACCATTTTGTACGCCTTGAATTTCTCCTTGCATACTAGTGGTAATATCTAGGGCGAACATCACATCTACTTGCGGTGTGGGTTCCTTAGATGGTACTACCATAGTAAAAAGTATCTGTGCAAAAATTGCAGCTAGGAAGCAACCAATAGCTCCATATAAACCAAACAGTAGAGGCTTGCTGAGTTTGTACTTTAAATGGCTTAAAAACTGGTACATCCTATCGTCTCACTGATTTTAAAAGTCATATTTACAGTATCAGGATGCTATTCAAGAGGTGGTTAAGTTTTGTTGGATAGTAGCAGCTTTGACTTCTATAGTAATGTTTCCCAACTTGCGTGTGTCCCCTACATTTAATTGCTGGAGAGTTTTTTTCATATTTTTACTTGCAGCATATCCTGTATCAAATTGCATTAAAATATTGGCTCCTTCTTGATAAATTTTGGCCGTAATCGGTGTAAATCCTTCTGAAGCATTTAAGGGAATTTGAGCATCGACAGAGCTACCAATGACAACGGGTTTTGCACCAAGTAATAATGATGTTTTCTCTGTTGGTGTCCAATGGACTAACAGATATGGTTCTTGATTTAATTGTTCTTGTTCCACCCAAGCAATCATTAAACCAATGAAAAAGCCTAATATGGCTGCACCCGATAAACGACCGGGGATATCTCCAAATACTGCCGCAGCTACTAAAAAACCAATGGCTCCTAAAGTTCCGCCAACAGTACCACCCAATAATGCTTTATTCAGCTTGAGGTTGGGTACAAAAAAACATGTTCCACCTCCTACCAATAGACCTAAAATTGTCCAACCGATTATTCTGCCAATCGTTTCTAGAATGGATAAACCAGGAATTGAGAAAAATACCAATTGACCAAAGATGGCTACTCCTATTAATGCAACTAAACTTAATAAAGTGGAACCAGATAATAGTCGTATGCAGATACCAAAAACAATTGCACCAATTAATCGCCCTAGAAAATCTCCTAAATAAGTAGCAGACATTAGCCAAGCACCAGCAGCCAAAGCGCCACTGATCGCACCAGTAAGTAATACACTCGATAGTTGTAATTTTCTGAGTCTGCGTATAAATAATGATAATAAACCTATAGATAAAGCACCGAAAATTGCCCAAGTAAGGACACTCTCAATCAGAGCAACGTTAGGAATACCACTCGTGAGTGGCAAAAAAATTAATTGACCAGTTGCGCCTGCAACCATACCAGCGACCAGACTGCCGATAGTACTGACACTACCTTTATTAAATGTGAAGAGACGACGGTGCATATAGTGGTTTTGCCCCATAATTAGAGCAAGCGCTATGCCCATTGCTAAAAAAGCTGTCCAGCCACCAATTCGCAATGTAGAGTATATTACACCATAATTTCCTATTGGTTCTGACTCGACTAATTGCTTGTAAATAGCAGCTTCAGCATTCCGAAAAGCTTGATCAAACTGGCCAGAATTAGCATAAAACACCAGAGAGCGATCGCCTGTAAGTTGCGCTAGATAATTGGTGTCAGCATCACCGGTCGCAACTGCTATCAAGTTAATTCTCTGACTTCTCACAGATTGAGCCGAAAAAGAGGCAAGAACTTGAGAATCTGGCAAGCCATCGGTAAATAATAAGATGTTGCGACGCAGGGACGTTGACTGCAACTCTGCTACAGCAGCATCTAAGCCTTGTGCCATTGGAGTACCACCAACTTCTGACAAACTGGCGATCGCACTTTTGAGAGTGTTAGCGTCATCAGTTAAAGAAGTAGCAGTTTTAATCTCTAATCCAAAACTAACTACAGCCAGTTTATCTTCAGTTAAGTTACGACGTTCTACAAATTTAGTGGCGGCAGTTTTAACTTCTGTTAATTTCCCATCGCTCATACTTGAAGAAGCATCAATTAATAAAACAATGGCTTGGGGAATTTGTTGTGCAGATGGTGCAAGTTTGGTTAAAGCAAGTAATGGTTCTCCTAGGAAAATCGCAGCAATTAGACAACCAATTGCGCCGTATATTCCAAAAAGTAAAGGTTTGTTTGTTCGGAACTTTATAAATACATTTTGCATAATCCAATATCTTCTTCCTTAAACATTGGTATTCTTGCTCACTATAAATAGCTTTAATTTGTCATACGTTCATAAACTAAGCGTGATAGTTCAGGGAAAAGTTTTTTATCTTTATAAAAGCTGGGATCGTCACCAAAAATTACTAATATATACTTATGTTTACCATTTGGAGTTCCTATAATAGCAGCATCGTTACGTGTGTTAAAATTCCAGCCCATTTTTGAAGCAAAGTAAGCGTTTTCTGGTAAAGCTTCGCCTAAAAAACCTTCAATAGCATTAAATTCTTTATTTCTCCAAGCACTAGGATGCAAGTTTCTTTTTAACAACAACTTCATGCTTTGACTATATTTTTTAGAAATAGCTTTTTCTTGATAAATTTCTAGAAGTAATCGGGCTACATTATGTGTAGTTGTATAATTCCTGTAAGGATGGGATTCGTCACGACGTATCTGTAAATCTCTACCAGCAGGGGCATCATTTTTCTGATAATCAGTTGGGAAAAGTTTTTGACTAATATTTATGGGATAATATCCCGCTTGTTCAAAAAATGAATTCATTGCTAATCGCTTTTGAACCCATCTATCAAATTCATTTGAAGGTAAATTTTCACCTGATTTAGTTTGGGTAATTGTATCTACAATTAAACTAGCTGACTCATTATCTGAGTCTTGAATCATCTTCGCCAGATTTTTGTAAGAAACTGCCCCTTCTGGCAGTAGTTTTGCTTCATATTTGCCATATAAATACACCATCCAGAATAACTTAGCTACACTTGCAGGAAATCTAGGTTCTTGAGCTAAATATTGACCATAGGCACAACATTCAGTACTATTTAATTCGACCAAACTGACAGATAATCTATCTATTGGTAAACCTTTTGAGCTAGCCAAAGCCACAATATCATTAACTATTGTTTGTAATTTTAAATTTTGTTTAAAAGACGGAGGTTTATCTACCTTATAAATCAGTTGTGGCTCATAGTTAATTATCGCTGGTTTGTAGGGTAATGTCTCAGTTATTCTAATTGGAGGTGTGGCAGATAAGTTTTTACTTTCTAACTTCAAAGTTACTTGGTAATCTTCAACATCTTTATCTGTGTTGATGACAATTGAGTATGTTCCAGTATTAGACAAAGTTATATTGGAAGAACCTTGTAAAATACTCGGATGATTATTTGGTGTCTTAAAAGTAATTTTAGTTTTACTAAATAACTTAATTTTATCCTCAGATGAACCATAAAAATAGAAACAATTAACTTGATTTTTATTAATAGTGCCTTGAATACTTTTTTCAATAAATGTTAGTAAATTAATTTTTGATTCTATGGTACATTTTTTGCTATTTAATACTTGATAACTATTAAAAAGTTTTGATATTAAAAGTATTAATGAAATTAATGGTAAACAAACTAAAGCTACTAAAATAGCTACTCGATCCAACCTAATTGAGCGTTTTATTTTACGATACTTTTTATTCATGGGGTTACCTATACATCATTCTAAATTTTTGAATAATCATAAATTTTCCATACACCATTGCTGTCTTTTTCAAAAAAATATATAAAATCAGTTTGGTACGAGCCAGAGTTTTCTTGGTCAATATTACCTTTCGGTCCATAAAGATATAGTTCTTCAAAAACTTTAACTTTTATATATGGCCGTCTGCCAGAATTAGAAAAATCTGTAACTTTTCTGATTTCTGATTGATTATATTGATAGTAAGAATTATTAGCTTTCAGCCAAGCTATAGGGCCAGCATCTGGATCAGAATTAGTAGTTTTATCATACAGCTTTCCTGTGGCTAATTTATCAACTAATGTTGTATCAAAAGGCGGTGCAAATATTTGAGGTTTAGCAGCATACCATTCCTTAACTATATTCAGTGCTTGTTCTTGAGTTAAATCTGCTACTGATGTAGGTGTAGGTGTAGGTGTAGGCTTTAACCTAGAAGAAATAGCAGTAATAGAAACAGAAGGTGTTGGAGTCGGGTTTTCAGAAGCTTGAAGAATACCTAAACTCATTTTCATATCAAAGGTTTTAGAACCCTTCAGTGCAGAAACCTGGATAATATATTTACCCGTTTGTGGTAAATCCCCGCCCTTCAAAATCTGGTTATCTGGCGCATAAACCCAAACGCAAATATCACTATCAGTTGACCAACTCAGTTTTTGACCAGACTGAGCTGTAAATTTATATCCTATAGATTTATTCGCACTAGCTTGACCAGATTTA
Organism: Tolypothrix sp. PCC 7601; assembly: GCF_025677855.1. Taxonomy (NCBI): domain Bacteria; kingdom Bacillati; phylum Cyanobacteriota; class Cyanophyceae; order Nostocales; family Tolypothrichaceae; genus Tolypothrix; species Tolypothrix sp. PCC 7601. The sequence goes on from NZ_CP064881.1 coordinate 133,797, forward strand.
GATGAAGTTTTTTCATCCAAATTGATTTCTTGAACATCTTTTTCTGTTAGTGTATTTGTAGGTTTTTCTGGACAAGTAGAAGCAAATGGAGCAGATGGTATTCCAAAAGAACACCCATAAATTATTAATAATGTAAAGTAGCAAATTATTTTCTTCATAATGAATCTTTGAGATTGAATATATGGGTTTTAAAATTTAAGGCTCACTCTTCATATCAAATAACCATTTATTACTATCATTGCTCCAAACTAAATCTATGCGACTTTTAGAGTCTTGAAAAGTTTTACCATCATTCATTGTGTACCATAATTCAGCATTTACTATTGCTTGATTATTATTTTGTTTGAGCAGTTTAATCTCACCGATTTTTATTTCTTTAACGCTATCCCACCAACGCTGATAATCAGAATAGCCACCTGGAATATTTTCATTTATAAATCGAGGGGAAAGATTTTTATAAGAAAAACTATATTGACGATTATTAATAGCTATGTAATGGTTCCTTACAAAAGTATCAGCACTCTGAACTTCTGAAGTTGATATATTTGGCTCTTGAGTGGTAGTTGGTTGATTTGAATATATAGGTTTGGATGAGCTTTCTAAAGCCAGTTGTAAATCAAAAGTTGATAACCCTTTAGGTACAGAAATTTGAATTATATATTTACCAGTTTGTGTTAAATCTTTACCAGTGATTATTTGGTTATCTGGTGTGTAAACCCAAATGCAAATTTCATCATTAGTTTGAATATTCAGCCTTTGACCAGATTGAGCTTCAAAAGTATATCCTAAATCTTTACCTGCTCGTAATTGACTCGATTCTTTTATAGGTTGAGAAGTTAGTTGAATCTGTTTAACATTTTTGGTATCTAGCGAATCCACAGGTTTATCTGGACATGTAGCACCAGGAGTATTCAAAGGAGCTTGACCCAATGTCTGAGATTGTGATTTACAACCACTATTAAATAGTAATAATACTATTGCTGATAATAGTATTATTTTTCCACTATTACCACGTTTTTTATTAAAAATAAAATTTCTTTGAGTAGTGATCATAAATAATTCATGTTCTCTTGTATAGTATTAATTAACTATTTTAGTTTTACTAAGCTCCCATTTTTGCTGGCTTTCATTCCACACCATATAAAAATTGAGATTTATAGGAGCCTTTCTTCCAGATCTCATGTAGTAAGTACTGCTCATTTTCACAGTTGCATAATCTTTATTAGATTCGGCTAAATAAATATTATGAATATTTATAAAATCTACTTTATCTCTATACCAATCTAAGAAAGAACTGTAACCATTCGGATGGAGTTCTTTATCTTCTTGCAGTTCAACAGGTAAAATATTCCAGGCACTTCTATACTGACGGTTATTAATTTTGGCGTAATAATCTTTAATTACTTCTGTTGGAGATGGTCGAGAGACATTGTTGTTAGTAAAAGATGAAAATCTTTCCTTCGATGTGGAAATCGGACTAGGATTAGTATTTTTAGTTAATGATGGCGGAGTCGTAGCTAATGGAGTGGTACTACTTGTAGGAGTAACAGTAGGAGTTGTAGGAGTAACAGTAGGAGGAGATGTTGATTTGCTTTCTAAATTCATAGCTAAATCAAAGGTTGTGGAACCTTTAAGAATAAAAATTTGAACGGTGTATTTTCCAGTTATGGGTAGAACACCACTATTGAGAAGTCGATTTTCTGGTGTATAAACCGCAATACAAACATCTTGAAGAGTGTTATAAACTAGCCTTTGACCTGCTTGAGCTTCAAAAACATATCCTACAGATTTATTCTGACTCACCATTCCTGATTCTGTAATTTTTTGGTTACTAAGATTAATAGTTTTGACTTTATTTGCATCAAGCACAGCCTCAGGTTTATCTGGACATTTAGTAAGATTAGAAGAGGAAGTAGTTAAGTTTTGTGTATTGGCAGCAGGAGTACAACCAGAGGTTATAAGCAAAATCAAAGAAGTTACAGATGTGAATTTGAATAGAATATTCATTGCTATCATTAATCTCCCAGTGCTTCTTTTTTTAAGTATTCACCCCACAAGAAAAATGGCACTATACCACCTAATGAAAGCAAAACCAAAATACACGCCAACATAGACATTCTTACTGTTAAGGGAAGAGATCTACCAAACACAGTGATGGTGTAAGCTTTTGGTGGGGACTGTACTGGTTTATTAGCGTTAGAAGTTACTAAAACCTGCACATTATGCTTAGAACCACGTTCCGCGTTAGGTTGGGTATAGTTAATTTCGTACTCTCCTAGCAAAGCATTGAGAAAAAGCTGCAGATTTTCAGCAATGGCTTCTGCATCTCCAGAAAACTCAGCTATTCCGCCAGTGGTTTTGGCAATTTCAGCTAACCTTTGTTTATCTACAAATTCTGCTTCTGGAACCTTACGGCTATTAATATCTGCACGAATAGCTGGTCTGCCAAGCTTATATTTTTGACCTAGCTGTTCTGGGGTTAAACCATACCCCAAGGTATGCACTATAATATTGCTATTTCTTTTTAAAAGACTGATTAAACTTTGAAAATCCTGGGCTTCATTTGCAAAATTGTGATAACCATCAGATAGCAGAATAATTGAAAGTCTAGGCTGAGGTTGGGGAGAATCTTTTGGCGGATAAAAACGATAGTCTGCGGTATTAGCTAAAAACTTGACTGCTTTTGTTAATGGTTCATAAAGGTTGGTAGAAGCACAGGGAGTTAAACTCTCTAAGTAATCAAGATTATTTTGTAGCTTAAAATCATTAGCAGCAAAAAATTTATCCAGAGTATCTTGATTAATCGAATATCCTTGAGGACATTTATCGCCAGGTTCGCCAAAGGGAACAATTGCTATTTGGGTATTTTCTCCACGGTCTTTTAAGACGCTGGTTAACTGGCGAATTGCTTTAATTGCTCCCGCAATTTTTTTTGTCTTACTACTATCTAGCTCTCTCATACTTCCACTAAAATCAAGCAGGACAATAATCCATGCTGGTGGTGGTATAGTTTCCTCAGGGCTTTTCCAATCTTTGTTGTTAAACGAAACTTCTTTTTTGTCTACTAATAATTTAAAATTCGTATCTTGTAGACCCATAATAGGTCTTTCTTCTGCACTTTTAACCTTAATGCGAATAGTAACTCTGTCATCATTAACAGTAGGGTTACCCACAATTTCTGCAACCTTTGCTTGTCCAAAACTAGGAGATGCAAACGCAGCTAACATTAGCATTGATAAACTAAGCCTGCGGGTCAAGAAATCGGTTATAGTAGACGAATCGATAAATTTTTTCTTCATTGTTGCCATCGGTCTTTACTGTATGAAATGTCAAGACATAGTTGTGTTTTAAACGAATATCTCTGCGTGATGTTAAACGGTCACCGTTGATTTCTATAGTTTTGAAAGACTGAGGGTTAGGAGACAAAACTGCTTCACGTTTTTTTAAAACTAAATCGGCAACATGAAGGGGTAAATCTGGTATATAAATATGTGATTTGTTAACCGCCGAACCAATTCTAATTGTTCCAGTTCCAGGTAATTGGATTGACAAACCTTCTTCGATTTCATAGGTATCACCTTCACTAACAAATTTCAGTACTGAAGTATCTATATATGAAAACTTTTGCTTAACAGACTTAAATTGTGGATCGATATCTTCATAATTTGGCCCGGTGTACTCGAAACCTGCACCTGCTCTCAAAGCACCTAAATAGCTAGGAGAATTAGTAATACTAAAAACGAAACCTAGTAATAAACCCAAAATAGAAAAGCCTAAAGGGTCTTCAACACCTTTAAACTCAGATGGCATTGCACCTAAAGTGGTACGAATGAATTCAAATAATGCCGCAGCCACTAAACTGGCAGCACTAGCACCAATGACGCTAGTGATAAAGCGCTGCCAAAAGCGTTTAGGATCTCCAGCTTCCATGCTGTGCCAACGCCAAGTTGACCCCTCAGCCAAACCCACTGAAGCACCAATTAAAAGCCAGCCTAGGGTTCTAACAATTGGCGTGGGAACGCGAATTTGAGGTAAAAAGAGAATTTGGGAAATACCCCCAGCAATTAAACCTGCTAACAGTCCTAAAGCAAAGGCGATGAGTAAAGGAGTTTTCGCAATCCGCAAGCTGAGTTTAGGTCGGGTGGGGTTACTGATAAATATTTCATTCATCACCATACCAATTGCTAGAGATATAGCAACACAGGGAAAGAGAATGATTTCGGGAAATTGTTTGAGTAAACTTAAGTCTGTGATGAAGAATTGACCTATATTCCAGCCCAGTAATGCTGAAGTTATGCCAGCTAATATGTAAAGATATATTCTCATCTTGTTTTATGAATTTTACAAACTCTAAATCCCCAGATTATTTTTTATTTTATCTTTTAATTTATTAGGTGTTTGTTTACCTGATTCCATATAGCCAAAAGCAGCATTTTCGTCAAATTCATTTAGTTGATATAAATAGATTGCTTCTACTAACTTTTCCCTTTCTTTACCAGGTTCTTTTATTGCTTTTGCATAATTCAAATCCTTTACATTCAGAATTTTTTTGAGTTCATCGATAATAATTTTATCTGTATCTACCTTTTGATTATTTTGCTGTTTAATATTTGGCTTAAGCTCTTTAATAATTGTTTTAACTGCTTTACTTGTTTGTTGAATATGTACATCTTGCATTGCTATTTCTTTTTTATTTATTGGTATATTTTGAGATTGAACTGTTGAATTTTCTATTCTTGATTGATCGCTTGGATATTCCGAAATAGTATCTCTTCCATTATTAATAGCCTGGTGGGGTAACTCTCTTTGATTTGCTTGCTGAGTAGATTGCTGTTGAGACAAAAATTTTGAACCGACAAATAAACCGCTTAAAAATATTAGTATTGAAAAAGGAATAACTAATTGAATTGGCACGATATACTCCTGAAAAATAAAATTAATAAAAGATTCAAGCCAAGTAACTTCTCGCTCAATTGTTAAATCTAAAAAAGTGAAATAATTTGCGTGGATATTATTTTTTTCAGCAACTTCATAAAATACATTTTTAGGAACCCGACCTTCGCTTACTTGGTAGAAATAAGCAGACAAACTGTATTCTTTTATATACTCAAATAATTCAGCAAAAGGCTTATAACATTCAACGTAATGGTTACTAAAATAAACTAATTTCCAATAATTTATTAATTTTTTCCAAATTTCCTGATTGCAATTTAATAATTCATGAGGAAAAGTAGATGGCCGTTGAGTATTTTCAAAATAATCACGAATTATTTCTAAATCATTTACAATGTCATGTAAAAACTGCTTTTGACAATAAACCCACGCACTACCGCTTTTGATTAACAACCAATATACGGATTCTGGGGTAATTGTTCTATTTAGTAATTTAGGTAAAATATATTTAATTCCATCGGCAAGGTTTTCTTTAGGAAAATTGGAGCGAACGGATTTTTGAAACTCTAAAGAAATATTTTGATTTTCGTCGGCTTTATCCTTAATACTTTTCACATTCAGCCAAGCTAAAAATTCCGTTATAGTCTCTGGTATTACCATTGCTCTGAGGGTAATTAACCTGACCATTTGTGGACTATAAATTTTTTGGCTAATTGCAGTTTTTGCTCCTTGTCCATCAAACAAGCTGTGCCAATATTCTTGGCTAATTTGCTGATTTTCTAGAGCATTCGCAATGATTTGCACTGCTTCAGGTTTTACTTGGGAACTATTAATTAAACCGCGAATCGCAGACTTCAGTGCTTCTTCATCGGCAACAACTGGCGCTAAGACTTGGGGAACATTCTTGATTGCTCTTTCTAATATCTCATAGGCACGCTGGCTCGCTGCTTGAATTACTTGAAATCGTCTGGGTTGTTCTAGGGCTTCAACATTAAACGCCCAAGAAGCACTTTGACCACCGCCATAACTATTGAATTTTTTAATTGCTAAGGTATTGATAGTTTGCAAATTATATTGATGTGTTGGTTCTATTAGTATTGGCTCAGAGTTATTTACAACTAAAGCTAGAGCTTCTTGTTGGATATTTGGTGAGTGAGTGGAAGTGACATCAAATAAATTAGGTTGCCCAACAGTTTTAGTGTCAAAGGGATTAAACCTGGGCATTCCTTGAGCTTCCCACCAAGCTAGTATTAACCGGAGGTTTTCTTTATCCCCCTGAGACAAAAAATAACGATAAACAGACAAACTGCGCCCTATCTCATCTCGTCCCCGTGTCACCACCGCCACCACCGACCAAGCGTCCTCTCCACTCCCTACGACGCGACCGATGATTGCTGGCCGATCGCTTGACGCACCTTCTGTGACCGCAAATTCCCGATTAGCTATGGAACGCTCAACAGCCGGGGGAACAGATGCAAGCGTTATATTCATATATTGTCCGGTGAATCCCCGTGATACCCAACCGCCCTCAGCAGTTCTCTCTGGGCGAATACCAGTACTAAATTCGTGAATTTTAATAGTTGCTGGATTCATATATTTAACCTTTATCTAATTCTTTATGGCGATCGCCTGTACATAGCCAATAAATCGGAGCCACTAACCCAAAAGGTCGCCAGCGCTTCGGCTCTTTGATCACTGCGGCGATTCCTTCTCTCCCACGACTCAGTAAATTTACATTGGGTTCTGGGAAATTATTACCTAACATCCCAAAAGCCGAAGTAGTGAAGTAATCCACTCTTCCGGCTCCCATTTGCTGCCAAGTTTGCAATTTTCTGTAAACTTGGGGAAAACGAGCCTCAGCGACAAATGCAGGTTTATGGCGATTAACCCACAACTCTGATTGTTCGCATTTGGTCAAAACCAGCGAGATTCTTCGCTTTCCACCCATAATGTCACTACGGTCTAAGGCTGTCAAAAATTTATCCAACCCCGTAACATACTCTAGGTCTTTGCGACGACTATTACCATCAACCAAGAACATAATTCCCGTTGCTTGCAAGCAATCATCTAAGTATTCTCTTAGTTTTGGGTTTCCTGATTGTTGGAGGAGGTCAGCAAAAAACTCTCCAGCGTAGTCTTTACAACTGATGTTGAGATTTACCAATTTGGAACCAATGCTAGCTTTGGCATTTTTCCAAGAAAACTGTCCCTTGAGTGTAATCCTGAGTGTGTAATCTTTAATGTCGGCTGCACTAGCATCGAGATTGCTGGGTTCGAGGGCTAATCCTTGTTCGAGAAGATTTTGAGCTTTGGTAATTAGTTCTTCTCCGGCTTCGTTAACTGAGATGACAGACTGTACGGGGCTAGAAGGGTCAGCATTGGGCCAGCGTGCCAAAGATGCCATATAAGTTGTTTTACCAGAAGAGCGATCGCCTATTACCCTTAGCACTGCACTACTTTGCTGCGGTTCAGAAGCAGTTTTTTTAAACAAATCACGCATCATTTCGCATTCTCCTACCCGTACTTAGCCAATAAAGAGGGGCAATTAAGTTGTAAGGTCGCCAACGATTTGGTTCTCGCAAAACCGAATTTCTTCCATTCGTTCCCCATTCTTCAACCCGATTTGGTCGCGGGTTATTGCGTCCCAGAACCCCAAAGGTTGATATGGCATAAAAATTTAAGTTGCGCTTTGGAATTTTTTCTTTTAAAACTTTTGTACTTTTTGGTAAATGAGTGTTAAATAAATCAACTTCTGGATCTAACCTACCAGGCCAAAGTTCCCCACGTTCGCACTTACTTATGGCTACAGCTAGGCGCAAATCATTGATTCTTCCTTGGCTATCCATTAATTCGATAAAGCGTTGTAAAACTCTGCTGTAATGCCTATCTGTTCCATGCTTCCACTCGGTTAACATAATTAAACAACCAGCCACGTCTTTTGCTAGACATTCATCAATAAATTCTGTTTGGATTTGATTTGTTAACCCTAGTTCTAGCTCATCAAAAATTTCACCAGGATAATCTCTAACTGCTAAGTTGATATTTTTATGTTTTTGGAATAAGTTAGAAATTGCAATATTAAAAGAATAGACAGGTACATCATCGATAGTTTTAACTAAAACGCCAGTAGGTTCTAGGGAACCACCTTCTAAAATCAGATTTTCAGCTTTTTCAGCCAGTTTTCTTGTGTCTTCGTTAATTGCCTGAACTTTGAAATTTTTAGGCTTGCCTCCTGGTTGTACAGGCTGATAAGCTAGAGCCGCTAAATAAGTTGTTTTACCAGAACCCCGTGGGCCAATTACACGAATATTTCCCATATTGATGCTTCCTCATTATTTAGCCAAAAAACTGCCTAAATATATCCAAGGTAATTCCAACAATGAGCGATGATAAATACTAGTAATAAAACAACGAACTGATAAACCTAAAACATTTTTGTTAATTTGTTCTAACTGTGAGTGAATTGGTCTAAAATATCTTTGTAAAACATAAGTATGACGTTGCTGCCAATTCATTTGAGCGCCGTTAGGATTGTAAGCGAGCTGGGAGGCTTCCTTCTGCAAATCGCAAAATAAATCTGCTTTATTTAAACAAATGAGAATATGTCTGGCTTTGGGGCAATCTTGACGGAAAAACTCTACCCAACGGTCAAACCTATTACACCATTGCTGTTGATTCATAAATTGCTCTGTATCTACACCTGGTTGGAAATTTAATCCTCGATGCGGTGGCAGGATAAGTAAAATCCCTTCACTTTGCTGTATCGTTTCTAAGAATTTCTTCCATTCATTATGATTATCAATCTGCCAACTTTTGCGCCAAACTTCGCCTGGTGTATCTATCCAATCTACTATTACTTGTTTATTACCTACAGGTAGTCGCACTTGGATATCTAAGTAACGTTCATAGGTTGCTTGTTCATCGCTGGTAGCCCTAGCACTACTGTTTTCGTCTAGCAAACCTGCTTTGAGAGCCTCATAATCTTGGCTAGATACTTTGACATATTCATTTTTAGGGTTGGCTAATTCCATTGCTAAATGGGTTTTGCCTGTTTTGCGATCGCCTATGTAAACCACTCCCACCTTGATCCTCTTTTATTCCTTAGATGGCAATCAATGATTATTTGGTTATATCAAAACATTATTTATATCTAATATTATTTGTTGTTATTGAAGACCAATTTATTGATACGTAATTAAAATGTCAGCCTGAATTTATAATCACTGACTAACTTCATTAGTAAATGGAAGTTGTTCATTTTGCAATTATCTATATAAACTAATCCCCATATTTACCTTCCTTTAAATTTTGACTAAAAAATTAGGTATGAGGCAGCAAATATCAATACTAAGCTATTTATAAAGTTTATCGTGTGATTATAATCACACGATAAACTGACTCTGAACAAGTTGTATCTAGTTTAAAAACATATGGGAGCTATATTTTTATATCAGTGCTAGTTGTGCAAAAGCTTAAAAAATTTAAATATTTTTATTTTTTATTCATAGATTATTCATATAAGCTTACAACCAAGGATCTCACGTTTTAAGAGTGTATTAATTAAGAATTTAAAAAAATTAATAATTATGCTAGAGTATGTTGATGAAACGATATGTTGACAGTAGCGGTAATCTAAAAAATCATGTGAGGCAGAGCAAAGTAAGATTTGTGCTAATCAAGAATTAATGACATGATTGTGATTAATCAACTCCAGTTTTTTCAAAACCTGGAATAATCAATCCTAAATCTGTATCAGAATTTAAGCGCAGATATATTCTTCTCCCTGTTATGTCCCAGGACTATTTCAATCAAAATCTTCGAGGACGCTCCTTCAAAGGTCAAAACTTAATAGGTGCAAACTTTACATATGCAGATATCCGAGGCACAGACTTTACTAATGCCATACTCAGACGTGCAGACTTCACCTCTGCCAAAGCTGGGCTTTCACTCCGCAGCAGCATTGCTTTAGTCATAGTATCATTGATTTTGGCAATAATATTAGGATTTACAGCAGGAATATTTGGTATTTTTGCAGGAATAATGTTTAGCCCTGAATACACCAGCAAATATACTATTTTTCCAGCTCTGTCTGTCTTGGCAACATTCCTAGTACTCTCTACTACTACTATCTTCCGAGGTATAGTAGCACCTTTAGTATTTTTGGCTGTTGTTCTCTTTGTTCTTGTTATTAGTGGTTACGTTGGTATTTTTGCTTTTCAAGGTGCTTTGGCTGTAGTTGGTGCGAGTACTTACTTTGTTGTCAGTTTTATCTTTGGTGGTTTCGCTTTCACACTTGCTGGCATCTTACAGGGTGCTTTGCTTGTCGCTATAGCTGTGATTGTTGCTGTGATTGTTGCTGCTTTTTTCATTATCGCTGTCACTACAGCTAGTATCGCTGCTGGCATTGGTACTCATCTTATCTTTGCTGCCGCTGCTGGTGGTGCACCTATAGCTGCTGTTGGTGCTATTGTTAGCTTGATGTTAAGTAGTTATGTTGCTTGGCGAGCCTTGGCTAGTGATGAGAAGTATGCTTTTCTTCGGAAATTGTCTATAGCTGTTGCTACTTTTGATGGAACAAGCTTTCGTTATGCTATTTTAATTGATGCAAATTTTACGGAGGCTACGCTTAAAGGTACGGATTTTAGAAAAGCTAATGTTACTTGTACCTGTTGGCGGAATGCTAAACAAATAGACCAAATTCGACCTGGAAATACTTATCTTCAAGATGCAAAATTACGACAATTAGTAATTACTGGTGATGGGCAGGAGAAAAACTTTGATCGCTTAGATTTACGAGGTGTTAACCTAAGCCAAGCCAAATTACAAAATGCCAGCTTTATTGACGCAGACTTCCATGAAGCTAACTTGCAAGGAGCTAATTTATCCAGAGCTATCTTAGTCAGAACTAACTTTGAAAGAGCAGATTTAAGAGGCGCTAGTTTAACTGGAAGTTGTATCCAAGATTGGGTAATTACCGAAAGTACTAAGCTGAATGGGATTTCCTGCGATTACGTATATCTAAAATGGGTTAATGAAGATAAGCGTGACCAAATGCCACCTAGAGGTCAATTCACAGAAGATGGCTTTGTAACTTTTGTTAGATACATCCTAGAAACAGTTGAATTATATCATGAGAAGGATATTAATCCTAGACTAGCTCTAACTGTATTGCATAAAATGTCTAGAGATTATGATGAGTCTTTAGATATTGTAGCTCTAGGTAAAAGAGGAGAAAGGGTTTTTATTCAAGTAAAAGTTTCTGAAAATATTATTCGGGGAAACTTTAAAGAGGATTATTATTCGAGGTACAATCAAGATTTGAAGTTGTGGTCAGGAAGTAACCACAAGCTACCACCTACTGTAAATAATTTTATTGAGAAAAGAATTAGGGAGATTGCTTCAGAAACAACAGATGATTTTGTTTTTGTCGATGCTACCTACGTAGAAGGAAATTACATCCAAACCTATCAAGGAGAAGTTAACGTGACTGGAGATCACACTATTAATATGGGTAGCGGTAATTATATCGAGCGTATTCAAGGAAATTACGTTCAAGGTAACTACTACGCTGCTGGACAGCCCCAAAGTATTGCCCAAGCTGCTGCTGAGATTCAGCTATTACTAAAACAATTAGAGCAAACTTACCCGGCCAATACTACATCACAACAAATGGTAATAGCAGCAGAAGCTGTACACTGCATTGAAAGTAACCCATTATTGAAACAAAGAGTGATAAATGCTATCAAGTCAGGAGGTTTGGCTGCTTTTGAGAAAGCTATTGACAACCCAGCAGGCGCTTTTATTGTTGGTGCTATCAAAGGCTGGCAGGAAGTAGAAGCAAAAGATTAAGAAAACTTTTGGCTTTTGAAGGAGCGCGCACGAAAATTGTGATAGAAATCTGAGGGCATAGTTGTGTGCAGCATCTAAAAATTTTTTGATACACATATACCACGAAAATCTCTATAATATCAACAGTTTAAAGCAGGGTAAGCTCATATAATTTAGTATAGAGTGAGCTTTACAAACGAAGTAAGATAAGAATAAACAAAGGTGTAAAAAATACACTTGAATTAAGAACAACATCAATGAGAAGACTTCAATGCTGTCGTCCGAAAATCATAACCTGATTTTACCGTTGCCAGGCTTTAATGGTCTGATCTCTACCTCCACTTATTAATGTTTTTCCATCTGGACTAATTGCAATTGATGTCACACCTCTGCGATGTCGTTCAGGAAAAATTTGGAATTCATTTTCAGTAATTTTCCACTCTACAATTGTTTTATCATTACTTCCACTCACTAAAGCTTTACCGTCTGGACTAAATACAAGACAAGTAACAGCATCTGAATGCTGTCTCAGCGTTTGGGGTGTTTGTCCAGTATTCAAATGCCAAAGTTTAATGGTATTGTCATTACTGCCACTTGCCAATATTTCTCCATCTGGGCTAAATGTTAGCGTATAAATAGCGTCTCGATGTGCTGTAAGTGTACTTAAACAGGTTTTACTATCTATATCCCATAGTTTGATAGTTTTATCGTAGCTACAACTAGCAAGAATTCGACTGTTTTTTGGGTTAAAAGCAACACAAGTTACTTTATCAGAATGGCCAGATAATTTAGCAATTTCTTTGCCTCTTTCTATATTCCACAACTTAATATCCTGATTATCATTAGCGGCTAATATTTTGTTATTAGGACTAAAAGCGACTGAATCAAAACCAAAAACATCTAAAAAATTACTAAAGAGAGTTTTACTAAATGTATAAAGAGGATTTAATATGCCTGAACGCCAAATGTAAATTTGATAAGCTTTACAAGCAGCAATTAATTGAGCATCTGGACTAATGGCTACAGATGTAAACCATAAATCAAAAATGCCTGTTGCAGAAAAGGGAACAGATATTTCTTGTAGTATTTCTCGTGTGTTTGTCTGCCAAAGTTTAATAATTTGATTGCCACCACTAGTAAAATATTCCTGATCAGGACTAAAGGCTAGTTTTAATCCATAACGCATCACAGATTGTTGAGAAAAATCAGTTAAATTTTTAGCTAGTTTATCTATAATAGGAATTCGAGTAGATTGATTTTCAACTTGAGTGTAATCATTCTCTGTTAAACTAGCGACACATCGCCAAGTTACTTTTTGAATAGCTTGAACTAAAGTTTGGATTGCTTGTTCATCCCAGGTTTGGTAGATGCGATCGCCTATATGGATGTCTCTACCTTCACCAATATTGACATTGTACTTACCTAGTTGCAATACAATTTGCCGATCGTCAGCCGAAAGTAACTGACGTAAAAATGATATATCTTCATCAGTTTGCTGTCCCTGTTCAACCCGATTTAGTATTTGCTGGAAGCGTTTATAAGGTGTCATTGAATACTCTTATGTGCTGAATTATGATGATGGCAAAACAACTTTATAAATTGAGACAGGCAGTCAGTAATGAAAAAAGTTTGTGAACTTTCAACTCTTCTAGCCTTTCTCCTTCCCACCATGCCTGATCATGAGAAAGTTCGTATTCCAAATTTCTCCTAAATTCCTCTTTATCAACATTGTCACCTGTCAAAAACCCGCCAAATGCCATAAAATCAGTCAGAAGTTGTTTTTGCCAATCCTGTTGTACGATTATTTTTGTGGCGTTTCGCAGTCCATGAACAAAAGCATTTAAAGCTGCATTGTCCATTGTCACAACCTGCATAATTCCCCAAGGGAGATGACCTTCTGGTGCATGGCTAGGGTCGAAAATAATTTGGCTAGAGGAAATCCAATTTTCCTGTATGTGCCAGCCAACACGATCACCAAATGCTTGTAGATTTTTTTCGCATTCATTGAAGATTTGCTTCTGTACGCTAAACCCAAAACGTTGATTGCTGTACTGCAACCAAAGGCGATCAATAACTTGAAGAACTTGACAGGGAAAATTTTGAATGTCGTCGTCGGTTAGCCAGCCTTCTTGTTCTCTCTTAACTGTCTTCAGAATAATAATTTTAGTTGTATTATTAGCTTCTCTCCATCTTCCTGAACCCAACAAATTTTTCAAGTGTATGTACTCTTGTTGCGGCAATTCTTTAGGAAGAAGAGGGATTGAATCAAACTGGTTTTTGATAAATTTAATTAAAGCTTGGATTGCTTTTTCATCCCATTGTTGATAAAAGTGATCGCCTATATGGATGTCTCTACCTTCACCAAGGTTGACATTGTATTTACCTAGTTGCGATACAATTTGGCGATCGCCAGCTAGAAGTAGCTGACGTAAAAATGATATATCCTCATCGGTTTGCTGTCCGTTTTCAATCCGATGCAGAATTTGCTGGAGGTGTTCAGTAGGTTTCATTTAATACTAATATTTTACTGAATTGTAATTATAGCAAAGCCGCTTTATTATTTTATTGTTGTAGTATTTCGACCAACCTAAGATTAGTGAATTCTAGGTATTACGCCCACGTAGCGATCGCCGCACGATTTGCATATCATCTTGGTTTCTTCTCTATTAGCAATTTGGTTGATGGTACAGCTAATCACATCCTACTGGTTATTAATTTTTAATTAATTTCTGAGCTACTGAAGTTATTAGCTATAATTTTGTAAATATATGAGGAAAACACTTAATGTCGGCTAGTAAAACAGACCCTAAAACTGTATACACAGGTAAAAAACAACCAACAGAAGAAGATGTAGATGGAAATGGTCAACGCATCTATCCATATCTACCCGATCAACCCTTAGTTGAAGCTGTCAACTTAGCTATCTATCTCAAAAGACCACTGCTGCTGAAAGGAGAACCTGGGTGTGGTAAAACCCAACTAGCTCGTGCGGTTGCTTATGAACTAGGTTCACACTCAAATTTTAAAACTTGGTGTATTAATTCTAACAGTCGAGCTAAGGATGGATTATATACATATAATTCTATTAAACAACTCCTGGATACTCAATTAGCAGGTAGTTCTCATGAAAAAACAAGCAAAGAAGCTATAAAACGTCTTGAGAATCCCTATGAATCCTATGTAAAATTAAAGGCATTAGGAGAAGCATTTAATAATGAGGAACGAACTGTTGTTTTAATTGATGAGATAGATAAAGCTGACATTGATTTTCCGAATGATCTTCTTAATGTACTCGAAGAAAAATATTTTGAGATTGAAGAAATTGGCAAGAGAATTCCAGAACTATCTTCTGAAAAAACTTCACCAATTATTTTTATAACAAGCAATGATGAGAAACCTTTACCTGAAGCATTTCTTCGTCGTTGTCTCTTTCATTATATTGAGTTTCCTGATGAAACTCGACTGCAAGAAATCTTAAAAAAACGATTTAATATATCACCACAAGAAAATTCAATACAAGGAATTTTTAAGCAACGATTTAATATATCACCAAAAGAAAATCCGAAAATAAACGAATTAGTTAATGCAAGTATAAAACGTTTTTTAGAAATCAGACAATTCATGAAAAATGAAAATATATCAAAAAAGGTTAGTACTAGTGAATTAATTGATTGGTTTGATGTAATTTTAGAATGGCATAAAAAAGAAGAAAATTACAAATATATATTAAGCACAATAGAAAAAGAAAAGTTACCATATCCTTCTGTATTATTTAAACATTGGGATGGAGATAATAAATTTAATAAATTATTAGAGGTAGGGAAAGCTACATGAATAGTGAAGATATATTGAAAAATAAGACATTGAAACTATTTAATAAATTACGTCAACAAGGTTTACTACTAACAATTGATGATTATGGGTTAGTTTTACAAGCTTTAGAAGTAGGATTTGGAGGAGGATTTGACGGACAAGATCATGAAGCTTTAGCTAAATTATGTTGTACGCTTTGGGTGAAATCAGAGGAAGAACAAAAAATTTTCAACCCTATTTTTGAAGAAGTTTTATCTGATAGTGAACATACTAACAATTCTCAAGCTAGCTATAAAATATGGAATGATTCTAAGATAAATTTACTTTTTCATCTGAGTAGCTATGGTTTGTTAACAGTTATTATACTTAGCATATTAGGAAGTATCTTTGCGATTATACGAGGCATAGAAATTCCAAATATTATTCTAAGTATTCCCATTCAAGAACCGCCTTCACAACTCAATATAACATTCCAAAAAATTGAACAATTAGGTACTACTATTCCCGAACAGCCAACACCTGGAGTTATTATTCCTACAACTAAATCTCCTAATAAATCTACACCTGCACCTACTACTACCTCTACTCATACAATATTGAGTACAGAATTTTTCTCTCAATTAGGATTGACAAAGGAGCAGGCAGAAAAAATTGGTTGTACACAAGAGAGAATAAACCAGATAGCTCAAACCTTAAAGTTAATCAAGAAACTAGAACTATCACAAACACAACTTCAACAATATAATTTAAATCTAGAACCTGTATCAGATAAAAAATCTTATGAAATTCGTATTTCTCAAGATAGAGGAATATTGCAAAAAATTAACACAACTCCAGAAAAAGTTCGACAACAAGGATTAGATCCAGGGCAAATTAAAAGATTGAATATAACCGACGAGCAAATTGAAAAAGTTGGCACAATTCCAACACTTGCGAGGGAGCGAGGGTTAAAACCTCCACAAGCAGAAAATCTAACCTTAGAAGGAAGCCAAGTTTTAAAATTAGGATACACAGAAGAAGAATTACAAAGACTTCAAGTGAATTTATATAACGTAGAGAAGCTAGGTGATTTTCTCAATAGAGTTAGAAAAGACAATTATCAACCTGATAGCGTACTATCACCATCAGGAATACCATTAGAAATGGTAAAAAAATTTCGTTTTACAAAGAAACAAAAGGAAATTCTTAACATTGATTCACTACCTCCGAATAATAACCAAGTAACGGGAGGAATTATAACTATAAAAGATATCAACAGAAGAAATCCTGAAATAGAACGAATAAGCTTATTCTTTCTAATTGTTGTGAGTTTAATAATTAAGCTAATTATGTCTCGATTTGTTAAGCCTATTATTCCTGAAACATTAGTTCATGATACTCATCAGGAACCGCCACTTTTTCCTGATGTACCTACACTGACAGGCAACATAGATAAAAAAAATCAAGAGATCAAGGTAACAGGTGATATTTCTATAGATAAATTATTACCTATAACTCAACGACAAATGCAACAAAGTTTACGTCGTTTGTGTAGAAGAGTTCGAGAAGGAGTAGCAGATGAGCTAGATGTAAAAGCAACGGTAAATGAAATAGCAGTTAAAGGGATATTATCTAACTTAGTATTAAAAGCAAGTCGTGTCAATCGAGCGGAACTGATATTATTAATTGATCGAGAAGGGTCAATGATTCCTTTTCATATTGCCTCAAATCATTTAGTAGAAATAGCATTACATAGCAGTGGATTTAGTAAAAATAAAGTGAAAGTTTACTATTTTCATAACTATCCTAATAAGTCTGAGCTATACCTAAATCATACGAATAAAAATGACAAAATTTTGCTAAATGAAATTATTAATAATATCCATCCTCACTATACGTCTGTTTTAATTTTTAGTGATTCGGGAGCAGCAAGAAAAAAAGAAAAAAAACCCACTGATGTTGAGAGACGAGAGAAATTAACAAAAGATTTTATTGAACAACTAAAATCTAAACTTAATTATATAGTCTGGATTAATCCAATACCCAAAGAACGTTGGAAAGGGACATCAGCAGAATTTGTTTCTCAACTTATTCCTATGTTTGAATTTAATCATCAAGAGTTAGAAAAAAGCATGAAAGTGCTGCAAGGCAAAACATTTTATTAATTAAATAAAAAAAGAATCATAGAACCAATGTCTCAAAGTGAAAAACAAACAGAAAAAGATAAAGTTAATAATTTTATTGACAAGTTTAACAAATATCCTAGTTACCTTAATTTAGCGTGTTATGCAGCTTTACCTTTGGCAATTACTCCCCATTTACTTTACTCTTTGCGAGTTCAGTTTAGTTTAGAAATTCCGTGGATAGCAGTAAGTGATTTACTCTTATCAGAATTATGTGAACTAGAAGATGAAAAAATTGAACTGTATCGAATGCCACTAGAAATTAAAAAAGAATTATTAAATCGTCTGGTTACAAATGAGAATTTAGGAACTAAGCAAATACAAGAGTTATCATTTTTTTTACTAAAATATGCCAGACAACAATTTTCTAATAGGAATCCTAAACTTCGTAAGCTTGCTGAATTTGAATATTGGTTAGCTTTAGCTTATATTAGACCGGAGAATGCCAGCGATACAATAAGAAAATCGCTTTGGAATGCCTACCCCGACGAAACAAAAAATAAGCAAGATTTAGATAAATTTAAGTCAATTATAGAAGCTATAGTAAATAGTTCCCAAGAACAATTTGAACTGTTTTTAAAATACTCCCGTCCCTTATATAACCTCGTTAATGGAAACGTAGATGAACCAGATATTCTTATTTTTCAAAAGAGAATTATTTACGAAAATTTACAAAATCTAGAAAAACTATTGAGTAAAAGAAAGTGGAAAGAAGCTGATGAGGAAACTTTGAATATTTTACTCAAGACAGCTAAAAGAGAAGGTAAAGGCTGGTTAAATTTAAAAGCAATCAAAGAAATTCCTAATGATGAGCTTCAAATTATTGATCGACTCTGGGTTAAATACAGTGAAGATCGTTTTGGTTTTAGTAAACAGAAACTTATTTGGAAAAGTATTAAAGAGACACAAGAGACCGATTATATAACTTGGTGTTGTTTTGGAAATAATGTTGGATGGCGAGTTCAATCAAACTGGATTTCTTGGGAAAATCTTGATCCGGTGAATACTCCAAAACAACCTCTAGAAAAATTTCTAGTAGGTTATTTTCCTGCTTTGATCTGGTGGTCATTATTAAGATGGGATAGTTGGTGGATTTGGGGTTTTTGGCGATTTTGGCGTAATGAATGGGCTGAAGTAGAAGCTTTTTTTTCTCGGTTTAATTAATGTATTATGAATTGACTGATAATATTTTTTTATTTTTATTATGCCTAATGAGTTTTTATCCTTAATTACCTATGTTCTATCTATTGTAATTTTTGTCGGAATTTGGCAAGGATTTCAAAAGAGATATTCTTTTATTAAAAAAATAAACATAGTCGAGCAATTTAGTTTTAATCAAGAAAATCTAATTCGTTTTGGAAGTGTGTTTATAGTATCTAGTTACTTGATTACTCTAATAATTATTTTAAGTATTTTGAAATTTGGGTCTTTGAATAATTTATTAAATTCAGATACACTTTTTAAGTTGAAAATGATAATTTTTGGCGGATTAGTCTTTTTTTGCATTGGTTTAGTTGAAGATGTATTGGATTTCCCTCCTTTAAAGTTTTTAAATAATCTATTTAAAAATTCTCATTTTTATGAAAGACGAAAGTTTCTGCAAAATATTTGGTTGCGAATAATAATACAAATTATTTTTATAACTGCATGGACTATTCAAGCCAAAGTACCGATGAAAAACATTTTGTTTTTTTCTGGCTTACCCAATTTTATAGGAGCTATTATAACTGCTTTTTGGCTAGTTTTTATAGTCAATATTTTCAAAAGAATTGATAAACAAGATGGTTTAGGTTATGGTACTGCTAGTATCACTTCTATTGTTTTACTAATGGTTAGTTTAGTTATTACTATAGGCGATCCATTTAATATAATAAATTCTGCTGAACCAAAAATTTTAACTAGTTTAATTTCAGCAGCTTTGTCAGGTTCAATGCTTGTTATTTCGTATTATAACTTTGAAGCTAAAAAGTGTATTCTTATCGGAAGTTCAGGAGTTTACTTTATTGGTTTTACTCTAGCTAGTACAGGAATGATTGAGCTAATCAAAACTATAACTTTTGCGGCTATTATATTACCTTATATAATTCTGAGTTGTCCTTTTTTCGATATACCAGTAAAAATGATAACAGAAATACGAAGGGTAACTTTGCAACGTCTGCGTCAAAAACAATTTCCTTTTACACAGGACAAACGTTATTTGGTAAACCGTCAGCTACGCTCTGGATTTTCACAGAGAATAACTATTTTATTTATTTATGCTTTAATACTATTATTAGGAGGTTTAATGTTAGCAATTTTAATTTTTTATAGTAAAGCTAATGTTATTAGTATAATAACAAGCTTTATTTATATCCTTGGTGGTATTTGGTTACTATGTTACTTAATTTTAAAAGTTAAGAAGCTTTCTAATTAAATTTAATTGAATCATATTGATTCAATCTTTTTTTTGACTAAATATCCTAATACCTTCCCAAGCAGTAAAATTGTTTTTACGTCGTTCTTCTATTAAAACAAACGCTACATATAATTTAAAAGTTTTATCTCGTCTAATACCATACTCACGACTTAATCTTTTTTCCGACTCTCGTCTTTTTGGAAATTTAAAAATATCTACTTGTTTAACTGCCTTTTCATAAATTACTGACAAGAGTTTCCAAATAGCATAAACTAATAATAAGTAATGACGACAGGGATTAGCATTAGGTATAGATCTAATTTTGCGGTTAAAATCTATGTCTTTTTCAGCTTTAAAAACTTTATCAAGCTCACAAGCATATTTTAGGATAAGCTCTAAATTAAAGTCGGTAATATTTTTGAAGTCCTTTTTGAGGTCGATGTTACAGCCACTAGCAATATCATAAACTGAGCTTAGACTAATATCTTGAGCTTTAGTTATCGTTTCTAAATCTATACCAGAGATTATGTCGGAGATTATGTTAGAGATAATATCCTCGAAAGTAGGCTTATGATTAAGAGCAATATTACGAATACCAGCTAGATTAATTTCACGAGCCAGCTCGTCAGCAGCATGAAAACCAATTCCCAAAAGTTCGAGAGCAATAGAGCGCAATTCTAGATTATTTTTTATATCTAAAATAAAGTAAGAATTTAGTATCTTAAATATTTTGTCTCGTAAATTTTCAATTTCTGACTTATCAATTCCCCAAACTTCATGTTTACTTTCTTCCGTATCACACCAGCATCCTATATCTGTTTCACGAGCTGGATATTGTTTAACTTCAAATAGTGAAGGTAATCGATATCTACCTTTAAAATATTGAGAATCCCACTTAGTCAACCATTGACAAAACTCTTTTGCATCATTATATCTTATTCCTATAATTGGTTCTTTCTCATTTTCTGGTATAAATTTATAATCTTTCCAATGATCGGGCTGTTGATTTATATCCAATTTCTGTCTTTCGTCAATAAATAGTTGATACTCTGCACAAGTGATATATCTTGGGTCTAACTTACTACTTTCGTTAAGAAGTTTTAAACGCTTATAAAGTTCTTCTTCGGCGGATGATCTTGCAGGTGTTTTCTGTCTCTCATGGATATCCTGCAACATGTCTTGCAGAATTGCTTTGAGCGTTTCGGCATCCGTACCTTGGTAAATGCGATCGCCTATATGTATATCCTTCCCTTCTTCAATATTGGTGATGTATTTTCCCAACTGTTTTAAAGTCGGCTTATCGCCTGCACTAAGAGCCTGTCGTAATACCAATAGATCCGCAGCAGTATGCTCATTATCAATAATTTTATTAAAAATAGCATTTATTTCAATTTCATCAAGATTCATATTTTATAATCTCCTATGAATAATTATCACCAATATGAATACTATGAGCTTCATTAATATTAGTAATAAACTTACCATGCTGATTTATGACATCAGCTATTTTATTAATCTTTTGAGTTGCTTCCGATCCCACTTCATCCCATCCCTTACTGGGTAAACCTTTACCACCCTGCAATTGAGCTATTACAAAATCTCCTGCATCCATATCAAAATTAGGAATTTGCTCGACATTATATAGCTGACGCGCACTTGCAGGTACAGCTTTACCCAGATGATTCATGATATTAGAAACTCGCACCTCTGTATCACCCGATTTATTCCCAGCACCTTGTAAAGCTTCGAGGAAATGATACGTGTAGATACTGCATGAATCATCTTTGAGATATGATTTTTGCTCACCTTTGGAGGAAGTAAAGACTACTCTCCCTTTACCTTGTTTCAATGCGTCAATAAAACCCTTGGATGGAGCAACTCGAATAAAATCATCAAATTCTTCTTCTAGCTCTAAATCTGCATCTTTAGAAGTTGCCATTCCCGCAGCATGACAACTATCAATCACAACTAATAAGCGTTCTGCTTGAATTTCTCGCAATGCATTGGTAAAAATTTCTGCTGATAATGCAGAACTTGCAAGTTTAGTTGGCTTAATATCATGTTGTAGTAAATAATATTTTTGTGTATTTTTATCTACCCAACCGTGACCGGAATAGTAAATAAAAATAGTTGCATTTTTATCAGATGCAGCCTTTTCTTTTAACCAATTCAATCCATCGACAATAGCAGTTTTTGTCGCTTCTTGATTATTCAAAACACGAATATGGTCTTTATCATCAGGATAAGCACATAATTCTGGGTCAATTAAAGCTGCATAAATTGCTTGGGTATCTTTGACAGTTACAGGCAAAGATAAAGGAGCATATTTAGATTCTCCAACACCAATTAAGAGTGCATAACCATTAGTGAACTTAGTTAAATTGTCGCTCATTCAGAATTAACTCCATAAAAATAACACCTTCAATTGCAAACAAGATGATTTGATAGCTAATTAATTTTCATAACGACTGACGCGGAAAATAACATAGTTGTAAGGTAGGGTTTCGTAATTATCAGTCCTATTTACAATTGCACCGATATCTGGTTTGTAAATCCACTGTTTCCAATCAATTGCTATTTCATCAGGAACCTGTATTGCTATGTAATTACCCTCCGCTAAACGACACCCCATAGCCATGTTTTCAAAATCCAATCCCAGGTAAAATTTTTGCACAGCGACATTTTCATTGCGTTGTGCCAACATTTTGACAACAGCGATCGCACTGGGATGTTGGATGATTTGAGGCTCCATTGAACCTGGTTTGCGGGGAGGTATGTAACCAAATTTATGAGTAGCGTACATCCAAGGCTGGTCTTGAACTAAGTTTAAAAACTCTAAAATCCCTTTACCACCACTTCGAGTTGGGCTTGTATCTTCCAGCACACTAACCTGAAACTCTGGGTCTTGCATTTGTTGGAGTTTTGCGGCGATCCATTCGGGTTCTTCGCACTCGCCAATAACTTTGATGTCTGCAAATACACTACTCACAATGTCTGCTCTCCTCTGGTCAACTAATTTTTACTACCATAATTTTCGATGTCAGTGAGACTATACGGTCAAGGAACACCAAAATTGTAGTATTTGTCATAATAAATACTAATTCTAAACAGTATTTTTTCAGTTTTCCTGCATCTGTTTTGCTGTAGCTACAATCCCGAACGACATCAATGAGTGACCATGACGACCTAAAGGCTATTTTTGAACGCATTGTTAACCATCAGGAAACTGAGGATGACAGGCAAGCTATACGGAGTTTACTGCGTGCGGGTAATGGTGACAATGAAATTCAGATTGGCAAGAATATTGTCAATATCGCTGAAGGTAGAGATATTCACATTGGCGATCGCATTTACCAAGGTGCAGATGCTGAAGTCATCAAAGAAGCGTTGCGTTTGGTTCTGCAAGAAAAGCGAAAAGCCGAACGTCCTCGCAATGAGAAACTATTGCTGCAAGCGGTGAAAGGTGAAGTTGTTGCCCGACTTAAACAATCTTTGCACAATGCGGTATTGATAAATTTGGGGAAGGAAGCGCAACCGGAACAGGTAAAACGTCCTTGGAGTTCTGATATCAAAATTGGAGATAAACCCAGCGAACCAATTCCTTATGACCGAAGCATTTTGGATGTATTTGAGCAGGAAGAAATCGCAGGTAAGTTACTAATTTTGGGTAATCCTGGTGCTGGCAAAACTACTACAATGTTAGATTTAGCGAAAGCTTTGATTGCACGGGCAGAACAAGATGCTGATTATCCAATTCCTGTATGGAGTGCGGAAGGATATTGGTGCAAAGTGGGTGGATGATGCCAAGTTGTTACCGATGCTGGATGGCTTGGATGAATTGAATTCGGCGCTTCAGGAACAGCGAGTCGGTAGACGCTATCGTTTTATCCACAGGTTGCTACAAGAACATTTCGCCGCAATGCCATTGGAAAAATAACCCAGTTCTAAAAGCTTTATAAAGCCTTCAATTTAGGAGAAAATTCTAATAGTCGTAATCAGAGTAAATTTAAATGCACGTTATTAGCCGCAGGATTTTGCGGGAGTTTTGTGAAGCACACGCAGATGCCTGTGATGCACTTTATGATTGGTATAGGGTGGCAACTAAAGCGGAATGGAAAAATCTGGTTGAAGTTCAGGCTATTTATCCAAAAGCAGAAGCTGTCAGTAACTTCACTGTATTTAATATCAAAGGAAACAACTACCGCTTAATTGTTGATATTGTTTACGAAGCTCAAAGAATCTATATTAAATATGTCCTAACTCACGCCGAATATGATAAGGATAAATGGAAAAATGACCCGTACTTTTAATCCTGAATCTTACGGTAAATTGCTAGCCGAGTATCAGCCAAAAATAATTACTACAGAAGAAGAAAACGAACAAGCGATCGCACTTGCCCAAAACTTAGAGCATCGCCCCAATCGTACACCAGAAGAAGAGATGCTGTTGGAACTGTTGGTGACATTAATTGAGAAGTTTGAAGAAACTCATTACCCAATTCCTCAAGGTACACCCAATTCGATGTTAATGCATCTGATGGACGCACGCGATATGACTCCCGAAGCATTAGCTGAGGTAATTGGTTCATTGGAAGTCGCCTTGCAAATTGTCAATGGCGATCGCACCATTAGTAAAATTCAAGCAGAAGCGCTTGCGGACTATTTTCATGTAGATGCCAGTTTATTTACCTAGCTGATTTACAAAAATTGAACAAGGCGAGTATGGATAAGTAAATTCACTGTTTTATCGTCTAAAATAAAACTAAAAAACTATGATAAATGGCGAACCCCAGTAACCTCAACGACATTATTCAACGCATCCTTAACGGAAATCAAACTGATGCCGATATTGAAGCTTTGCGTCAGTGGTTAAACAGTGGTGGTAGCCAAAATCTGCAAGTAGGTAAGTACAACGTTAATATCGGACAGGGACAAGATATTCATATTGGCGATCGCACTTACCAAGGACTTGATGCACAAGCGATTCGAGAAGTTGCTCGTGCTGTAATTCACGGTTCTAACACCACAGATATTCGAGAAATTGTTCGCTCTATCCTCTTTGAAGAGTTTCAGAACTTGGTACAACGGGAAAATCCTCAAAGTAGTTCGCGCAAAACCATTTTAGTGCTAGCCTCCAGCCCCACCAACGAAGCGAGATTGCGCTTAGACAAACAGATGCGAGAAATTGATGAGGGTTTGCGAAGGTCGCAGCATAGAGAAAAATTTACTTTGCAGCAACGCTGGGCGGTTCGTCCTGATGATTTACGTCGTGCCTTGTTAGATTTAAACCCAGAGATTGTTCACTTTTGCGGGCATGGTTCAGGAGATGATGGATTATTTCTGGAAAATGATGCAGGGTTAGCGCAACTTGTCCCAACTGAAGCTTTAGCAAATTTATTCAAACGATTTGCTACGCGAGGACTGGAATGTGTTGTTCTCAACGCTTGCTATTCGGAGATTCAAGCTTCGGCGATCGCCCAACATATCAATTATGTAGTCGGCATGAATAGTAAGATAGGAGATGATGCAGCGATTAAGTTTGCAGTTGGTTTTTATGATGAACTGGGGGCTGGTTGGTCGTATGAGGATGCTTATAACGGTGGCTGTGATGTGATCGCCCTGCAAGGAATCCCAGAGGAACATACCCCAGTATTCAAAAATCTAAAAAAAAAGTCCAATTAAGGGCAACAAATCCAGTTGATGACTTGGTGCAACAAGTGTGATCGCGCATCCACGACAGCATTCAAAGTTTACACGGTGTTATGCCGTTATGGGGAATAGACCATTGGGTGCCTTTGGGGGATTTGTTTGTAGATGTAAATATCCTGAATCCCCCACAAACTGCTCGTACAACCCCGCTTTCGTCTCTGGTAACTTCCCCTCGCCCAAATACCAGTTGAAACACAGCTTTCTCCCATCATGCTCCATCAGTTTGGGTATCCTCAACATCTTCTCCTCCCACACCACCGGAGCCTTCCCCAAAAAGCCAGTCGTTATCACTATCAGCATTACTTTCGCCATCCACCTGAAGATTTAAGGAAGGTATTAGCTGTTCAATTTGGCTTTCAAGTCGGGAGATCGCCAACGTTAAAGAAGCAAGTTGCTCCCTATCCTTCTTAATTTCATTTGAAATCCCCACCCGCAATTGATTTAACCGCTCTTGGAGGGTATGTACTTCCGTTTTGGTCGCAGAAGGAATATTCACCTTCTCTTCCAGGGCGGCGATTTGAGCTTTCAAAGCTTCAATTTCGGCAGCAGTTGCACTTACACCATCCGCACTCTCTTCCACAAGTGCTTGTTTAATACAATTCAGCACAAACTCTTTAAAAGTTAAGCGCAACTCCTCAGCACGCTGCTTGGCCTGCTTCACCAACTCCCGGTCTTCTTCAGACAGAAGTTTTATATTTATCTGCGGATATTCCACCAGTCCCTCGCGCTTTTGTTGTGGAGAAGTGATTTCTAATCAGTTCTTTAACCATTTGCTTCGAGTTCTAATATTTACTCACTCCCCCTACCTCCCTATCTCCTCCTACTTCCCCAACTTTCCCCACTACCATCATCGCATACAGGATATCCACGTATATACGATATAGATTATTTTCGATGATATTTATGTGGTGTCTGGGAAAGAATTATCATAAAGATACCGGGAATTGTGATTCTCGGCATCATAATTATCAGTGGGGGTTGAGGAATTTTATTATGGAAAATTTACCTGTCAAAAGCGTGGAATCACTTGCTGTGGAGGTGGTGACTCTACCGCTTGATGAAGCTCGTGTTGCGCTTGTGGATTATTATTTCCCCAACCGCCAAAAAATTAATTCGACACAACAGCTAATTGAGCTATGGGTGCATTCTGTCACTATCAAAAGCGACCAAACGCGACGGGCATATCGGCAAATTGGTTATGAGCTTATCGATTATATGCAGTCGCGGTTTGGGATATCTGATTTGAGGATGGTAACGTTATTCCATCTACACGCTTATCTGGCTTGGCTCAAGGATGAAAAGCCAGTACGGGGAAAGAAAAATACTTATGGAATTAGTAAAAATACTGCGGCTAAGTACACGGCAGCGATTAAAAGTTTGTGGGAATGGGGTACTAGAGCTTCTATTGGTTATTTTGCTATCGACTTGGGCAAGGACTTAAGCATACAGTGGGACGATAAGCTCGCAGAGCGGATTCTCTCGGAACGCGAGATTGCTAAGTTGGAAAAAGCGGCGATGGCAGTAGACTTGCAACACAATACTAATAAGATGCATTGGCTGCTGTTTACTCTCATGTTTTACAGTGGGGTGAGGGCGGGAGAAATTGCGCGGCAAACTTCTGATTATGGTAAGCGCGTAATTACGCCGGGGTTATTTTGGCGGCAGTTTCGGGAGGATGGGGATTGTTTATTGTTAACTGTGACGGGGAAACGAAATAAAACTAGAACCATTAGTCTCGATCCGGAGACGAGTGCGGTGCTACTGGATTATCGTGGGGATGCTGGCAACGATCAGCCGGTGTTTCCCAGTCCCAGTCGGCGGGATAGGGGTAAACCTTTAAGCGATCGCGGGTTGCGACTGATGATGGAGGAAATTTCTACTTGTGCGGGAATTAAGTTCAGCGCCCACTTTCTGCGCCACACTCACGCGACGCTGGCTAAGAAAAATGGAGCTTCTGATTTTGACTTGCAAGCAGATTTGGGCCATGCTTCCCCGGCGACAACTGCAAAGTACATTCACCATGTTGGGCGTGTTGGGACTTCTCACGCACTGCGTAAAAAAAGCAAACATTAGGTAAATTTTTTTTGTGCGAACTCCAGAATAAAATTTGAACTATATCCTGGCCGCTTTTAGGCTATTGTTTTGTATTTGCTGTTGGGGTTGTTGGTAGCGGTGGTGCAGGAAGTTTCAAGTGATCGCCACGAGTATGATTGCTATGTTGCCACCAAAAATCAGATGAGTCTACCGTTGGGGGTGGTATAGTCCGTCAAGAGCATTCCATTCCCAAGCTGTACTCATTGGGTCGCGGTTCCGTGACCAACTCAAAAATTCTTTGGTGCTGAGTTTTTCTCTTTCTGCAATCAAGCTTTGAGGGCTAACACCGAGTCTTGGGGCAAGATTTTCGTTTGTCCTGGGTTGTAATTCAACTTGGGGTTGCTGGTGTGAGTATGCATGTGAGCGAGGTCGAGAGTTGTTGTATCGAAGAGAGGCCATCGCCCGTTCGATTTGCTCTAGCTTCTTGGTAATCGTTTCAAGTTTTGTTTCTACCGAGGAGCCTTGATCTGCAAGATGAGATTCCAGTTTCAGCAGCTGCTTCTCTAGCTGTTTAACTGATTTACTACCTGCTGTTATATCGATATCATTTTTGCTATCAAATTCTCCTATTAATTCCTCTAAGGCTTGCACCAAGGCAATTGTATGCCCTTGCCTGTGTAGTTTTGATAGTCGGCGTACTGCTGGAATTAAAGCATTAGGCACGCGAATCATTTCGCTGGGTGGGGACTTTTGCTCAGTCATGATATCAAATTTGATAGCAATGAACTGATTGTAAAGTGAAAGCGATACCTACGGTAAGCTACGCTAACGCTGCTCATCAGAATTTTCAAGCGTTCACGTAGTGTCTCGTAGAGAGGAAACTTGAGCAATAGGAGAAGCGATCGCACCGTCAAGTTTCAGGTACGTCGTGCACTAGCCCAAAATGAGGAAAAGCTTGCAGGCGTATTCTTGTCAAGCGGCTCAGGTAAAGCTTTATTGGGACTTAAACATTTTTGAGAAAGAAATAAGCCTCAAACCTTTGCAGGCTAAGGGAAATACACCAAATACCCAATAACATTTGAAACCCTGATATACCAACAAACCAATCAAAACGATGTTAAAGCCTTTTGGGCTATACGTTTGAGGCTATTTCATCGGTGTTTTTTGCCTAAGTCCCGTTATCAACTTTCTGGAACATCCAGAATTTCACCAGCCTCCTCTGCCACTGACTCAAACTGTGCGCTCGCCAAAATATAGATTTTTCTCAATGCCACTCAATTAATAATGATGAAATCACTTATGAAAAAGGGCGTTTTTAAGAAGAAAAAGTAAGCAATAGAATTTCTTATTAGCAAGACGCTGGATTTATCTGAGTTCTAGCTAGGTGCGACCGCATAACTTCCTTGCCCAGTTGTGGCTCAAGAGATTCCTGTGTATAAACTTTTTGGAATTGGTACGAAAATCTCATGTGGAAGATGAGTTAGTTGAAAAGGCTCTTAAATTTGCATAACCTCTATGTCGTGAGAGATATAGAGGTTATGCAAGTTATCTGCGCTGACAATCGCTGGAGGAGCTACTTTCATGTACTATCGTCTCAAATGCTTTACTCTTAGTACTTTGATGCTGCTTCTAACGTTTCCCGTCGTTGCTACTGAGTCGAGAACAAGGGAACACAAGGACAGAGTATCTCCTACTGTAAAATTGCCAACGCCACCAAAGAACAAACAGAATCATTTGCAATTGCACCCAGTTGCTTCACAGCAATTTCATTCAGCTAGGTTTCAGATTGCCGGGATTTTTAACGAAGATTCTGAGCGTGCTGAATTACGGCAAAAAGTAGAGAAGGACTTGCAGCTACTCTATCAAACTTTAAAGATGCAAAGAGAAAAAGGTGATCGCATTGGCGAAGCTGATACTCTTAATAAAATTGGTAGTATTTATTTCCTCACCGAAGAATATACTAAAGCACTTGAATTCCATCAACAAGCTTGGGTACTTTACGAAAAACTAGGCTACAAATCTCGCATTGCTGAAACTTTGGGCTACATAGGAGATGCTTACTTTAAAATAGGTAAATATCAAAAAGTAGAAGAACTATTTCGTCAAAAGCTGCAAAGCTTGAGAAAAGCAGGAGATGGTAAAGGCGAAAATTTCCTAATGGCAGTTATGCGAAAACATATTAAGAAGATGTGGGGACTAGCTGCTGGTTGTGGTGTAGCACGGGACTCTGAAATTGAGGAACGTCTAAGAACAGGAAAAATTTCATGGCAAGAAATTTTGGATATCTCAAAACTGAACTTGTTTATAGCCAAAGAACTTGGTAGTCCTAAATTTAATGAATGCTTTGGAACACACATGATTCTGCATGGTGTTGGTTGGTCTTATCGTAACTTAGGTCAATATTCTCAAGCCTTAGATTTTCTGCGACAAGCTATAGAAATGTCCAGAACATATGGTGATAGGCATAATGAATTATTTTTTTCTATAGACCTTGGTTTCGTTTATAGCGAATTAGGCCAGTATGATAAGGCTTTAGAAATAATTAAAACAACTCTAGTGTTAGCGGAAAAAGACGAATTTTGTCGATGTATGGGTCTTAGTAAACTAGGATTAGTGTATAAAGAAATGGGACAGTATGATAAAGCGCTACCAGTACTTCAAGAAGCTTTGTCAATGGGAGGTGATGTAGAAAAAGCAAATATATTTAATTATATTGGAGATATTTATTTAAAAACTGGGAAATATTCCCAAGCCCTAGATACCTATGAACAAGCTGCTGAGGTTGGTGTTATTACAGGAGAATATGATGTTCAAGGTTTTACTTTTAATAACATAGGTTTAGTTCATACGGAAATGGGAAATTATGCTCAAGCTTTAGAGGCTTACGAAAAATCCTTATCCCTTTTTAGACAAATAAACAATCATCCAGGTGTAAAGGAAGTTTTGATCAATATTGGTGCTTTACTAGAAAAACAGAAAAGACCTGAAGTAGCTATTGTCTTCTATAAAGAAGCTGTTAACATTACAGAAGAGATTCGCCAAGGTTTACGAGAATTAACACATAAAGAACAAGAAGCATACACGAACAAAGTTGTAGGTAATTACCGCCGTTTAGCAGATTTATTGTTATCCCAAGGAAGAATCCTAGAAGCCCAGCAAGTATTAGAGTTATTAAAAATCCAAGAAATTCGAGATTTTAGTAAAGATACTAATACTAGAGGTGAGAATCAAAAAATTGGCTTAAGTTCTGAAGAACAAAAACTGATTGATAAGTATGGTAGTTTAATAGCATTCGGTCAGAAAATTTACGATTGCAAAAAAACTAATTGTAGTCAGCTTAATGAACTAAATGCTCAACTGGAAACTTTAAATCGCCAATATAATCAAGCTACTGATAGCTTTATCGTCGCAATTCGAGAACGTAAAGGGAAAGATGATGCTTTCTTCGATCCAAGAAGACTGAGTTACGCACAAAAAATTGTGGAAGCACAACCAAACACAGTTCTAATTTATCCTTTTGTGCTGCCAGAAAAAATTTGGATACTTTGGATTTCTGCGGGAGGCGTGGTGAAAAGTGTTGAAGTCCCTAATACAGGGCAACTTCAATTAGGTAAAACAGTTTTAAGATTTCGGCAGTTAATTGATAATCAATTCTCTGATATTGGCGAAGTTCAAGCGACAGGGAAACAACTTTATGATTTGCTAATTAAACCTGTAGAAGAGGAATTAAAAGCAAATAAAGTGCAAAATTTAGTGTTTGCCCTTGACAGCGTAACCCGCTATATTCCTATGAGTGCTTTGTATGATGGTAAAAAATATTTGGTGGAAAATTACAACATTTCCACTGTGCTATCTGCGGAGTTAACAGATACAAGCGATCGCCTACCCATCGGCACACAAAATAACCCGGTTTTAGCTTTAGGATTATCAAATGCTGTTGCTGGCTTTCCTCCCTTACCAAATGTGCCAACCGAATTGCAAGCAATAGTCAAAACAAACAGCAAGAATAGCAAAGGGATTTTTCCGGGTTTAGAGTTTCTCAACCAAGATTTTAACCGCACAGCGTTGCGCGATCGCTTGAATGGGCGCAAAATTTTACACATTGCTACTCACGGTCAATTTGTACCCAATAACTTTTTAGCTTCGTTCATCCTCTTGGGAACGGGTGAAAAATTTACTGTTGATGATGTTAGAAACTTACCAAACTTAGGTGATGTGCATTTAGTAGTACTGAGTGCTTGCCAAACAGCCCTCGGTGACGCTATGCAAGACGGTGTGGAGATTTCGAGTATATCTTACTACTTCTTAAATCGCGGTGCTAAAGCAGTCATGGCTTCCCTGTGGCTTGTCGATGATCAAAGCACTAGCGAGTTGATGAAGAATTTCTACAGTAACTTAGCGAAGGGCACAACCGAGAAACCCATAACAAAAGCAGAAGCTTTGCGTCAAGCCCAACTCAGCTTACTGCATAGTAAAGACTCCAACAAAAGAAATCTTGCCGATCCACGCGGTGGGATTGTTCCTCAACCTAAACCAGGGGTAACTCCCAGAACCAACCAAATCGAACGTAATTTTTCACACCCATACTACTGGGCACCTTTTATTTTGATTGGCAATGGTTTGTAACTATTAGCTAAGTCTCTTTTCTTTCTTATCTTAGCCATTACTGAGCCGCGACCGGGCAAGAAAGGTGCGAAATAATGCCTGCAGAGACTTTTGATTAATAAGGCTTTTGAGCAGTTAACACAACTTACTGCTTACTTTTTGCTTACTCCTACTCCATCCCATAATAAAAATTCTCATAATTATGAAATTTGCATTGAAGTGATGCTTTTTTGGAAAGCGCATTTTGCAATCGAAGTCTAACAATACGCTTTCCACCATAGTAATCAATTCACTAGTTTCAAATCTTCGCGCTTGGTGTTTGAGCCAACCATCTTGATCAACTGCTGATTCAAGTAACTTTGCGCTGAAACATAAAGGTTATCCCAAATTACCGGATTGCGGCAGATTTTAGTCCCAACTGTATTCCCGGCTAATTTTTCTGACACCAAGTATTTCCTGTAATAGTTAATCCACAGATGTTGCAGAAAATCAAGAGCGAACTCATCAAAAGGAATAATCCAATTGTACTGTTCGTCCAAAAACACTCGATAAGCAGCAACAATGGGCATAGCAATATCAGCAGGTGCGCTAAACCCAAAAGAATATCGGCTATCGGGCAAGAGCGTATTCTTGCGTGGGTCAATTGAGGCTAAGTCAATGATTCCTTTCTTTCTTGGCTTGGTGATATGTTCCTCAATAGTCTTAAACAATTGTTGTTCAATCCACAATGCTTTTGGCAGTAGCGGCAGTAATTTCGATAGTCTTTGTCTTTCCGCTTCACTCAATGAAGGTGTATTGCTCACAGGTGGGTGTTTGGTTCTGCTCTTAGCGTCTGGGTTGTATTTGTTTCTATCCAGGCAGTTCATCAGCTTAATTAAATGGTTGACGTTGCACTGGGGACTTTTGGGCGCACCGCTTTGGTTTTGGTAATAGGCGATGCGGAATTTGGTTTCTTGGTCACGCTCTAGTTGCGCTAGAAATTGTTTGATGAATTTATAATCACCCCTAGCGTTTACCTTTGAGCGCGCATCCACTGGGGCAGATGTATTGGATGCTAAAGCGATATCTTTGGCTTCATCCTCACTTAGCCCAATATGAATAGTAACTTTAACCCTGGCTTTGGAGAGGTCAAAGTTGTAGCCTCTGGCCTGTTGAAAAGCCAAAACTGTATGCCCCCCGTTAATAATGCCATCGCTACCACCTTCTTGTGCCTCAAGGATTTCTAACTCTAGCTGTGTCTTTTTACTGTTAGGCTTAACCTTATTTGCACACAGCACGATTCCGCTATGCCGCTCAAAGAATTTTTCGGGTTCAGTGGTCAATGAGTCGTAGATTTGTCTGTAAGTGGAACTTTTGCGGTTAGGTTCTCTGATATTTGGCTCTAATGGAAGGTCAGTGGGAAAGGTGTCTACATGGGCGGTAGCGACAATGCAGTTAGAATTTGCATTGAAATACTGATCTACTTTTAATGCCCAATTTTTTGGCATAGTTCTCTTGTGTAATTTTGCAGTGCATATTATTGAAGAATACAAAATTCCACAAGTATTGGAAAACATGGCGCTGATGTGGGTTGATTAAGCCAAGATTTGCAATTGAGGGTAAAAAGGCGATCGCATCAGCGCCAGTTATCAATAATTTTTGGGATAAACGTTTTGGCAAGATATTTTCGCATACATTACAAAATTATTCTTTTAAACGCTTATGGAAAATTTTCCACAAGCGTTAGCTGATATGAATGCTGGGAAATCCAATAATTCTTAAAGTGTTTTTATTGGCTTGAGTTTTCACAGTGCGATCGCCACAGTGTCTCCAACACTATGCTGTGAATATTGACAAACACTGTCAGGATATAGCGATCGCAAAAACGTCGTTAGCTGGCGACACCAAATAACTGGAGTTCTCACTCAGCTTCCCCAATCAAAGTAAATGCAGCCCAAGCGCTAGGATGAGGATGCTGTTTCATCGTTACCAACATCGCTTGACGCAGTGCTTGTGCTTTATCTGGATTTTTCTGTAACTGGCGGTAAAACTCCTCCATTAATAATGCCGAAGGACTATCGGGAATTGACCATAGTGTGACAATCACACTGGGCGCACCGACAGAAATTAAGGCGCGAGATAAACCAATGACACCATCGCCGGTGAGTTTACCTTGGGCGGTATCGCAAGCACTTAATACAACTAATTCGGCGTTGATGGTTAAATCTAAAATTTCATTGCCAGTCAGCAAGCCGTTATCTTTACCATCAGGGGCGAGAGCTACCGCACCGGGGACACCTAAACCTTTAAAATCATCAAGTAAGCCGTGGGTAGCTAGATGAATAAATCTCGCTTGCGGTAATTTTTGAATAAATGCGGCTTTGGTTGCATCTTTACCTGTGATGGCTTTGGTGTTTAACAGTTGCGCTATTTGTTTAGCTTCCGTTTCCGCACCAGGTAGATTTTGTAATTGTTGCGGTGCTTCGCCAATTTTAGGGGGAACGCTAGGCATGATCGGATTACCCATAACTAGGGCTTGATTACCAGAAACTTTCTGCCGTTGTTTGTGAGTTAAATCTAATACTTGAATTGATGGTGCAGTGAGGATAGTGTGTTTTTCAATTAAATATTTACCTTGCTTATCTTGTAAAGCAGCGAAGGGAACAAGAAATAAAGATGATTGGGGTATAAATGTTACACGGTCATCAGGATTTTTTGGTAGCAAGTCAGCAATGGGATTAATTAATAATTCGTGAAGTCGTTGAAAGCGTTGTTTAACTTGAGCTGGATTGGGGTTGTGAGTAACTTTAATTCCCCGACCTCTAACGCCTATTGACTCGCGGCTGTTGGTGACTAATTGAGCTAAGGTTGTATTTTCTTTTTGCCATAAAGGTTTAAGTGTTACTTGAAGGATAAAGTGGCAACAACTGCCACTTTATTCTTCACCATATAGGCTGCCAAGATATAGTTCATAAAACATATCTGAGTAATAAAATGAAAACTATCACTCGCTTTTCCGTGTAATACATGGGAAGATAGAAGTTTATCAAACGGTGTAATACACGGAAATATGACGCTCAAACGGGATATCCAGGGGAAGTTCGCGCTTAAAAATGATGATTACCGAGAAGTACGTTCCTTGAGATTAACTGACAACACCTGGAAGGCATTAGGGATTGTGGCAGAATGCTACGGTTTGACTAGGGCAGACTATTTAGAAAAAATTGTGAGAAATAACAAACTACCAAGTATTACACAGTCCGAGTCAGAATAGCACCGTGTAATACGCGGGTAAACTACCGCTTAACCATGTATTACACGGGAAGGTAGGTATTGCTCTGTGCTGCTATTGCTCAACTAACCAACTCTTAACCCTGTTTTGTCACTCTGGCAGTAGTATAATAAGGTAAAAATGCTAGAACCAAGACACAGAGCATGGTACAGCCCCGTCCAGCCGCACCAACAGTCAAATTTGTGGACGAATATTGCCAGTGGTATAAAAGTCTGTTTCCAGATGTTAGGAGTTTCGAGGCTTTTAAATATCTCCATGTAGGCTGCATTTCTGATCTAAAACGTAAAACATTGCCAGAAATAGCAAAAATCGTAGGATTAGATAACCAGCAAGGGTTGCATCATTTTCTAACTACATCACCTTGGGATATAGAAAAGTTAAGAACCTTAAGGTTAGAGTTAATTTTACAAGTGCTAAAAGGTAGACCAATCATTTTAATTATTGATGAGACAGGGGATAAAAAAGAAAGGGAGCAAGACAGATTATGTGAAACGGCAGTATATAGGAAATTTGGGAAAAACAGATAATGGAATTGTGGCAGTGACAGTATATGGTGTTTTCTGTGGGATGACATTTCCATTACTGTTTGAAGTGTATAAACCCAGGGAAAGATTACAGGCAGGAGATAAGTACCGCACTAAACCAGAAATAGCAGCAATACTGATAAAAAAGCTACAATCAATGGGTTTTAAATTCAACTTAGTACTTGCAGATAGCTTATATGGAGAGAGTGGTAAGAATTTCATATCTGTATTAGATGAACTAAACTTGAACTATATAGTAGCGATTCGGTCAAATCATTATGTAGAAATACTTCCACGACAACATATTCAATATTTAAAGTGGCAGAAGTTTCAAAGGGTATTCTCTGACTTGAGTCGGGAAAATCGATTTATTAGAGAAATTATTCCGGGAAAACGTGGAGAACTTAGATATTGGCAAATTACTACAGATCCAGAAAATTTGCCTGATAACACTACTTGGTATGTGATGAGTAAATATCCAGACATTACGCCAAGAGAAGTTGGAAATTTTTACGGTTTAAGAACTTGGGTCGAGTACGGGTTAAAACAAAGTAAGAATGAATTAGGTTGGTCAGATTTTCGCCTGACTCACTACCCAGATATTGAGCGATGGTGGGAAATTATTTGCAGTGCTTATTTAATGGTTAGTCTGCATTCGGAGCAACTGTTTCAGTCTCCATCACAACGAGAGTCAAAATTTGTTTCACATCCTTGGTGGGATAATGGAAATGGCTGGAAGAACATTCTTAACAATCTTCGTTTGATTATTCAACCTTTTACTTTATTTAATCTGATATATCCCTGGTTAACGGTTTTTCCTATTCCTCAATTAGCTTTGGGTTTTTTTAAACTTCAATCTATTATTTATAGCCTCACCAGTTCAATTTTTATATCCCTGATTCACCCTGATTTCTACTTTTCCTCTGCCTAGAGTGACAAAAGAGGGCTAACTGCGGGTGGGACACTGCATATTCTTTAAAGCGGGTTAGCTTTTCATTGGCTGCAACTGTCAGGTTGCCATGAAGCCAGTTTTCCATCAACGATACTCCTCAAACACAGGCAGGCGAGAAATCTCCACAGTTTCTATCACTGTCGCTAGTTCTGTTGGGGGGCTTGGTTCTGTGGGGATGATTGTTTCTGTAGTCGGCAAAACTTTAGACTTAGTGGCTATGGCTTCAAGTACCTGTTTTCCCTCTAGGTCACGTAATCGTTGCAATAGCAAAGCTTCATGTTCTTGGGCATTGAAAAGAAAGTCTGCCAGCCGTTTAGCGGAGATTGAAGTTCTTGTTTTCGTTAGCTTCCCAAATTGTTTGATTTCTTGAGATGCCAGCAATAGTTCTTTTTCTGAGCGTCCCGAAAAGGTGCTGTAATACTGAGAAATACATTTAACCCAACGTCCTTGGACATAAGCGTAAGCTACCCCCATATCAAATGGGTCATAACGAACACTGACTTTGGTACGTTCTACTTCCGGGTTGCGAAAAGCATCACTCCAGTAATAGAGGTAGTTGACTTTAATTCCCTTTCCAGGCTGCACTAACGCATGACCCAATTTGGTACTAGGGCGGGTCATCATCAAAAACTCTTCATTGTAAGGAATCAGGCGATGTTCCCTTTCCCCTGTTTCAATGAGTCCCATTGCATAAGCGGCTCGTGGTGTCATGCCCAAAGCTGTGTGTTCGTTTTGGTCATAAACCTGATAAGCCCATTGGGTTAGGTAGGTGTACAAAGAAGCCAGTGTCCAAACAGCAAGTTGTTTGGGGTTGATAGCTTTGGTCAGTTGACGTGGTTGTTTGCTGGCTTGAGTATTTCCTAGTAGGTTGAAGATGAACTCAGTATTAGTCGTACCAAACAATCGTTCAATTACTGAACCAAACCGGGGTTTAGCACCAGGACGAGTCTTTTTAATACAGTGGTAACGTGCTAATAAAGTATCAAAATAGACGCTGTTGAATTCTTTTCCTCCATCTACTACCACTGCTTGTGGTAAGCGACTAAATCTCTGAACAAGTAGGCGTAATCCCATCATGCAGGAGCGGTAACTTGGGGCATCAAACGTCAGATAAACTGCTAAGATGCTGCGGGAGTAAGCATCAATCAACATAGTTAGCCAAGGTCGTCCTAAGTTACGCCCTGTAGCTGAACAGCGTAATTCAATATCAAGCTGGGTATGGTCGATGTGGACAATAGCTAAGGGACGGTCTCCATGTCGGGGGGTACTCAGGGTTAGCTCCCATAGCCAAGGCTGTTGTTGATAAGCGGCTTTTGCTCCCTGACGTTTTTCTATTTGAGTGGGTGAGCGGCGTTGCTTGAGGCGTTGATAGAATGTACGTACAGAAAGTGGTTGAATGTTTTGTTGAGAGCAAGCTTGTAAATATGACCGATATACGCTCAGGGCTGGTGCAAGCCTGGGTGTCTCAAAATATTCTGTAATTAAGGTATCGAGTAATTCCCGTGTGGCTGTTGGGGCTTTGGGTGTGCGGTTGCCTCGTTGGGCTATTTTTGGCAACAAACCAACATACCCGCAGCCGTAGTTGGCTTGCGCCTCACGGAACTGCTTGACCCAGCGCCTCAAGGTGCGAAGGGCAATGTCTTTATATACATCTGGCTGGTGTTCAAGATACGCTTGAACTAAATGAAATCTGCGGTTGGCTTCTTTAAGATGGGCAGGACTAGCCGCATCCATTACTGAACGCACTTGTGCTGAATCTGTCTGTGTAGTGGATGCTGCACTGATGTTGATAGCTCCAGTCTCAAGTAACTGAAGAAAAAAGCCTGTTGGCAATTGCATTGGTTGCCCAATCTCCGGCAAGAGTGTTGTGGTTGTCTCACCGAAATTGACCAATGTCCAAAACCTTCCATCCCACAACAGTTTTGTGTTAGTAACGGGTGAACGAAAAAAGGTGTGGGAGAGTAGTTAGCGGATTTAATACGCTAACATAGCTCTTGATGCGATGCAACCAAACTACCCATGAACAACCTCCAATCAATTCTGTCTCACATTCATGACACACTCAATTCCTTACCGGAGTGGAACCATTTAGAAGAATTTGTGCGCGAATTCTACAGTATGTGGCTAAAATTAGGGAACGAGGTGCAAAAAAGCTTATTTCAAGCCAAAATAGAAGAAAAAGAAGCCCAATACTCACATCCGAGAACTAAACGAGAAAAAAGATATTACACTCCATTAGGTGAAATGGTTCTTGTACGTAGAGCTTACGTTACAAGAGATGGTATTAAGGTCAAGGTTGATGAAGAGTTAGGTCTACCAAAAGATAAATGGCTACCAATGGTATTAGAATTAGCCTGCGCTTTGGGAATCAGTAGTGAGTTTCCTAACTCTCACTCCTTGTTTCAAAAATGGACAACGTTAGAGTTAGCAGAAAAAACTTTAGCTAATCAAGTAGAAAAAAATCGGAAATGAACTACAAACACAAGAGTTCGATGGAGAATGTTTGCCAGACACTTCTTCAGAGTTTGAAGTCCCTAATTTAGAGGATGAGCCACCAGATTTATTATATGTGGGAGTTGATGGAGTCATGACTCCCTTGAATCAAAAACAAGGATATAAAGAAGCAAAAGTTGGTGTAATTTTCTGGAGTAAAGACCATCAAAAAAGTTGGTAAAAAAAAGAGGTGTGATCCGGGAAAGGGAATATGTAGCTACTTTAAAATCGCGGAGAGAATTTAGGGATAGAGTCTCCCATTTATATCATCAAGTAGCTCTTACAAAACCCACAAAAACTGTAGTGATTGGTGATGGCGCACATTGGATTTGGTCGATGGCATCAGAACAATTTCCAGGTTCGGTGGAAATTCTCGACTTTTTTCATCTCTCAGAATATGTGTGGTCAGTGGCGAAAGCCGCTTATCCGAATAAAGAAGACACTCAAAAAAGATTGGGTGAAAACCCAACAACAATTACTGAAGAAATCTGAATGGACTACAGTAATTGAAAATTGTCATCAATTCCCAAAAAAGAAGAAAGATTTAACCAAAGCAATTACCGATTTAGAGCGTTATTTAACTAATAATCAAAGTCGAATTGATTATCGCTCTTATTTAAAAGCTGGTTTAATGATTGGTTCAGGAGTTGTTGAAAGTTCTAATCGGCGTGTGGTTACACAAAGATTAAAACAAGCAGGTATGCATTGGTCTTTTTTGGAGCCGAAGGAGTTATGGCTCTTAGGGCAGCATATTTAAGTTCTTCTGAGCGATGGTCAAATTTTTGGTCATCCTTATCTTACAATCAAATTAAGTTAGTGTAAGATTCACGCTAACCTTGGACTTTTAAGCTTGTATTTAATAGTGGTCAAAACAAGAGAACAGAGTCTTTCAGATTTAGCACACAGAGTAGAACTTTTAATTGCCAAAAGAGAAGAAATCAACCAAGAAATCTCTACTCTTAACAAGAGTGATGTAGCTTTTTCTGGTTGTTGGATTGTTCGTTACCGCGCCAAAGGTAAGGGCGGAGCTTATTGGTATTACAAGTGGCAATCAGGATCACCTATCTTTGTTACCAAAAATGGTAATAAAAGTTGTCATCAATATATTGGTAAAGCAGGTAGTCCAGCTTTCTTAAAAGCAGTTGAGATGATGAAAAATCGGACAAAAATCGAAGCGTTAAACCAGGTGCTTCATACACTAGAGCTAGGACTCAATGACCTAGTTGAAGAAGCGGCAAGATTTCAAAAATAATTCATATCGAAGTAAGAGTTAACATCTACATCAGTCAGAGCTTAGTTAGCGTAAATGATACGCTAACTCGTTTTTTCTTCCCCACACTTTTTTTCGTTCACCCATGAATTATTTAGCTCCTTAGAGCTGCGCTACTTTTATCTTCTTGATTGGTCAGTGTTAGTCGCAGATATTCGAGAACAGTACCCATTACTGCCTTTAGAAGAGACACAAGAAATTGCCCAGCAATTGAATATCCGACACCCAGCCAATCCGCGAACAAAAGACCCAATCGTCATGACAACGGATTTTGTAGTGACAGTTAACCAATCAATAGGAGTCACAGAACAAGCTCGGACAGTAAAACCAAAAGAAAAATTGTCATCAGCACGAGTATTAGAAAAATTGGAGATAGAGCGTCTTTACTGGCAAGGACGAGGAATTAGCTGGGGAATTGTCACAGAAAATGAAATCAGTAAAGCATTTGCAGATAACGTCGCTTGGATACATCCATTTCGCCACCCCAGTAGCCTATCACTAACAGAAATAGAGATTGAGCAAATCAGCTATGTGCTAACTCAACAGGTGATGCAAACTGATACTCCATTAGCAGCAATTACTACTGATTGTGACAACCAATTGGGTTTACCACCAGGGACAAGCCTTTGTGTCGCTCGTCATTTGCTAGCGTCCCGACATTGGATAGTCGATATGAATAGAGCAATCCAGCCACGAGAGCCACTGCTGCTGTTAAAAGTGTCACCTCAAGTATCCGAATTACAAATGGGAGAAGTAGGATGAGTTTCGGCAAAAATCTGCTACTAGAATGGCTAGACGACAGCAAATGCAATCGCATTGAAAGAATTTTGTGGTTGAATTTGGGCAACAATGATGTAGTTACCATTGAACTGAACAATACCACTGCACTCCCAATGTGGCAAAAATGTTCAGAGATAGAAATTGCCTTGGCAGCCAACGCCGTCCAGATTTTAGAAGTTGACCCGTATGTCGTATGGGTGCAAAAGGAAGAAGAGATTGATGAAAAGCATAAACAGCACCGCGATGAGGCTTGGCAAGTAATTGAGCCTCTGATTGAAAAAGGTGAGCAAATCTTCATTCGGACTATTCGCGGTCGGTTGGTTGCAGATACCGTTGTCAAGACAGGACGAACATCAGCAACTATTTACAACTACTTACGGCGTTATTGGCAAGGTGGACAAGTAAAAAATGCCTTACTTCCTCGCTTTGACCAATGCGGTGGTTCTGGGAAGTTGCGACAGAACAATCACCGTAAACGAGGTCGTCCAAACAAACTCACACTGGGAGAACAGCAAGCAATAGGTGTGAATGTTGACCAACAAGTCAGAGAATATTTTCGCCGAGGGATTCAACTGTTTTATGAAACCCGTAGTGGGAGAACACTCAAGCAAAGTTATCAACTAACCCTAGAAAAATTTTTTCATCAGGGATATGAAACGATTAACGGTGTGTTAGTGCCAATCTTACCGCCTGCCGAGGAACTGCCAACCTACGCTCAATTTTACTACTGGTACAAAAAAGACCGTGATTTATGCCGCACACTCAAATCTCGTGTCGGCGAACATCGATTTAATCTTCGTCATCGTGCTGTTACGGGAAATGCGACCAACATTGCCAGTGGCCCCGGCAGCTTGTATCAAATTGATGCGACTATTGGCGACATTTATTTAGTTAGTTCATTAGACCGAAATCGGCTCATCGGTCGCCCAGTGATTTATCTGGTAGTTGACGTTTTCAGCCGTTTAATTGTAGGTTTTAGCGTCAGCTTGGAAGGCCCTAGTTGGTTGGGAGCAATGTTAGCACTGGAAAATGCCACTGCAAATAAGGTGAAATTTTGCCAAGAATACGGCATTGAGATCACTGAGGCTCAGTGGCCTAGTCATCATCTACCAGAAGCTATCCTGGCTGACCGGGGAGAACTACTCAGTAACAATGCTAATAATCTAGTAAATGCTTTGGGTATTCGAGTAGACAATACTCCGCCCTTTCGCCCAGATTGGAAACCTATAGTCGAGCGTTACTTTCGACTCAGTAATGACAAGCTGATACATTGGATGCCTGGGGCTGTTCATCAAACTTACGAACGGGGTGACAAGGATTATCGATTAGATGCTGTTTTGGATCTTAACCAGTTTCGCAAGTTGATGCTGCTTTGTATCCTCGACCATAACAATCAACATCGATTGGATACTTATCCAGCAAATGAATATATGATTGCAGATGGTGTTGAACCATATCCGATTAACTTATGGCACTGGGGCGTTCAAAATCAAGGTTGTCCAAGGGTAATGCCAAGAGAAATTGTCAGGTTAAATTTATTACCAACTGACAGTGCCTCTGTCACCCATCAAGGAATTTACTATCGCGGTCTGTTTTATACTTGTGAACTGGCAGTGCGAGAGCAATGGTTTATCAAAGCCAGATTAGAAGGTAGATGGAAGCTCTCGATTGCTTATGACCCGCGCCAAATTGATACCATCTATTTACGTAATGAAGGTGGTAAACGGATGGAAGTCTGCCATCTTCTGCCCGTATCGAAGACTTTCACTGGACGGGATTGGCACGAAGCAACAGATTATTTGGCATTAAAACAACAACGTCAACAAGTTGCTCAAACCCGCAGTCAAAGGAGTCAAGCGGTTTTCCATGCTACTGTCGAGGAAATTGTTTGTGAAGCTAGCACTCAAACTGAGGCGGCACGTTGTGACCTGAATCCTCACAAGCGGGTGAAAAATATTCGCTCGTCACGGCAACTGGAGCGTGACCATGAGCGGCTAAGTGGAGCAGACTACTTTAGACCAGAAGTATCTGACAACGCCCAAAGAGTCGTACCCATAGTTAGAGATAGTCAACTTGAGGGTGAAGAACAGGAGTATGTTCCACCCCCACAACCCTTTGATAAATTGCGTCGGTTACGTGAGGAGAGTTGGAATAATGACTCCTGAGCCAGCCCACTCGCCACATCTGCTAGTGTTTCGGGGTAGAGAAGTCTTTGCCCAGTATAATCCCGAACAAATTTCTATTTACCGTGATAATCCTCTAATTGAGGCACTGCCCCCTTTATTAACCGAAGAACAAGCCTTCATTTCGCTGTCTTTACTTCCCAGATATGATGCACAAGAGCGATTGCTACCTAATCACGAGCGTCTGCACTTAATTCAGGAGGTATTGCAATTTTTTCAACCTCTGCCAGTACACATAGATTTAGAACAGCGATTTGCTCGTCTAATTCGGAGTGGGTATCGCGCCCGCAACCCTGCTAGCCGTGAGTTCTTTCATGATATCAGCCAAAAGGTAGAAGCTCTTGTAACTAACCAAGTACCACCTAGTCGCTTACGCTCTACTGCCAATGGCTTTACCATAATTGGTATGAGTGGTGTAGGCAAGACAACAGCCGTTGAATCGGTTTTGCAACTCTACCCCCAAGTAATTAATCACAGTTATTACCGCAATCGTGACTTTACCCTAGGACAAATTGTCTGGCTAAAACTCGATTGCCCTTTTGATGGTTCTATCAAGGGATTGTGCTT
Source organism: Tolypothrix sp. PCC 7601 (assembly GCF_025677855.1). Lineage (NCBI taxonomy): Bacteria > Bacillati > Cyanobacteriota > Cyanophyceae > Nostocales > Tolypothrichaceae > Tolypothrix > Tolypothrix sp. PCC 7601. The sequence continues at coordinate 178,275 of NZ_CP064881.1, forward strand.
GAACTTTTTTCAAGCAGTTGATGATCTCCTTGACACTTCTTACTACCAGCACTACGCCGGCAAGGGACGGCGAACTGTAGATGAGTTAATTCCAGCAATGGCGCGGGTTGCCTCACTTCATTGTTTAGGAGTGCTGGTAATTGATGAACTCCAGAATTTGAGCGAAGCCAAGAGCGGCGGACACAAGAAAATGCTCAACTTCTTCGTCGGATTAATCAACACAATTGGCTTACCCGTTGTTTTAGTTGGCACTTATAAGGCTTGGTCTGTTCTCAGTGGTGAGTTTCGGCAAATGCGCCGGGGAACAGGACAGGGTGATTTACTTTGGCATCCCATGCCGGAGAATGATACTTGGCAGTTCTTCATAGAATCTTTGTGGCGGTATCAATATACTCTTTACCCATGTCCACTCAACCCTCAACTGGCACATACTTTGTATTACGAAACACAAGGTATCACTGATTTTGCAATTAAGGTTTATATGTTGGCTCAAATTCGAGCTATTACTACTGGTAAGGAAAAGGTAACAGAAGCTATTATTCGTTCTGTTGCCAAAGATTGCCTGTGCTTGGCTGCTCCTGTCCTTTCTGCTCTCAAACGAGGAGATAAAGTGGAGTTGCAGAAGTTTGAGGATGTATATCTAGTTGATATCGAACCTTACTTTCAAGAAGCTGCTGAGAAATTAACGTTACAAGTTATCAATGGTAGTGTAAAAGAAAACACTCCTAATGAGTCTACTGTTGCTAATTCACAAGCTGACAGTTGCCCTAAAAAACCGCCACACGCTAAACCCTCAACATCTTTTGGTAGCCAGTCTGTGAAACCTGATGAATCAGGACTGCCGGAGATTGTAGCGTCAGGAGTCAAGCAGAAGGTTGGTGCTTACGAATCGTTACAACGAGCAGGATTCATTAAAGCGGCAACAGAGTATCTTTTCGAGGATATTTCTGGATGATTGGCTTATTTCCCGACCCTTTTAGAGATGAATTGCTCTACAGTATGTGCGGACGTTACCACGACTATATGCAGTATCCGAGTAAAAATGCTGTAGCCATTGAATTACAAGGTTATTATGCAGCAAAGGCGGTAATTGATTTACCCTGGAATCTCGATAGGCTAGTTGCGGTATTGCCTAAAGGACATCGTTATACCGTAGAGCGTTTGGTCAATCGCCATACTCTGTTTCCCCTGTACAGTCCTTTTTTTAACCCGGAAGAACAAAATTACCGCCTACAATTAATGAGAAATTCTGGGGGTTCATGGTTCTATCAAATCTTTGGATTGTTCAAGGTTGCTATTCCATTTCCTTATTCGCTAAGATTTTGTCCTTTGTGTGCTGTGGAGGATGAGCAAGAATTTGGCGAACCTTACTGGCATCGACTTCATCAAGCTCCTGGTGTAGAAGTCTGCCCCACTCACCAAGTATTTTTGGTATCTAGTGATCTTAATCCACGAAGGCATCAACCAGTCTATGAGTTTGTCTCTGCAAACAGGGTAATACAAACAATTCCCTCACCAACAGATGTTAATCTCAATAATTCTTCTCACCAAGTCTTGTTAACCCTTGCGACTGATAGTGCTTGGTTGCTGAATCAGCCCTATAACTCTAATTGCTTGGAATCGATATTAAAGCGATATTTTTATCTCATCTCTCAAAAACTTGGTGCTAACAAAAATCGCCGGGACAGGGAGATGGAGTTATTAAGTTTGCTTAAGCAGCACTACTGTAGAGATTTACTACAACAACTTAAATGTCCACTTGAACTGCCGAATCCTCAGAAAAGTTGGTTGTTTAAGTTACTGCAACCCCAAAGCACTTGTAGTCCTGTTCACCATCTGCTGTTTATGCAATTTTTGGGCTGGAGAGCCGAAGCATTTTTTCAAATTCCTCTGGAAACGACACAATAGCTATAAATGCTATACCGAGCTTCGATTTATGCAATATTTTAAGACTTTATTATTTTAGACTTCTGTAGTCTCAGCATTTCTCTTCATCAAAGTTTAGGACTTTATTCTTTCCAGATTCTGGAGATAGACACGTAAAATCAAGTTTTTGCGTCTCTGAAATTTCAAGACTTTATTTTAAACGTACAGGAAGGTAACTTCACCTGTAGGTTTGATTACCCAAATGTAGAGTTCTGATTCCTTAATTTGTGGTTTACCCTGAACTTTGATCTCACCATTAATAATTGAATATTCAACCAGAGTAGCATTTTGTTGTTTGGCGATTTGTTGCAGTAGGGATATTGTAGGTTGATCAACAGGATTTTCGAGGATTCGTCCTGTAGTTTTGCTAGAAAAGCGAGAAGCTAATAACTCTACAAATGCCCTACTACGTCCCCGCTCAGAAATTTCTAGAGCTTCCTTAGTTTTATTTTGAGCAATCAGGACTTGTTGCAGTATGGGGTAAGTTTTAGCTTGAACCTCAAAAATTGAGATTTTGTAGCTATCATTTTTACCCAATCTTCCTCTAAGAGATTCCCAAACTTCAATGCCAGTATAGAGGGTTTTTTCAGCTTCTTGGAGATTGCCTGCTTTGTAGAGAGTTAATCCTAAATTATTCAGACTTATTCCTTCTCCAGTGAGGTCTTTGATTTCACGCGCCATTGCCAATCTCTGCTTCTGATATTCAATCGCCTTGGCGTAGTCTCCCAGTGCATCGTAAGCAAGTCCCAAACTACCTAGAGCTTTCCCCTCTCCGTTTCGGTCTTTAATTTTCCGCGCGATCACCAAATACTGTTGCTGGTATTCAATAGCCTTGGTGTAGTCTCCTAGAGCATCGTAAGCATTTCCCAGATTACCCAGAGACTGCCCTTCCCCTTTGAGGTCTTTAATTTCCCGTGCGATCGCCAAACTTGAGGAGTGGTATTCAATGGCTTTAGGGTAGTCCCCTAGAGCATAGTAGGCATTTCCCAGATTACCTAGAGCATTCTCCTGCCCTTTGCGGTCATTGATTTTCTGTGCGATCGCCAAATACTGCTGGTGAGACTCAATCGCTTTGGTGTATTCTCCCAAGGAGAAGTAAGAATTTCCCAGATTGCCCAGAACTGCTCCCTCATCTAGGCGGTCATTGATTTCCCTTTTAATCGCCAAACTTTGCTGGTAATAATCAATTGCCTTGGCATATTCTCCCAGATAATAGTTAAGATTTCCCAGATTGCCCAGAGCATTCCCTTCCCCGTTTCTGTCTTTGATTTCTCTAGCAATAGCCAAACTTGAGGAGTGGTACTCAATCGCTTTGGTGTAATCTCCTACGGATTCGTAAGCATTTCCCAGATTACCCAGAAATGTCCCCTCCGTGTAGCGGTCTTTGGTTTCCCGCGCGATCACTAGACTCTGCTGGTAGTACTCAATTGCTTTGGCGTATTCTCCCAGATCAGAATAAGCAAGTCCCAAATTACCCAGAGACTGCCCCTCTCCTTTGCGGTCGTTAATTTCCCGCGCGAGCGCTAGACTTTGCTGCTGATACTCAATCGCCTTAGCATAATTTCTCAACTCATAGTAAGCAACTCCTAGATTGCCTAGAACATTCTCCTCTCCTTTGCGGTCTTTGATTTCCCGCGCCATCACTAAACTCTGCTGGTAGTGCTCAATTGCCTTAGTGTAATCTCCCTGGTTCTTGTAAACAATTCCCAAATTGCCCAGAGATCTCCCCTCGCCTTGGCGGTCTTTGATTTCCCGCGCGATCGCCAAACTCTTCTGGTAGCAATCAATTGCCTTGGCATAGTTTCTGAAGGATAAGTAAGCATTTCCCAAACCACGCAGAGTATGCCCCTCACCTAAGCGGTCTTTGATTTCCTGTGCGATCAGCAAACTCTGCTGGTTGTAATTAATCGCTTTGGTGTAGTCGGCCAGCTCATAGTAAGCAGCCCCCACTCCACGCAGAGTATCCGCCTCACCTTGACGGTTTTTTATTTCTCGATAGATAATCAGCGCTTGTTGCCAAGACTGTAATGCAGCTTCAAATTGACTGATTTGATACTGCTCTTTACCTTGCTTTAGCAACCTGTCTGCTTCGGCTTTGCGATCCGCTTGTGTTTGCGCTAGTACTCGTAATTCTCCTGGTGAGGCCCAAAGGCTGAAATTTATCGGAGTGGAAGCCGTGGCGATAACCAGAGCCAGGAAACTCAGACTAATGTTGTGAAAACGCATACTGAATGAAGAATCAATTATAAAGTTAAGGTTGGGCAGGGTAATCATCGGGCTTAAGTAATTAACTTAAGCCTTTTGAATAGGTAAAAATGCTAAAGATTTGATGAATTTGGCTAAATTTTGGGATAATTCAACCGTAATATCACTGTTATTTGATGGATTACTGTTATGTAGCTCCCAGCAGGATGCGGGGTATGCAGTCTTGAAGTGAAGCGAATGTAATATAGTTCTGTACGATCGCAGAATTATGACACACCCTAATGTTTGAGAAATTTGAGGAGATGCGATCGCTTTGTTATATCTGCAATTGAATTGCACCGACTGACAATGCCAGAGCGCTTACTTCGCTTCCCCAATCAAAGTAAATGCAGCCCAAGCGCTAGGATGAGGATGCTGTTTCATCGTCACCAACATTGCTTGACGCAACGCCTGTGCTTTATCAGGATTTTTCTGTAACTGGCGGTAAAATTCCCCCATCAATAATGCCGAAGGACTATCGGGAATTGACCATAATGTAACAATCACACTTGGCGCACCCGCAGAAATTAAGGCGCGAGATAAACCAATAACACCATCTCCTGTAAGTTTACCTTGTGCGGTATCGCAAGCACTTAATACAACTAATTCGGCGTTGATGTTTAAATCTAAAATTTCATTTGCAGTCAGCAAGCCGTTATCTTTACCATCAGGGGCGAGAGCCACAGCACCGGGGACACCCAAACCTTTAAAATCATCAAGTAAGCCGTGGGTAGCTAGATGAATAAATCTCGCTTGGGGTAATTTTTGAATAAATGCGGCTTTGGTTGCTTCTTTACCTGTGATGGCTTTGGTATTTAACAGTTGCGCTATTTCTTTTGCTTCTTTTTCCGCACCTGGTAAAGTAGAAAGTTGTTGCGCTACTTTTCCAATAGAAGGAGCAACTTTAGGCATAATTGGGTTACCCACGACTAAAGCTTGATTACCAGAAACTTTCTGCCGTTGTTTGTGAGTTAAATCTAATACTTGAATTGCTGGGGCAGTGAGGATAGTGTGTTTTTCAATTAAATATTTACCTTGCTGATCTTGTAAAGCTGCGAAGGGGACAAGGAATAAAGATGATTGCGGTATAAATGTGACTCGCTCATCAGGATTTTTTGGTAGCAAGTCAGCAATAGGATTAATGAGTAATTCGTGCAGCTTTTGAAAGCGCTGTTTTACTTTAGTCGGATTGGGGTTGTGAGTTACTGTAATCCCACGACCTATGACACCGATTGACTCACGACTTTTGGTGACTAATTCATTTAAAGTTATATTATCTTTTTGCCATAAAGGTTTCAGGTCAGCTTTGCGAAAGGTAACTTCACCTGTGGGTTTGATTACCCAAATGTAGAGTTCTGATTCTTTGGTTTCTGGTTTACCCTGAATCTTAAATTCATCATAAATAATTGAATATTCAACCAGTGTCGCTTTTTGTTGTTTGGCGATTTGTTGTAGCAAGGATAATGTAGGTTTATCAACAGGAAATTCTTGATTTTGACTTGTACTTTTGCTAGACAAACGTGAAGTCAATAACTCAATAAATGCCCTACTACGCCCTCGCTCAGAAATTTCTAAAGCTTCTTGAGTTTTACCCTGAGCAATCAGGACTTGTTGCAGTGTGCGGTAAGTCTTAGCTTGTTCCTCAAAAATTGAGATTTTGTAGCTATCATTTTTACCTAATCTTTCCCGGAGAGATTCCCAAACTGTAATGCCAGCATAGAGAGTTTTTTTAGCCTCTTGGAAATTGCCTTGTTTGTAGAAAGCAAATCCTAAATTATTTAGACTTCTTCCTTCTCCTGAAAGGTCTTTGATTTCCCGTGCGATCGCCAAATACTGCTGATGATAATCAATCGCTTTGGGGTAGTCTCCCAGCACACGGTAAGCCATTCCCAAATTGCCCAGAGCAGTCCCTTCTCCGTTTCGGTCTTGAATTTCACGAGCGATCGCCAAATGCTGGCGATGGTAATCAATCGCTTTGGCGTAGTCTCCTAAAGCATGGTAGGCATTTCCCAGATTACCCAGAGCAGATCCCTCTCCATTTCGGTCTTTGATTTCCCGTGCGATCGCCAAATGCTGGCGGTGGTAATCAATGGCTTTAGGGTAATCTCCCAAAGCATGGTAGGTATTTCCCAGATTGCTTAGAGCCTTCCCTTCTCCGTTTCGGTCTTTGATTTCCCGTGCGATCGCTAAATGCTGGCGGTGGTAATCAATGGCTTTGGCGTAGTTTCCCAAAATATGGTAGATAATTCCTAGATTACCCAGAGCATTTCCCTCTCCGTTTCGGTCTTTAATTTCACGAGCGATCGCCAAATTCTGCTGGTGATAATCAATGCCTTTGGCGTAGTCTCCCAAAGCATAGTAGGCATTTCCCAAATTGCCTAGACCTTTCCCCTCACCGTTTCGGTCTTTAATTTCTTGTGCGATCGCCAAATGCTGTCGGTGGTAATCAATGGCTTTAGGGTAATCTCCCAAAGCATGGTAGGTATTTCCCAAATTACCTAAAGTATTTCCCTCTCCGTTTCGGTTTTTGATTTCACGGCTGATTAGCAAACTCTGTTGCAGGTAATCAATGGCTTTGGTGTAGTCTCCCAAAGCATAGTAAGTAATTCCCAAATTGTTGAGAGCAACTCCCACGCCGTTTCGGTCTTTGATTTCACGGCTGATTACCAAGCTCTGCTGATAATAATCAATGGCTTTATTGTAGTCTCCCAGAGCGCGGTAAGTCCTTCCCAAATTGTTGAGAACTTTCCCTTCCCCGTTTCGGTCTTTGATGTCCCGCACGATCTCCAAACTCTGCTGATAATAATCAATCGCCTGGGTGTATTTTCCTAGAGCTTGATAGGCATTTCCCAAATTGTTGAGAGCATTCCCCTGGCCGTTTCGGTTTTTGATTTCTCGTGCAAGCTTCAAACTCTGCTCCAGGTACTCAATTGCTTTGGGATAGTCTCCCAAAGAAGTGTAAGAATTTCCTAGATTGTTGAGAGCAGTCCCCTGTCCTTTGCGGTCTTTAATTTCCCGCGCAAATGCTAAACTCTGCTTGTAATAATCAATAGCCTGGGTGTATTTTCCTAGAGATTGATAGGTATTTCCTAAATTGTTGACAGCATCCCCTTCCCCTTGTCGGTTGTTAATTTCCCGTGCGATTTTTAAACTCTGCTGATGGTAATCAATAGCCTTAGTGTAGTCTCCCAAAGAATAGTAAGAATTTCCCAGATCCCCTAAAGATTGCCCTTCCGCTTTCCTGTCTTTGATTTCCCGTGCGAGTTTCAAACTCTGCTCTTGGTACTCAATAGCTTTAAGGTAATCTCCCAGTGCATCGTAATTAATTCCCAGATTGCCTAAAGCATTCACTTCTCCCTTTTGGTCTTTAATCTCCCGTGTGATCGCCAAACTCTGCTGGTAGTAATCAATCGCCTTGGGGTAATTTCCCTGCTCATAGTAGACATTTCCCAGATTGTTCAGAGATTTTCCCTCACCTTTACGGTCTTTGATTTCTCGAAATATAATCAGCGCTTGTTGCCAAGACTGTAATGCTGCTTCTAATTGACTGATTTGATACTGCTCACGACCTTGTTGCAGAAGTCTTTCTGCTTCGGCTTTGCGGTCAGCTGTTGTTTGCGCCAGAACTCGTAACTCTCCTGGTGAGGAGGAAAGGCTTAAAGTTATGGGAGTGGAAGCCGTAGCGATAACTAGGGCGAGGAAACTTATACCAATGTTAGGAAAACGCATACTGAAGGATGAAGTTAGGATTAGACGGGGAAATTAAGGGGCTTAAGTAATTAATTTAAGCTTTTTAGCTTGTAAAAATGCTACATATTGGGTAAATTTGGCGAAATTTTGGCATAAATTAACCGCAAAACTAGCGTTATTTGCTGGCTTACTTTTATATATTTCTGAGCAGGGTGGGGATATGCACTTTTATTGCGATCGCACTTTACTCATACATGTGCGATCGCCATATTCAAGAAGTAGCGACTGAATGCGATCGCTTCGCAAAAATTCCAAATTACGAATTACGAATTACAAATTACCGCTTCACTTGAGCCACAGCCGCCTCAGCATTAATCAACCCACTACCGAAATAATACTGTTCTGCTGACACAGGTTTAGCCTTACCAAACACCCCAGAAGGACGCACATATGGAAAATCCCCGGCTGCACCAAACCCCACATCTGCTTGTAAGCGGTAGCGATTGATATCACCTTTACTCAGCGTTAAGCCATTGTAACTGGCAGTAGATTTGAGAATTTTCACAATCCCCTCTCGATTTAAGCGCCGTTGTCCATCTTCCCCTTTCATCAACGCCACCACACCCGACACCACTGGCGCAGAGAAGGAAGTACCCTGAACTTGTACGTATTTACCCAAGGGATCTAAAGCCACACCCCAAGCATAATCTGGCACCTTCATTCCTTGCCAGAAACCATCAAGGAAAGTTCCGCCAGTCGTTAAAATCCCTCCACTAGCAGCATTTGTTAAATCTCCACCAGGAGCGACAACTTGTAAACCACCACCGTAGCTGCTGTAAGCGGTGCGATTTCCGACAACGTTTGTCGCTCCTACTGAGATTACCCCAGGAATCGCCGCCGGGAAACTCACGCCGTCTAAATTCTCGTTACCTGCGGAAGCCACAATTACTAATTTGGGGTTATTATCCAGCACATCAAAAATTTGCTCGGTCAAACCTTCATCTGGTAATAAGCCACCCAAACTCATATTAATGATATCTGCACCACGGGCGTTAGAATAACCTATAGCTTCAATCAAAGATGCTGAGTCAATCTTACCGCCCAAGCCAAATACCCGCACTGGGAGAATTTTGGCATGAGGCGCAACACCCAACACACCAGATTTATCTTCAGAATTTGCCGCAATCACACCCGCACTCCAAGTTCCGTGAAATTCTGCGGCGATTTCATTGCGAATATAATTTTTGATGTAGAGTACAATTTGACCAGAGGAAGCATTAGGAAATCTCTGCTTTAATGCTTCAGCAAGACTGGCATATTTTTTCAGTAATTCCTCAGATGAAAGTACAAAGGTGTTTTGAAAATGAGCTTGCACAGTTGCTAATTCATCAGATCCAAGGCGCGTATCTGCATCACCTTCTTTACCGCTAGAAAAATCCCAACCGTATTGTTCATTGGGTAATTTATCGGGGCTATTGCCAGAATTGTAGAGATTCTTAGCTAAATCTGGATGATCCCATTGAATCACACTATCAATTACTGCTACAACCACATCCCGTCCGCCATTGCTGTTTTTCCAAGCTTCTGTAGCGCGGATATCAGTACGAGGGAGAAATTGACCGCGCCGAGGTGTACTGTTGAGATGCCACTGTAAAGGAAGTAAAGATGTAGTCTGGGGTGTGTCTTTAGGTTGAGGTAAAGTAGCGAGTAAACTTTGCAGATTTGCTTTGGCGTTGGGAGTTTCCGTTAATGAATTCGCCGCCAGAGTTTGATAAGATGTAGTCTGAATAAAATTCGGAGTCGCTGATTGGATTCCCGCCATATCCGTTAATTGATTGGCGATAGATAAAACTGCTGTCCCAGAAACTGATTTAGGACGTACTACATAATGATTTTTACTAAAACGTAGCTGTCTGACAACTTCTAGATTATTGCGGACTAAAATTAACTGTTTTTGACTATCAGAAAGTCCTGGTTCAAAGTTGACGATAATTTCATTTGGTAGCACAATCGTTTGTTGCTTTGATCCAGAATTACTATCTCCCGTGGTGCGAGTCAATACAGGTAAAGTTTCTTGGACATAAGGTTGCTTTTGAATTAGCTGTTGTAAATTGGTGACAGAATTACGGGTTGATGTGGGTAGTTTGACTAAAGCAAAATTAGCACCCAAAGGATTGACTTCTACATTAACACCACTACTTTGACTCAGATCCCGAACGCCTCCCCTACCAGAGCGTAAATCATCTTGTAATTGTTGAAACAGAGCTTTTCCCCTTGTCCTAACTGGTTTAAAAGCCACAGCTACAGTATCTTGACGCACAGACAAGGGAATTTTTTGACCGTAAAATGTGTAAAAAAGCTCATTATTTTTCTGTACTTGTGCGGTAACTTGCCGTTGCAGAGGTAGGATAGCCACGCTAGCAATACCCAAAATATAGCTAGTAAGTACAACGCTAGAAAGCAAACGTTTCACAAAGATTTCTCCAATTTTGGTGTTGGAGATACTTATCTCTGAAGGGTGAGGGGGTATGCAGTTAGAAAAACATTTTCAAATTTCCAATGCACCTAAAACTTTACGTTCATCCCACTCCGAACGCAGTTGGTCAACCCAAACTTGAGCATCCATCCCCGATAATAAATTAGGTACAACTCCATAAAACTCAGTCACTTTACGCTTTGGTTTGGCTGGAGTTTCTGACTGGGTAGATACTTGCTCTGTTAAATGTTGAATTAACTCCAGCTGTTCCTCTCGTGACAAACCTTGAGCTTGCTTTAATATTGCTTCTAAAAGAGAACTCATCAATATTTTACGTTAGATATACAGCGTATTTCCGATAAATAAGGTAAGCAGGTAGGGGCATGGCAATGCCCATTGGTGTCAACTTAAGCCGAAAGCTATATCGGGCAAGCGTTGTGCAAAACCCTCTCGCCCTCATCCCCTAACCCCTTCTCCCTAGGGAGAAGGGGAATTGAATCTCAGGCTCCCCTCTCCCACAGGGAGAGGGGCTGGGGGTGAGGGCAAAACCTTTCCACCAAGCGGGTTTCACGTTAAGTTGACACGTACGGGCAATGCCATGCCCCGAAGCGAAATCTATGATTTATTAGTGTTTTTCAATTACCCAATTTGTTTTGAGAACAAATGCGTAGGCGTAGCCCAACCTAGGCATCGCAAAAAACAACAAAGCGTAACTACACAGCCGCTTATTGTCAAACATCGCAATTTTTGAGCCAGCAATATACCTTTTTAGCTGCGGAAAACACTAAAATGATTGCGCGATATACCGAAATGAGTAAGCGATAAGGCTTATTACTTGCGGAAAACACTAAAATGAGTGCGTGATTTACCGAAATGAGTAAGCGTTAAGGCTTAATGAGTAGATGAAATGGTATTTTACTTGCGGAAAACACCAAAATGAGAAAGCGTTAAGGCTTAACGAGAAGGTGAAATGGCTTTTTGCTTACCTAAAACAAGAAAACGAGTACTTGATTTCGATAAACGAGAAGGAAATCGCCTTTTCTCTTTACCAAAAATCTAAAAATTAGTCCTCAATATCTGTAAATGATAAAGCCAGCGCATTTTCAGCAAAAAAAACAGATTGTAGGGGCACTGGCACTGCCATGCCCTCTAGAATATATTATCGGGACAAAGCAAAACCCCGTCTCCTCACAAAAAATCTATCGATATTAGAGATTCCCTAAATAATGACCAATGACAAATGACAAATGACCAATTACGAATTACGAATTACGAATTACGAATTACGAATTACGAATTACGAATTACGAATTACCGTTCCCCAATCAACGTAAACGCCGCCCAATTCACAGGGTTCGGAAACTTCTCCTTCGTCTTCAACATCGCCTGACGCAAAGCCAACGCTTTATCAGGCTGAGTTTGCAAACTCTTATAAAACTCCACCATTAAATATTGTGTCGGTTCATCCGGTACTTGCCACAGCGACACCAACACACTCGGAACACCCGCCAAAATCAACGAACGCGACAACCCAATCACCCCATCACCCGAAAGTTGCCCTTTCCCCGTTTCACAAGCACTGAGAACGACTAACTGAGCCTTGATTTTTAAATCTAAAATTTCCTCAGCCTTGAGTAAACCATCATCATTACCCGATGGTGCAAAAGCAATCCAGCTACCCAAACCCCGGTTATCATCAGCCCAACCGTGTGTAGCAAGATGAATCACATCAACTGTTGATAAGCGTTGCAATATATTAGCTTTCGTCGCCTCTTTACCCAGAATCGCCTGAGTTTTCAACATCTTAGCAATCGTCTTTGCTTCCAGTTCCGCCCCTGGTAGTGGATCTAACCGTGTTGCAGGTTTGTTAGGTTCCGTAGACACTAAAGGCATAGTAGGATTACCGACAATTAAGGCGTTATTATAATTAGTTTGTCTCCCTGCCACTAATTGATGAGTAAAATCTAACACCTGAATAGCTGGGGCGGTGAGAATGGTATGTTTTTCAATTAAATATTTACCTTGTTCATCTCGCAAAGCTGGGAAGGGCGCAAGAAATAAAGAACCTTGAGGAATGAAAATAACTCTATCATTAGGATTTTTTGGTAATAAATCAGCGATATCTTTAATTAAAATTTCATGCAGTTTTTGTAATGGCTTTTTCAAGTTTGCAGCATCAGGATTGACTTGGGAGATAATACCGCCAGCACGCCCACCTCTAACCACACCAATACCTAGACGGCTTTGATTCACTAATTTATCTAAAGTTGTATTATCTTTTTGCCATAGGGGTTTGAGGTCAGCTTTGCGGAATGTGATTTCACCATTCGGTTTGACAACCCAAATATAGAGGTCTGATTCTTTGAATTGTTCTTTACCTGCTCCTTTGAATTCATCATAAATAATAGAATATTGCACGAGAGTAGCATTTTGCTGTTTAGCAATTTGTTTAATCTGGGCAATTGTCGGTGCTTGCGGTGATTTATCCGCCTGTTTATTATTAGTAGATACACGAGATGCTAACAACTCAACAAACGCCCTAGCACGACCGCGTTCGGCAATTTCTAAAGCCGCATCAGTTTTATTTTGGGCAATTAGGACTTCTTGTAAAATTCTGTAGGTGCTGCTTTGGGTGTCAAAAAAAGAAACTTTGTTAGTATCAGCTAACTTTTTATCTCGCAGAGATTCCCAAACCTTAATTCCCTCATACAGGGTTTTCTCTGCGGCGCGGAAATTTCCTTGTTTGTAGAAAGCATTTCCTAGATTGTTTAAAGAAATTCCCTCCCCTAATCTATCTTTAATTTCCCGGGCGATCGCTAATCTCTGCTGATGGTACTCAATGGCTTTTGGGTAGTCTTCCAATGCACGGTAAACAAGACCGAGATTACCCAGGGACTGTCCCTCACCTAATCTATCTTTAATTTCCCGGGCGATCGCTAATCTCTGCTGATGGTACTCAATGGCTTTTGGGTAGTCTCCCAATGCATCGTAAGCAATACCGAGATTACCCAGGGACTGTCCCTCACCTAATCTATCTCTAATTTCCCGGGCGATCGCTAAGTGCTGCTGGTGGTACTCAATCGCTTTTGGGTAGTCTCCCAAAGAATAGTAAGCAAGACCGAGATTACCCAGTGACTTTCCCTCCCCTAATCGGTCTTTAATTTCCCGGGCGATCGCTAAGTGCTGCTGCTGGTACTCAATGGCTTTTGGGTAGTCTCCCAATGCATCGTAAGCAATACCGAGATTACCCAGTGACTGTCCCTCCCCTAATCTATCTTTAATTTCTCGGGCGATCGCTAATCTCTGCTGGTGGTACTCAATCGCTTTTGGGTAGTCTCCCAAAGCATAGTAAGCACTACCGAGATTACCCAGCGCCGTACCCTCGCCTAATCTATCTTGAATTTCCCGGGCGATCGCTAAACTTTTTGAGTGGTACTCAATCGCTTTTGGGTAGTCTCCCAAAGAAAAGTAAGCAAGACCGAGATTACCCAGCGCCGCACCCTCCCCTAATCGGTCTTTAATTTCTCGGGCGATCGCTAATCTCTGCTGCTGGTACTCAATGGCTTTTGGGTAGTCTCCCAATGCATGGTAAGCATTACCGAGATTACCCAGCGCCGCACCCTCTCCTTGACGGTCTTTGATTTCTCGATAAATAATCAGTGCTTGTTGCCACGATCGCAATGCAGCTTCAAATTGACTGGTTTGAAACTGCTGAACTCCTTGATCCAACAATCTATCAGCTTCGGCTTTCTTAGCTTGTGGTGTTTGCGCCAGTACTCGTAAATCTCCTGGCGTTCCCCAAAGGCTGAAATTTATCGGTGTGGAAGCTGTGGCGATAACTAGGGCGAGGAAACTTAGAGCAATTTTGTGAAAACGCATGAGGAATGATGAATTATGAAGTTAAGAGTGGATGGGGCTTAAGTAATTAGGTTATGCTTTTTAGCTCAGTAAAAATGCTAAAGATTTGATGAATTTGGCTAAGTTTTGGCATAAATTAACCGCAATACCCCCGTTATTTTGTTTGTCATTGCGAATGGAGCGAAGCGGAATGAAGCAATCCCATCCTTTGCGATTGCTTCTCTTCGAGACGCTAACGCGAACGCTTCGCTCGCAATGACAGGTAAAAAAGTGGGATGCTCCCCAATACCTCCGTGATTTGATGGCTTACTTTTACATACTTCTAAGCAGGGTGGGGGGTATGCAAGTTTGAGATACCGTTGGCGAATGGTGAGTATGATTTTTCAATGGTGATCTACATTGTTTTCTCACTTACCCGACATATCGCCCGCAGGCTATAAGCCACTGGCTCACGCTATCAAAGCCCACCTTCGTGGGCTGAATTTTCTTAGCCCACGGAGGTAAGCTCTTGTTCAATTAGCCGCACCCTTCTAGGGTGACGGCGATATATCGGGACAGGCGGAATTTCGGGACTTAACTTAAAACCTATATCCAACCCTCAACCCCAAGCCGAAACTTTACAAAAAAATCACCTGACTACCCGCCCAAAAACTGCATATCCCCAACCCGCCGAGAGTTAAGAAACAATAACGGCTCGAATCCAGGGGAGATGAGACAATTAACAACTAATAATTAAAAACACAAATTTACCAATGAGCAAGTTAAAATACTGGACATTAGTAACCCTAGATGGCACAGGGAATCTCAAATTCCCAGAACTGGAAAACGCCAAGTCTTTTTTTACTACCACCTTTGCAGACTTACCAAATATCGATGAAATCTCAGACACAATCATACAGCAGCGCTTACTAGAATTATCTCGCAATGCTGCCACACAGCCAAGCTTACTAGCACAACGCTGTTTACTCTGTTTTATATCCTGGCAAATTCAACAAGCTTGTTTACACCTCGCCCGCCAATTTGGGGATTTTCACGGATTTACTGAGCGCGATTTATTTCGTTATGTTTTGGATGACGATGATAGTTTAGAACCAGCTACTAAATATCAATCCTTTGGGCGAGAAGTTTTACAAACTTTTGACCCCGAAAAAAGCCTGCTGACTACTTGGGTAAGCCGCAAGGTAAAACAGCATAATGAACTAGAAAAATTTCTTTTAGAATGCGGATTGTATTTAGTGAGAGACTGGGCAATTTTGAATGATACCAAACCTCAACAATTAGCCAAAATTTTAGGCGAATTTCATTACCTCACACCCAAAGAAATTGAGCAAGCCCAAAAATTACTCGCTGCTTATCACAAAGTATATCGTACTGAACGCTGGCAACAACTAGCCCAGGGAAACCGCAGCAAATGTCCACCACCCACCACTGAGCAATTAGCAAAAATGGCTCAATTATTAGAATCAAAAATCCAGCAAAAAAATATATCTCGCTTATCTCCTGAAAATGTGATGCGACAACTCCAAAATTTAGCAGATAAGCTGCGACAATATAGAATTCATGTTAGAAGTGGTTTCTTAACCACAGAATCTTTAGATGTGCAGTTAAATGAAAACTTTGCTTTAATTGAGCAAATCCCCGCACCAGATTCTGACAATCTGATGACAGATAATAATGATGAAGAAATATTTTTAAAATTATATAGAAACCAAATCTTGCATTGTTTAGATTTAGCCTTAGCTGAAGTCACACAATCACGAGTAAACAAGCTAAATAAAAAAGATGCAGAGAAATCTAATCAATTTTTGCTAGCACTGCAATTATTCCATTGTCAGAGGCTATCCATGAATGCGATATCTCAACAATTAGGCTTAAATGCTCAATATCAAGTCACTCGATTATTGAAACTTAAAGAATTTCGTGCTGATGTCGAGCATAAAACATTGCAAAAGTTAAAAGCAGCCGTCATCCAACTAGCACAAGAATATTCTACACCAGAGCGTCTTGCTAACTTAGATCGACAAATTACCGATATCCTAAACGAACAAATTACAAGTTTAATCAAGCAAGCAGAAACTGAAGCATTAAGTATGCAGAGCCAGGGAAAAATGAGTCATTTTTCTCAACGGCTTTGTCAACAATTAAACCCCAATTTTACCAATTCTTGATTACAGAGGCGATGAATCACGTTTCTACAATTATTTACTTTTTGCAACATTATGAATACTTTACCCATGTCATTTGAATTTGAACGTTTACCGACTGAAGCCATTAGCCTTGATGCTGAAGAGATGCATCAAGCTATAGAATTTAGTCGCCCAATTCCTGATGATGGG
>NZ_CP064882.1:0-175341 GCF_025677855.1 Tolypothrix sp. PCC 7601
AGCGGGAATTGGTCAAACGCTGAATAATATAGGACTGGTTTACAACGTTTTTCAGCAAAACGACAAAGCATTAGAAATTTTACAACAAGCTTTAACAATTCGCAGGGAAATTAAAGACCGTGCTGGAGAAGGAGAAACTTTAGATGCTTTGGGTGGGTTGTACTTCAGTTTGGAACAAGATGAAAAATCCCTCTTAACTTTACAACAAGCTTTAGAAATTCGCCGTGAGGTTAAAGATAAAGTCGGGGAAGCAATTACTCTGAGTCGAATGGGTATTACTTACAGTTATTTAAAACAACAAGATAAAGGCTTAAAGCTTTTACAGCAAGCACTAGCGATGCATAGAGAATTGGGGGATAAATACCAAGAGGGCTTGACTCTATTTAGAATAGCAGGAGCTTACAGCAATATAAATGATTATCCAAATGCTTTGGATTGGTTGAATAAAGCTTTAGCTGTGAATCGTGAAGTCGGAAATCGTGCTTGGGAAGGTAGGAGTTTACAGCATATAGGATTAATTTATCTTAATAAAAAAGAATATGACAATGCATTGAAATTTTTTCAACAATCATTACCGCTCATTCAAGAAGCAGGAATGCGTGATTTTGAGGCTAACATTCTTAATGCTATAGGAAATACTTATTTTAATCAACAAAAATATGATCCAGCCATTAAAGCTTATCAACAAGCATTACCTATAGCTAGTGAGGTAAAAGATAAATCTCTTGAATTTCAGATTTTAGTATCTTTAGGAGATAGTTATACAAAACAAGAGAAATATGATAAGACTTTAGAGTTTTATCAACAAGCTTTGCCATTAGCAAATAAAAATACTGAACAAGAAGCCGCAATACTTGTGCTTATTGGAAATTGCTATTTTCAGCAAGGTAAACATGACTTAGCAATAGAAAATTTACAAAACTCATTAATAATCACTAGAGAAATAAAGAATCCGACGATAGAAGCTCAAACTCTTGCTGGAATTGCTGTGAACTACCATGCTCAGAAAAAATATGATAAAGCAATTGAATTCTATGAGAAAGCATTAGCTCTCTACGGAGAAACAGCAAATAATCGCTCTACAAAATTAACTATCTTCATGCAAATCATGAGGATTTATTATGGAAATGCTAATGAGGCTACCCTTGAAAAAGATTATTATCGGGGAATGATTCAAGCAAATAAAGCTCTCAAATTAGTTCCAAATGCTTTAAAAATTGCAAGAGAACTCAACAATTCCGAAGTAGAGAAAAATATATTTGAAATTCAAGGTCAATCCTACTCGCTTATCGGTAATTATCATCTCAAATTAAGAGAATTAGAAAAAGCAGAGAAATTTCTGCAACAAGGTTTGAATATTGCTCGACAGTATAAAATTTTAGATGCTGAGAGATATGCTTTATCTTTTCTCGCCGAGCTTTATAAATACCAAGGAAATATTAGCAAGGTTATTGAATTAAGCCAGAGAGAATTAGAAATTGCTCAACAACTTAGAGATCCAGCTTTTGAAGCACAGGCATTATTAAGGCTTGCTATGACTTATAGTGTTCTAGGTGACTTTGATAAAGGTATTCAGTTTTCACAACAAGCTTTAAGCAAAGCAAATGAAATTGATATTCAAAAATTACCGAATTATTCTCAATCTCATGCTTATGATCAAAAGCTGTCTGCTTTAGGTTTTTTGAGTTTAGTCTACACGAATATAGGGGAATATGATAAAGCATTTGAGTATGCTCAACAACGTTTAAACTTTGCAAAAACTTTAAAAAACCCTGAATTTGACGCTAGTGCATTGATTGCATTAGGTGATGTATATCAGAATAACCAAGAATTTCAAAAAGCAATTGAACTTAACCAGCAAGCTTTGACAATAGCAAGAGATATTAAGAATTCTGATTTAGAAGCAGAAGCATTCAAAAAACTCAGTGCTGTATATACAGTAAAGGGAGATTATAAGCAAGCTTTAGATTCCGCACAGCAAGTATTGATAATTGCAGAAAAAACAAAAAATCTCAATTTAAAAAGAGATGCTTTAAATATTCAACGGCAGATTTATACTCATCAAGGAAACTATAAGAAAACTCTGGAATTATTTCAGGAAGCATTATCAATTGCTAAACAAAATATTGATCCACACTCTGAATTGTCAAGTCTTCAAGAAATTGGACTATTCTACAAAACTTTAGGAGATGAACAAAAAAGCACTGAATATTTACAACAATCACTTACCCTAGCTCAAAAAATCAAAAATCCTCAGGGTGAGGCTATAAGTTTATTTCTTATTGCCTACAGCTACTTTGGTAAAGACCAACCGAAAAAAATCATTGAATATACGAATCGAGGTTTAGCTATTTTACCCAAAACTAAAACAATCGAAATAGAATTAATAGGAAATTTTGTACTTGGTCTGGGCTATGGTGAGTTAAATAATGAGCCAAAAGCAATGGAAGCAGTCCAAGCTAACTTAGAACTTGCCAGAAAGTCGAAAAATCCTAGCTATGAAAAGGAAGTACTTTCGTTTATAGGGGGTTTACAGCGTAAGTTTGGTAAAAAGCAAGAAGCGATTAAAACATATAACCAAGCATTAGCAATCAAAATTCAAGCAAAATCTGTAGGTGCTGATTCTGGAATTTATGCTGGCTTAGGTCGTACTTATGCTGAATTAAATCAACCTAATGAAGCGATTAAAAACTATCAAGAAGCAGTTCAGCGAATTGAAGTAGTGCGAAGTAAGATTCAAGAAATTACACCAGATTTACAAAAATCTTTCTTTCAAACAATTGTCGATTTTGATGGATTTACACCAGCCCAAGTATATCGTCAGTATGCAGATTTATTATTACAACAAGGACGTACAGCAGAAGCAACACCAATCCTAGAAATACTGAAATATCTAGAAGCGCAAGAATATTTCGGCAAACCAAGAGCAATTAATAGTACTTTAAATGATAAACAAATCGCCTTGGGTAAGGAATTAAATCAATTAGAAACTATCCCCCGAGAGAGGCGTGATAACAAGCATAAACAGCGTATTATTGAGTTGCGAAAAATGCAAGAAAATCTCATAAAAGAATACGGAGAATTTGTCAAAAGTCCAGAAGTTGCAAAACGAATTGAAGAATTACGTCAACTTACTGGAGGAAAGAATTTAGACCCAGATGCACAAGCAAGAAGTTTACAAGATAATTTAAAGGAGCTACAACAAGATGCTGTAATTATTTATCCCTTGGTTTTAAAAGAGCGTTTGGAACTAGTATTACTTACTCCTTATGCTCCTCCAGTTCGTCGTACAGTAGCAGTTTCGCAAGCTGAACTCAATAAAACAATTGAAGATTTTCGTCGTGATTTGCAAAGTCCTGGTACTAATGCCAAAGTTAATGCTAATAAACTTTATCAATGGCTAATTCAACCATTGGAGGGGGATTTAGCAGAAGCAAAAACCAAAACAATTATTTTTGCTCCCGATGAAAAATTACGTTATATTCCTCTAGCTGCTTTACATGATAGTAAGCAATGGCTAATTGAGCGTTATAACATCAATAATATTACAGCCTTGAGTTTGATGGATTTAAATACAAAACCTCAAACTAAACAAGACATTTTAGCTGCTGCATTTACAGATATCAATCGTAATGTAACTGTCCCGTTGGGGGAAAAAACGGCAACTTTTAGAGGATTGAAATATGCAGGAAAAGAAGTAGATGAAATTACAGCAAGTTTTTCTGGAAGTACTAAACTTTTAGACAAACAATTCAATCCAAATATCCGATTAATGATGAATGATTATTCAGTCGTACATCTGGCAACTCATGCCGCATTTGTCAAGGAAAATCCAGACAATTCTGTAATTATTTTGGGTGATAAAGTTTTAGGTGAGAAAGAATCAGACGATCAAGATAATAAAGAATATTTTACTTTGCGAGATGTCAAATCTTGGAATCTCACAAATGTTGATTTGGTAGTGCTGAGTGCTTGTGAAACTGGTTTGGGTGGTTTTGGGGATGGTAAAGAGATTTTAGGTTTTGGTTATGCGATGCAACAAACAGGTGCTAAAGCTGCGATCGCATCTTTGTGGAAAGTTGACGATCCCAGTACATCAGAACTAATGCAACTATTTTACAAAAACCTCTCCAGAAAGATGACGAAATCTGAAGCATTACGTCAAGCACAACTTGATTTACTAAAAGGGAATAACGCCACCAGCATCAACTCCGAACAACGTTCTATTAGAGTGAATATACCACCCGGTACCTCCTCAAGAAATGAAAAGTATCAAAGTGGGTATTCCCATCCGTACTACTGGGCACCTTTCATTTTAATTGGTAACGGTCTTTAAAAAATAATAGAGATGCAAGTAATTGCATCTCTGCTAAGTAATAAATAATTAATTAACTACAAATTATGAACAACTTTCATCTCAAGGTGCAACGCATCGAACAAGTTTGCTTATTTGAATTAACTTGGGGAACAGCACAACGTCTCAGCGCTAAAATTAACTATTCCGAAAACTTGACATTACTCTATCAAGAATGGCAACGCACCTATCTAAGTTTTTACAAAACTGCGTTACGAGGAAGAGTAGAAAATTCCGGTAGTTTTCAAACACCAACTCCTGATTGGCACGCAAAATTAGTTCAAATAGAAGCAAAATTTCTATCAGAATTTCACAATTGGTTGCGTAGTAGCGAACTATATGAAATTAGAACAGTAATTACTCAAGTTTCTTTATCGTCTGCTAATTCTCAATCGGCAAATATTAATCTTTTCTTGACTTGTGATTCTTTAGAATTAGCACGCTTACCTTGGGAGACTTGGGAGATTTGTACGGAAGTTACCTTTGCTTTTAGTAAAATTAATATTGTTCGCAGTCCTATCAATATCCATAAATCAATAGCAAAGCATAATCATATTCATCGTGCTAAAACTAGAGTATTAGTAATTTTAGGTGATGATACTGGTTTAGATTTTCAAGCTGAGAAAAAAGCAATTCAAAAACTGAAACGTCTTGCCGACATTACATTTATAGGATGGCAACCAGGAAAAAACATTGACCTACTTAAAACTGAACTAAAAGCAGCAATTACTTCGGAATTAGGATGGGATATTTTATTATTTGCAGGACATAGCAATGAAACGGCTTTGACAGGTGGAGAAATTTCTATTGCTCCCAATACTACTTTATCAATTAGTGAAATCATACCCTTATTAAATCAAGCCTTAGAAAAAGGATTACAATTCGCTTTATTTAATTCCTGTAACGGCTTAAGTATTGCTAATAAGTTAATTGAATTAGGTTTAAGTCAAGTAGCAGTAATGCGAGAACCAATTCATAATAAAGTCGCTTCAGAATTTTTCCTACATTTTTTGCAAAGTTTGGCTCAATATAAAGATGTCCAAGAAGCTTTAACATCAGCTTGTCAATATTTAAAATTAGAAGAAAATCTGACTTATCCTAGCGCCTATCTGATTCCTTCTTTATTTCTCCATCCAGAAGCTCATTTATTTCGCTTTAAACATAGTTTCGCTCATAATTTACGAAAAATTAGCCCATCTCGCATTGAAACTATTGCTCTTTCAGCTTTATTTATTATTAGTACTCAACTACCTATACAAAATAATTTATTAGCACAGCGTTTAAAAACACAAACTATTTACCGTCAATTAACAGGTCAAACTGATTCAACCAAAAATCCCCCAGTTTTATTAGTCCAAATTGATGAAGAATCGATTAGGAAGCGTAAAATTTCCAACCCAAAACCGATGAATCGTCAATACTTAGCTGAATTAATTGATAAGTTACAAACGAGGGGTGCTAAGGTAATTGGAATTGATTATTTATTAGATAGACATCAAGAACAAAACGACCGAGCCTTAGCTAAAACTCTTCAGCTTGGTGTAAAATCATCAAAACCAACATGGTTTGTCTTGGCAACAACTAGTGCCTTAAATGGTGATAGGTTGAAAGTATTACCAGAAATTGCTAGCCCTAATTGGACTTTGCAAGGAGAAATTGAGATTTTACCGGGATATATGCAACTGCTATCTCTATCAGATAAATCTTCATCTCAACCATTATATTTTGCTAATTTATTAGCAATCTCACATCAGTTACAGAAACTAGAACCACAAACAGCTACCACAGCAAATAAAAAACAACGAGGATTGATTGCAGTTGCTGATACAACTATTGAAAATAAAGTTACACAAGCACCACAACCTCAATTAAAGAGTAAAACAGATTTTAGCCAGCAGATTGAAAAATTCTTACAAAAGAATCATCTGAATAATATTACTAGCTTTACATCACCACGGATTAATTTACAACCAATAACAGAATTTAGCTATTATTTTGGTCAGATGTGGTTGCACCCAATAGTTGATTTTTCTATTCCGCCAAATCAAGTCTATCGCAGTATTCCGGCTTGGCAGTTATTAGAAAATCAGACCCAAAATCCCCAAATTGCTAATTTAGAAAATCAAATAGTTATCATTGCACCAGGGGGATATGGTGAAGCGGGAATGTCAAAAGATGGTGAAGATAATTTTGATTTACCTCCGGCTTTGGAAGTATGGCAACGTTTAGAAAATCCAGAGAATACCAATCAAGTATTGACTGGAGGTGAGATTCATGCATATAAAGTACATCATTTATTGAATAATAGAATGGTTGTACCTATCCCTGATTTATGGATAATTTTAATAGCGATTATATTGGGTAAGACTTTATATTTTATAATGCAAAAAAATCCCCAATTCAGATTACAAATTTTATTATCGTTAGGTGTATCTACAGTAGCTTATGGTTTAATAAGTTTACAAATTTATCTTTCATCAATCGCGATAATTTTACCTTGGAGCTTACCATCACTAATTATTTGGTTGTACGTAATGCCAGCATTTTTGAGGAAAAAAGTTTATGAATAGTTTCAATCACATTCAGTTTTATTTATTAATTTTGGCAATAAATATTACTGGCTTACCTTTATTCTTTAACCTAAATTTAAAAGCAGAAACGAAACCAACAAATCCTCTTTTATCTTGGGTTAATATTTTCCTGCCTTTATCGAAACCGAAACCTCCTGTTAAACCACGTAAAGCTGTTGGTCGCGATCCTAATTCATCTGCACCAAGTTCTGTTTGTATGATTTCTCCTGATGTACCGGAGGATAAAATAAATAAAACTACTAAAACTAGAATTGTTTGGAGCGATCGCCCTTTATTTCTTTGGGAAGGAAATGTACAACAAGTTGGTCTGATGAAGAATAGACAGACTACTTTATGGACTCAGGAATTAGTACCAGGGAAACAATTTATTAGTTACACAGGAGAGCCACTACAACCAGGTGAAATTTATTACTGGGTTGTATTTGACGGTGGTACAGCTACAGGAAATATTAGATTTCGGGTTATGGAACCACAAGAAAGACAGGACATAACTAATCAATTAAAAACTTTGGAGGAGGAACAGAAAGCCAAAGGAGCCAACCCAGAAGCGATCGCACTCGCCAAGGCTAACTATTTTATACAACAAGAATTATGGGCTGATGCCTTACAGCAAGCTTATTCCGTAGAAAAACCTTCAACTGAGTTACTTAAGATACGTCAGGATATTCCCCAACAACTTAAGTCAGAGTGCGGTAACAAGTCTTGAAAAATTAGCCAATCATATGTTTACGAGGTACTCAGATGCATCATCTGGGTATTTTTCTATTTTGGCGTTGCATAAATGCGGGATGAATTAACTAAATACAGGTATTTGTCTATACTTTAAGTAATGAAGTAACAAACGAATTGAGTATTTAAGCATATCTATTGATTTGGAATAGCATAATGTTTTGCGATGTAAGCGTGCCAGGTAATGACGTAACCGTGTATTTTCACCTTCTACTCTGGTCATATATGTTTTACTGACGATATGGTCTCCTGGCTCAATAAAACTGGGGTAAACTTTCCATCCATCGGTAACATAAAAAAGCGCAAAGCCAGCAGCAAACAACCTCCCACAAAGGTTTAAATGTTGAGTGCGCTGTGGTCTCCTAAAACCCAAGCTAAAATTCCTTGACGAAAGTGGTTTACTGCTGTCCACAACCAAATTTTGTTTTGTCTTGAAAAGTTTGCTCAACGGGGGGAACCCCCGCACGCAACTTTTCGCTTTTTGAACCGACAAAAGTTTCGAGTTCATCTAACTCTCCAACTTCTGGTATCTCGTTGATTGGTGGTGCATCTGGAAGTTGTTCACCAATTTGTTTGAGCCAATAAATTATGGTTGTATGGTGAACTCCCTTATCACGCTCGATCGCTCGAAATCCCATGCCATTCACGTATGATCTTAAACAGTCTTGTTTTATCTCATCTGAGTATCCTTTTGGTGGACTATAGGCATCGATAAATTGACGACCACATTTTACACAAATGTGCCCACAGCTTACCTCTTCGTTTCCCATTTTTTCTAATCTCAGTAGAGTCACAGTATGGGCAATGCACAGTATCACACCTCAATTCATCCCTATATTATGCAACGCCTCTATTTTTATGCCCGTTTTCAACCAAGTTTTCAGACGATATAAAAACTCTGTAGAAATAAAAATATCCTCAAGAAAAATATCAAATTCCCTCAAGCTTGATTATATAAGCGTTCTGCGCTACTTGATGAATTAGCTGACAAATGATTTCCAGAAAAAATATCTTATTTTGGCATATCCTCTCAAACCTCAGAAATACATATCAATGAGCGCACAAAGAGGATGGCTTCAAGTTAGAAATCACTTATTTTGGCATATCCTCTTTACCGCTAGAAATACATATCCATGTGAGCAAGCAAAACGCGATCGCATCAAGTGGATTTATTCACCTTAGTGAAATTTTATTCATCTAAAATCAACCCAACATCAACAAATATTAAGGAGTCAGTAAAATGAAACTTTCAAAATTAGCAGCAGTAATCTTAGTTTTTGGAACAATGCTTGTTCCTTCCACAACTTTAGCTGAAAGCTTAAGTGAGTCTAATCCATTGCTGATTACACGGGCAAAAACTGAATTGAAGCCTCAGTTAAAACTACCTACAATCGAACGCTTATCTGAAACCAATTCTTCCCCCAAAGCTCGTAATAACAATAATGTAGATGCGCTATTAACTCAAATCTCAGCCGATTTAGAAAAAGGAGATTTTCAAGCAGCAATCGAAGGTTGTAATTCAGTTCTGAAAATTGATGCAAATAATTTTGCAGCTTACGTATTTCGGGGATTTGCTTATAGCCATTTAGAGCAATATGAAACAGCAGTTGGAGATTTTGAGCAAGCGATAGGTATTAACCCTAATTCTGCTTATCCTTACTTTGGTAGAGGCTTTGCTCAAGTTCAACTTGAAAAATATCGTGATTCGCTGGCAGATTTTGAACAAACCATCAAAATGGAACCAGAATTTGCTCACGCTTATTTTTGGCGCGGGATTGCTCAAGCTAATTTAGCTCAAACAGATGCAGCAAAGGCTGATTTAGAGAAAGCTGCTGAACTTTATCAAAAACAAGGAAATCCTCAAGCTGCTGAACAAGCATTAAATGTATTGAAAGAAATCTATACCGCTTAAAGCTTGTTTTTGATTGAGTTATAGACTTTGGATCTAATAATGCAATTCCCAGGTGCATTACGCCAGCATTTTTCTAGAATGCCGTCAGGCTATATGCACCACTATTTATCAATATCTCCAACTATTACAACAAAATTTCACCTGATATAACCATGATTAAAACATCAAAAAACTATTACCTGTACCGCATTTCTAGCTTTATTTCTACATTTCTAATTTTGACAAGCACTACAGCTATTTATAGCAGTGCGATCGCTAGTGATAAATTATCCATCCTTAATTCTCATACAAATCCTAGGCAGCAACCTAAGGCTCAGAAAATAGGAGCAACGCTCACAAAACAAATACCTGATTCTCCAGAGATTACAAATTCAGCAGATATAGAGAAAATTCAGCAGGTTTCTAAACAGCAAAATGCCACGATTGTGCAATATTCAATTATTACCGATGAATCTATAGTTCAGGGAAAGATAGAAACTCAAGAATCGGAATTATATATTTGGGTCATTAAACCCACAGGCGAGATGCAATTCCGTAAAGTTGACTTAAAAGCTTGGGGAAAAGTTGAAAATAATTCATTTCTCAATTTATTTGGCAAAAATCGCCGTCGTCATGCTGCAAGAAGTGTAGAGGCAAAGGGGATTGTAACTTATGATAAGCCTAAGAATAAAAGCTGGAAATTTGATTTACCAAAACTGCATCAAGTATTAATTGAACCAATTGCCGATTTACTACCACAAAAACCAGAGGAACGAGTTGTTTTTATTCCTCAAGGTGAACTATTTACTGTTCCTTTTGCAGCATTACAAGATGCAAAGGGTAAATATTTGATTGAGAAACACACAATTTCTACTGCACCTTCAATTCAGGTATTAGATTTACTTTACCAGCGCCAAAAAGGGCGTAAAGATGCAAAACCTTTTGTTCCCAAACATATCACGGGTGATGAATTATTAATAGTAGGAAACCCCACTGCACCAAAAACACCCCTCAATCCAGCAAGGGATAACTGTAAACCAGCACGATTACCAGGTGCAGAAGAAGAAGCCAAAAACATTGCAGAGATGTTTCAAACTCAACCACTCATAGGTGATGCTGCAACAGAAACGGCAATTGTAGAGAAAATGCCCCAAGCGCGAATTATCCCTCTTTTGTCACTCTAGGCAGAGGAAAAGTAGAAATCAGGGTGAATCAGGGATATAAAAATTGAACTGGTGAGGCTATAAATAATAGATTGAAGTTTAAAAAAACCCAAAGCTAATTGAGGAATAGGAAAAACCGTTAACCAGGGATATATCAGATTAAATAAAGTAAAAGGTTGAATAATCAAACGAAGATTGTTAAGAATGTTCTTCCAGCCATTTCCATTATCCCACCAAGGATGTGAAACAAATTTTGACTCTCGTTGTGATGGAGACTGAAACAGTTGCTCCGAATGCAGACTAACCATTAAATAAGCACTGCAAATAATTTCCCACCATCGCTCAATATCTGGGTAGTGAGTCAGGCGAAAATCTGACCAACCTAATTCATTCTTACTTTGTTTTAACCCGTACTCGACCCAAGTTCTTAAACCGTAAAAATTTCCAACTTCTCTTGGCGTAATGTCTGGATATTTACTCATCACATACCAAGTAGTGTTATCAGGCAAATTTTCTGGATCTGTAGTAATTTGCCAATATCTAAGTTCTCCACGTTTTCCCGGAATAATTTCTCTAATAAATCGATTTTCCCGACTCAAGTCAGAGAATACCCTTTGAAACTTCTGCCACTTTAAATATTGAATATGTTGTCGTGGAAGTATTTCTACATAATGATTTGACCGAATCGCTACTATATAGTTCAAGTTTAGTTCATCTAATACAGATATGAAATTCTTACCACTCTCTCCATATAAGCTATCTGCAAGTACTAAGTTGAATTTAAAACCCATTGATTGTAGCTTTTTTATCAGTATTGCTGCTATTTCTGGTTTAGTGCGGTACTTATCTCCTGCCTGTAATCTTTCCCTGGGTTTATACACTTCAAACAGTAATGGAAATGTCATCCCACAGAAAACACCATATACTGTCACTGCCACAATTCCATTATCTGTTTTTTCCCAAATTTCCTATATACTGCCGTTTCACATAATCTGTCTTGCTCCCTTTCTTTTTATCCCCTGTCTCATCAATAATTAAAATGATTGGTCTACCTTTTAGCACTTGTAAAATTAACTCTAACCTTAAGGTTCTTAACTTTTCTATATCCCAAGGTGATGTAGTTAGAAAATGATGCAACCCTTGCTGGTTATCTAATCCTACGATTTTTGCTATTTCTGGCAATGTTTTACGTTTTAGATCAGAAATGCAGCCTACATGGAGATATTTAAAAGCCTCGAAACTCCTAACATCTGGAAACAGACTTTTATACCACTGGCAATATTCGTCCACAAATTTGACTGTTGGTGCGGCTGGACGGGGCTGTACCATGCTCTGTGTCTTGGTTCTAGCATTTTTACCTTATTATACTACTGCCAGAGTGACAAAACAGGGCTACTATGCCGAAGGTTGCCTTAAAAATTGGGGATAAACCGCAACAATTAACTTCCTTGCCTGGCGCTGAGAAGGAAGCAAAAGTGATCGCATCTTTATTTAACACCCAAGCTTTGATTGGTAATAACGCAACAGAAGCAGCGATTGTGCAACGCTTACCCCAAGCGGGAATTATTCATTTTGCCACCCACGGCTTATTTGATGATATTCGAGGATTGGATAGTGCGATCGCATTAGCTCCTTCCCAAAGACTGCTCACTCTCACACCAGAAAATTCTAATTCCCTCTCATCACCTCTAAGCAAGGAAGATAAAAAGGACGATGGACTACTGACAGCAGAAGAAATTCTCGATCTAAAAATTAACGCTGATTTGGTTGTTCTCAGTGCTTGCGACACAGGTAGAGGTCGAATAACTGGTGATGGGGTTATTGGCTTATCTCGTTCTTTAATTAGTGCTGGTACACCCAGTGTAATTGTCTCTTTATGGGCTGTAGATGATGGTTCAACTGCTTTTTTGATGACTGAATTTTATCAAAATTTGCAACAGAAACTTGACAAAGCCACTGCGTTAAGAAATGCCATACTTGCTGCTAAGAAAAAATATGCGAGTCCATCTCAATGGGCTGCTTTTACTCTTATTGGGGAGTCGCAATAAATTTAATCATAATTGCCTGGGCTATGATTGATGCTCACAAAATAGAGCGATAAATGCTTGCGTTGTGCCAATGGACTTTATTTAAACTTAGGAAATGTAAAGATGAAAACAGATATTACACCAAAATTAATCTCAACAGGTAATCAATTTAATCTCGCAATATTGAGGTTAGGAGCAATCATTACTATTGCCGGATTATTAAGTGGTATACCAGCAGCTACTGCACTTAAATCTCAGCAAGAAATTATTGCTCAGAACTCACCTGCTCCAACTTCTCAAGCAACATCTACAGATAAATTATTACAAGAAGGAATCGTAAGGATTCAGGTGGCAGAGTATTGACAAAGGGATCGCTTGAGGAGGAGTATCACAGATATGAACCAAAACCTGCCTCAAGATTTAGACCGGGAAAGCTTGAACCAGTTATCGAAACAAGAACTGGTAGAGATAATCATTGAGCAGAGCAAGGTAATAGGTGAATTACAGAAAACAGTATTAGAACTACAGCAAGAAATAGAACGTTTAAAAGTCAGCAGAGATTTAGACAGCAAAACCTCATCTAAGCCGCCATCAGGGGACATCCTCAAAAAGAGTGAAAACAAAAAAAGCAGCACCGCAAGAAGAATCAAATCATCCCAAAAGAAAGCCAGGTGGGCAACCAGGGCATCAAGGTAAGACCCGTAAGGGTTTTGGTAGAGTAGATCGTTGTGAAATCTTACGTCCAAGTGATTGTGTCTGTTGTGGTCAAAAAGCGTTTGCGGCTGTGGCAGTAAAAGTAGAAAAACAGTCTGTAGCGCAACTAGTGGAGCGTCCCATTGAAATAGTTGAGTATCAACGCCATACGTGCCAGTGTGAGTACTGTGGCAATATACAAACAGCCTCCTGGTCACAAGATATCATCCCAGGACAGGATTTAGGGATTTCTTTACAGGCATTTTTAGGATGGGCAAATAATTATGCACATATGCCCTATGAAAAACAGCAAGAAATGTTGTGGGAGTTAGGTCAAATTGAAATTGGGCTGGGAACTTTAGTCACCACAAATGAACGAATTCAAACAGCGATTCAACCAAGCATTACTGAGTTAAGTAATTGGGTAAAACAGACACAACCTAACATTCATGTGGATGAAACACCTTGGTCTGTCAAGGGAGTTAAAGAATGGTTGTGGGTAGTTGCCAATTCTGAGTTTTGCCTGTTTACTGCTGCTGACACTCGTTCCAGAGCAGAACTAGAAGCCATTTTAGGGGCTAAATATACAGGGGTAATCAGCAGCGATGATTTTAGTGTTTACAATGGCTATGCGGTGCCTGAGCAGCAGAAATGTTTGGCTCATCTACGCCGTCACTTCAAAAAACTAATTCAACTTCCAGGTCTTCACAACCAAGCTATTGGTGAAGCATTTGTGGATTTAATTGATGAAGCTTTTGGAAATTATGCCCAATGGTTTGAGACTCTTGACTGCGCCAGTTATAACGATTGGGTCAATCAATTCAAATCTAAATTGCAACAAACACTTGATGACTGGATTAACTTAGCCGGAGCTACAGCAGGAAACCTTTTACGTTCCTTGCGCGATAAAGCCTCCCAATGGTGGTATTTCCTTGACAACCCTGAAGTTCCTCCTGATAACAATCAAGCCGAGCGATCGCTGCGTTTGGCTGTGACAAAACGTAAAGTTAGTGGTGGTTCCCGTTCGATGGAGCGGTTTCAACATACTGCCAATTTGTTGACGGTGGTTCAAACCTGTCGTCGTCAAAGTCTGTCTGTTATTGATTTTTTTGTACAAGCACTAATTGCTGACTCTATTAATTCTCAGTCTCGCCCTTCTCTAGTTCCTCAATTTTAGACCTGAATCCTTACAAGGAATCACGCAGCTACGCGAATATAAACTCAGAGAGGCAGAAAAAACCTTTCAACAAGTGTTATTGCAAAGACGGCAAGAAAATGATGCTGCTGTAACTACTATCGTTCTCAATTATCTGGGTGAAGTTTATAGTTTATTGAGTGAGCCAACACAGGCTTTAAAATTTTCTCAAGAAGCATTGACTATTGCTCAAAAATTAAATAATCGTTCACAAGAAGCAGCAGCTTTAGATAATATTGGTAATGCCTACAGTGGATTTAAAAAATATTCAAAAGCATTAGATAATTTTCAAAAAGCTTTGATTATTTGGCAAGAAATTAAAGATGTAAAAGGTGAGGCAGGTAGTTTAAGTAATATTGGTACAGTTTATATAAACCA
The DNA here is from genome assembly GCF_025677855.1 of Tolypothrix sp. PCC 7601. Classification (NCBI taxonomy): domain Bacteria; kingdom Bacillati; phylum Cyanobacteriota; class Cyanophyceae; order Nostocales; family Tolypothrichaceae; genus Tolypothrix; species Tolypothrix sp. PCC 7601. Next base: position 15,022 of record NZ_CP064882.1, read on the forward strand.
AGGTTATTTTTCTCAGGCTGTAGAAGTTTTACAGCGATCGCTCTCTATTAGACAACAAGTAAAAGATAGTTTTAATGAACCAGAAATAATTGCTTTATTGGGTTTAAGTCACTATGCATTAGGTAACATTGATCAAAGTTTTGGGATGCTAAATCAAGCGTTACAACTTAGTCGTCAGGTAAATAATCCTAAAGCTGAAAGTATTGCACTAATGTCAGCAGGAACTGTGCATATTTTTTTAAGACAACTTGATAAACAAATAGAGTATATGCAACCAGTAATTGTACTCGCTAGACAAAGCGGTAATGTATTGGAAGAAATGAAACTTCTTGCTTATATTGCAGATGCTTATAATCAGTTAAAAAATCCTAAAAAAGCAAGTGAATACAGTCAGCAATCTTTAGAAATAGCTCAGAAAGCATTAGCTATTTATCAAAAACAAAAAAATCCTGCTGAAGCAGCCCAAATATTTCTTAATATTGCATCAATTTACAGTAAACAGCAACAGTATGATAAAGCTTTAGCATCATATCAGCAAGCTTTAAAAATTTTCCGAGAACTCAAACAGCGAGAATTAGAATTAGAAACTATCAGTCAGATAGCTGATATTTATAACCAGCAACAAAAATTTGCTCAAGCTGTAGATTTCCACCAGCAAGCATTGATAATTTTTAAAGAACTCAATAATCCACCAGCACAATTAGGTTTGCTTGCATCAGTAGCACTGGCTTACGACAATCTACAGCAATATCCAAAAGCTATTGATTACTATCAGCAAGGTTTATCAATTGCTCAAGTAAATAAATTACCTTTATATGAAGGTATTATTCTTTATGGAACGTGTAATCTTTACTATGACTGGAAAAAATATAAGGAAGCAAGTGATAGTTGTGAGCAAGCTTTAGCTATTTTTGAGAAAATCAAAAGACCAGAGGAAGAATTGATTAATCTTATCGGCTACATAGGATTATTATATGAAAGTCAACAAAACTATTCTCAAGCAGAATCATATTATCAACAAGTACTCAAACGTCAGCAGGTTTTATATGGTTCAGAGAGTATTGAAATAGTAAAAAATATTAAGACATTAGCTCCCAGTTCGCCCATTTTTTTGGAAGTTAGAAGAAAGACTACTCAGGAGTAAAAGATTGACCATCAAGTTGAGTGTAAATACTGATGGAAAAGCCCAGTAAAGCAAGAATACGCTTCTGCAAAGGTGAAAGAGCGGTCAAGTGAGCATAAATTTCGTTTTTCACCTCAATCAACAGCAGTGTAATCTCTTTAAATGCAGCCAGAATTATTTCTGCGCTAGGTCTTGTAGTTTCGCGCTTCGGATTGCCAACATAAAGACCCGCAAGTTTTTCTTTCTCTTTTTCTAGATTGTGGCGAACCTGGAATTCTAAAAGGTTTAAAACTCGCAAACCAATAGACAGTAGTCTTATTAAACCAGTAATATGGTCTTCACGTTGTAAATATATCGGAGTCAATGAAAGAGGAAAGTTTTTCAGCCTCGCAAATCCTCGTTCCATTAAGTACTCATCTCTATAGGCACGAACTGCTTGTTTTAAACCAAATTCATTTGGATTTTTATTTGTAACGTAAACCCGCCAGCCTAACATTTGAATTTGGTGTTGAACTGCGGAATCGTCAATCTTAAAACTCATGTCAAACCATAGTTCTTCTACTATTCTAGCTTTGCGGTCTCGGTATCTTTTTTGAACTTTTTTAACTCTTTTTGTTTGAATGTCAACTTGAAATAATCCACTTGTTTGATATCTGTTGAAAATAGCTTCACATGTTTCTAACCATTCAAAGTGTGAAGTGAGCTTTTTTCTTGCCACGTCGAGGCACTTTAAGTTTTTCTAGAGCATCTACTGTTTTCTGTATTCGTTCACGTAGATGTTTTTCTGCTGTTTTTTGAATCGCAAATGAGCGCACAATTAATTGTCTTTCCGACCAAGAGATTTCTTGCCCATCAATCTCTATTTCATGGATAATCTCTATTTCAAAGCCATCCGCTATATTTTTTGGTTTTGGCATCTGCATATTCGTAATCTATAATTGTTAGTTCTTGTTGACCATCCCAAACTGGTTGGAGATATTTGCTTAGTTCTTCGTTAGATACTTGCTTGGCTGTTAAAGGACATAAGTAAAAATCTCCGCCCAATACTATATGAGTTCTTGTCTTTATTGATGACATTTTACAGTCACCAATATATAACAATTCTGACTTTTTTATTGTTGAACGTACTTTATCTATTGCTGGAATATATAATGGGTCATCTGCTTTTTCTCCTGACAATATTTCCGTCGCTATTGGCATTCCTAATGGGTCTAATGTCGATAGCATTATTTTCACTTGCGCCAAATCCGGACGATTGTCTTTGCTATGACCCCATTGAAATAAGCCTTCTGGGTTAACTCCACAATGACTTGAAGCCGTTGTACTATCTAAACGTACCTGTTCTGGGATAATATCGTACACCCGTAGCAAACTACTTCCTAGTTCCGACTCAAATGAAAACCAGTTTGCATCTATAGATAGGTAACGTAATACTGCTTGCAAACGGTCATCTGCCAAATCGAGCGAGCGTAAAGATTCTTCCGTAAAGCTTTTTAACGTTTCTAACCGCTTACTCACCCAACCTTGAACGTGGTTCAAACGGTGATCTGCTTGCGATAATATGTGTGTTAACCATATTACCACCACACTACCTAGATTTAATCCTTGCCAGTTTCCGTGACATGGAAAATGTTTATCGATTAGTTGTTCTACTCCCATCTGCTCCAGTTGTGTTAGCAGTAGGGGTATATCATCAACTCGTTCGTTTGTAATTCTGGGTTCAAATTCCATAAACCCGAACTTATACCTACTTAGTTCTTTTTGGAATATATCTAGAGGTATACTTTTTTGGCTAACTCAGAAAAAAATGAGCGAACCGGGAGATTAGGTTATCTATACAACAATCAAGGTAAGTATCGAGAAGCTTTACCATATTTTCAACGCGCTCTAGCACTTCAAGAAAAACATCTTGATCAAGAAAATATAGAGGTTGTTAACAGTTTGAATCAATTGACCAGCCTTTATATTAAATTGGTTAATTATCCAGAAGCATTAAAAGTTGGTCAACGCGCTCTTGCAATTATTCAAAAAATGCGTGGTTTGGAACATCCAGATGTTGCTTCTTCCTTGAATAATTTAGCTAATATATACACAGGTTTAGGGAATTATCAAGAAGCATTACGGCTTTATCAACGTGCCTTAACAATCACAGAAAAAAATTCAAAGAAAGACTTTTGGGATGATTTTAACCTAGCAGTTCAGCTTAATAACCTAGCGTCAGCTTATAGAGACTTAGGTAATTATGATGAAGCTGAGAAAACTTGGCTACGTGCTTTAAAAATCCGCGAACAGCTATACCAAAATGCACTAACTGCTCAACTGAGCGAACATGTCTATAGAATTAACTCGCTAGCTGGTGTGGTAGCTGGTAGTCTTAATAATTTAGCTAACTTATATCAAGATAAAGGAAATTATACCGAAGCAATAAAGCTTCAGCAACGTGCTTTATCTCTTAATGAAAAAGCATTTGGTAAAGAACATCCTGATGTTGCTTTAAGTATGAGTAATCTTGCTTCTGTATATAAAGATTTAGGAAAGTATCAGGAAGCAATAACTTTAGTGAAAACCGCTTTGGCTATTAATGAGAAAATTCTTGGTGCGGAACACCCTCAAGTTGCCTCTAACCTCAACAATTTAGCCAATATTTACCTAGCACAGGGAAAATTTGCAGAAGCGCAGGGTTTATTTCAACGTGCTTTGACTATTCGTGAAAAAGTATTTGGTAATGAACATCCATTAGTTGCAATTAGTGTAAATAATCTTGGTGGAATGTATAGTACGCAAGGTAATTATCAGCAAGCAATGATTCTATATAAGCGTGCTTTGGAAATTCGTCAGAAAATATTTGGCGAAGAACATCCAGATGTTGCTAGTAGCTTGAATAATTTGGCAAGTGTATATCAAGACCAAGGTAAATATCAAGAAGCCCTTTCTTTACATGAACGTGCTTTAGCAATTAGAGAAAAACGATTAGGCTCCGAACATCCAGATGTTGCTAATAGCCTGAATAATTTAGCAGAAATATACGTTACACAAGCAAAATATCAACAAGCAATAGAGTTACATCAACGCGCTCTCACTATCAACAATAAAGTATTTGGTATAGAAAATATTAATAGTACCAGAAATCTTAGTAATTTGGCTAGTACTTACAATGACTTAGGCAACTATAAAGAAGCCCTTCCTTTATTTCAGAATGCTTTAGCCATACGAGAAAAAATATTAGGTTCTGAACATCCCGATGTTGCCAAGACTCTTAACAGCTTAAGTCTATTCTACGCAGAGCAAGGTAATTATGCAGAAGCACAAAAACTCAGTCAACGCGCTTTATACATTCAAGAAAAAGCATTTGGTAAAGAACATCCTGACGTTGCCACAAGCCTCAATAATCTAGCTGAAATCTACAAAACCTTAGCTGACTATAAGCAAACTCTGGAATTACACCAACGTGCTAAAGCAATTAACGAAAAAGTATTTGGTACAGAACATCCTCAGATAGCATATAGCCTTAACAATTTGGCTGGTGCATATTTAGCCCAAGGGAATTATCCAGAAGCACTAAAATTATATCAAGAAGCTTTAAAAATTAACAAAAAAGCATTTAATGATGAGCATCCCTTAGTAGCTCAATCACTGCAAAACTTGGCTAATCTATATAGTGACTTAGGGAATGATAAAGAGGCTGAAGCTTTATACAAACAAGCTTTAACTGTTAGCGAAAAGGTGTTTGCTAATAATCATCCTATGGTTGCAACAATCCTTAGTAATCTTGCATCTACTTACTACCACCAGGAAAATAATACTGAGGCAGAAAAATTGATGCAACGTGCTTTAGCTATTCGAGAACAGGTATTTGGTGTTAATCATCCTGATGTTGCTCTCAGTCTGAATAATTTAGCTCTTTTATATAATAACCAAGACAAATATCAAGAATCTCTTCAGCTTTTACAACGTTCTTCAGGTATCTTAGAAAAAGTATATGGTACTAATCATCCCCAAGTTGCACTCAATTTAAGTAACCAAGGTTGGAATTATTATCTTTTAGGAAATAATCAAAAAGCACTGGAACTCTTACAAAAATCGCTTTCGATGACAGAAAGCTTTTTTGGCTCCCAACATCCAAGTGTTGTTAAAGATTTAAGATTACAAAGTTATGCCTACCATGCTCAAGGTGATATAAACCGTGCCATTGAAGTGAGAAAGCGCAGTTTAGATATTAGCGATCGCAATCTCAATATTATCCTTGGTATTGGTTCAGAACGCCAAAAACAAAACTATATGATGGCGTTAGTTAATGAGTCAACCGACATCACAGTTTCCTTACACCTCCAGTCAGCACCCAATAATCCCGAAGCTGCAAAACTCGCTCTCACCGCAATTCTTCGCCGGAAAGGACGCATACTTGATGTTCTCAGCGATAATCGTAGCTGGTTACGACAAAACCTTACCCCAGAAAACCAAAAATTATTTGACGAACTCACAACCATTAGTTCCCAACTGGCAAGACTCACGTATACTGAATCTAGTAACTTTGGTCAAGAATTTGCAAAACTCCAAGCTGAGTACGACAAATTAGAAGCAGAACTCTCTAAACGTAGCAGCGAATTTCGCACTGTCACTCAAATCACCACAATTGAATCAGTGCAAAAATTAATACCTACTGATGCAGCTTTAGTGGAATTTACGCTGTATCAACCCTTAATCAATCCCAAAGCCGGAAAAAAGAGCGATCGCTATGGTAAACCCCATTATGCAGCATATATCCTGACATCCCAAGGCGCACCACAATGGGTAGATTTAGGAGAAGCGGAAGCTATTGATCGAGAAATTTCTGAATTTGGTGACATCCTGCAAAGTAAATCCCGCGATGTTAAACCAATTGCGCGTCGCTTGGATACCAAACTCATGCAACCCATCCGCAAACTATTGGGTGACAAGCGAAAACTGCTAGTTTCTCCCGACAGCCAGCTGAATCTAATTCCCTTCGCTGCGCTGGTAGATGAAAATAATCGCTATCTTGTAGAAAATTATACTATTAATTATTTAACAACCGGGCGTGACTTACTGCGCTTATCAAATCAAGCACCCAGCCGTCAAACACCTGTGGTAATGGCAAATATTGATTTTGGTAATGCTGCAAGTAACTTATCTGTGTCAGAAAAAGGCGATCGCCAAGCAAAACCTTCCTCGGAATTTGACAGACTAAAATTCTCACCCTTACCAGGAACAAAGGAAGAAGCCGAAGCCATTACCCCCTTATTAAAAGATGTCAAACTCCTAACAGGTAACCAAGCCACAGAAAATACTCTCAAACAATTACAGTCACCCAGTATTTTACATATCGCTACTCACGGGTTCTTTCTCACCGATAAAAAAATAGACTTTCCAGATACTGTTGGTTTAGCTGTGGGAAATCGTGGAATTATAGTTAAACCTGGTTCCAATCGTCAGGTGAATAAGAATCTTGAAAATCCCCTATTGCGTTCCGGTATTGCGTTAGCTGGATTTAACAACCGTCGCAGTGGTGATGAAGATGGTGTACTGACAGCCTTAGAAGCATCTTCCTTAAATTTATCGGGTACTAAATTAGTTGTACTTTCCGCCTGTCAGACTGGCGTGGGTAAAGCCACCAATGGCGAAGGGGTATATGGTTTGCGTCGTGCTTTTGTGATGGCTGGTACCCAAAGTCAGTTAATTAGTCTCTGGAATGTTGATGATTTGGGAACTAAAGAATTGATGGTGAAATATTATGGACGATTAATGAAAAATGAAGGACGTTCCGAAGCTTTGCGACAGACACAATTAGAAATGTTGAATTCTCAAAAATACCAACATCCATTTTACTGGGCTGCTTTCATTCCTTCTGGTGATTGGACTCCTGCTAAATTTTAGCCTCAGTTTTGGCATATCCTCCCAAAAGCTAGAAATACATATCACCAACCCTCATAAAAGAGACTAACAAATTCATGCAAAATATATTATCTCCTAAAAAATCAGTGAAACCAAACGCTAAATTTAACTTATTAATTATAAGAGTAGGCACATTTATTAGCCTTACAATTTTATTGAGTGGAATAACCGAAGCTGCTTTTTCCTCAAAACAAGAAATTATTACTCAAAACTCAATTCCCTCTACTCCTCAAGCAACATCTACAGATAAATTATTGCAAGCAGGAATCACCCAGCTACGCGAATATAAACTCAGAGATGCAGAGAAAACTTTTAAACAAGTTTTAACACTGCGACAAAAACAACAAGATTATTTAGGTGAAGCCGAAGCATTAAATTATTTGGGTGAAGTGTATAACTCATTAGGCGAATATCCAGAAGCGCAGAAAGCATTCACTCCAGCATTAGCTATTTATCAAAAGCTGAATAATCGCCAAGGTGAAGGTAATGTATTAGATAATATGAGTGAAACTTATGGCGGATTAAAAGAATATTCAAAAGCACTAGAAACATTTCAAAAAGCTTTGACTATACGCCGAGAAGTCAATGACGAAAAAGGAGAAGGCGAGACACTAACTAATATTGGTGTAGTTTATATTAGTCAGGATAAATTGAAAGAAGCAGTAGAACCACTACAAGAATCTTTAAAAATTCGACAGCAGATTAAAGATAGCTTTTATGAACCTGAAACGATTGCTTTCTTAGGTTTAGTAAATAGAGCTTTAGGTAAAACCGAAGCAGGTTTAGAGTTACTCAATCAAGCCTTAGAACTAAGTCGCCAAGTCAAAAATATTCGTGCAGAAGCGATAGCTTTGATGCTCAATGGCTCAGTTTATCAAGATTTGAATAAGTATGATAAAGCCATTGAATTTTATCAATCGGCATTAACAATCATCAAAAAAAACGGAAATCTTTCTGAAGAAGCTTTTATTCTCAATCAAATGGGATTATCTCACCACAAATTAAAACAATATTCCCAAGCAATAGATTATTTTCAGCAAGCTTTACCCATTTATCAAAAACTCAAAAACCGCCAATCTGAAGCTGAAATTTTAGCTGTCACTGGTGTAAGTTATTATGAACAGCAAAAATCAAAACTCGCCTTGGATTATTTGAATAAAGCATTATTAATCTATCAAGAACTTAAGAAAACTACGTCAAAAGAAAAAATTTTATCTTTAATAGGAAGTGTATACAGATTACAATTAGAAGATTATCCCAGAGCATTAAAATACTATCAGCAAGCTTTGGCTATTTCTCGACAATTAAAAGAACCTAAAGATATAGCTGGTAATCTTGGCGCTCTTTGTGATACTTATTCCTTGATGACACAATATAAACAAGCAATAGATAGTTGTCAAGAAGCTTTAACAATTTATGAAAAAATACCCAATCAAAAAGAACGCGAAGCTTCAATGCTTCTCACTCTTGGGCAAATAAATGAATTACAAAAAAACTACGCTCAGGCTGAATCATTTTTTCAACGTGCTTTAGTAATAAATTCTGAGTTACATGGTCAGGATAGTATTAAGATTGTAAGCAATATCTTTAATTTAGCAAATTTTTACCACGATCGCGGTAAATACGAACAAGCATTATCCTATTATCAACGTCTTTTAGAAATCAGAGAAAAAAATCTTGGTTCGGAACACCCAGATGTGGTAATGAGCCTGAATTTTGTTGGTAATGTTTATACGAATTTAGCTAAATATCAAGAAGCCTTAAAGTATTATCAACGCGCTCGTAAAATTTATGAAAATAATCCTAATTCTCAAACAGATAAATATTCTAGCGTTCTGAATAATATCGCTCTTGTCTATAGTTATTTAGGAAATGATAAAGAAGCAATTATTCTTTATGAAAAATCTTTGAAAATAGCAGAACAAACATGGGGTAGTGAAAGCTCTCAGATAACTAGAACTTTGAGGAATCTTGCTAATTCTTACGAAAACTTAGGAAATTATCAGAAAGCAGAGGAACTATATAAGCGTTCTTTGACAATAGCTGAAAAACGATATATAAAAGCAGCAAATGCAAAACTTTTTGAGGATGCAGGATATCTCAGCTATAGCGCTGAAAATTTTGCAGCATCTCTGCAATCATTAGCTGGTTTATATCAAAATCTGGGAAAGTATCAAGAAGCAATTCAATTATATAAGAAAGCGCAAACAATAAGTGAAAATCAATTTGGAACTGAACACCCTCAAGTTGCTATAATTATCAGCAATTTAGCTTTGGTTTATAAAGAGCAGGGAAAATATCAAGAAGCGCTACAACTGTATCAACGCTCTGAGAAAATATTTGCAAAATCTTTTGGTACTGAACATCCTGAATATGCTACCTATCTTGGCAATTTAGCTAATTTATACCAAGAACAAGGTAATTATGCAGAATCATTATCTCTATTTGAACGTGCTTTAAAGATTAAAGAAAATATACTAGGTCTTGAACACCCAGATGTCGCTCTCAGCCTAAATAATTTGGCTTTTTCTTATCAAATACAAGGAAGGTACTCAGATGCAATTAAACACTATCAGCAAGCTCTAGCAATTAACGAGAAGGTATTAGTACCAGAGCATCCTCAAGTAGCTCTTACTCTCAATAATTTGGCGATGTTATATCAAGAACAAGGAAACTACTCAGAAGCACTGAAAAATTATCAACGTGCTTTCGCCATTCGTCAAACAATATTTGACTCAGAACACCCATCTATTGCTAAAAGTTTGAATAATTTAGCAGGTATTTATACAGAGTTGGCTCAATATCAGGAATCTATTAATTACTATAAACGTGCCAAACTTATAAATGAGAAAGTATTTGGTTCCCAACATCCAAGCGTTGCTCTAATCCTTAACAATTTAGCATTTATCTATCAAGAACAAGGTAACTATACAGAAGCATTGAAACTATTTCAAGAAGCTTTAGAAATTCGCACCCAGGTATTAGGTTCTGAGCATCGAGATGTTGCTAACACTTTGAATAATATTGCTACTCTTTATAAAGAGCAAGGAAATTACACAGAAGCATTAAAATTATTACAGTTAGCTTTGAAAATTCATGAAAAAAAGTTTGGCTTTGAACATTACCTTATTGCTCAAAGTCTAAATAATATAGCTTTTGTATATGAAGACCTAGATAATTTTCCAGAAGCTATAGATAAATATCAGCGTGCTTTGGAGATTCGCACTAAAGTATTTGGTTCGGAACATCATTTAGTTGCTCAAAGTTATAATAATCTTTCTGGATTATATAAAAAACAAGGTAATTATCCAAAGGCTCTTGATTATGCTCAAAAGTCATTAACAATAAATCAGAAAATATTTAGCAATGAGCATCCAGATATAAGCCAAAATTTAAATAATATGGCGGCAATTTATGAGAATTTAGGAAATAATCGAGAAGCGGAAATTTTATATAATCGGGCTTTAGGCATTAATGAAAAAATATTTGGCAAATTTCATCCTAAAGTTGCCATGAATCTTGATAACTTGGCGGTGCTATACTACAACAAAGAAATATTTGGTGAAGCAACAGAAAATATTCAAATTGAACCATTTATCAAACGTGCCTTAGAGATTAGAGAAAAAATATTTGGCTCTAATCATCCCGATGTTGCTCTCAGTTTGAATAATCTATCAAGTTTATATAATGTGCAGGGTAAGCATCAGGAATCTCTTAAACTCTTACAACGTTCTTTAGCAATTTACGAGAAAGCCTATGGTACTAAACATACCCAAGTAGCAATTCAATACTGTTCGGTTAAGGAAAAAGAGGGGGTCAGATCAAGAAAAATTTGTTCGCGTATTTATTGCGAGAACAATAAAAAGTTGAGAGACTTACTTTTTCTCTTTGAGACTGTTGTATAAGTCAGCCCAGTTTTGTCGGAGAGAATCAATACATGATTGTAAGTAATCAACCTGAGTCCTTCGAGCAACCGAGAGAACCGCATCAATGTGAGCAGGACTTCCAGCTTTCCCTAAATGCTTGTATTTGGTTAACTTACCTGGTTGAGAAGTAGGGAAAATTGCTTGAGAAGCGTGTAACTTGTAGTACCAATAAACCCCTTGTTTACCGCGTGCTTGGTAACGGGAAACAGAACAACCAGGAGGCGCAATTTCCCCCACCGCTTTAATTTGTTGAATCATCAGATGCAAAGTCGCAATCGCCTGTTGCAACAGTTCCGCTCTGGCAATGAGATCATCTTCTTTTGTGGACATGATCAATAACATTTATATGTTCTCGAAATGTGTTCGAGAACTAAGTAACATTTAATATATTATGACCATTAGACTAAAATTCTACAAAAATTTTTGTTCTTAGCATATGCCACTGGTAAATTTTCAGGCACAAACAGCCTGTCTAGATTCTCAACAAATACTTTTAGCTTTGTCACAGGTAATTCCGGCTCAAACCATCACCAAGGCTATTGAAACTACTTGTAGCTCTCAACGAAGACTCAGAATATTACCAACTTATGTCATAGTTACCTTAGTCATTGCCTTGAGTTTTTGGTCATCTGATTCAATTGTTGATGTGTTCAAAAATCTCATTCATGGTTTGAGTTCTTTACACATACCATCAGGTTTACGTCTTCAACCCCCATCTGCTTCATCAATTACAGAAGCCCGTCAAAGAACCGGAGCAGCTGTAATGAGAAGGTTATTTGAACTGGTGGCAAAGCCCTTAGCAACAATATTAACACCTGATGCTTTTTTGGGGGAATTCAGAATTATGGCTGTAGACGGAACAGTTTTTGATGTTCCAGATACTCCCACAAATGCTAGAGTCTTTGGCTATCCTGGTTCTCCTAAAGGGACATATCCAGGCTTTCCTAAAGTCAGATTAGTCTTTTTGGTAGAAGCAGGTACTCATTTAATTATAGATGCTTTTTGTTCTCCCTATCGTATTGGAGAAAGAAGAGGTGCTTTAAAATTACTACGCAGTATTAATTCTAGTATGTTATTAATGTGGGACAGAGGATTGCATTCTTTTAAGATGGTTCATACTGTCATCCAACAACAAGGTCATTTCCTTGGTCGTGTTCCTGCCCATGTGAAGTTTCAAGTAGTAAAAACGTTGGCAGATGGTTCTTATTTATCTTGGATTGCACCTGATGGACAGTCAAGAAAGAAGGGGGCAACCCGAATTTCAGTTCGTATTATTGAATATGTGATTGAGGAGGATAGTACTCTAAAAACCTATCGGTTGATTACTAATTTAATGGATGTTGATAAGTTTCCGGCTTTGCTGTTAGCACAAGAGTACCATAAGCGATGGGAAGCTGAGAATACTTTAGATGAGTTGAAAGTACATCTATTAGCAAGGAAAATTCCTATTCGTTCTAAGAATCCTCGTGAAGTGGTGCAAGAACTTTATGGTTGGTTGTTGGCTCATTATTGTTTACGTTGTTTGATGTTTCAAAGTAGCAATTTGAAGAATATTTCTCCTTTAAGGTTAAGTTTTGTTGGGAGTTTACGAGTGATTCGGCGTGCTATTCCTGAGTTCCAACGCCAGATAAATACGAATGTGGATATTAATTTATATTATAGTTGGTTAATGGCGGAAATTTCTGATTTAGAAATACCTTTACGACAACAGCGAAGTAATCCTAGAGTGGTGAAGAAGGCTCGTTCTAAGTTTAAGAGTAAAAAACGAAGTCACAGGAATAATTGTACTCCAAGACAACAGTTATCTTTTCAAATTATTAAACGTGCAAGTTGAATCTATTTAGTTTGACGCTACGGTAATTTATTGTTTCTCAATTTATAATTTCATAGTTTAACTATTTTCTCTCTCATAGTTTGAGTGTATGAGAATTTGTCCATCTTTTTTTAGTCTCTAGTTCTCGCAATAAATACGCGAACAAATTTCTCTTGATCTTACCCCCCTCTTTTTCCTTAACCGAACAGTATTGGGAAGCGGGTAACATCGCCCCGTGGCTGGTAGAAAGGCTGGATCAATTATTGGTTCGTGCCAAGACTGAAAGGGCGGGGATGAACCTAGCCAAATGCGTCACTTTAGCAACGGCATCAATCGGGGCGGTTTGTTATGCCACCTCTCCACTAGCCCCCATCGGTGCGTTAGTTGCGGGTCTGGGTTACGCTTGGTCAGTGGTACAAGATATGACCGATTCCCACTGCTTTGCTCCCATTCCCTTTGTGCGGGGTAACTTCTTAGAATTTTTGGCGGCAATGGGTGACAGCGAAGCAAGAGGCGAATGGTTTGCAGGCTCCAATGAAATTGTGGATTTGATGAACCACCTTACACCCACAGAGCGTAGTGAATTTGTGATGCTGCGGCAGTACACCAACACCCTCACCGATTTTCTCACGGGCGTAGAAGCTGGTAAGCGGTTCTATGCTTACAGGTGGCTGCTGGACAATTTCACCACTTATAGGGGCGCGTTTCCGACTGTTGAGCAGTTGTGCAAACATTTGGCACAGGTATCGCCCGACCCCAGAATTGACCATGCACAGGTCACTTTAATTCAGCAACAATCCCAACAGCCACAACCAAAGCTACCTTCACCCAAGTTCGTTGAACTGCCACAACCGCATTTTGTCCAGTTGCCCAGTCCCTCACAGGCTCTCCCTCCCAAACCCCAGACCCCAGCACCAGACATTCAATCAGTCTTGGCGTTACCGCTTCACAGCAGAGCGATCGCAATTATTGACGCGCTAACCAAAAGTGGTTTTGATATCGCCAAGTGCATTCGTGACCAAATAACCGTGATTGCAGGTAATCAGCGAGGTGGTAAGGGTACGCTCATGGCGATTTTAGCCATTTTAAGCAAGGCACTGGAGCCAAACACCAAAATTCATTACTTCACAGCAGGTGATGATATATACCCGTTTCAATGCCATTACTTAGTATGCAGACTTAGTTACCCCCAAGTAGATGGTGCAAAGGCTGATGCTCTTGTGGCAGGCGATTTGTACCAATATTTAAGGGAGATGGACAACGCTACCCAAAATAGTTACACAGACATTATTCTGGTGATTGATGAAGCTGTGGCTTTGTCTGACTATCTCACTCCGGAGCAGAAGCAATGGATTATTCGCTTTCTGTTCACTCGCGCCAGTAAGAAGGGCGCTCAAATTTTCGTTGTGTTGCATGGTAAAAATCTCACATCTTGGGTGGGGACGAAAAACACCGCAGGTTTTGGCGATACTTTCAAAAGTGGGGCTACTTTTATTGGTTGTGAGGCTACCAGTAAGAAGCTGTCTCCCCTGAAGTCAATCTCAATGGCCACTGGGCGTTACTTCCTGGCTGACCCTGATAGTTTTGATAAGGCGATCGCACTGGGTGAAATTGGTATCATTCCAGATTGGTTAAAAACTGAGGTTAATCCCCATTCTGGGCAACCAGATCCGGCGCGGACACTGCTTAAATATTTCTCTGAGTTGAGAAGTGATTCCCCGGCTGTTACTGATGGAGAATCACCCAACTCTGAGTCACCGGATGAATTTTTGAATCAGGCCAGAGCGTGGATTAATGAAACTTGGGTGATATCAGATGCACCGCCGCCAACTCTGCACCCAAACCCAAGTGATACCGACCGATACCAGCCGACTGATAAGGCTTTTGAGCTTTTGGAATCATCTGGTATCGATACTGGAAACGATACCGGAATCAGTGATACTACCCCATTTACGGGCGATTCTCAGACTCTTGCCGATGATACCGGAATCGATACCGACCGTCGCTATACTCCAGCCTCACTGACAAGTGAACAATTGGTTGGCATCGTCAAGCAGATGGTGGATAAGAAGATGTCACAAACCCAAATCATTCAATCCCTTTGGGGAGTGGAGAAAAATGCTAAGGGCTGGAAGCAGGCTTATACCGAATATAAAGAACTGTTTCCATGAATCATGTCTAACCGTCAATAAACAATCAGCCCTTGGTGTATTGCCAAGGGCGTAACTAAATTTACAAGCAACTCAAAAATAGTTACATAGATTTTTCTAGGAAGATTGCTCTAGTCCCAGGAAAAATTCGGAATTTCATACTGAGGTAAGGGCTATGTTACAAATAAAAAAACTCTACGGGTTTTAAAGTTATGCCGTCGGTTCGCCTGATCAACAATCGCTATGCTCTATCTCCCCAACCGCGTTCTGGTGGAATGGCTGATGTCTATCAGGCAAGCGATATGCTCGACGATCTGCGACGGGTTGCAGTGAAAGTATTTAAACATGGGCAAATTGAAGGCGATATCTTAGAAGAGTCCTTCAGACGTGAAACCCAAGCACTCAAAGAATTAAAGCATGAGGGAATCGTAGAACTTCTAGACTCAGGCAAGGATGAAACTACAGGTAAGTATTTCCTTGTTTTAGAGTGGATGGAGCAAGACTTAGCAAAATTGTTGAAAGAGTCTCCATCATATGAATGGGATTCTTTTTGGCAAAATGTGGCTTTTCCTGTATTACAAGCTCTGGCTTTCTCTCACAATCGCAACTACAGCCATCGAGATATCAAGCCCAATAACATTTTAATTAGTAGCGACGGTAAACCAAAACTTGCCGACTTTGGAATATCTAAGCTCAGAAGCTACTTTCGACCTAGCATTACTCTCAGGGAGTTTGTATCTCGCCCCTTCACACCACCGGAACTTGATGATGGCACTTATCCTTACACCAGGGATGTCTTCAGTTTTGGCGTACTAGTGCTTAAGTGCTTAACAAAGGTAGACATTAGCGATTATGATGCCATACCTCAAGGGGTGGCTGCATTTAATGCACCACCTGAAATTGTGGAGATAATAGAACGAGCTGTTTCCTTAGATCCAGCAGAACGCCAACACAATGCAGAAGTTCTCCTCACAGAACTTAATATTATCCAAGGAAAGCGATCGCAAATCCTGTCAACTAAAAAACGTGCTTGTTATCTGACATTAACTCGAAACGCCTTGAGAAATCTTAATAACGAACTTCAAACATCAGAAGCGGAAATTCAAAAAATTAT
The DNA here is from genome assembly GCF_025677855.1 of Tolypothrix sp. PCC 7601. Lineage (NCBI taxonomy): Bacteria > Bacillati > Cyanobacteriota > Cyanophyceae > Nostocales > Tolypothrichaceae > Tolypothrix > Tolypothrix sp. PCC 7601. The sequence continues at coordinate 31,058 of NZ_CP064882.1, forward strand.
TCTAGAGGATTTGAATACAGCTTGTGGCATCAGCCGTTACCGTAACCGTAATTTCAACTCTCCTGAAGAAGAATTTCGAGAAGGACACTATTCTATTTTTGGGGTTAATTATAAATATCATGTAGCGGTAGGACAAGAATACCTTGATATTATTAATGCCAATACTTTCTCTAGTGCCTTGCTAGAAAGAAATCGAGAGCAAGCTTGGATTCCTCCCTACGAATTTAAGTTTGGTAGGCCACTCTTCATGTCTGAAGCCGTAGACGTTATTACAGACATGGAGAATGCAGTTGAAGAACACGAAGCTAACCTCCGACAGACAAAATTAGAAGCGGACAAACAAAGATTATTCCAGACTTGGTTTAATATTCTCCAAGCTAAAACCGATTGGGAAAGAAGTCGAGAACAGCCAATTAAATATACCGATTTTACTCGTGATGGCAAGCATATTATCTTTGAAATCTCAGAAATTCCAGATAAAGATATAGCAGGACAACCCCGACATATTATTAACAAAAAGGGATTTAGTATTTTAGGAGGAGATGTTGTTGAAGTTCAAGAAGCTAGTGACAAGTTAATTCTCTATGTGAAACATGGACAACCAGACAGACTGCCAAAATCCGGTGAGCTAGTTTTTGATATTCGGGCTACTGAAACCGCATTAAATCGCCAAAAATACGCGCTAGATGCAATTAGATTCGACCGTGCAGTTCGGTCTGATATGCGTCAATTATTTGTTAATCCTCAAGAAGTCAAGCATCCAGAAATATCTGGAAATATTGAGTGTTTTCAATCTCTGAATGAATCACAAAAGGAGGTTGTAGAAGCAGCATTAACAACACAAGATTTTCTTTTGGTTCAAGGGCCACCAGGGACAGGAAAGACAACCTTTATTACAGAAATCATCATTCAAACTCTTCTGCAAAACCCAGAAGCACGAATCCTGTTGAGTTCACAAACTCATGTAGCATTGGATAATGCACTAGAACGGATTCAAGACCAAAACCTTGACTTAAAATTGTTACGCCTTGGTAATCATGAACAGGTTTCAGAAAACATTCACTCTCTGTTGTTAGAAGAACAAATGGAGAAATGGAGAGAACAGGCTGTAACTACCAGTAAAAATTTTATAACAGAGTGGTCTACTAAAAGAGGTGTTTCTCCACAAGAATTAGAAAAAGCAATTTTATTTCAAGACCTAAAAGCTCTAGTCACAAAGCTTAATGAATTAAAAACAGAAGCAACAACTCGTCAACAAGAATTATACGAAATTTACCCTATAGACTATGAAATAGACAATCCCAAATTACCAGCTAAACAGAAAATACCCAAAGATAAAAGAGATGAATTTCTGCGTCTTACAAGTGAACTTGAAGAATTGCGGGAAGAACAAAAACAAGTACGAGAGCAACATAAAGCCAAAGCCCAGCGTCTCCAAGAAATCACAGGAATTGCTAAAGAGGAATTATTAAAACTCAACGTTAATCAACTAGAAGAAAAGAGCAATCAGTTGATTGACCCTCATGCTCCAGATGCTAAAATGTTACAACAACTGATTAGTATTCAAGCCGAGTGGTTTGACTGTTTTGGTCGCAATGAAAATTTTAATGATCCACTAATCAAACGTTCTGCTGTAGTAGCAGGAACTTGTATTGGCATTGCTAAATACATTCAGGATATAGAATTTGACCTTTGCATTATTGATGAGGCATCAAAGGCTACAGCAACAGAAGTATTAGTCCCGATGTCGAGAACTCGGCGATGGATACTTGTGGGAGATCCGAAACAACTTCCACCCTTCCAAGATGAAGTCAGCCGCAATGCAGAGTTTTTAGAAAAATATGATTTAACTGAAGATGACATCCGAGAAACTTTATTTGACAGACTGCTAACAACACTCCCTGGCAGTTGTTGTAAGATGTTAAAAATTCAGCATCGGATGGTTGAGCCAATTGGCAATCTAATCAGTGAGTGCTTTTATCAAGGTGAACTGAGAAGTGCCAGAAAAGATATAGATGCAAATTTGGCTAAAGTTTTACCACAACCAGTGACTTGGTTGACAACTTCTAATCTGCCAAATTATCAAGAGCAACGTGCTAATTCCAGTTATAACAATAGCTGTGAAGCTAGAACTATTATTAATCTGCTTCGCCAAATTAATACAATGGCAGAAGCAGCAGAAAAAACCTATAGTGTGGCAGTATTAAGTGGTTATTCAGCACAATTAAAATTGCTGAATCGCGGAATTAATACAGAATTAAATAATTGGAAAAGATTAACCATTAGGTGCGCTACAGTTGACGCATTTCAAGGAAGTGAAGCTGATATAGCTGTATACTCTATCACTCGTTCAAACAAAAAAGGGGAAATAGGTTTTCTTAGAGATGAAGCACGACTAAATGTTGCTTTATCTAGAGGCAGAGTTGGCTTGGTGATTGTGGGAGATCATCATTTTTGTCGGAGTTCAAAAAATAATCCTTTGTACCAAGTCTTAGATTATATTGAACGCCATCCTGAAAATTGTAGCTTAATAGAAGCGATGAATGGTAAGTAAATAAAATAGGTAAACCAAATTATGAATTTAGACAATTTTATCTCTCTCTCAGTCAATGAACTGCTGCGTTACAATAGAACAGGTTTTGATTTAGTAGCCTGTAAAGAGGTAGGTTTACCTGTTTATAAAGTAACTATTGAAGCTTTAATACAATTACGTAAACCAATACCCCCAATAGAGGAATTTGTCTTAAAGTCTATTGATGCTGGGCTGAATTTAGAAGAAGATATTAGTGCTTTTCTCGGTATAGAAAAGCAAATTTTAAAAGATGCAATGGTCAATTTAAGAATGAGTGAAAATATTGACCTTATAGCTCCTGATGATTCTCGGTTGCAAGTTTGGAAATTGACTAAAAAAGGTATTACAACTCTCCAAGAAGCTAAAATTATTGTTCCAGAAGAGCGGACATTTGATATAGATTTTGATGGATTATTACGATATCCACGCTGGTATGGCAGTAATTCATACTTTTTAAAACACAAGGATTTACGAGAGCAAGAAATTATAGAGATTGATCCGTTTCCAAATAAACCTCCAGAATTATCTGATATCAAACTTAAAGACGTAGATGGAATTATTCGTCAAATTGAGGGAGCTAGTAAAGCCAGATTTAAAGAAGAGAAAGACTTGCTAGCATTAAAAGCAATTGAAAAAAGGCAGAGATTTTTTGAAAAAGCCTTGGCACTCATATATAAAGCTAAAGATAGTGATGATGTTCAGGTAGCATTTTTAATTGACGATGTAATTTCCAGTGAACATGAAGCTGCTTTTGCTCGTTCTAATGGAATTAAAAAACTTCGCATTGTTGAAACTCTAAAAGAAAGCTCACCCAGGAAATTAGCTGAAGAAGTTTTAGGAAGTGATTTTGTTAATCAAGCTAGACTAGAAGAAATTGATTCTATTAAGTCGGAAGTTTATACTAGTCAAGCAAAAATTGTAGCTGAAATAGAAATAGTTCAAACTAATCTTGAAAAAACTGAAAATGAAGATGAAAAAGTTATTTTAGTGCAGCAACTTCAATCTGCACTAAAACAAATTGAAGAACTTCAGACACAGCTAAATTCTCTCCTAGCTACAGTTCCCATGCGTTGGTTAGATATGTCCGAACACCGTCCCCTTCTGGAACAAGCTCTCCATGATACTCAAGAATGTTTAATGATTATCTCACCTTGGATTCGAGCTAGTTCTGTAAATAAACGATTTCTTGCAGATTTTGAAAATCTCCTTAAGCGGGGAGTGCAAGTTTATATTGGGTATGGTTTGGGAGAAGACGATAACGATAGAAAATACAAAGATGATATCCAAGCCGAGAAGAAAATACAACAATTAGCCATTCAGTACAGAAATAATTTCCAGCTAAAGCGTTTGGGAGATACCCATGCGAAAATTCTTATTTCTGATACGAAATTTGCTATCACCACAAGTTTTAACTGGCTATCTTTCCGAGGCGCGAGCGATCGCACATTCCGTGACGAACGGGGAATACTTGTATCCGAACCAAAGAAGATTAGTGAACTATTCGACACCTATAGAAAGCGATTTGACGAGTAAAAGAGTTGATTGGATTGTATCAAAAAAATGATCGTGGCACACTTGACCGCATAATCACTTATTAGTATTATTGTACTACTTAGACGTACCTCCTTAGCTGACCATTATCCCCACCGATTCTGTGGGGGTATTTTTGATTTTAAATTCCATGTTTTCTAGTAATAGTACGGGAATTATTAAAGTAGAAAATTTATAAAATGGTACGTTGATCTCTCAGCTGAATCTACCACAAGCAATCCCAACTCATGAATGAAGAAATAGAAAATGAAGAAAACGGTGAAAGAGGTACTTTACGAGAAAGCTGGTTTGAGAGAAAAAAGGCTTTGGAGTATATAAGCCATTACTTCCAGACAGCTAAAAAAGAGATTAGGATCGCTTCTGGATTCTTCACAATTAGAGGTTGGGGGCTAGTTCGACGATACACAAAAGGCAAGCGCGTTTATATATTAGTCGGTCTTGATGACCCTGGAGAGGAACGAGCGCGGCAAGCATTAATTGATGATATCCTACGTGACCTAAGAACAGGTCTGGACAAAGATCGGCGACAGACAGTACTAGATTTAATAGAAAAAATGCTACAAGGTAGATTACACCTTGTAGATGCTAGAGCTACAGAACATCATGCCAAGCTATATATTGTTGACCACAAGGTAGTAATTATGGCTTCATCAAATCTTACCCAACGTGGTTTGATGGAGCAAGTCGAGGCAGGCAATATAATCACTAAACGTCGCGAAGTTGTGGCACTAGCAAACGAGTTTGATGCATATTTTGCTGAAGCGAAAGACATTACCCAAGAATTATTAGAAGTCTTGCAGCGCTGGCTTAACTTTGTGCGACCGTGGGATGTGTACTTAAAGACTATGTTAGCCCTGGAAGACATACAACCAATCAAAAGTAATTATAAGAAACAACCTGTTTCATATCAGGTGGACATGATTGCCCAAACACTGCGGCAGATAAAAGAGTCAGGCGGGTCAATGCTGGTAGCTTCCACCGGACTAGGCAAAACCGTCGTAGCAGTTCACGTAGCTTTACACCTCCGCAATGATGACCTAATTGATAATGTCATGGTTATTGGCCCAAAGGCAGTCCGCAGTAATTGGACACGCGAAATGCGTGATGCTGGTCTACCTTGTGAGTATTTTGTTTATCAAGCTTTAGATAAGAGTGGTTCAGATCAAGATAGTAGCCTGGAATTGTTTGAAGAAATTCAAAAAAATCTTCATGAGCAACGATGGTTAATTATTTTTGATGAAAGTCATTACTTTAGGAATCGTTTTAAACAAGATTTATTTAATATGAAGAAAAATCCAGCAGAGCGTCGGGCTTTTCTTCGGTTAAAAGAACTCTTGAACAAGAGCAGCAATACTAAGGTTTTATTATTGACTGGCTCCCCTTATGCTAGAGATGAAAGCAACCTAAATAACCAGTTATATTTATTACCACATACTGCCGAACTTAGCGCTTTGTTTGATGAAAATTATGTTGATGGCGCACGGGCATGGCATATTAATAAAACAGATGATTTTATTCATCTACCCGTAGCTTCTCAACTAACTACACCTCACGTAGCTAAATACTACAGTCAATTAGAGAATCAAGATAATTATATTATTTTTGGAACCGAGAAGAGATATATTCCCAAAATTGTATTATACAGTGTCAATTTTCCTCTATTACTAGACAAGGAACTGGTAGAGGCAATTAAAAAAGGATATTTTGATTTAGATTCACGTAATCCAATGTTTAGAGAATGTATCAGGAGATTGGTAAAAATTGCTTGGGCTAGTTCTCCATTGGCTCTTCGTGGAGTTCTTGAAAGCGTTGTTGATACTCCTGGGGGTAAAAACGAGTACAAACTTGGTAAATTACAATTTGTCTCGGCTCAACAGGAAAGACAATCTTTTTTAAATCCTCTAATAGAAAAGTTGGCTAATTTGGATTTTAAAAGTGACTTGAAACTTGAAGCACTTTACATAATTATTCAAGAACTTAGGCAGAATTCAGAAAAAGCAATTATCTTTTGTGAACGCCGTGCTACTGTTGTTTACTTAGCACAGGCATTAGAACAAATGTTCCCCGCATTAAAAGTAGTTGCAACTATCGAGCAGAGTGAGAATGAAGAAAAATATCAAATGAAAGAAACCAATGAAATAGAAAAACTGATCAAAAAGTTTGCCCCTATTTCTAATAATGCTGAAAATATTTCTGAAGAAAGCTACGATGTATTTATTTCAACAGATGCTCATGGTGTTGGGGTTAATATGCAAGATGCATCTGCTGTTATCAACTATGATATCGATTGGACTCCTATTGGCCCTGTTCAACGAGCTGGACGCATATTGCGTTTTTGGCATTATCCACGAACAGTTAAAGTATATACCTTTGTTCCTAATCTGACACAAGAGACAGACCTTAAGTATGATTTAGTCAGGATTAGACAACGTTGGGAAAATCTCATGTTGCGTCATGGAGAGTCTAGAAAGCTGACGGACTTGCCAGTTTTAACAATAGCTAATTCCCAAGAAATTAATATGCCTGAGCTTGCGTCTCAGGTAACAATAAAATCAGGTCAATTAGACTTAGATGTTTTAGCAGATTTGGATATTTCTCCTTTCTTTCAACATACAGCAAAACTACAAATGCATCGTGATTATGCCAGGACTATTCTTAGTGATATTGTCAGTGCAAAACTAACTCAGGATTCTGAACCATCAATTTATGTTTTAGTTAATCAGAATCAAAAATATCATGCCCTTGTATACACACCCAAAAATCAACAAGTACGCGAACCGGATATTATCAAAATTCTCAATTTAATTGCGTGTAATGAAGATACTGAAATCGCTGTAGTTGATTATGGTTTGGTAGAAGAATTGAGCGATGCTTGCATCAGAACTTGGTGCAACAAGCAAGGTATATCACCTGAAGAAGTGGAAAGAATTTGTACTTTGTATCTCAAGCCAGAAAGTGAACCTGATGGGCTTGAAAGATTGTTGAATGCAGAATAATTAGCATTACCTTGAAAAAATTGATATCAAGAGCTGTATATCAATTTTTTACCAAACGGGGTATATAAGTGAGTACAGACCTCGCTCGACGTATATTCGTTGCTTCTATCTAGTTTTCTCCCAAATTATCAAACCTTTTAGTACCATCTTCTTCCATGTATAGGACACGATTTAACATATCGCGCCCATTTTCTAATTCAGCATTGATTGCATTCACAGCTTCTTCGACAATAGCAATTTGCTCATTTCGAGATAAATCTCCCTGGCAGATGAATACAATGCCAGCGTGGATTTCTGTAGTCCGAGCAAATTTTTCAAAATCCCGAACGTTTGCTGTTACAAGAATACGCTCTTCATTAAAAGCATATTCTAAAACTTGATAATCCTTTGCACCAAGTAATCCTCGATCTCTCACAGCAATTGCATCAATAAAAAGCTCGTTACACAAGTAACGTGCAACGGCTGGTGAAAGATCCTCATCAATTAGGAATTTAATTCTTTTTAGGTCGTCCAACACTTGGGTAAGCTTTCACGTAAACTTGAGCAAATTTTATATCTTCTTCAGTTAAATAAGGATAGTCTTCATGTATTACCTCTAGGGACTCTCCTCTATCAAGCATTGAACCAATATGACGAACTGTAAGCCGAGAATTAGGAAATACTGTTTCTCCGCCCATTATGTTCGGATCTGAAACTAAATTTTCTTTCCACGCTTGAAAACATTTGATAAGTTCTAATACCTCCTTGACAATAGGCTCGACTTCTATTCTGACAAATTTTGCTATTTCAATGGTTGGTAACTTTTGCTCCAAGGCTCTTACTAAGCTTTGATAAAGAGATGAACGAAAATCAACATTGATAAAGTCTATCTCTTTAATTAAACGTAGATAAACCAATGCAGCAAAATTTAGCCGGGGTGGATTATATTCAGGAAAAATTTTGTGTTCTACTTCCTTATAAATCTTCTTGGTTGGTAATTCTACAAATGCCGCAGCTTCAGTAGGAGTAAAAGTTTCTATATACATACGCATTACCTACAAGCTAAAAAGATTACCTTCACCTATAACAAACTTTCAACGATTTGTTACTTGAGAAACTATTTATGATAGAAATTTTGATGAAATAAATAAATAATTTGAAATTATTCCCTGTCTAGGGAAGATTTTAGCATTGATTCAAAGGTGCTGACAACAGTTTATTGTCATATCTTTGGTACAGACAATTTTGATATCAAATAATTTGAATCCCTACCTCTCATAAACACGCGCTCTTACACCCTAACCCTGAAAGATGGAGCGCGGGTGTTCGCTATTGTCAACTCTCCGTTCATTTACCGTCAGATCACGTACTCCCTTCGTTAGCCCTGACACTCTCATGTCAGAAAATCTCGTTTCATCACCCTCCCTAACCGTCAATCATCTGACAATTACTCCCCTATCCCCCTTCCCCCCTCGACTTGGACATAGTGCGACAATGTTGCTTTTTGCACCACTGGCAGTAATAAATACCAATTAACAACTAAGATATTGTGAAAGCATGAAACTTGCGCTACCCCAAACCAATGAACCCCATTCACCCGGAAAATCTGAGTGTTCTAGAAAATTCGCTCTCCTTAGCGATCGGAGAGGACTTTTCTTTAGAAAATGACCCCGATGTTATCCAGCAATTGATTGGGGATAAGCGGAGTGAGAACACTAAGCGCGAATACCAAAAAGATTTGAAAGATTTCTTCTTATTTGTCGTTAAGAAAGAACCCAGCCGGGATTTGGTTTTGGAGTTTCTTCACCTGGAACAGCGTCATGCTGTTGCTGTGGTTCTCAAGTATAAGGCACACCTGATCAAGAAAAAGCTGGCTGAAGCTACGGTGAATCGTCGTCTCAGTGCTATCAAGTCAATGGTAGAGATGGGGCGACGCTTGGGGGTTTGCAATTTCTCTTTAGATGATGTCAAAGGTGAAAGGGTCGAAACCTATCGAGACACTACAGGAATTCCAGCTACTGATTATGCTAAGGTAATAGCCCTGGTTGACCAGAACACTTTAAAAGGTAAGCGTGATTATGCACTACTGCGGTTACTCTGGGATAATGCCTTGCGTCGTCAGGAGATAGTCAATTTGAATGTGCGTGACTTTAACGCTAAGGAAAAAACGCTCTCAATTTTAGGTAAAGGTAAGGGTAGCCAGAAGGAAGTTATTGACCTATCTCCTAAAACCACCGACGCTCTAGCCAGTTGGATAAAAGCTTCTAAGAAGAAACGTGGCTTAGATCCGCTGTTTACGGTGCTGGCTTATCACAAGAATGGAAATAGATTAACCGGAGAAGCAATTAGGCGACTGGTGGATGGGCTTTGTAAGCAAGCCGGAATTACTAAGAAGATGTCACCCCATCGTGTTCGTCACAGTGCGATTACTACAGTATTGGATCTCAATAATGGCAACTACCGTGCTACTCAGCGATTCAGCAGACACGCCCAAGTGCAAACGGTTTTGAAATATGATGATAATCGCCAGCGTTTGCAAAAGCAGATGAGTGACTCGATATCAGAACTCATCTAGAAAACCTAACAATCGGAGCTTGGTTGAAATTAGATATTACCAAGAAGCAAATCGTGGGGATTTTTCAGGAGAAAATGATTGTCAACTTTGACTAAATCACCTGTGCAGTGAATTGGTAAACGTTCCTGATAGGCTTTAATGGCTAAGATATAATCATGGTCTGCTAGCTCGGTTTTAATTGACCGTAATTTCTCAAAAACTTCAGCTAATAAAGTAATTTCTCCACTCAGTTTATCAGTTGATGGAGTAGCAATTTGCATGACCACACCTTGCAAGTTGAAGTTGGGATAATTGGTAATAAATTCGCTTAATATATCAACTTGGTCACGATTTTCTACCACTGATAATGTTTTTAATATATCGCTGATTCTTTCAGCATAATCTCCTAAGTTATGTTGAAGAGGTAGCAAGATTTCATATTCAGGCGTGGCATCTTTTTTTAGTCGCCAAATTGCTCCAGCATCATTATATATCCGCCCGGTTTCCTGCCAACCTGTTGCTTGCAAGTGTGCTTGTATTACATTAGGATTAATGGTTTTGAGGATTTGACTATCTTTAATGGTGACTTTCACGGGCTTTCTCCAAAACTAATGCGTTGAATGATGGCTTGGAGTGCATCAGGCGTAAACTGATTACTACGAGGTATTTCAATAGTAACATTGGTTGTATTTTCGGTGTCTGGCATTCCGCGCAAGGATACCCAGTAAGCACAATGTCTAATACAAAGTTCATATAAAAGTTTGTTTTATCCAGTCTGTTATTTTTTCTGGAATTAAAACGACTACTAAAATCCGAGGGACAAGGGCATTGATTTTTAAATCATTATAATTTTTGAGAATCAGGGGATATCTAATATAGTTTTTATCAAGAATATCTCTGGCTGTACACTTTAGTTGTAATTCTAGTCTAGGAGAAAGAATTTTACCTGTACCACCTCTACTGATTATGCCTAAATCTACGCTGTCGTTATCGATTTCTGGTCTATATAAAGAATAACCTGCAACCGCAGCAATAGCTCTAATATAGGTAATGCTAAATTGTTCTTTTTGTTGGTTGATGTCCATTAAATTATTGTCAGGCAATATTTCATAGAAAAAAACAGCATATACTATTGATAAATTTACATTAATTAGCCTTCCTTATTCCTAGTTACAATTACAGCAGGTTACAAATAAATGAGGTACACAACTGGAGAATTAAATAGAAAAATTCTTCTTCTCCCTCCTGCCCCCTGCCTCAAAACCAGTTACTCTGTACCTGATGCAAATAAAAACTGCTGTAATTAAAGCAAACTGTACCCAGCAGCACCCTTGTGGATGATGGGATACTGCCCAGACGAACACTCGCGATGTCTGAGACAAGCCGCTAGCCTGTGGCAACGCGTCTACGCCCCTCCCAGTTCTTTTGGAAAAGTCACCACAAAGCGGTAAACTGTCTACACTGGACGTGTATAACCAAGTGTAGACATGGCGAAAGTTGAACGCGAATCAATCAACTTCAAACTGCCCAAGCCGTTGGTCGAGGCACTCAGAGCCGCAGCTAAAGAACGCAACACCACCGCCACAGATTTGGTGATTCAGGGGTTACATCACATCCTGGGTGAAGTAGATGGTATGGAAACTGATGTAGAAACCCGTCTGCATCAACTAGAAGCAGAATTAAACCGTCTTACCAGTGGTATAGAAAGCCGCGTGGAAAATGAGTTAGGGCAGCACTCCCACCGCTTAAGCAGCTTAGAACAAAAGCATGAAGCAATGGCAACCAAGTTGGCCCAATTAGAGGGCGCACTTAATGCAGGGCAGCGCTACAAAAGTCCAGCCAGACGACAAGGTTATGCTTACAACAGCCAAGTTCCCCAATCGCTGGAACTTCAGCCATTCCTAGCAGAGAACTTAGCCAAAAGGTTGGGAATAGATACGGCAACCTTGGCGCGTGAGCAAAAAAATAAAAGTCAATCTGATTTTGAACGCTGGAGCCGCAATCGCGATCCAAGTAGTACAGCGTGGCGCTATCAGGATGACGGGCTTTATCATCCCATCAAGTAAGGGGAGACCGCAAAAAAAGTTTCATAGCCGTATTTTGGGATTATTCGTTGTGTGGCGTGGATCTGGGTGATGACGGCTGGTATCTTTTTTCAGGGCTTGTGCCTAAACTCCAATTATCCTTGATAAGCTTCTGTTATGGATAGTATTTACTATTTATTGTCAAGTGCTGTTGACTATTTGTAACAATATCGTTAAATTGGTTTACATAAAGTAATAAACCAGAGAAAAAACTATGTATACCACTATTAATGAAAGCGGCATTCTTAATAACTACGCGACTGAACCCCAACTTTACTACGCTGAATATCCAAACATTGAGCTGCAAAATCGTTACAAGTTTCAAGGTGCGATTGCCACCTTATTAGTCACTACTCTAGTTTTGGTTGCCTTGGGCGTTAGCTAAGATTTTTAGACTTCGGTTACGGTATCTCTCTCATCATTATTTGTAATTCTCCCCGTCACCTCGGTAATTAACGCCGGGGTTTTTTGTTGTTGTTGAGTGCGATCTCCATAGTTAAGGAATGAAGACCTTTCCACCAAAAACCCAGTCGTTGTGACTGGGCTTGGATGGGATATATTCCCCTGGTTATTTATAGAAGTTATTCATAGTTCGGCACTCTGATAGTTACTACCATAAGGGTGCTGGCAATTTCGGAAAATTATGTTTAGTTCTAAAAATTTTCTGGCATCCAATAGAGTGATCACGGGAGCAAAGCTGAAAGAACGAAAACTTTAGCCCTAGCACCCTACGAAGGTGTGTAACTACTAAAAGTAAAACTCAGCGGAACTTTAGAAATACAATCAATTAGCTGAAGTGAAATAAATCTCATTGGGTACAGGAATTTATGGTCAGGAGTCTTTTTTGGGGTGTAGCGGTTTTGGTGGCGCTTATGGTTGGGTGTTCACCTGCTCAATCCCAAGTGCCACCGAACACTGAACTTTCCCCATCAATAAGTGTGCATTTACTCCTGGGAAATGCTAGTGGGGCAACGCCAACAAAGCTTACGCCTGATAATTACCTCATGGTAAAAAATCAATATGCACTCTCTTACAACCAAAGTAAAGGAACTGCGAATTGGGCAAGCTGGCAGCTTAACAAGTCATGGCTAGGGAACGCAGAGCGCCAGGATAACTTCCGCCCAGACAATACGTTGCCCTCTGGTTGGGTGCGAGTCACTCCTTCTATGTACTCTGGTTCAGGTTATGACCGAGGTCATATTGTACCTTCGGCAGACCGCTCTCTGACGGTAGAGGATAATTCTGCCACTTTCTTGATGACCAACATGATGCCTCAAACGCCGGACAACAACCGCAACACTTGGGGCAATTTAGAAGACTATTGTCGAGAACTGGTAAGTCTTGGCAAAGAACTTTATATTGTCGCCGGGCCAAGTGGTAGTCTTGGCGAACCCCTCAAGGGTAAGGTGACAGTTCCTAAATCCACTTGGAAGATTGTTGTTGTACTAGATAGCCCAGGCTCTCTTATTAATGGTATTACCGCTAATACTCGTGTCATCGCGGTAAACATACCGAATGAACAAGAAATCAATAATGACTGGAGAACCTATAAAGTCAGTGTTGACGAATTAGAAAAACTCACAGGCTATGATTTTCTCTCGAATGTTTCCCCAAATATTCAGGAAGTAATTGAAAGTAAGGTAGATCCGTAAACAACTCAAGTTTCTACAATTTTAGTGGAAAGCCCTGCTAAGTCAGATGATGGCGTGGTTCCTAGAATATAAACATCAACTTCTTTGCTACCGAGGCGATACACTTGTGGGTTACTGAGATTGGCTTTAATTACCTGCACTAGATTCTGGAATTTTTTCACAGTTTCTTGCTCAGAAGGGCTATGCCAATCTTCTTCTTTTGCCGCCACCCTAAAGAAATCATCAACTGCTATTACTTTGATAGGTGTATCTGGGGAATGATCTGTCTGTTGCACAACTTTTTCTGGGGTTACAGGTGCGATACCTGACCAAAGAAACACCAAAAATGGATACTCGGATTCGCTGATAAAAAACAAGCCATCAGATGCTTGTTTTAAAAAAGCGATAATTTCTGAATTGGTATTAGTCATAAACTAAAAAAAAGCAATATTTTCATCTATGGGTGCTGGGATTAATAAGAATTCAATCAACTAATTTTGACTGACAATAAGAAAGAGTGTATTCGGAGCTAATTGACATTTTATAGGGTAGATTTATGAGTTGAAGAAGAATACATCCGTCAGAATTCAGGAGTCAGAATCAATCAGTCGCGGGTCTGAATCCCCGACTGATTGAACGCGAGTGCGTCTCCCCTTGGGAGAAGACCACCAAATTGAAAATTTGGTGGGGGTCTTAAACCCGGTTATTCATCCACCACTCGCACAGAATACCTTTCCTGTATTCTGACTCCTGACTCCTGAATTCTGTTCGATAAAACTGCTCAAAAGATGCGTCCTGCACTACCGTCTCATCAAAGGAGGAACATCTCCAGCTTCTTACAAGTTAACTAGTTTGGCGTTACTATTGGTTGCAGAAAAATCGCCCCATTACTAAATTTTACCAAGTTAAGAGGTTTTTCAAACTGCCCAAGCCGTTGAGCGAGGTACTTAGAGCCGCAGCCAAAAAACGCAACACCACCGCTACTGATTTGGTGATTCAGAGTGCGATCGCGAGTTAACAGAAGCAGACTGATCGTTAGGCTTTCCCCCAAAACTGTGCAGTAGACAAATACATACTACAACTGTATTATTGAAATTAATCTTAATTACAAATACTACAAACCTTCAATGATCAGCAGATTTTCCTCAACCATTATTAGCGTGATGCATTGCCAACCCAGCCTGGGTTTAGGCAGAGCTATCGCGCTGTTTGCGTTTGAAGGAACATATCGCAATGGCGGCGGTAAATCTGTAAACGTTGGCATTTTGGGAGCAATTACCGAATGGCTCAATCCAGATCAACTTATTCAAAGCGGGAGGCAATACTGTTCGGTTAAGGAAAAAGAGGGGGGTAAGATCAAGAGAAATTTGTTCGCGTATTTATTGCGAGAACTAGAGACTAAAAAAAGATGGACAAATTCTCATACACTCAAACTATGAGAGAGAAAATAGTTAAACTATGAAATTATAAATTGAGAAACAATAAATTACCGTAGCGTCAAACTAAATAGATTCAACTTGCACGTTTAATAATTTGAAAAGATAACTGTTGTCTTGGAGTACAATTATTCCTGTGACTTCGTTTTTTACTCTTAAACTTAGAACGAGCCTTCTTCACCACTCTAGGATTACTTCGCTGTTGTCGTAAAGGTATTTCTAAATCAGAAATTTCCGCCATTAACCAACTATAATATAAATTAATATCCACATTCGTATTTATCTGGCGTTGGAACTCAGGAATAGCACGCCGAATCACTCGTAAACTCCCAACAAAACTTAACCTTAAAGGAGAAATATTCTTCAAATTGCTACTTTGAAACATCAAACAACGTAAACAATAATGAGCCAACAACCAACCATAAAGTTCTTGCACCACTTCACGAGGATTCTTAGAACGAATAGGAATTTTCCTTGCTAATAGATGTACTTTCAACTCATCTAAAGTATTCTCAGCTTCCCATCGCTTATGGTACTCTTGTGCTAACAGCAAAGCCGGAAACTTATCAACATCCATTAAATTAGTAATCAACCGATAGGTTTTTAGAGTACTATCCTCCTCAATCACATATTCAATAATACGAACTGAAATTCGGGTTGCCCCCTTCTTTCTTGACTGTCCATCAGGTGCAATCCAAGATAAATAAGAACCATCTGCCAACGTTTTTACTACTTGAAACTTCACATGGGCAGGAACACGACCAAGGAAATGACCTTGTTGTTGGATGACAGTATGAACCATCTTAAAAGAATGCAATCCTCTGTCCCACATTAATAACATACTAGAATTAATACTGCGTAGTAATTTTAAAGCACCTCTTCTTTCTCCAATACGATAGGGAGAACAAAAAGCATCTATAATTAAATGAGTACCTGCTTCTACCAAAAAGACTAATCTGACTTTAGGAAAGCCTGGATATGTCCCTTTAGGAGAACCAGGATAGCCAAAGACTCTAGCATTTGTGGGAGTATCTGGAACATCAAAAACTGTTCCGTCTACAGCCATAATTCTGAATTCCCCAAAAAAGCATCAGGTGTTAATATTGTTGCTAAGGGCTTTGCCACCAGTTCAAATAACCTTCTCATTACAGGCTGCTCCGGTTCTTTGACGGGCTTCTGTAATTGATGAAGCAGATGGGGGTTGAAGACGTAAACCTGATGGTATGTGTAAAGAACTCAAACCATGAATGAGATTTTTGAACACATCAACAATTGAATCAGATGACCAAAAACTCAAGGCAATGACTAAGGTAACTATGACATAAGTTGGTAATATTCTGAGTCTTCGTTGAGAGCTACAAGTAGTTTCAATAGCCTTGGTGATGGTTTGAGCCGGAATTACCTGTGACAAAGCTAAAAGTATTTGTTGAGAATCTAGACAGGCTGTTTGTGCCTGAAAATTTACCAGTGGCATATGCTAAGAACAAAAATTTTTGTAGAATTTGTAAGGATTCAGGTGGCAGAGTATTGACAAAGGGATCGCTTGAGGAGGAGTATCACAGATATGAACCAAAACCTGCCTCAAGATTTAAACCGGGAAAGCTTGAACCAGTTATCGAAACAAGAACTGGTAGAGATAATCATTGAGCAGAGCAAGGTAATAGGTGAATTACAGAAAACAGTATTAGAACTACAGCAAGAAATAGAACGTTTAAAAGTCAGCAGAGATTTAGACAGCAAAACCTCATCTAAGCCGCCATCAGGGGACATCCTCAAAAAGAGTGAAAACAAAAAAGCAGCACCGCAAGAAGAATCAAATCATCCCAAAAGAAAGCCAGGTGGGCAACCAGGGCATCAAGGTAAGACCCGTAAGGGTTTTGGTAGAGTAGATCGTTGTGAAATCTTACGTCCAAGTGATTGTGTCTGTTGTGGTCAAAAAGCGTTTGCGGCTGTGGCAGTAAAAGTAGAAAAACAGTCTGTAGCGCAACTAGTGGAGCGTCCCATTGAAATAGTTGAGTATCAACGCCATACGTGCCAGTGTGAGTACTGTGGCAATATACAAACAGCCTCCTGGTCACAAGATATCATCCCAGGACAGGATTTAGGGATTTCTTTACAGGCATTTTTAGGATGGGCAAATAATTATGCACATATGCCCTATGAAAAACAGCAAGAAATGTTGTGGGAGTTAGGTCAAATTGAAATTGGGCTGGGAACTTTAGTCACCACAAATGAACGAATTCAAACAGCGATTCAACCAAGCATTACTGAGTTAAGTAATTGGGTAAAACAGACACAACCTAACATTCATGTGGATGAAACACCTTGGTCTGTCAAGGGAGTTAAAGAATGGTTGTGGGTAGTTGCCAATTCTGAGTTTTGCCTGTTTACTGCTGCTGACACTCGTTCCAGAGCAGAACTAGAAGCCATTTTAGGGGCTAAATATACAGGGGTAATCAGCAGCGATGATTTTAGTGTTTACAATGGCTATGCGGTGCCTGAGCAGCAGAAATGTTTGGCTCATCTACGCCGTCACTTCAAAAAACTAATTCAACTTCCAGGTCTTCACAACCAAGCTATTGGTGAAGCATTTGTGGATTTAATTGATGAAGCTTTTGGAAATTATGCCCAATGGTTTGAGACTCTTGACTGCGCCAGTTATAACGATTGGGTCAATCAATTCAAATCTAAATTGCAACAAACACTTGATGACTGGATTAACTTAGCCGGAGCTACAGCAGGAAACCTTTTACGTTCCTTGCGCGATAAAGCCTCCCAATGGTGGTATTTCCTTGACAACCCTGAAGTTCCTCCTGATAACAATCAAGCCGAGCGATCGCTGCGTTTGGCTGTGACAAAACGTAAAGTTAGTGGTGGTTCCCGTTCGATGGAGCGGTTTCAACATACTGCCAATTTGTTGACGGTGGTTCAAACCTGTCGTCGTCAAAGTCTGTCTGTTATTGATTTTTTTGTACAAGCACTAATTGCTGACTCTATTAATTCTCAGTCTCGCCCTTCTCTAGTTCCTCAATTTTAGACCTGAATCCTTACTAGAATTTTAGTCTAATGGTCATAATATATTAAATGTTACTTAGTTCTCGAACACATTTCGAGAACATATAAATGTTATTGATCATGTCCACAAAAGAAGATGATCTCATTGCCAGAGCGGAACTGTTGCAACAGGCGATTGCGACTTTGCATCTGATGATTCAACAAATTAAAGCGGTGGGGGAAATTGCGCCTCCTGGTTGTTCTGTTTCCCGTTACCAAGCACGCGGTAAACAAGGGGTTTATTGGTACTACAAGTTACACGCTTCTCAAGCAATTTTCCCTACTTCTCAACCAGGTAAGTTAACCAAATACAAGCATTTAGGGGAAAGCTGGAAGTCCTGCTCACATTGATGCGGTTCTCTCGGTTGCTCGAAGGACTCAGGTTGATTACTTACAATCATGTATTGATTCTCTCCGACAAAACTGGGCTGACTTATACAACAGTCTCAAAGAGAAAAAGTAAGTCTCTCAACTTTTTATTGTTCTCGCAATAAATACGCGAACAAATTTTTCTTGATCTGACCCCCTCTTTTTCCTTAACCGAACAGTATTGAAGCGGGAGGTGCAGATGTCTAGCACCAACATAGGGCAAAAAGTATCGATGACCTGACCCCCGCTTCTTTTCATCCAGAGGCGGGGGTTATTTTTTTAGGAGTGAATCACATGGAAGCTCAACCACCTTTTAGGCAACCACACATATTACAAAATTCAGTTGTGGTGTTCTCTAAAAACTACTTACCACTAGCACGCATCAACATCAAACGAGCGATCGCGCTGTTAGTCACAGGTCAAGCAGAAACGTTGAATTTTGGTACTACAAAGCAGTGGAAAGTGCGTTCTCCTAATGTCGTACTACAAGTGCCTGAACACATCCGCTTAACCATTGGTAATCCCGAACGGCACTGGAAAGTACCCCCCGTGAATCGGCGTGAAGTACTCAAGCGAGATAACCACACCTGCCAATACTGCGGTAGCACCAAGCATCTAACGCTTGACCATGTAATCCCTCGCTCCAAGGGTGGACAGCATACTTGGGACAACGTTGTAACAGCGTGTGAAAAATGCAACTCCACAAAGAGCGATCGCCTACCCCACGAAGCTGGAATGGTACTCAAAAGCAAGCCCAAAGCGCCAATTCACCCAGCAGTTGCATTTGCAGAGCAGTTCTGGAACGCACAACGCCTGACTGAAGCTGAGTAAATTGCTCAACCCTAGCCATAGAGGGCAATACAGCCATTAAGCAATCCTTGCCCTCTTACTTCTCAAAAAACTTTGTAGTACGCCCTTGACACATTGTATTACAATATGTAGTATGAATGTAGTGAAGCACTACAACCTCTCAAAAAGGCACAGAGCAAACACTTCTGAACCTTGAAAACTGAATAATTGCCACCTAACGTGGGGGTGTAGCTTAGTCCGGTTTAAAGCAGTCGCCTGTCGAGCGAAAGAACGTGGGTTCAAATCCCATCATCCCCGTGTAGCCTTGTGGACAAATAGACAAGTCGCTGTGCCTCTCAAGCACGGAGAAGCGGGTGCAACTCCCGTCAAGGCTTCCAAATTGTCCAGGTCGCCAAGTGTTTAAGGCATCGGCTTGCAACACCGACTGCTTCGTGGGTTGAAATCCCACCCTGGACTCGAAATATTGCAGTGTAGCTTAACGGCAAAGCCCCAAGCTCATAACTTGGTCAATGTGGGTTCAACTCCCATCGCTGCGACCAAATGCACAGATGGTGTAATGGCAACACCACAGTCTCCAAAACTGTTGTTCTGGGTTCAAATCCTTGTCTGTGCGTTGATGGTGCAGAAGCGAAGTGGTCGAGCGACACGTCTTTCAAGCGTGTGATTAACGGGTTCGAGTCCCGTCTGCACTGCCAAATCTTTCATAGGTCGGCTCGCCTATCAGCGTGGGCAACTGTCTGTAAAACAGTCGCTTCTTGCGTTGCTCTTTCGACTCCTGCCCGACCTACCAACAATGGAGAGTAAATCGATCAGGCGATCGGCGCTGTTTGCTAAACAGATGGGATTGCATCTGTGGTTCGAGTCCACTGCTCTCCGCCTTATGAGAACGTGGTGTAACTGGATAACACATCAGTCTACGAAACTGATTAGTGTTGGTTCAAGTCCTTCCGTTCTCGCCTTACCCCCTGGTAGCTCAGTTGGTAATAGCGCCTGTTTGAAAAATAGGAGGTCATCCGTTCAATCCGGATCTGGGGGACTGGCACATTGCCTCATAGCTCAATGGCAGAGCGACGCGCTGAAGGGCGCGGGGGTTGTAGGTTCAAGTCCTACTGGGGCAGCCATTCATTGCCGAGTGGACGACTGGGAAAGTCGCGCTCGTCTCTGAATCATAGAGATGTTGGTTCAACTCCAACCTCGGCAGCCAATTATTGCCCTGTGGTGTAACTGGCAACATCCCTCGCTTTGAACGAGGAGATTTCAGGTTCAAATCCTGGCAGGGCAGTATTATCCGGGTGTGGTGTAGCTTGGCAGCACTCCTGTTTTGGGAACAGGCGGTCGTAGGTTCAAATCCTACCACTCGGATTCATGGGTCGTTAGCTCAATGGCTAGAGTTCCCGCCTTTTAAGCGGAGTGATCAGAGTTCGAGTCTCTGACGACCCATCAAATATGGGCGTTTGGCAGAACGGTTATGCTCCTGACTCTTAACCCTGTTTTGTCACTCTGGCAGTAGTATAATAAGGTAAAAATGCTAGAACCAAGACACAGAGCATGGTACAGCCCCGTCCAGCCGCACCAACAGTCAAATTTGTGGACGAATATTGCCAGTGGTATAAAAGTCTGTTTCCAGATGTTAGGAGTTTCGAGGCTTTTAAATATCTCCATGTAGGCTGCATTTCTGATCTAAAACGTAAAACATTGCCAGAAATAGCAAAAATCGTAGGATTAGATAACCAGCAAGGGTTGCATCATTTTCTAACTACATCACCTTGGGATATAGAAAAGTTAAGAACCTTAAGGTTAGAGTTAATTTTACAAGTGCTAAAAGGTAGACCAATCATTTTAATTATTGATGAGACAGGGGATAAAAAGAAAGGGAGCAAGACAGATTATGTGAAACGGCAGTATATAGGAAATTTGGGAAAAACAGATAATGGAATTGTGGCAGTGACAGTATATGGTGTTTTCTGTGGGATGACATTTCCATTACTGTTTGAAGTGTATAAACCCAGGGAAAGATTACAGGCAGGAGATAAGTACCGCACTAAACCAGAAATAGCAGCAATACTGATAAAAAAGCTACAATCAATGGGTTTTAAATTCAACTTAGTACTTGCAGATAGCTTATATGGAGAGAGTGGTAAGAATTTCATATCTGTATTAGATGAACTAAACTTGAACTATATAGTAGCGATTCGGTCAAATCATTATGTAGAAATACTTCCACGACAACATATTCAATATTTAAAGTGGCAGAAGTTTCAAAGGGTATTCTCTGACTTGAGTCGGGAAAATCGATTTATTAGAGAAATTATTCCGGGAAAACGTGGAGAACTTAGATATTGGCAAATTACTACAGATCCAGAAAATTTGCCTGATAACACTACTTGGTATGTGATGAGTAAATATCCAGACATTACGCCAAGAGAAGTTGGAAATTTTTACGGTTTAAGAACTTGGGTCGAGTACGGGTTAAAACAAAGTAAGAATGAATTAGGTTGGTCAGATTTTCGCCTGACTCACTACCCAGATATTGAGCGATGGTGGGAAATTATTTGCAGTGCTTATTTAATGGTTAGTCTGCATTCGGAGCAACTGTTTCAGTCTCCATCACAACGAGAGTCAAAATTTGTTTCACATCCTTGGTGGGATAATGGAAATGGCTGGAAGAACATTCTTAACAATCTTCGTTTGATTATTCAACCTTTTACTTTATTTAATCTGATATATCCCTGGTTAACGGTTTTTCCTATTCCTCAATTAGCTTTGGGTTTTTTTAAACTTCAATCTATTATTTATAGCCTCACCAGTTCAATTTTTATATCCCTGATTCACCCTGATTTCTACTTTTCCTCTGCCTAGAGTGACAAAAGAGGGTTAATCAGGCTGACACAGGTTCAACTCCTGTAGCGCCCACCAAATTTTACCCCTGTGACGCAATTGGCAGACGTGGCCCGCTTAAACCGGGTTTGTTGCAGGTTTGATTCCTGTCAGGGGTATGCGGGGATAGAGCATTCTTCGGCTCGGCAGTCTCATAAGCTGCAAACGGTGAGTGCAACTCTTACCCCCGCGTCCAGTATACAGATGTAGTGTAACTGGTAACACAAAGGTGTGGTCAATTCTTAATCTGGGTTCAAGCCCCGCCCTCGCCGTCTACTTTTGCTGGTGTAGCTCAATGTGGCAGAGCAACTGACTTGTAATCAGTAGGTTGCGGGTTCAACTCCTGTCACCAGCTTAACTAACGCGATCATGGTGTAGTGGTAAACACCCTTGGCTTCCAACCAGGAGACACGAGTTCAAATCTCGTTGATCGCTCTGAACCTTATAGGTTCTTGAATGCGGGTGTGATGTAGTGGCTAGCATCTGAGTGCGCCACACGAGAGCGTATGGGTACTCTTCGAGAACGCTGCACGAACGAGTCCCATCACTCGCTTTCTTAGCCCTGTAACTCAATTGGTAGAGTGCCTCTCTTACAAAGAGGAAGTCGCGGGTTCAATTCCTGCCGGGGCTACCAACTTATGGGAGTGTCGCCTAATGGATGGGCATCGTTCGCGTAGAGTCTCCCTTCGGGAGACTCTACGCGAACGATTTGTAGGGGTTCAAGTCCCTTCACTCCTGCCACATGGGGTCATAGCTCAACTGGCTAGAGCGCCTGTCTTGCACACAGGAGGTTAGGGGTTCAAATCCCCTTGATTCCACTGAATGGTGTCTGAAGCCAAAGTGGTCGCGGCGCTGGTTTGTGGAACCAGTCATAACGGGTTCAAGTCCCGCCAGACACCCCTAAATGGAAGATGCTGCTCAAGGGAGGGCAACTAGTCTTGAAAACTAGAGCAGGGTAACACCTGGGGGTTCAATTCCTCCATCTTCCGTTTTCCACCTGAAGCCGAAAAGTGAGGCGCTGTGCTGATAACACAGATTATTGAGGGGCAGTACCTCGCTTGAGTGGATTTTTTCTGCAAGTCTATACTTAGCCAGTAAATACTTAAATACTGCATTACTGCATCAATTACTGCATTAATCTTCTACATCCTTAAGTGCTTCATCCAACAGAAACCGCACAATCTCAGCTTTTTTCCTCCCTGTCCTCGCCGCCAACATAGACAGCTTGCGGTGCATCGACTCAGATAAATCCACAGTAAGTCTAATTGTCGCTTCCTTGGGAGTGGTCGGCGGGAGTTGAGACATAATACTAGGCTTGATGGGTTGAGGTGTGGGCGTGGGTAGTGCAATTGGTTTGGGTTCAGGCTCTGGCTGTGGTTCAGGCTCTTGTTGGTTTTGAGTTATTACTTGCTCTGGTTCTTTTAGCTCATCCTTTTGACCATAGACAAACTCATGCGCCAAGGCATCATCAAGGGGCTTTCGTTTTTTAGTCATTTCAGCATCCCCATGATTTCTTTGAATAGTCGCTCATATTCCCGTTGAGATTCTGCTGCTGGTCGTCCCGATAAATTCCAAATTGTTGCAGCTTGTCCAAAGGTGTCAGCGATCGCTTGCTTTTGGTGAATCACTGTCTTTAACACCGATACTTCTTTTGTTTTAGATAAAAGTGCGATCGCTTCATCGAGTAACTTTGTCCCCTTAACAGCACGGCTAATAAATATTGTGGACTTGGGCGCACCACCGCGCACAGACTGAGCCTGCTTGATTAACCGCACCGCATCACTAGCAGATTGCAAATCTAAACCTGTGGGTTGACAGGGAACTATAGCTAGGTCAGTTCTGAATAAAATTGCCCTGCTAGCTTCAGATAAACCAGCTGGCCCATCCACAATTAGATAATCACACTCTTGCGCTAACTCTGGAATTTGCTCCAACAGTTCATCGGGTGATTGCAGCACGGTAGTAGGAATTGAATTATCCTCCATCGACTGAAGCCAAATAGAACTGCTACGTTGAGCGTCGGCATCTAGCAAGTGGACTTTATGCCCCTTGCGTGATAGCCAATAGCTGATGTGAACGGCGGATGTTGACTTGGAGCAACCACCTTTTTGATTAATAAACGCAATTACTGACATACTGCATTACTTACTGCATTACTGCATTAATAAAAAGTTTCATAATTCTGTAAGCTCAACCTTACGACCATCAGGGTCTGTTAGCACTACCCGACGAAAGAGCAAGGTTGACTGGACAGTTGGTAGTATGGTATTTCCAATTTCTTGAAGTTTAGTAAGTACAGCATCGATGTTGGCGACTTTAAACAAGAGCATCGTTGCACCACTTTGTACTGGCGATTGTGCAGACCCATCAATTCCCGGATAAATTTCGATTGTACTTATACCCAACGTACAAGCATAGTGAATCACCCCCTGACCGTGACATTCTTGCTCGAACTCTAGCCCAAAGGCTCTGTAAAATAACAGCGTTTTTAGGACATCGGTAGTTCTCAAAACCACCAAACTTAGCTCAGGCTGAGACATTTATTTTATTTAAATCATTACTGCCTTACTGCATTACTGCATTAAGGCAAGCAATTAGCTATGATACAGGAAAACAAGTGTTACTGAAGCACTGATAAGCGCGTTGATGTAGTCCGTTCAGTTTGGATAGAACAATCACGGAAAGTAGGACAATAATTTTCAGTTATCTCGAAGCTCCCAAAATTTCTCTACTGCTATACAAGGGTGTATAGGTGTTTTCCTACCACTATGTAAAACTTGCATCACCATAGTAAGACTATTTACCAAGCTTGTGTTACTAGCAAATAAAGTTATTTGTTGTGGTCTCTTGGCAGAGTGATTATATAGATTTTAATCTATGGCATATTCTATTAATGCTAAGAATAGCGATGATAAGTAGCACAAGTAAGAAATAAAAGTAAGAAAAAGTTTGATTACCAAGCTAAAAAGCTTAAATTATAAGGATTAGAGGTGGTTCGACCGCGCACCTTTCTTGCCCGGTCGAAGCTCAAGGAGTGCGATCGCCCCCGGACTGGTACGTTTAAATCGGGCAGATTCCTTAGCCTCGGTCGATTTTGAAGCAACCTTTTTTTGACACAGTTTAAATCAACCGGGCAGAGCAAGTAAATCCTGTTAATCGATGTAGCAAAAAAAGGTTATTCGCAAATCAGCCTCAGATAAGGCTTTGCTCAAGATAACCCTTAGCGGTGATTGAAGATATTCCACAAGGTTTACTGGGCTAAGGCGCATCTGATAAATCTTTCCCAAGGTTGGGAATGGCGCAGTTATTTCAAGTAATTTTGTAGTCATAACAACTCTGCTTGTCTTTTTTTTGGTAGATCTTCACCATCCAAAATTCTGCATTTTCAAGCCGACGGCTTGGCTGATTGTCTTAATCTGATATATCTTTGATTTTGTCTACTGAAGTCCCATCACTTAATTTGAACAGCTAAATCGTCACCAACCTTAATTCCCAATTTGCTAGCCTGTCCCGCAGGAATTTCAATCACCTGATCTACGGGTACAAAAGGGCCATAACTTGGGCAAGGATAACTTGTGCAGGGAGGATAGTTATGCAAAATAAATTTCACTTGTCCATCTCGGATAAATATGATGTCTAAAGGAATTAGTGTATTTTTCATCCAAAATGAAACTTGTCTAGGTGGTTTGTATGGGAACAACATTCCCCGATCATCAGCTAGAGAATTGCGGTACATTAAGCCTTTTTCTTGTTGCTCTTTTGTTTCTGCTACTTCAAGAAAAATAGTCTTTCCCTTGGCTTTAAAAGAAGCTTTAATCTCAAGTGACTGCGGTTGAGTGTCTTCAGCTTTTAAAAATAAAATTAAGTCAGAGATATTTAATGAACAGCTTCCTAAAATTAATGTAAGAGCTAGAATAGCCATCCAAATGATAGTTTTGTACATAATATGAGAATTTATCTGATGATCTTTTTATTAAATTTGGTGTTGTAACACATTTTTATTCCCGAATGTTTACGGATTTTAGAGTTTGCTAAAAAGCGATGATTACAGCAAACACAGCATTCAGCTATAACTAGCAATTGTATTTAAGATAGTTAAGAACGATCTAAAATTTCTTCTAACATTGGTATCAACAAAGTAATGGGAGCGCGGTCTTTGACCTTTATCTTTACGTGTACCGACATTCCAGGCGTGAGTTTGACTTTAGGCCCTTTACCTGAAGTCCAACGATATCCACTGTAAGTAGATAAATCCCGTTCCATTGCAATTTTTGCTTCTATTTTTCCTCCTCTTGAACCAACAACATTAGAAACAATTTCATCATTTCCCAGGCTAGTAGCTGCTCCTTGTTCAGTCACGGGTAGGATGGATGCAGAAACGAGTTTGCCGATGACTGCTCCCTCTCCATCAGAAATAGCATTTGGAGTGATAGCTACTTCTTTGTCAAAATAAGAAGTTAATTGAATACCTGAAGGAAAATAAGCCATGACAATTGTGGTTTCTTGCTTACCATCAACGTTAATTCTTCCTAGATTAGCTCCACGATTAATAACTTGTCCTGGTGTAACTGCAAATTCTAACAAACAACCATCAAAAGAACTGATAATTTGGCTATTACGAGCAATTTCACTTTCTAATTCGTCAATGTTGCGCTTAACTTCCTGAATTTGATTGATTTGATTGTTTCTCGTTTCTAGTTTCTCTTGCTCTAAACGCTGACTGCGAGTTTCTAAATGCTGTAACTGAGTCTGAATTTCATCGAGCATATTCAGATTCTGAGCATATTTCTGCTGAATTTCCGCTTCAGTAGCTTCTGTTTGCTTTAGTTGTGCTTGTGCATCTGTGATTGTTTCCAAGATGCGATTATACTCCTGTTGAGCTTGAATCAAATTAGTTTGAGAAATTGCTCCTACATTTGCTAGTTCTTGACGCTTCTGCAAAGAGTCTTTCAACGCTGGAGCCGTTGCTTGAGCGTTCCGCAATCTTTGTTGCAGGCTGATTCGCTGCTGTTGCAGTGCATTTATACTTTTAGTTTTCAGATCTGGTGACAAACTTTGAATTGTTTGTAGTTGTCGCAGCAGTTGAGTCCGCGACGCAGCAATTTCTAGCTGTTCTGAAGCAATCCGTTGTTCTTGGATATTGGCAAAATCTTGAGCCTGAGCTTGAAGTTGAATCAGTTTACCACGCTGAAGTTTTAGCTGTTCCTTCAACTCGATTGGCTCTAAAGTTGCTAATACTCGTCCTTTACGAACACACTGATGAGATTGAACATTCAGCGTTTTTATCTGTCCACTGATAGGAGCATTCAGTGGAACCACAGCATCCGGTTGTATCAATATTCCCTTACCTGCTACCTCAACTGGAATCTGTCCAAAAATACTCCACACCAGCCCAACAGTTATTAGCCCACCAAATGTAGCTAATATAACCCAATCTTTTGGATGTACCAACTGAACTAGAAAATCAAGCTGCTCCGGAGATGACAGTTTTTGCAAAGCTTCTGGGCGAAATAGGTTCAATTTTTTGACTTTCATGTACCATTATTTTTTATACTGCCTTCTCGGTAGAAGTTATCCTTATATTAATCAATACCTTGACCAATTTAGTTGAATACTTCTAAGGAGTAGACAAGCCAGACAATTGAAGAATTTATCTTGTTACCTGTTCTTTTTATTACCTTGTGCCTTCTGCTTTTGCGATTTCGGGATTGACTATGCAATTATTTGAAAAATTCAAGCAAGCTGCTGCGATAAAAAAACAAACCCAAAAACCCAAATATTACAACACTCGTTTGAGAACGCCGACTTTATTACAAATGGAAGCTGTCGAATGCGGAGCAGCAGCTTTGGGCATTATTCTGAGCTATTATGGGCGAATAGTTCCTTTGCCAGAATTGCGAGTTAGTTGTGGTGTTTCCCGTGATGGCTCTAAAGCCTCGAACATGATTTTAGCGGCACAAAGTTATGGGATGCAGGCTCAGGGTTTTAAAAAAGATATCCAGCAACTTCAAGAAATTAAACCACCGTTTATCGTATTTTGGAACTTTAATCACTTTGTGGTGGTGGAAGGATTTGTTGGCAAGACTGGTGGTGGAAAACTGCGTCAGCGTGTTTGGTTAAACGATCCGGCGACTGGACCCCGTAGCGTCACAATGCAAGAATTTGACGCAGCCTATACAGGTGTCGTGTTGGTAATGGAACCGGGAGCAGAGTTTCACAAAGGTGGAAAGAAAGCAGATATTATTGGTGCGTTATACTCTCGGCTGAAAAATTCCTTTGGCGAACTGTTATTTTGCGTTTTGATTGGCTTTTTATTAGTAATTCCTAACTTAGCTTTAGCTGCTATCAGCCAAGTCTTTATAGATAATGTCTTGATAAAAAACAGATTGGACTGGCTTCAACCAATGTTGATTGGGATGGGAGCGATCGCATTATTGCAAGCAGTGATGAACTTGCTACAATTGCGAAAACTGAGATATCTCAATCTGCGACTGTCCATCAGCATGACTGGGCAATTTATTTGGCATTTGTTGTGCTTACCCTCTAGTTTCTATGCCCAGCGTTATGCCGGAGAAATTAGCAATCGCATTGGGATTAACAAAAAAGTTGCTTCAATACTATCAGGAAAATTAGCTAGAACTGCTATTGATGCGGTCATGATTGTTTTCTACGCAGCAATGATGCTGGCTTATGACAGGCTGTTGACACTGATTGGTGTAGCTGCTGTTGTGATTAATGTTACCGCTATTCAGTTGAGGTCTCGCCGTCGAATTGATACTAGTATGAGGTTATCGCAAGACCAAGGCAAACTAGCTGGAGTAGAAATTGGGACTTTACAAAGTATTGAAACCATTAAAGCAGGTGCTATAGAATCCGACATTTTTAGTCGTTGGGCAGGATACTATGCCAAACTCACCAGTGCCGAGCAGGAAATGTACCAAGATGAACAGTGGGTATCGCTGCTACCATTGTTTCTCTCATCCGTAACGACGATGTTATTGTTAGTTATCGGTGGGTTGCGGGTGATTGATGGTCATTTGACGATTGGGATGTTGGTTGCATTTCAAAGCCTCATGAGTAAGTTCCAAAGTCCTGTAAATACGTTGCTGAGTTTGGGAACGACTATTCAGACACTCAATGGTGATATGAAACGCTTAGATGATGTGCTGCAAAACCCCACAGATTCATCATTGCAACCGATAGCTACCATTGAGCAATTACCTGTTCAATATGCTTGGCCTGTAGATAAATGTTGCTTGCAGGGATATGTCGAACTCCGCAATCTGACTTTTGGATATAGTCGGGTAGAAGCACCATTAATTGAAAATTTTAGTTGCACCCTGACACCAGGACAACGGGTAGCTTTTGTCGGTAGTAGCGGTTCGGGGAAATCTACAATATCCAAACTAATTACTGGACTTTATCAACCTTGGGATGGCGAAATCTTGTTTGATGGTGTTCCCCGACAGCAAATTCCCCGTGCAGTAATTACTAATTCTTTAGCGATGGTAGAGCAGGAGATTTTTCTGTTTGGTGGTACAGTACGGGAGAATTTAACTTTGTGGGATGAAACAATTTCTGATGTGCAGTTAATGAAAGCCTGTCAGGATGCTGCAATTTTGGATGTAGTGATGGCGATTCCTGATGGTTTGGATGGTAAATTACTGGAAAGTGCATCTAACTTAAGTGGTGGACAGCGCCAACGCTTAGAAATTGCCCGTGCTTTGGTGAATAACCCGTCAATTTTGGTAATGGATGAGGCGACAAGTGCTTTAGATGCCAACACAGAGAAAATTATTGATAAAAATATCCGCCGACGCGGTTGCACTTGTATGATTGTGGCTCACCGTTTAAGTACAATTCGTGATTGCGATGAGATTATTGTGCTGGAACGGGGAAAGGTGGTGCAACGTGGAACTCATGAGGAGATGAAGAGTGTGGATGGTGCTTATAGAAGATTGATTCAAGCTGAGTGAAATTAAGTACTACAAAATGTAATTTCCCCAGAACATTCGTCAAGAACATTCTGGGGAAATGAATATTTTCAGAAGAATTGTATGTTAAGCGACATTGCTCTGCTTAATCTCGTTTTTCTGGCCCTGATTCTTCTTCTGGTCGTTCTACTTCTTCTGCTGATTTGTCCTCGTCTTCCACTTGGCCACCAGAGACCCATTCTAAATCCTGTAAGGACAACTCTCCGTTATCTACTGCGTTGGTGATGGTTTTTTGAGTTTCAACTCTCATCTTTGGTTTTCCCTTGTTATGCTACTGGGTTGTCTTTGTTTACAGAGAGAAAATTGTTACATACATAGTTGTGTATGGTTTTAATTTTAACAACGTTCTCTGTACTCATCTTTGCCTATTCTAGGCTACTTAATTTCATTGTTTGTAAAGATAATGACTTTTTAAGTACTAGTATTGTATTAATAATATAAAGAAAACGCAGTACTATTTAAGTATAAAAACGTATAAATAAAGTGTTGTAAAAACTACAATAAACCACCAGTGGTAATAGTTTGTTGACAAACTTGTGGCTGAAAAATTTGTTTTGTTATATTCACGCTAATTGTCGCGCCATCAAATCAGCAAATATTCCTGATTGAGACATCAACTCCTCAAAACTTCCTACCTGCATCATTTGCCCCGCAACAATTACATAAATGCGGTCAGCATTGCGAATCGTACTCAAACGGTGAGCAATGACAATTCTTGTGACCTTTAACTGTTCCAAACTTTCACTAACAATTGCTTGGGTGCGATTATCTAAAGCACTTGTCGCTTCATCAAAAATCAGAATCTTTGGTTTAAGAACCAAAGAACGAGCAATTAACAATCGCTGACGCTGACCGCCAGAAAGATTCGTTCCCCCTTCGGAAATTACGGTGTGCATTCCCATCGGCATTTGTTCAATATCCTGGGCTAACCCAGCCATCCGTGCAGCTTCCCAAGCTTCATCTATTGTTACCAACGCACCTTTAGAAATATTTTTGAAAATTGAACCAGTATTAATCCGACCATTTTGCAACACCACACCTAACTGCCGTCGCACCGCAGAGATATCCAACCCTGACAAATCCTGCCCATCGTAATAAATCGTCCCTTGCTCTGGTTGTTCAAAAGCCAGCAGCAACCTAACAATTGTAGACTTACCACTCCCTGATGGCCCCACCAAAGCGATAAATTCTCCGGGCTTGGCTTCAATTGTCACTTTATCCAAGACTAGCGGCCCATCTTCCTGGTAGCGGAAACTGACTTGATCTAGCTTCACTCCCCCCGCTAATAGCCCCGGATCGGTTTTTTCTGCATCAACCTCCGGCTTTTCTGCCAAAATCGGCTGCACTCGCTCCCAGATAACAGCAACTTCCATCACCTTAATTAAGGTTCCACTCAAAGCCGTAATTCCACTGATAAAAGTACCGAAAGCTGTATTAAATGCAAGAAATGTTCCTGTAGAAAAACCTGTCTGACCTTGGGTTTGTGCTTGGGCAATAAGTATCGCTGTACCATAAATCAGCATGGAACTGATTGTAGGCAAAATCATGTTAAACAGTGTTACACCATCTTCAATTGCTTCCGTACTCAGCATGAGCTTGAGCTGCTGACCAAACATCTGCGACCAATAAGCAAATGCCCTCTCTTCTGCACCAGCAACCCGCAGCTTAGATACTCCACCAATCAACTGCACCGTTAGCCCGGATATTTCCCCACTGAGTTCTTGCATGGGAATCATCTTTTGGCGAGAAATCAAAAACGAAAACAGCGTCATTCCCACGTTAACCGCTGCCACTCCCATTACCACCAGCGCCAATTGAGAACTGTAAGAAAACAGCAAAGCCAAATTTAATAAAGCAAAGAAACTGTGGGAAAGTGACCTGATCACACTGCGACTGAGAATTTGGTGCAGTTTTTGGATACCTGCAACCCGACTTTGCAAGTTACCAATTGTGTATTTGCGAAAGAAAGGAACGGGTAACTTGAGCAGCCGATCCCACATTGCTGCTTGAGTTTGAACTTTAGCCAGGGTTTGCGCCCGCATGATAGCGATATTATCTACCAAATTCAGCATTGTGCTGCCAAAGTTCACCGCTAGCAACCCCAAAGCAAGTTGAAAAATCAATCCCCGATTGGCACTAGGAATGGCATTGTCGATTAAAATGGCTGTTGCTTGAGGAGTGACCATTCCCAATAGGGAAATAATTGCGCCCAAGAGCAAAACTCTTACCCAGTCTCGCCGCGTCCCCCTTGTAGCAAACTTGAGAATTTCTAAGGATTTGAGTACTTTGTCTGGGAATGGTCGATAAAAAACATAGGCTACAGGCGAAATCAAATCAGCTGTGTTGGCATTGAGAGGAATGGGACGTTGTTGTTCGGGATCTAATATTTCGTAACGATTTCTACCTACAGGAAGCACAGCCAAGGGGCGTTTATCTTGTGCCGTGTATGCCAAAATGGGGCCTGAGTCAAACTCCCACCAAGCACCTCGTAAAATTACTTGGCGAAGCCGAATCCGCGAGGCGCGGGCGATCGCTTCTAAGGGGTCTTTAAGGCGCTTGGGGTCTTCTGATTTCCCTGGCGGACGAATTTCAATCCCCATTGCTTTACCCACAGCCCCAGCAGCAATTAATAAAGCTGTTCCTTCCGGTAAAACTTTTACTTCTGAGCGGCGAAAAATAGCAGTAAAATTACGGATAGCGCGATCGCTCGCCTCTTGATTCAATTGCTGCCGCGAACGAAATTGCTCAAAGCGTGTTAAAGTCTCTTTTTGGTCGAGTTGGTGCAAGCAAAGTAAAACATCATTGTGGAACTGATCCAGGTGTTCACTGACCAAATCAAAAGTGTCTAGTCCTTTTAAATTGATACCATTGAGTGAAATATCTGCTGCTTGCAAAGCTTCAACTAAGCGATCGCTCCACTGCTGCAACGGCTGAAAAACTGTCTCCCATTCATCATTGGCGATTACTTGCTTTACCCAGTCTGCCAAATTAATTGATACTAAATGCGTTTCTTCATAGGCAACGGCAATTAATCCATGAGACTGCCCTTCCAATACGGCTGCGATACCAAACAGCACATCTGTTGGATTGACATCGAATAGATAACGTCGCGCACCCTGGGGACTACCGTTGGTAGTAGCGATCGCAAACACCGCCATTGCACCGCCTTTTAGCATCCACACTGTATCGCGTGTATTTAGAGGGAAAGGGCTATTGCTTTTAATTACTTGTAGATCAGTATAAAAATTAAGTAAGTCAGTCATGCGATCAGCAACAAAGTTAAGTTTTAGACTTTTGCTTAAAAACTAGCGAACACCAAACACAATGGGCTAAACAGTTTTACTCTTATAAGAAAGCGATTGCCTACTGTTATGGGTAAGCCAATATATCAATTTAGCCTAACTGTATATTTTGTTGCTCCTATAGTTTGAGTGCTTGAAAGAAAGATACTCTTTTTGGGGTTGAGCCGAGATATGTGTAAGTGCGATTCGTTCTGGAGAAACCCAGTTTTTCTGGGGAGATTCCAGGCTTTAGTAGAGTAACCAATGTCGAGCAAAAGTGTTGCGCGACATTACCTACGACAAACCCTTGCTGTGAGCAGATCATCGATTTCATAGAGTAAGTGTTTCTTAGTTTTTTCTTTCTCCAAAACTGGGTGAAGAAAAGAGCAGTGTATCTGGGGGTGCGAACCCCACACACGCCACTTAGTTATAAATCAAAATCAAGAGTGAAAGTTTCGCCATCTGAAGTTTCTTGAATTTCTTGTGTAGATGGCCCTGGAGTAGACTGTTCTTCTAGGTTTTGCTTTGTAGCACTAGGAGTAACAACAGGTGTATGTGTGACTGCTGGATATATCGGAAATGCACCTTTTTTGAATGCAAAATAGCAATCAATGATAAAGTAAAGCGTCTCTAGGTAACTTTTATCTAATTGTTGTGATTCTGCAAATATGCGTTCACGGTAGCTGTCTTTAATACGAATTTTTTCTGGGGTTGAGTCTTGTTTATCTGCCATTGTTATCTTCTACAAAATATGCTTAGGTATTCTTTTTGACAATCGCTTTAGCCATTTCTAATAGCCCAAAGGCATTAGCTTCTACCGGATTATCTAGAATTCGGAACCCATTCTTCTCTAATAACTTCTTAAATCCAGGTAACAGACAACCGCCACCAATCGCCCAAATTTCGTCTCCAGCGTGTTTGGCATCAAGTGTGAGATTCACAACTTTCTTCAAGTATTTTTCGTACCAGTCCTTTAAACAAGCACTGTAGACATCTTTGATATCAATATCACGGCTATACCTGGTATGTCCCATTTCTAGACAAAATCGAATTTTTGATGGGTCACCGATTTTACCGCCATTAAGATGTTTCATCTTTTGGGAGATATCCTCTATGAGGACTTCTACACCTGTGGGATAAGGAGTGTGAACTTCACGCTTACCTTGGCTGTAACGAGAATACAGAGTTGTACCGTTGCCAAAGTCTAAAACGGTTAATTTTGGGGGAAGTTGTTGCCCAAACAATGCACCCATACCCTCTGGGACGACTTTGAGTACTTCAATCTTGACCTCTGAAACTTTGCCAGCAAGTATTGGTTGATATTCTCCGTTGAGTATTTGTTTTAAGTCTCCTGCCAAACCAACATCATGTAGGCTGACGACTAACTTTAAATGCCAAGCCTTACGGTGTGGCAGATGTGCCAATGCACCTAATAATGTAATCAGTGCATTATTGACTTTATTTTCATTGTTATCAGTATTTCGTTCAAAATGATAACCTGTGCGAAAAGCAGATTCTCCGACGGTGTAGGCAGTACCATTGAAAACTACTCTTCCGGGAACATCTTCCATGTCAACAGAAGAAATGTAGCTGGGGACGCGAACCACTCCAAAGCCATCGACTAAAAGTTTGAGGCTGCCGTAACCGTTATCAAAGCCCGCCGGAAAAATTTTTTGTAACGTGTGAATGTTGGTCATGGGTGTCAAATGGGGTACAAAGTATTAATCAGCCAAAAATACCCTAAGTACTACCTATATATACCCTATATAGGGGGTAAAATGAGCATAAAAATTCCCAAGTGTTTTTGGGGTATATATAGCCCCTACTTATAACCCAGGAATTTTTGTAGACTGCTAAAGATGTCAAATTTTATATGCTGCTTTCAAAAAAGCAGTAGAACTCATCCAACTGACTGTTTGATTGAGCAAGGAACGCATAAATATTTCATTGAGAGAATGTATTTCCTCGGATGTCAGATTCTGAGCTAGTCGCTCACCATAACTGGGTCGATTTGCATTGGCTCTAAACAAGCGCTCAATAAAGCCTGAGCTAATGTGTATTGGTGTTGTGTTCTGCTCAACTGATACTTCGACTGTTAACCCTGCATCTTCAAAAGCTTGCTGCAAATCAAAAGCATCCCAATTCAACATTGGATCTGACTGATTTGAGTAGATAGCTTCTTCAGCCATAACTAAACGCTGATACAATTTTTTATCCAACTTTTCTGGCTCAATTAAGCGATAAAGCCTTTGTGTGTGGCGTGGGATTGATTCCGCCAGCAGTATTTTTCCTGACGAAGGCAGTAATTTAGCTAGAATTTGGGCCGCGCTCGCTTTATCCGATTGGGCAAACAATACATTGCGACCAATAATGTAGTCAAATATTACTCCTGGCGTTTGTGAAGCTAGCACAGCAGGTAGTTCAGTGATTTGAGCATTTAATATCACTGGACGCATCAGTTCTGGAAGTGCTGCTGCTTGTTCCATGAGAGCAAGAGCATCATTTTGAGTATGAACACAAGCATAAACTCCACCTTCTGGGACACAGCGGATTGCTTCCCAGGTGAGTAAACCACTACCTGCATTTAAATCCAATACCAAATGATGACATTGTAATTGGGTTAAGCTGAAAATGCGATCGCGTACTGTAGCTAATTGCGTACCTACTTGCGAGAGAGTACGTTGTAGCCATAATTCAGTAGTTTGGTCAACACTGCCATAAGTTAGTATTTCTAGGGGAGCAACACCAATTCCTTCTACTAAAGCAGCTAGTCGAGCTTCACGGCGGCTGGCAACTTGAGCATTAATTTTTTCTTCAAATCCCTGCATTGATGGCTGATAAAATACTTGCCCTTGCAAGCTTTTAGGCAAGTATTGCTGCGCCACCCAATGGTCTCGGTAAGCGTGAGGATACAGATAGCCGGCTCCATGCCCAAATCCTTTTTTATCCCGACTAGCATCTTTGAGGTGATTCAGAATTTCACCTGACTTTTCGCGTTCAACAGCTGCCAAAGCATCGAAAAAACCCATAATGCTGTTTGACTTTGGTGCAGTTGCCAAATAAAGTGTTGCTTGCGCTAGGTGATATCGTCCTTCTGGCATACCGACGCGATCAAATGCTTCGGGTCTGAACCGCGTAAGCTTTTAATGAAGGCGCTAATAGTATCAAAATGAGCGTCACCTTCTTTATCGTATAAAACAGCTCGCTGCTGAATTGATTCTTCCGCTATTGCTAAGGTGATGTGAATTACATCCGTGGAATTAGCCGATGTCGTCTCTACGGCTAATTCCAAAGCATTCAATAATGAGCGAGCATCACCGTTGGCAACATTAACTAAGTGAGCTAAAGCGTCAGTCTCGATTTGCACTGCCAGCTTGCCATAACCACGTTGAGAATCAGTAAGTGTTTGCTGAAAAATCCGCGAACGACTGACTAGTGCTTTATTCACTTCAAAATACGGATTTTCTGTGGTTGCCCCAATTAAAATTACTGTCCCATTTTCTACCCACGGCAGTAATGCATCTTGCTGGGATTTGTTGAAACGATGGACTTCATCCACGAACAGGATAGTCCGCTGGTTGTAGAATTTGCGCTGCTGTTGTGCAGTTTCAATCGCCGCCCGAATTTCTTTGACACCAGATAGTACAGCATTGATAGCAATGAAATGAGCGCGAGTTGTATTAGCAATCACATGCGCCAAAGTGGTCTTGCCAGTTCCTGGGGGTCCATAAAAAATCAGTGAAGACAGTTGGTCTAAACTAATGGCACGTCGCAGAAGCCTTCCTTGTCCAAGGATATGGTCTTGACCAACAAATTCATCAAGTGTCAAAGGACGCATTCTGGCTGCCAGTGGAGCTTCTGTTGCTGTGACTTGAGCCAGATGTTGATCAAATAAGTCCATTCAGTTACAACCCCTACCATGAATGCTAGCCAAAAGTATCGGAAAAATCATGTATTGGTATTAAACCCCATGTATTTTGAACGGATAGAGGCATTCCATATCCTGAGTTTTAAGTTAATCAATCGTATTTTCTACTTCTCAATGTTGATGGTATTCGCGAGCTAGTAGCAAAGCCAGATAAAAGCTAGGATCTAGACAACTGGTAATTCAACGGTAAGTTTTCTGTTCAAGTCCAGAGTCAATAGTGTACTCTCCTGCGTAACAGAATTGTGGTACAACATTTATTCCTGGACTTACCATCAGAATAAATCCCCGCTAGATATGACCTGTTGTCTAAAATTTTTTCTGCCACAAAATTAACATTGGCAGGCACTAGCTCCGGATAATGGCATCCTTATTTCTGCCTTGCTTGTAAACTATTTTTGTTTTTCTAATCCTATCTCTTAGATTAATAACAATTCGCTTGGTGGTGGAATAGAATCGCTACCTGAAGGTTTTTCCATGCTTTACATTTTAGTAAATTGCTTGTAAAGTCACGCTACAAGGGCGAGGATTTAAACCTAAATTTTCGATAAGAGCAAATAATTCAGCACATCATATATTGATATATGATATCGAGACACTAAACGTCCGATCTTAAAACAGTATTTGAAGCAAAACCATGCAAATTCGACTAGCTGTGATCAGTAATGCTGGGGGTAGTGGTAAAACTACACTTTCAGTTCATTTAGCTTATGAGCTAGCAAAACGTAAATATAATGTAGCTTTGCTCGACCTAGATCCCCAAGGTTCATTGACATTATTTTGTGGGTTAAATCCACCAGAACCGGAACAGACGTTAGCAGAGGTTCTTAAAGATAAATTTGAGGGTGCTTGGCCACTAACTCCATGCTGGAGTCAGTACATCAATAAAGTTGTCGTGTGTCAAGGAGGAATGGTACTAACCCAAACAGCAGATGAGCTTGTACTTCACAAACGAGGAGCTTATCTCTTAGCGGACTGTCTAACTGACTACCCATTAGAACATGATGTAATTATTTTTGATTGCCCAGCAACTCTGGGTCCACTACCTTTAATGGCTTTGGCAGCTTGTACACATCTGATTATTCCCGTACAGTTAGAGCCGAAATCAATTCAAGGAGCGGCACATCTATTGGAGTGGTACTACTACCATTGCAAATACTTGCGCTTAAACCCCACTCCAGAAATTTTAGGATTTATACCTAATCAATATGATGCCCGCAGAAGTACGCATCGACAGATACTGGCAGCATTACCTGAACAGTTGGAGCAAATGAAGATTCGAGCATTTTCACCAATTCGAGATAGTGCAGAATTTGTCAATGCTAGTGGTCAAGGGTTACCATTACATATTTATCGTCCTAGCCATCCTGCTAAGGATGATTTTAAGGAAATTACTTCGTATCTTATAAATCTAATTGGAAAGCCCAAGACAACTAAAAGAACAAAATAATTATGTGCGCTCGTAAAACTCCTAATCTTACGAATTATTTTTCAGGTGCGAAGCAATCTCAGCATTTATCTGCTGCTGAGGAAGAAATACAGCAATTAAAAGCAGAAATTGAGGAACTCCGTTCTAAAAATTCTAGCGATTTAGAATCACAACTTAAAGAGTTGCGAAAACAACTAGAATCTCAATCAGGGATTCTATCAATTTCTCTCGAACAAATTGAGCCGAATCCAGAACAACCTAGACAAACATTTTTGCCTGAAAGTATCGAATCAATGTCTCGCTCTTTAAGCAGAGATGGACAACTACAACCCATTATTCTGATTCAGAGAGGTAATCATCTATTAATATTCGATGGAGAAAGACGCTGGCGAAGCGCTAAAAGTATAGGTTGGCAAACTATACAAGCAGTAATAATTCCAGAACCAGTTACTTTACATCGCAAAGCATTACTGACTTCTCTTCATCGAGAAGATCTTAATCCTCTTGATAAAGCAGAAGCGATTGTACGGGAAATATCTACAATCACTGGGTTAAATATTCAAGACATTCCGCGCCTCCTGTCAACAGTAGTACGACGTTTAAACGCACAAAAGCGTATAAAGTCAGTTTTGGAACTAGTAACAGCGGATACGAAAGAACAAGAGCAAGAACTAGAGATTTTAGATATAAGTGAGTCAGAGAAGGCAGTATTAAGGGTGTTATTGGATTTACAACTAAATCCTGCTTCTATCGATGCCAACATTTTTCCAATGCTATCTTTGGCAGAAGACCTAAAAATTGCAATCCGAAGCGGACTCAAAGGTGTTCATGCAATGGCATTACAAAAACTATCAGCTAAAAATTTAGGATTATCTGAACAAGAAGCCAATTCCATTAGAGAAAAAACTACGCAGAAAGTAATAGCTGAAAAATTATCTGCTATTGCTACACGAAAATTAGTTACTGAGGTGCTAGCATCTCAATCAAAATCATCAGTAACAAATGATACTAGTACTCAGGATTTAACACAAACGTCTCGTCGTTTGCAAAAACTTTCTTTAGAGTCGCTCAAAAAAGCGAATCCTTCTGAATTACTACAGTTTCAAGAAGTACTACGCCAAAAATTAGTAGAAATTGAACAAGTACTAAAACAAAATTAATTTGTCTCTGTGGCAAATGATTGTGCTGGATGAAGCCCAGGTAATCCAAAATATGAGCACCAAACTTTCCCAGGCGGCGATGAACCTCAAAGGTGAGTTTAAACTAATTACTACTGAGACTCCGATTGAGAACTACCTCGGCGAACTGTGAAATTTGTTTCGCTTTATTAATCCTGGGTTATTGCGTTCCTTTGAAAGCTTCAATCAACGCTTTGCTATCCCGATTGAGAAATTTCAGGATAAACAAGTACACAACAAACTCAAAAAACTTATTCAACCATTTCTGTTGGATCGCCTGAAAAATCAAGTACTGGAAAAATTACCCTCCTGTACCGAAGGTATTAATTATCAATATTTAGATAGTAGTACCCCAGCCGCAGGTTTGCTGTCACCATTTTTTGCTTTGCTCGTTTCCCTGGCTGAAGTATTTGAGTTACTTCAGTTTCGCTTTTGTCAACATCAACAGCTAATTCATTCAAAGTTGGTTCGCAATTCAATTGTTGGCTGAGCGTATCAAAGTGTTGCTCGATGGTCATCATTTGCTGTACCTGCCTGCCATAAACAATTTCTTGGTCTGCTGTTAATAAGGGAAACTGACCAATCCCTTGCAAATAAACGCGAACCATGTCGGAACTGAGGCTAGACATGCAACTTTAATGCTCTTTGATAATCAGGCGAACCTAAAAGTATAAATCAAATCACTCAATTTAATAGATACGTATAATTCGTTCAAGCTCGTTTAATTAAAAATGCTACACTTGTAGAAATTACTTCTGCAATATCTGCTGGATCAAGTAAATAAATCTGTGCTAAAACTTCTCTTTTAATCTGTTCAGAAGTCAATATTTTACGTTTTTTTATACCCTCCACTTGTTGTTTCTCCAAATCTTTGCAGTACGTGGATAGCGAAATTTCTCCATCTAAGTAGAGTTGTAATGATACACTATCGCCACCAGTTACCTTCGCTAACCGCTGAAAGTTCCTAGAATCAGCTTCGGGAATAGTTTTACCCTTCAACCACCGATAAACAGTTGTGAAATCTACACCGAGCGCTTCAGATAAGGTCGTTTGAGTCCAGCCATCTTGTAACAGCTGCTCAATCAACTGAGCTAATCGTTTCTGGCGTTCCTGCATTGTAGAAGACCCGGAATTAAAAGTGGCCAATGATACTGGAGGCTTCATACTTACGTAATTTAATTTAGTATTTATACCACTGGATACTAACCACTAAAGGATACTAGGGCAGCCGTTGTGGAGTTAGATTATTAATCTAAATATAACTAATTTAAGACTAAAATTCTAATATTTACAAGGGTTTCAGCTACCCCAAGTACTTGTAAATAAATAAACCAACCAAAAATTTATGTCCCGACTCTTCATATTCGTAAGGGATGCTTTCACTCGAACACCATCAAGTCTCGACTTCATTAGCACGGTGATTAATTTATCTCAGTTTTAGGAATTTTTTAGAATACTTGTTTTTTCCTTCCTTGGTTTTAATACAGGCATTTTGGGCTATAAAGACCAGCTTTCCCAAATAAGAACAAGAGCGTAAACTATTAGGCAAAAGTCACGGACGTATTGCTTAAAGCGCCTATGCGTCTCGAAGCAAGTGTTTTTTTGTTTTTTCCGAATGAATTCGGAGGCTTCCGACCATCTACGGAGGGCTTTCTCCAAGAGACTCCCCAGCTTCACCAGCCCTCCTTTTCGGTAAATCAGAGGTGATATCGACCATCACAATATATGTTTATGCACAATAAATTATCATATTTTGTATATTATGATACAAAATATTTTTATTAAGAAATTTAAAGCATCCTATGTAATTATTATTGCATTGTGCAATGCTTACTATTGCATCGTGCAAACTTACTAATGTGTATACAAAAACATCTGTTGATAACAGCGTAGTTAAGTATACCTTCAGTTTACACAAAGACTTTAAACCTTGTCAGAGGAAAAAACATATCAATGTCATCCTCTAACTCTACCGTTGATTTGGATACACTTAATCTTCTTACTCCTACTCATGATAGTGAGCCAGTGGAGTTAAACCAAGACCATAAGCAAAACAAGGCTAATGGTCAAAATATATCGCACATAGAAATTATTAGCGAAACTGAGGCGCAAGAACT
The DNA here is from genome assembly GCF_025677855.1 of Tolypothrix sp. PCC 7601. Lineage (NCBI taxonomy): Bacteria > Bacillati > Cyanobacteriota > Cyanophyceae > Nostocales > Tolypothrichaceae > Tolypothrix > Tolypothrix sp. PCC 7601. Next base: position 72,895 of record NZ_CP064882.1, read on the forward strand.
AAGGAGGTTAGAAGCTACAGTTGAACGTGGATTAAGAGCATTTTGGGAAATAGGACAAGCCTTACGCCAGATTCAAGATCAACGTTTATATCGGCAAGACTACAAAAATTTTGAGGAATATTGCATTACTCGTTGGGAGATGTCTCGGCGTTCGGCTTATCAGTTAATTGAGGCAGCCTCAGTTTATGAAAATGTGCGCCATGGCGCACAAATTCTTCCCGCCAATGAGCGCCAAGCCCGTCCTCTAACAGTACTACCTCCCGAAAAACAACGGGAAGCTTGGAATAAAGCAGTTTCTACGGCTCCAAGTGGCAAAGTTACATCTGTCCACGTTGCCCAAGTTGCTAAAGAATATCAGCAAGGTAGTGTAGTAACCAAATCTAGGAAAAAGAAAACTCCTAACCAACAACAATCAACTAACAACTCTACAAAATCAGTTGCACGCAGCTGCTGGAACTGTGCTCATTGCAGCCGAGAGTTTGTTGATGACCCCCAAAGCTTCTATTGCTATCAACTGGGGAAATTGAGCTTTATCGAAAAGGACGGTAATCAACGGGCAGCTGAATGCGAATTCTGGACTCATCAATGGGCAGAGTCAGATGAAATCAACAAGTCTCGGCCACCATTACAAGAAACCTTTACCTTAAATCTACAACTGCCTACATACTTACAGCCATTAATACAAGATGCTGCCAAAGAATCTGGTTTAGTTGTAGTTGACTGGGTTGCAAAGCTTCTGAAAGCGGCGGTTCTCAAAAAAGAGACATCCCCAAAGGCGCAGATTCACCAGAATATTATCGATGTTCAGGTGTCAGAAATTACTTGAAAAAGGCAAGGCTAACTCAAGCACGTCTGTGTTCGATGTAATGCAAAACAGAAATTGTTGTCCTAAAGCCTTAAACAGCCAAAAGGGGCGCTCTTCAACCTGACAAACTTATTCTAGCGAGGATAGTTACAAAACTTGGTCATTACTGCCATGTGGCAGTACAAACTTTGCTGTTTGCTTTTTCTTTAGCAAATTATATGATTTTGGTTTCGTTTATGGGCAAACAAGCAGACATTCCTAAATACAACTCAAATAATTTACAACTGTTGGGATTGAAAGCAGTATGGCTTAATGCATTAGATAATACCTTAAAAATTATCCTGACATTTACCCCTCACCCCAATTCTCAATCGCATATCTTGCGTGGCTGGGGAGGGCAACCTTAATGTCGGTCAAACAGGATAAAATAGAGTATGCTGACCCTCAATCATCAAACTATCAACTAAGCATTTCTGGGTTAGAAGTACCACCAACAGCAAAAACAAATAAGCGTCTTAGAAAACCAAAAAACCTTCCTTTTACAAAACCACCGCTGTTTACAAGCAAAAACTACGAGATGACCGCAACAGGCGCACCAATTATTAGTGCCACTCAAGCATACCTTAAGCACCCAGACTGGAGTGAGTACAGTAATGGCAGCCTTTACTTCCAAAAACCATTTGGAAAGGGTCGTTATATTGAGTTTTACATTCTTAATAAACAAGAGCATCAACCACAATACATCTTAGACTGCGCCGAACATCAAATTCTGGAGCAATATGGTGTAATGGCAGCAAGGCTTCATGCTGTGTTCGCCACATATGCAGCTCGACAAGCAGAACCTTGGAAGCAACCATTTGTTTTGCGAGGTTTAGAACTTATCAAAACACTGAAGATATATAAAAGTAAAAAACTGACAAAATCTCAAAGACTCAAGGCGATCGCAGACTTAGCCGTGGTAGTAGGGACTTTGGGTGCAGTTATCCACTGGTATGAAGGGGAGTTAAACCTTTGTATCAAAGAGCGTTGCCTGCTTTGGATGGTGAGCGTACAGGAATATAGTCAACCAAATTTGTTCGGAGACAATGATGACCTTTGCGAAGTTATAATCCGGGTACAACCAGGTCTTTGGACTTATAATTTCCTCAATTCCCAAGGTGAGCAGTCAAAAACTGCTCTGTACCAGTATGGATTTATCCCCAAGCAAGTTTTTGATCTAGATCCACATCAACAAAAACTAGCTACAAGTCTAGCATTGTATATTATTCAGAATAGTCGCGCTCACAAGAATGGTGTTTACACAGTTCATAGCTTATTGAGTAACGTTTTGCCATCCTATCAAATTGAACAAGCAATTAATGATTATCGTTACGGCTGGAGACTAAAAGAAAATCTGGAAGAGGCATTACTAATTTTAAAAGATAAGGTTGGTATCAAAATAGAGTTTGATGATAAAACTTACCCATTATGGCTCAGACCTTTATGGGCGATGCCGGATGAACTGAGTAATTTATCTGCAAAAGAACGAAATCAGGAGCTTCTTGGAACTAAAAGATTGCCAGATAACTATATTCAAAATGTTTTGTTGCCTGCAAAGTTGATTTTGAAGGTGTCAGTTCAAAGCCAAAATCATTTGAGTAAATTTGAGACTCAAAAACAGCAAACTGCTCAAGAAATTTCTCAACATGAGACAAAAAATCATAATGCACACACCATAGTCAGCACCTATAAAATAGTAAAAACACATTCCCAGGCAGAGGCTACGCCACAAATTTTTGAATTATCTCAAACAAGCGAACTTACTGGGGCTATTTTACGGCAGATTAGAACAGCCAAGCGCATAAGTCAAAGGGAGATTGCTCGTGCGGTAGGGATGAGTCAGAGTTGGGTGAGAGATATTGAAACTGAGGGTAGTGATAAGGTGGTTGCAGAGAAGTATGCTGTAAAGCTCAAAGAAGTTTTGGGTCTGGTCTAGGCTAGCGGTTGACTTTATGGGAAAATGCCTCAAAACAGTGCTTGCAAATTCTGTGTCGTCTAGAATTGAAGAGCAGCCCCAACCATTAGATTGAGCCGCATAACGACCCAAGCTCAGCGACGACGGCTCCGAATCAGCCGGAACAGTCGGATGAGGACGAAACCCATAATTCCACCCCATAATGGCGCGCCGATGTAAGGGGGCAACCACACGCCCGGTATTGCCAGCACCTGGGCCACCATATACCACCACGGCTTCGATTCACCGCGCATACCCCAAGCAGCCATAATAAAAGTAAAGCAGAACACAGTATATGCAAACGCGCAGAGCGGGACAAACACCCAGTAAGGCCACCGCGACGGTCGTGGCAAAGGAGGCTGGATGACTGGAGGTTCACTTTTGGGCATAGTTTTTGTTAACGGTCTAAGGTAGGCTGTTGACTTTAATGGAACTACACAAGTATTAGCCCGATTTTTTGCTGCGAGTACTCAACCCTCACTACTCACCTCAAATTACCCCCCTCATGTGATATTTGGCTTCTGATATGAGGGCTATTTTAGCTTAAACCTTTACACAGCAATGCTTATCGCTGAGTACTCAAACACGCTAAAATTAACGCCCCCTCGCGTGATAATAACGCCCCCTTGTGTGATAGTTGCTTTTTTCAAACGCTTATACAGCAAGCTTTTTGACGAAAAGTACTCATCTGATCATATTGATCTATATATATAGTGAAGTACTAAATTAGCGAAAAAAGCTAAAATGCTATTTTACAGACGCACATAAATCTCATGCATGGGAAATTCACACTCCCGCTTAAGTAAGTTGCGTCTATGAAACGTCAGTACACTAGCAAACGCAATCCCTGTCCCATCTGCGACAACCATCACGGCTGCGCCATCCATGTCAATGGCTTAATTGAGTGCTTGCGGAGTTTTAGCCAACAGGATGCACCCGCAGGCTATCGCTTCATCAAGTTGCTGCGTAATGACATGGGCGGTTTATTTGTTAAGGACGACAGCAGTCACTACTCTCAAGAAAAGAAACTAGAATTTCGACAGCAACACCACTCAGGCAAGGTCAAGCAGTGGTTAAGTGTAGAGAAACGCAATAAACTATTCGGACTGCTGTTGCAAACGACTGTGACCACTTTGAGTACTCAACACGCCTTGCATCTACAAGAGAATAGGCAATTGAGTACTGACGAAATTCACTGGCTAGAAACGTTAGGTTGGCTAAGAAGTTGGGAACCAGGTCTTTATGCTCCCCTTGGCATAACATCCGACCTCCCTGGCATTTCCCCCTTTGGTAAGCTTTTAGGCAGGGAGGGGATAGCGATCGCAGCCCTAGATCCTGATTTTCAAATCACTGGCTTTCAAATTGCTACTTTGCGTACTAACCCCAAATACATCTGGCTGAGTGGTATGAATCAGGGAGGAACGGGGCCACAACTACCAAATGGGGAATTACCACTATTTTGCTGGAAACACCCCGACACTAAAAGAGCGAGAGTAGTGATTCTCTGTGAGGGGGCGCTTAAGTCCCTACTCACAGCAATTTTCTTATGGCGTTCTGGACAGACTGACATTGCTGTCATCGGTACGGCGGGTGCTGCTCATTACGGTGAAAAAACCCTAAAGGATTACCTCAAACGCTTGCGTCCTAAAGAAATTCGCCTCATGCCTGATGCTGGGGCAAGTCTCAATCCTCATATCGCTAAAGCTAATGAACAAACACTGCAACAATGCCGTTCGCAAAAATATCATCTGGCGGTGGGTGATTGGGGGCAACTGGAGACTAAAGAACACTTGGACATTGACGAATTGCTTGCAGCAGGTCGCCAAAACGAAATTAAACTGATTACTACTGCCGCTTACCTCAACCGATGCCATATTCATCACCAAATCAGAAAACTACTCAAAATCGGTTCATTCCATCGAGTAGAGGACAAACTCATTGAGTTGCGTCCAGCCCTAGACTCTACAGAAAATTTAGATTTAATCCGCCAGTATGCCAGAGGTGTTGAGTACTGCCGCAAAGGTGGATATCAGGTAGGTGTAACTTGGAACAACGACACGCTACAACCAGAAGATTTCTTTGCCTTATGTCCAGAAGCAATCCAGAAAGCCCTTGCTGGTGTAGATAGAGAATGGGCAATGCTCTACAAACTCAAGCTGTGGTTTCGGCGAATGGTGGAGCGTTATCGACCCAAAAACGGTTTTGGTAAACAAAATCCTATACACAGAAGCATAAACCACACTGAACACGAAAAAATCACTCCGGCGACAATTGAGTACAAACTAGGGAAGTTACCGAGATGGGGTGACTTTGAGCATCCACCGAATATAATCTTCAAGAAAGGTCAACGGTTACAAGTTTACAAGGAAGCCATTGCTGCCGGGTGGAAACATATTTTAGACAAAAGTCCCACGGGAACATCCAAAAGCTATGATGCAGGGATTGTTCAGCCTGAAACTTTAGGGGTAGAAAAACTTTGGTACTTCACTACTCATGCGAGAAATGTCACTACAGAAACTATCGAACGTAATTATAAGTATCTGGATGTTCGCAATTCAGGGATGGTATGGGATTCCACACCTAACGGTAAACAATATTTGAGATGGCCGAAAAATGGGGAACTCGCTGACACACCTGGTAACTGCCATCGCACTTCTATCTTTACAGCTTTGCGAAACAAAAATATTTCAATTCAGGAAGGTACAGAAAATCCAGTTTGTAGTACTTGCCATTTACTTGAAGCTTGTCGTTCTCTTACTGGTGCAGGGTTTGGACATCGTTTTTTGCGACGAGAAGCTTTGAAGTGCGATCACATCCGCGCCCATCCTGATAGCGCCCCCGGTACTGATAACTTCGACTGGTCAAATAGCGGTGTCTTCTGGGATGAAGCAATGCGGACAGTACAACCAATTACTGCGATCGCTGCTAGTCTCAAAGATTTAAATCAAGTAATTGCCCAAATAACTGTTTACTACCCCCAAATCAATACTCAATTGCAGCCTGTGTGGATGTTATTGCGTCAATGCTTGACAGGAGAAATCAAGCAACCATTATACGGGTGGAATGATACAGCCGTGCGAGAAATGCTGGGTGAATTACCAGATAATTTAGATGAAATCATCGCTGTCGCTACAGAAATTTTACATCCCAATTTAGAACATCTATTTAATACTACTGGGGAATATGGAGCCAATCTCAATGATTTACCTAAAACATTGCGAAAACGTTTTGGTGAAAAAAGCTTTGAAATAACACAAAAAATTCAGCAAGATATTCCTCTAGATTGGGTTGTACCATTTTTACAAATCTGGGGTAGAAAAATCCCAGGTAATTTCCGAATAGAACAGGGTCAATTACTCATTTCAATTCGTAATGAAAGACATACATCAATAGCACAAGCTGCTGCTTGGAATGTTTATCTAGATGCGACAGCTTCTCCTGAATACTTAGCGTGGTGGATGGGCATTAACAGTGAAGAAATCTTAACTATAGAACAAGAGGTATCGGTAAACAGAAATTTGAAGATTATTCAAATCACAGGACTAGGACAAGTTTCTAAAAATCGCACTGACTATTGCCAAAGTAGAGTTAATGCACTACGGGCAGAATTATCAGTAAAGCACCCTGATATCAAATTCATTGACTTTGTAAAATTCTGCCAAGAAGGTGATGGTGGTTGGTTTAGAGATAGTCGAGGGTCGAATGATTTTAAAGATGTGTCAGCCTTAGCCACTTTTGGTATTCCCTACCAAAATATTGGCTCGTTAGAAGCGCTTTACTTAACTTTGCATAATAGCGATTATATTTCAAAATCTACTATTGGTAGTCAAGAATTCAATAGCTTTATAGATTGGTCAACACAAGCTGAAATTAGACAGTGTATAGGACGTTTACGAGCGGATAATCGAACTAAAGAACAACTTTACTTCTACTTCTGTGCTGACTATGACCTTAGCTTTATTAACCAGGAAATAGAAATTATTAACGCTGCTTCAATCACCATTGAAGCAGGTTCTAAAGATGAAAAATCTTGGTGGAAAATAAAGCAGTCAGTTAAAGAACTTTGGGAGAAGGGACAAAAAATTACTCAATCCACAGTTGAAGCAGTTTCTGGTATTAGCCAAGGATATATTTCTAAATTAGCAAGTGAGTTTGGTGGTTGTTGGAAAAAGTGGCTAAAAATATTCCTATCCTTATTAGATACTTATAATAGCACTAGGAATAATTCTGAACGTGAATCACATAGTTTAGAGGACAACACTAATTCGATTAAGATTTACGTAAACTCGTCATTTATTGATTACCAATCGAATGATGATTTATCGTCAGAAGTCTATTCTGATCATCAAAATTTTGCTCAGCAGCCTTGTCAGTTGATTTTGAAAACAACTACGTTAAAAATGCAAGCGAGAATTATTACTGTTTTACTTTCAGTACTGCCTAAACCTTGGCATCAAGATTTTTTACTAGATGTGATGGATAATTTCAAAAATTAGATTCGGCTTACCCAAATAACTCCCGGTGCTGATAAGCAAATCGAGAAACATCCTGACCAGCTACTGGTTTAGCATAAATAGCCTGATTGCGAATTGCCTGTATCTGTTCTGACTCTCGCTCCATAGCTGGTGTAAATTCTTGTCGCTGTTTCAGCAGATCCTCAAACTCAATTTCCCCAGGTCTACTTTGATAAAAAGCCTCTTCAGCACAACGACGGACTGCATTACCAATCTCTGCTGGACTGCAAATACGATATTCTGCCAACAACTTATGCCATTGGTCATCGCTCCAAGGAGAGTTATTGTTTCTAAATGCTGGAAAATACTTGGCTAAATGTAAATTGAATACTTCATATCTTGCCCCTTCATGGGGTAAGTCCATAAAAAAGATATCATCAAAACGACGCACTAATTCCGCAGGTAGCATTTCTAAGCGGTTGACAGTAGCAATTGTATAAACTGGCTCTTGATGCTCTTGCATCCAAGTTAGTAAAGCAGCAGATAAACGTCGTGCTATACCTCCATCTGCATTGGAGTCCCAGCCAGCAAAACCTTTATCAAAGTCATCCCAATAAAGTACACAGGGAGCAAGGGAAGTCACCAAAGCAATAAACTCCTTTAATGCTCTGTCGGGATGAGAAGCACTCAATAGTACACCCCAATTAGCTGCTAACAGTGGCAATCCCATTTTCTTAGCTGCTAACTTGGCAGAAAGACTCTTACCAGTACCCGGTGGACCCCAAAGCAGCATTCCAGTGGGAAACTTCAATCCATATTGCTCTGCTTCTGTTTGAAGTAGATAGGTAATAGTTTCCAACCTTTTTTCTAGTAAATCTAATCCCCCGGCTGAAGGTACATCCGGTTGGGCAATGTATTCTAAACCTCGTCCCCGCAATTTGTTAACTTTATGCTTTAGCACTAATTGGGCGATTTCCTCAAGCTGTGCTGCAAAACCCAGACATTGCTGTAGTAGCATATTTATCTCGCCTATGGGTAAACCCTGACAGGCACGAAAGAGCGATCGCAGTGCTTCTGTTTTTTCTGTTGTCTTTAGGCTTGAATAGCGATCGCATTCCGCACAGTTCTTAAGGCGATGATCGCTACGCCCAACCCAAGTATCACAAAACTGCTGCACAACCAGCTGCACCTGCTCTTTGTCTGGAAGTGGATTTGACAATATGGGAATAAAAGGCTGTAATTCTAGCGGTAGTTGAACATAAGTTTCCAATAACACCCAGTAATGATGTTGTTTACTCCAGAGAGCTTGATGATAGGCATTGAGTAATTGATAGCTACATTTTTGACTGATTTTGCTACCATCACTCTCATTTAGCACCCCCTCCAGTAAATAAATGCCTGGTTGATATTCCTCCAGAAGATACTGAATAATGTCCCCTTTTTTACCCCTGTCAGTTGACTGTAAGATGTACTGACTTTGATGGCGAATTAATTGCTGTAGTCTACAGTAACCAGGATTCCAGACAAAGACTGACAAAGAACGATCCTCACCCCAATTGTAAAATTGCTGTAATATCTGCATTCTGTCAGGCGTATGATACTCCACAGCCACAATTGCAGTATTTTGCTCAGCCAGAGCAGGCCAGTCTGTTATCAATTTCATAAACCTGATTTTAATTACTGAACTTTTCCCTTTTAGAGCAAATTTGTTACTGGTGCTTTAGCCAAACAGATAATTATCACTAACGGGTTGGCTATATTTCTTACATGAAAAAGAGCGATCGCCTCCAGCACAGTGTTAATTTCAGAAACTGCTCCGCATAGGTTTGAAATTGGAAGTAAATGGATGTGAAAGCCGCGATTGCGGCAAGGAAGTGAAAAAAATTCACTTTATTAAAGGAAGCTGTAAAATGGCTTACGCAAAGCGCTCCGAAGGAATCGCTAAAGCTACAACCAATAACAACAATCGCAACGGAGCTAATGCTAAAACATCTGCCAAAACTAATGGTACATCTGCTACAACTAAATCAAAGGTAGCGAATGCTTCACCACAAGAAGAGGCATTAGCCTTGTTGAAAGAATTGCGGAATCTAATCTTCAAGGAATACGGTGTCAAATTACAATTACGAGATTCCCGTGTTTCCACAAAAATCGGTCATGCAGCCCGTGAAAAACTCGGACTTGACATTGCTGCTCAAGTGAAAAAGAAAGGTGGTAACAAAAAGTTTGATTGGCAGAAATGGAATACAAAATTATTTCCTAAATTGTTTGGACAACCAGATGCACTCAAATATGCACCAGAAATAGTGGCAATTTTCATGAGTATGCTGTATGACACTATTAGCACTGATCCAGAGCAAGCAATAGCAGATTTAGTGGAATTCAACCGCGCATCTCTGGAACGTCGTAATTCTTTCCAAGAACAAGAAGAGGAAGAACTTGACGATTTAGATGACGAACTTGACGAAGACTTGGATGAAGAACTTGACGATTTAGATGACGAACTCGATGAAGATTTAGATGAAGAAGATGAAGACTAATAAATAATTTCGGTTTATTCTCAGTAATTCACAGAATAAAACTTGAAATAGCCATGTATTACCTCAAACAATACATGGCTATTTTTTCCTTGATTCAGTCAGATAAGACAAGATAAATTGCATCTTTCGATGCGGTTTTTAGGAGAAAAATATAAATATGAAGGAGTAAATCTCATGATTAACATTAGCGCTCGCAAAACTGCTAAAGCCTCACGTAAAATTGAAAAGCATATTCCTGCTTTAGAACGAGTAATGACTTATCAGGAGAAAGTACACCTGATGGTAATTGAAGTACTGCGGGAAGAATCAGGAAGAGAATTAGCAGCAGCAGCCAGATTTAACGGACAAGAGTTTGATTGGGACAAACATAATTCCCAGTTCCGTAAGGACTATGTAAATACACCATTAAAAGAACTGGTGAATTATGCCCGCAAGCTTTACGGCTTGAATAACCCTGTTTTGTCACTCTGGCAGTAGTATAATAAGGTAAAAATGCTAGAACCAAGACACAGAGCATGGTACAGCCCCGTCCAGCCGCACCAACAGTCAAATTTGTGGACGAATATTGCCAGTGGTATAAAAGTCTGTTTCCAGATGTTAGGAGTTTCGAGGCTTTTAAATATCTCCATGTAGGCTGCATTTCTGATCTAAAACGTAAAACATTGCCAGAAATAGCAAAAATCGTAGGATTAGATAACCAGCAAGGGTTGCATCATTTTCTAACTACATCACCTTGGGATATAGAAAAGTTAAGAACCTTAAGGTTAGAGTTAATTTTACAAGTGCTAAAAGGTAGACCAATCATTTTAATTATTGATGAGACAGGGGATAAAAAGAAAGGGAGCAAGACAGATTATGTGAAACGGCAGTATATAGGAAATTTGGGAAAAACAGATAATGGAATTGTGGCAGTGACAGTATATGGTGTTTTCTGTGGGATGACATTTCCATTACTGTTTGAAGTGTATAAACCCAGGGAAAGATTACAGGCAGGAGATAAGTACCGCACTAAACCAGAAATAGCAGCAATACTGATAAAAAAGCTACAATCAATGGGTTTTAAATTCAACTTAGTACTTGCAGATAGCTTATATGGAGAGAGTGGTAAGAATTTCATATCTGTATTAGATGAACTAAACTTGAACTATATAGTAGCGATTCGGTCAAATCATTATGTAGAAATACTTCCACGACAACATATTCAATATTTAAAGTGGCAGAAGTTTCAAAGGGTATTCTCTGACTTGAGTCGGGAAAATCGATTTATTAGAGAAATTATTCCGGGAAAACGTGGAGAACTTAGATATTGGCAAATTACTACAGATCCAGAAAATTTGCCTGATAACACTACTTGGTATGTGATGAGTAAATATCCAGACATTACGCCAAGAGAAGTTGGAAATTTTTTACGGTTTAAGAACTTGGGTCGAGTACGGGTTAAAACAAAGTAAGAATGAATTAGGTTGGTCAGATTTTCGCCTGACTCACTACCCAGATATTGAGCGATGGTGGGAAATTATTTGCAGTGCTTATTTAATGGTTAGTCTGCATTCGGAGCAACTGTTTCAGTCTCCATCACAACGAGAGTCAAAATTTGTTTCACATCCTTGGTGGGATAATGGAAATGGCTGGAAGAACATTCTTAACAATCTTCGTTTGATTATTCAACCTTTTACTTTATTTAATCTGATATATCCCTGGTTAACGGTTTTTCCTATTCCTCAATTAGCTTTGGGTTTTTTTAAACTTCAATCTATTATTTATAGCCTCACCAGTTCAATTTTTATATCCCTGATTCACCCTGATTTCTACTTTTCCTCTGCCTAGAGTGACAAAAGAGGGATAATCAAACGAAGATTGTTAAGAATGTTCTTCCAGCCATTTCCATTATCCCACCAAGGATGTGAAACAAATTTTGACTCTCGTTGTGATGGAGACTGAAACAGTTGCTCCGAATGCAGACTAACCATTAAATAAGCACTGCAAATAATTTCCCACCATCGCTCAATATCTGGGTAGTGAGTCAGGCGAAAATCTGACCAACCTAATTCATTCTTACTTTGTTTTAACCCGTACTCGACCCAAGTTCTTAAACCGTAAAAATTTCCAACTTCTCTTGGCGTAATGTCTGGATATTTACTCATCACATACCAAGTAGTGTTATCAGGCAAATTTTCTGGATCTGTAGTAATTTGCCAATATCTAAGTTCTCCACGTTTTCCCGGAATAATTTCTCTAATAAATCGATTTTCCCGACTCAAGTCAGAGAATACCCTTTGAAACTTCTGCCACTTTAAATATTGAATATGTTGTCGTGGAAGTATTTCTACATAATGATTTGACCGAATCGCTACTATATAGTTCAAGTTTAGTTCATCTAATACAGATATGAAATTCTTACCACTCTCTCCATATAAGCTATCTGCAAGTACTAAGTTGAATTTAAAACCCATTGATTGTAGCTTTTTTATCAGTATTGCTGCTATTTCTGGTTTAGTGCGGTACTTATCTCCTGCCTGTAATCTTTCCCTGGGTTTATACACTTCAAACAGTAATGGAAATGTCATCCCACAGAAAACACCATATACTGTCACTGCCACAATTCCATTATCTGTTTTTCCCAAATTTCCTATATACTGCCGTTTCACATAATCTGTCTTGCTCCCTTTCTTTTTATCCCCTGTCTCATCAATAATTAAAATGATTGGTCTACCTTTTAGCACTTGTAAAATTAACTCTAACCTTAAGGTTCTTAACTTTTCTATATCCCAAGGTGATGTAGTTAGAAAATGATGCAACCCTTGCTGGTTATCTAATCCTACGATTTTTGCTATTTCTGGCAATGTTTTACGTTTTAGATCAGAAATGCAGCCTACATGGAGATATTTAAAAGCCTCGAAACTCCTAACATCTGGAAACAGACTTTTATACCACTGGCAATATTCGTCCACAAATTTGACTGTTGGTGCGGCTGGACGGGGCTGTACCATGCTCTGTGTCTTGGTTCTAGCATTTTTACCTTATTATACTACTGCCAGAGTGACAAAACAGGGATAATCAGGCACAGTTTCAGCTTGTGCTTGAGTTGTATTCCTCTCATCCTTGTCACTAAGATTTACAGGAGTAGAACGGGTACAGGCTGTAACTGTACCTCCTATTACCAGCAGCCAAAGCCAGTTAACTTTGCGGGTAAACATCTGCTGAATCCTCCTCTACGATTGAGAACTTGACAAACAAGGGAACGCCAAAAAAACAATTATCCCAATTTCTGGACTCAACAAGACTGTTCCTGTCTTCCACCCCTGTTCTAAATTCGTACCCCTATGGGGAAGCAAGCTACACTTAGCGTCCCACAGGGATAGGATATTTTTTTAGTTGAAAGTCCGTTAGGAACGTTGATTTAATAAGATCCAAATTTTAGGACAGTGGTTTGGCAATACCAAAGCCTTAAAGGAAAGAGATTATGTAGGTTATTTAATTCACAATCCTTAATTTTTGGGCTTAGATACAAACTGGCGCTGATTAGCAGGTGATATCCATAAAGTGCAGAACCCGGACGAGGCTTTTCTGCTACTTGCTCCAATTTGGAGTGTTACCCCCAAACGCTTGGCTTCCTTTGCACAAGCAAGTTGACCGTTTTGGTCACGACTCAGCAAATCTTGATTCCATTGCATTAGATTGTGAGCAAACTTACCTTCATTACTGGTTGCCCATTCCAAAGCATCGGCTTCTACTTGTGTAAGTTGGCGTGGCCCAGCAGGATCTAGATGACTGGATTGATACCAAGACGTTCCAGCTAAACTTACCAGTCCACCCACTCCTGCTGCAATTAATAGCAATATTCCCGCAGCAATTAGAGAGGGAACCGAATGAATAGCACGTTCAAATTCAGTACGTCTGATTAATGCTGTCACTGCCTGAGCGATCGCTTTTTGCTGTCCTTTTACTGCTATTTTTTCATATGTCTGGAGATGGTCATAAAGCTGTGTCTGCCACAGATCAAACATTGCTTCCATTTCTTTGGGATTGTCTTCCAATAGCACTTGTAGCCTGCCAGTAGCAATCATCATCAGAAATGCTGGGTCGTCAGGGTCTACTCCAGTTTGAACTACTATTTCCCAAACCCTGGCTTTAAATGAATCATCTTTACCTCGAATGGCTAAATCTAGTAAAGTTGGGTAAGGAATTTGGCTCAGTCCTTTACCTCTAGCAGCGACTGAATCCAAAAATTCATCATCTAAATCAAGTTCTTCTGTGTGAGATTTACTCATATTTGTATTTACTTTTAGTTAATTCGCCCCTTCCCAAGCTCATTTGGTAATCTAATTTCATGGTCAGAGATGTCATTTAGATTACTTTTTGGTAGCAACTTTGCTGTTGGCATTAGCATCATCAACTTTTTCGGTTGGGGAAGTAATTGAAGCTACGGTCAGATTCCAAATTTTAGCTTTCTCAATTTCCTCAAAAGCTTTTTTGAGAAAATTGTGTAATCGCTGCTTACCCAATACACCTAACTCTCCATAATCTCTAGCCGCAGAAAAATTTATCTGATTAGCATCAAGGATATCCCGCTCTCGATAGCTGAACTTGGGAAAATTGATGACAGCTACTTTATAAGCTTTGATTAATTCCTGTAAATCCTTACGTCCATCTATGTGTTTCCAGTCATCGCATAAAGCACAATTGCGTACAAATATATGCTTAATCTTGTTTTCAAAGCGTTCTAGAGATTGAATAAATAATTGAACACTGTCATATCCACCACTACAAACAAACCATTTATATATTTTGACCTTATTTTTTCCAGTAATTTCTAGGATTTGATTACGCTCAATCCAGTCAGTTACTGCTGGGTAGACTTGAGCAGGCAAATTGACAATTACAGAAGTTGTGAGTGCTAAATTAAAAATTTCATCAGCATCATAAGCTTTACGCTCTGATTCGCTAAAAACTGCTTTTTTATGATTATTTGGGTAAAATGCACCCACATCTGGATTACTTTGGTCTGCTTCTACTAACTCATAAGATAGTTTATTATCAATACAGTATTGCACCATAACGCGTGCAAATAATGACTTGCCTACTCCACCTTTTTCACCATCAACGAAGTGAATTGCTGCCATCTGAAATCTCCTTGGCAATTTTACTAAATGTGCATTAATAAATACTTAAATATCCTCAAACATATTGTCTGTTTCATCATAGAAAGACCCCTCGCCAGGAATGAAGGAGTCAGAATCAAATTTGTGTTTTGGCTTGCTGCTACCATTGTTATTGCTATTACTACTACCTTTATTTTGGCTACTACTATGATCGGGATTACTGTGACTAGAATTACTTGTATCTAGACCGAACATAGTAGCAAGCGTTTGAGGATTGGTCATAGTGCTTATAGGCATAGGCAAAACATCACTTGATTTATGTGGTAATCCTAGTTCCATCCGCAAATAAGCCAAATGTTGTTCCAGGGCATGACAACAAATCAACCCTACCCGACGTAGTTCTTGATCGCTAATATCTACACCTGTATCTGCTTGTGCTTTGTATGCTAAAGGCAACCAGCACATTCGTAATGCCTGTAATACCATCTCTTTGCTAGAACGCACTTCATCTCCCTGTTGCAAATATGCAATTAATTGCCCGTCTACCGTATTTGAGTAAGGATGGTAAGAAAATCTAAAAATTTTGCGCTGTCTATTAGTGTCATGATTTTCACGTAATTTATTATTAGTCATAGTCATGCTACCTTCTCGATTTGCGCTCTAAACCGCATAAACAAACCAAACGCATCAATCAACCTAAACGACAAAGCTTCCTGCTCTCGGAAAGTATGGCAATAATCATTACTTTTATCCTTGAATACTTCTTGTACCTGCTGCTGTAAATCAGCTCCCCAATAAGTTGAAATTTCTTGAAAGCAGTCTTGTAACTCTTGCTCTAAGTACAATGCTGCGCCACCACTCAAAATCACCTCGTTCACCGCAGGTAAAGTTGATTCCAGCCAATCGTAAAGCCTAGACCAATACTCAGCTTTAGCAGTAGCAATGGCATTAACAATCATCTGCAATTCATAATCAAGATTTTTAGGTTCTCTACTTTTGACCAGAGTGCGAATTGCTTGGTTATCAGTCGTGATATCTGAACCGGCTGCATAGATGGCAGAGGTTAAAGCAGTGGCATCCTGCCCAGATGTGCGCTCAATTACTCGCTTTACCATTTGGTGAAAGCCCAGCCCATTGGTGTAACCCGCCGTCATCTTACCCCGTTCAAATAATAGAAGGCTGGTATTGCGATGCCCGAACATTAGCACTGCGATGGTTTGGGCGTTGAACCATTCTTTACCATTCTGGCGTTGGCGTATCATTGCCAATCCCGCACCTTCGGGTAAGCACTCGAATCGCTCCAGCTTCACCCGCAATCTTTGACCCCGAAATCTAAAATCCTTGAGTGCAGATTGCAATTGTTGCTCAAATGCTTGACGATTTTGATATTCACCATAGGGCAGTAGTGAGGTCAGTGATAGTGAAAACCTGTTAGGCAATTTGTTGTGTTGAGCGATCGCACCAATAACCGCCAAGGCTTTGTGAATTGAGGTTTCGTACTTGAGCTTATCGAGTCTGGCAGATGCTGAAAACTGCCGTGCCAGGAATCCAACTACTGTACATTGTGTATCACCATTTGCAGAACTTGACACCCAGGCTTCATCTACTGGTTTAGGAGATTCAAGACCCTTGCGACTCGACATATAAGCGTCAATCGAACTTTGAGGCAACTTCAGCATCTCTGGTTCCATTGTCATCAAACATGGTTTGCCTTCAGTTGCTAGTTCGTAAACAATCTTGGTCAAGGAAGCACCAGGGTCAAAACTGACTATCAGGTTTGACATTGACTGTGGTTGTGATTATCCATAAAAGCTGCTTTTAACTTAAATGCAAATATTGACTGTGAACATCACTCTACTGACCATTTTGTTGGAGGCAAATTTTATCCAGTTGGTTATTTTTTTCGCTGCTGTTAACCCTCTTTTGTCACTCTAGGCAGAGGAAAAGTAGAAATCAGGGTGAATCAGGGATATAAAAATTGAACTGGTGAGGCTATAAATAATAGATTGAAGTTTAAAAAAACCCAAAGCTAATTGAGGAATAGGAAAAACCGTTAACCAGGGATATATCAGATTAAATAAAGTAAAAGGTTGAATAATCAAACGAAGATTGTTAAGAATGTTCTTCCAGCCATTTCCATTATCCCACCAAGGATGTGAAACAAATTTTGACTCTCGTTGTGATGGAGACTGAAACAGTTGCTCCGAATGCAGACTAACCATTAAATAAGCACTGCAAATAATTTCCCACCATCGCTCAATATCTGGGTAGTGAGTCAGGCGAAAATCTGACCAACCTAATTCATTCTTACTTTGTTTTAACCCGTACTCGACCCAAGTTCTTAAACCGTAAAAATTTCCAACTTCTCTTGGCGTAATGTCTGGATATTTACTCATCACATACCAAGTAGTGTTATCAGGCAAATTTTCTGGATCTGTAGTAATTTGCCAATATCTAAGTTCTCCACGTTTTCCCGGAATAATTTCTCTAATAAATCGATTTTCCCGACTCAAGTCAGAGAATACCCTTTGAAACTTCTGCCACTTTAAATATTGAATATGTTGTCGTGGAAGTATTTCTACATAATGATTTGACCGAATCGCTACTATATAGTTCAAGTTTAGTTCATCTAATACAGATATGAAATTCTTACCACTCTCTCCATATAAGCTATCTGCAAGTACTAAGTTGAATTTAAAACCCATTGATTGTAGCTTTTTTATCAGTATTGCTGCTATTTCTGGTTTAGTGCGGTACTTATCTCCTGCCTGTAATCTTTCCCTGGGTTTATACACTTCAAACAGTAATGGAAATGTCATCCCACAGAAAACACCATATACTGTCACTGCCACAATTCCATTATCTGTTTTTCCCAAATTTCCTATATACTGCCGTTTCACATAATCTGTCTTGCTCCCTTTCTTTTTATCCCCTGTCTCATCAATAATTAAAATGATTGGTCTACCTTTTAGCACTTGTAAAATTAACTCTAACCTTAAGGTTCTTAACTTTTCTATATCCCAAGGTGATGTAGTTAGAAAATGATGCAACCCTTGCTGGTTATCTAATCCTACGATTTTTGCTATTTCTGGCAATGTTTTACGTTTTAGATCAGAAATGCAGCCTACATGGAGATATTTAAAAGCCTCGAAACTCCTAACATCTGGAAACAGACTTTTATACCACTGGCAATATTCGTCCACAAATTTGACTGTTGGTGCGGCTGGACGGGGCTGTACCATGCTCTGTGTCTTGGTTCTAGCATTTTTACCTTATTATACTACTGCCAGAGTGACAAAACAGGGTTAATTAAGTCCTTACTTTTCTGCTAAGAAATTCGATTTAGAAAAGTGTGCCATCACAGATCCATGCCAGTTCCACGAACGAGCCATTGCAGATTCATTACAGTGACAATGTTGATCCAATAGAGATCCATTTGGATGACATACGTATTCTATGTATAATTTTTAGTTGCAACAATGATAAATTATTGACAAATAATATGCTATGAGAGATCCAATACAAATCCATCGGAGATCCATTACATATTCATCCAGCAGTTGATTCGAGTAGCCCAAAAAAACCTTTGGTGAGTAGCAAGCTATGTTGCTGTCCGGACATTTTTTCTTGGGAGAAAAAACGCACCCCCAGGTGCGGCAACAAGCTTGCCCTCCTTTCACGGTTCCCCTACCTCAGTAGGTCAACCACCGTGACAGAGGGGAAGATGATACGAAAACAATCAAAACTAGCTGTGATGGTGCAAGACAGCGATCGCCTACAGCACTCTAGCACAGTAATAGAAGTGCGTAGCGATGGTACTAAATTTGTTGTTTTTGCATTACAAATTCAAAAATAGACAGTTGGTCAATGACTACTCGTAACAATACTGTCAAACTGAAAAAACTAATAACTAATGCACTGGTAATGCAAAAGCGCTCATTAAGGATAGATATTAGATTGACTCCAAAAGAATATGAAAAAGCACAGCAGATGGCATTTGAAAACGATCTCACAATTAGTGAATTGTTTCGTAGCAAGACTCTAAAAAACCAATTGCCCCGGCGTGTCACTAAAGTGGCTGGTCAAACTTACTGGGAGCTAGGTAAAATTGGCAACAATCTCAATCAAATAACTAAAGCAATCAATACTTCAGTACTGATGGGAGAACCGATTGTTGTAAATAGAACATTGTTAGAACAACTTAGGAATATGGTGAAACAAGTGCGACGAGAGATTACTGAAATCGATTTGATCGGCGATTTACAAGATTAAGCGTGATTGGCAAGCAGATTAACCCTGTTTTGTCACTCTGGCAGTAGTATAATAAGGTAAAAATGCTAGAACCAAGACACAGAGCATGGTACAGCCCCGTCCAGCCGCACCAACAGTCAAATTTGTGGACGAATATTGCCAGTGGTATAAAAGTCTGTTTCCAGATGTTAGGAGTTTCGAGGCTTTTAAATATCTCCATGTAGGCTGCATTTCTGATCTAAAACGTAAAACATTGCCAGAAATAGCAAAAATCGTAGGATTAGATAACCAGCAAGGGTTGCATCATTTTCTAACTACATCACCTTGGGATATAGAAAAGTTAAGAACCTTAAGGTTAGAGTTAATTTTACAAGTGCTAAAAGGTAGACCAATCATTTTAATTATTGATGAGACAGGGGATAAAAAGAAAGGGAGCAAGACAGATTATGTGAAACGGCAGTATATAGGAAATTTGGGAAAAACAGATAATGGAATTGTGGCAGTGACAGTATATGGTGTTTTCTGTGGGATGACATTTCCATTACTGTTTGAAGTGTATAAACCCAGGGAAAGATTACAGGCAGGAGATAAGTACCGCACTAAACCAGAAATAGCAGCAATACTGATAAAAAAGCTACAATCAATGGGTTTTAAATTCAACTTAGTACTTGCAGATAGCTTATATGGAGAGAGTGGTAAGAATTTCATATCTGTATTAGATGAACTAAACTTGAACTATATAGTAGCGATTCGGTCAAATCATTATGTAGAAATACTTCCACGACAACATATTCAATATTTAAAGTGGCAGAAGTTTCAAAGGGTATTCTCTGACTTGAGTCGGGAAAATCGATTTATTAGAGAAATTATTCCGGGAAAACGTGGAGAACTTAGATATTGGCAAATTACTACAGATCCAGAAAATTTGCCTGATAACACTACTTGGTATGTGATGAGTAAATATCCAGACATTACGCCAAGAGAAGTTGGAAATTTTTACGGTTTAAGAACTTGGGTCGAGTACGGGTTAAAACAAAGTAAGAATGAATTAGGTTGGTCAGATTTTCGCCTGACTCACTACCCAGATATTGAGCGATGGTGGGAAATTATTTGCAGTGCTTATTTAATGGTTAGTCTGCATTCGGAGCAACTGTTTCAGTCTCCATCACAACGAGAGTCAAAATTTGTTTCACATCCTTGGTGGGATAATGGAAATGGCTGGAAGAACATTCTTAACAATCTTCGTTTGATTATTCAACCTTTTACTTTATTTAATCTGATATATCCCTGGTTAACGGTTTTTCCTATTCCTCAATTAGCTTTGGGTTTTTTTAAACTTCAATCTATTATTTATAGCCTCACCAGTTCAATTTTTATATCCCTGATTCACCCTGATTTCTACTTTTCCTCTGCCTAGAGTGACAAAAGAGGGTTAAAGGCAAAAGTTTTCGAGGGCTATTAAACTATCTCTTTGGTAAAGAAGGAGCTAAACAAATTGGTGGGAACATGGAAGGAAACAACCCACGAGAACTGGCGGCTGAGTTCCGGTTCTCTAGACAACTAAACCCAAAAGTTAGTAGGGCTGTTTATCATGCTTCCCTCAGCTTGCCTCACCAAGAGAGTTTGGATGATGAAACTTGGCATGAAATTACCCAAAAATATTTGCAAGCAATGTGTTTTGACATGAATCAATATACAGTAGTGCGTCATATTGATCGAGAACATGACCATATACATATTGTTGCCAGTCGCATTCGCTTAGATGGCACTACAGTTTCTGATAGCTGGGATTATCGCAGAAGTGAAGCGGTAATTCGCAAGTTGGAGCAGGAATACAATTTACAATCGGTGCAACCAAGTTGGGAAAAAGATAAGCACAGTCCAACTACTGGCGAACGTAGGCAACTTGCCAGAACTGGAGAGGAAAGCGTTAGAGTGAGACTCCAGCGATCGCTCGACCAAGCAACACACGACCATCCCACTATGTCAGAGTTAATAGAGCGATCGCAACAACAAGGTATTAATGTCCGCGTCGGTTATACTCGCACAGGCAAAGTCAAAGGCATAAGTTACCAACTTGACGGTGTAGCTTTTAGTGGTACACATCTCGGTAAAGCATATACCTTTCCTGGTTTACAAAAGCATCGCGGTGTAAACTACAGTCCCAAGCGGGATGATCAACGCATTCAAAAACTGATAGACCAAGCTGTTGAAAATCCCACAATAGCAGCGCCAAAAAAGGATGACAAATGCACAAAGAAGCTAATAGAGCAAGTTGAAAATACTGCGTTCTCTGTTTCTGTGACCAATTCCTTACCCATACCAGAACCAGCAAACTGGGAGCAAATACGCCTAAACCTAAGCCAGCAGTACAATTTACCCAATTCTCTGCTTGCAGAACTGTATGAAAAGGGTTGGCTCTATGCAAGTCTTGCAGGTCAAGCAATATTTGTGGAACGCACGCTCGATGATCTTCCAACGCTTGCCAAGCAGTTAGAACCAGCAGGTAACTTCACCGTTATTTCCGTTAACTCTGAACGCACAAAAAATGGTAGTTTTTGGATTGCTACAGATACCACAGTCAAAAGAGCAGTGCTACTAAGTGACCCGATTGAAGTTCTCTCTGTCATTGCCTTAGAATCAACTTTTGATAAAGAAAAGCGCAAACCTACATTGTATTGGAGTGTAGACGATAGCGAGCAATTACCTCTAGAACTTTTGCAAGCGATCGATACAGTGGTCATTGCTTTTAAAGATAATGAGAAAGTTGAGGACTTGATAGCTGAGATACTAGCTGAACTACCTCAAGCCAAAAAAGTTTCTCCCGGTGAAGCAGGCTGGAATGGGATGCTAACCCTGAACAAACAGCAACCCAAGCAAAGTCGAATACCACAGCCGCAAAGTTGGGAACTTGAATAATAGTCACCAGAGTTAGCTTTTGTATTAAAATTTCAATTTTATTTGATCTGGGAATTGACAGAATATTTTGTAGGGGCGGGCTTTTCTCTATTGGGTAAAAGATGAGTATTGAAGTTACTATTTTTAGGTTGAATTTACCATTTTTTGCAGATAAGACTGGCGATAATTGTTCTTAGCCATCAGCCTAGCCTCACGCTTTGTCCACTGTTTTTGTAAAGGAACATCAGCCAATCTTTGCAATAATATGAATACACTATCATCTCCAGTCAACCGAGCGATGATTTGAGCGATCGCCTTACAGCAACTCCAAGGATGACGTACCACCTGAACTTCTGCAAATCTCACCACACACCAATTGCGTTGCAAGAAAAAACGGTTACGGATTTTATCGTCATCAACATCAATACAGTGGTGAGGTTTACCTGTGTCTCCAGTATAAGGTTCATCAATCTCAATATCGAGAGCTAATCCAGAAGATTGATGGTAAAGGATAAAATCGGCTGAATAGCGTCGGGGTGAACCAGGAATTTCAAATTCAACAGCTTGACAGATAAGATTTCCTGGAAACGCACACAGTAAATAGCGAAAAAACTCCTTTTCACTCACGCCTTGCTTGGCTGTACCATTTCCATCTGGTAATGCAATGTATCCTTGAAACAATGCTTTTAAATACCCCATTTTTTGATCGCTGTTAGCAAACCGCCTTGCTAACGGTGGATAAAGGATAACCGGATAATAGCCAGTAGACATTAGTAGTTATCAGGTTGCTTGTGTTTAATAATTAAATCAATAGCAAGAAGCTAGTATTGCTTATGCTAAAGCATTGGCAATTAAACCAGATTCAACTGAGGCAATGCAAAGAACAAAACGACTAATAAATTGGAATTTTTAGGATAATTGTGTCAGGATTTGAAATCCTAGCTATTGCCAGAGAAAGTTGCTGCGCTTACCAGACGCGCTATCGCGCCATTGTTTCTGGCGTTAAGCAAGCAAAGTTTATGCAAACATTGAAAACAACTTCAACATCACCTAACTCAACTACTACTGCTTGTAAAAATCCTCAACTTACACAAAAGGTCACTTCACATTTATATGACAATACTAATTTAGATTCAGGCACTATAGCTATTTTAGAACAAATTGAGGTTGAATATGAATACTACCAAGTTTGTCAGGAGTGGTAGTTATGAATTTAGTACTCGCTCAACAATCCTTAGCAGGACTTTCCCAAACTGCTGCTCATCTCTGGGAACAGTTGACTAATTGCCAGACTCCTGAAGAGGAAGCTGCTATTATTACCGCTATTTGGGAAACTCAGGAAGTTCAAGAAGAAGTTATTGATATCCAAGCAGAACTAGCATTGCAACTGGATGCTGAAATAGCGGCTATTAAGCAACGGCTAGAACATCTAAAAGCTGTACATCAATCAGCACTATTAAGACTAGAACGCTGGCGACAAAAATTAGATGAAACAATTTTACAACAAACCGCTACCGGAATTTTACCTGAACAAATGATCGGTAATTCACTCCGCATCACAATTAAAGAAAATCCACCAAGTTGTGAGGTGCTGATAGATGCAGAACAATTGCCTCCTAAATACCGCAGAGAAAAGACTGTTTACTCAGCAGATAAGAAAGCTATTATTACTGCTTGGAAAAAAGGTATTCCTGTAGATGGCACTCATATCGAGCGTAAGCGCCGAGTTATCTATGCTTTAACAGCAACGGCAATCCACGACTTCAAAGACGCGCTTTTAACTTAGCAATAGTTTTAACTAATTGAGCAGCCAACAGTAGCAATTTCACTGTTTTGTTGGCTGCTAATTATAAATCTTGTTTGCAACTTACAACAGTTTTCATGTTCTTAAATCAAACTCTTATATTCTTCTTTCCGCCTTTGTGTGCAATTAAAAAATGTGATTGATTGACCTAAAAATAGCTGTAAGTAGATTGGGACTATAAAAACTAAATATGTTGTAACATAACTGGATTAAGGCTATTTCCTAAAAGAAATAGTGTTTCATGTGCTTCTCTAACTGCTCATTTTTAGCCAACCAAACACCTGAGCAACACTTAATTCTAAGTCTATCCCGGGTAACACTGGCAAACGCTCATCACCCTGCAAAAGTTCTGGTTGTTGATTTGGACGGAAGACTAAAATAGAACGATCTTCTGGATCTATCAACCAACCTAATTGGCAACCATGATCTAAGCAATAAAGAATATTACCTGTGACTCGATTTGAACTTTGTTCGGGAGAAAGAATTTCAATTGTCCAGTCTGGAGGAAGCAGAAAATCATTGGGTGCTTCCCCATCAGCAGCAAAGGGAATACGCGACCAGTTAAAAACCGCTACATCAGGTACTACTGAGCGAATACCAAAACTACAGCGCAGTTCTGGAAAGGCATAAGCAATATGCAGGCTTTCGGCAACATCGTTGATACTGTTGCACAGCCTTAACTGTAATCGGCTATGCTTCCCTTTTGGCATTGGTTTCTGAATAATCTCACCATTAATATATTCGCTGGCAGGCTTTGTTTCTGGTAGTTTGAGAAACTCCTCCAGGGTCAGGGATTGGGTAATTACCGTAGACATGGCTCCTGAAGAAAAGCAAACGGGATACGTTTTTAGTCTAGCAGTACTCGACTCTCAAAAACAGTTTTTGCTTTTGGCTACCGCCACAACCGCTTGCACACCATTAACAAAGCCCAAAAAGTTATGACCAAAAAATGGCTAACACCAGAACAGGCCATTGTCAAAGCCAATCTCACTGTTACACCTGAAACCTTAAAATCTTACATTTGGGAACCACAGGGAAAAACTACTGCTGAAGAACAATTCCAAGCTTTAGGATTGCTATTTGACAGGGAACGCTTGCGTGCAGGTAAACCTAACTTCTTGCAACTTTTAGAACCAGTAAGTGATGAAAATAACTACACCGACGATGAAATCTATTCTCATCAGTTAGAGGGTGATGAGATAGAAACATTTGCTACCAACAGGGTAAATCAACTAGAGCCATTTATTTTCGAGCAATGCAAAGTTCAAATCGTTATCACTCTACTACCTAAACAACAAGCAGGAGATAGACCTGTAATGATTGCTGCCAGTAGTCACGGTGATTTCCCTGTAGTTACCATGCTCAATCAAGAAGAACTAGGTGATTTACCACCTGCAATTGTTCAACTACTAGACGAACTGAAAGCTGATTTTCCTAACCGTCAAATTCGCCGGAATCTAGTCCAGACTCAAGGTGCCAAAATTAATAAGGCACACATTCCCCAGACTCCAATTCGTACTCAAACTACTAGCTCAGATACTACTAAGCCAGCTAGCAATACTACGCAGATTTCACTGTTTTAAATGCCATGAATACTACAAATAGCAACAAATTACTTGTTATCTACGAAGGTCAACAACACTGGATTCCGGAGGCGATCGCGGTTGACGACCAATTACTACGGGATGCTTTCACTCCTCTGTGCGCTGAACTGGCAAACGCAGACATTGAGCGTCAACCAGGAGAACCCATTCACATCATCAAGAAGCCCGGTAAAAAAGGTGCTTCTTGTCTAGATTTCCTGATAGTGGCTCCTGAAGAAATCAACCCCGCAGTCCAAATGTGCTACCAAATGCGTCAACGTCAGGTCGTCACGGGAATTGACTGGCAAAATGCAGAACAGCTATCAATCCAGATTGAAGAGGCGATCGCATCAGGGACAAAATTTTCTCACTCAATCAACCAAACCCTAAAATTCCTGAAAGCCAGCATTCCCACATCTAGCGTTATCCTTGAAGGTTTTTGACTGCTAACAAAAGGGGTTGGAAATTGACTTGAGGGATAAATTATTGTCCGAATTACAGCAGTTTGCATTTTGACTGAAGTCCACCCCACACCCTAACGCTGTCTCTGTGTTGTTCAATTCCGACCCCAATAAATGACAAGTCGCACTAAAAGATGTCTCACCTTGTACCCCTCAGTATGGCAGAGGCAATTTACAGCCTTAGTCAGTATCAATTTACCTTAGATGCTACTAAATCACTTGAATATCTGGAAACCCAACTCAATATCTACTCCTTATTAGGACTTTATCAGCACTACTTCCCTAACGAATGGAAAGCGAGTCAAGCCACTATTTATTCACCTACAGATATAGATTGCCATAGTCCCAGAGAACTGGAATTCATTGTACTGATTTACGCTCATTTGTTTCCCTTATCCGACTGGACTATAGAAACAGCCTACGAACAAAGATTGCACAGTATTCCTATTACACCAATGGGTATTGATTGGACAATGGATGGAGAAATTGAACATCTTAAAGACGGTTGGCAACTACTTTTACCTTTTAGCCATAATGGTCGCTGTTGGCTTGATGACATAGACCCAGAAGGTAGCGATTGGTTTGATAGTGAATTTGCAATTTACGAAATTACGTACAGTAACATCGACCACCCAGACAAAATTGACTACAAAAAACTAAAACGGCAGTGTCATAACTTAGATAATCCTTTAAAGTTTCTGCCTTTAACTTTAAAACTGCTAGACCATGAAACTAAAAACCTTTGGTTGGACGAATACGCAGACGATTATTACCACCAACCTCACTGCACCTCTTTACCTTGGTCGAAAGCATCTATTGATTTTCTTACCAGAAAATGGCAGCAAGCTGACCGAATGCTGAACTGTGCAGCTAACTTAATAGATTGGTTAGAAGCAGACTTAAAACCTCATGCTCAAATCCTACTAAAACTATGGAAACAAGCATCGAAACCACGTTAATTGAAACCACATCGACAGCAATTTTATCAGGCGAGATTTTACAAGCAATTTTGGCAGACCATCCCCGAAAATCTCCAGTAATTGAAGCAGAATTGCTATTTTTGGATGGCATTTACATCTTCCACCACAAAGACATAAAAATTCCCGAAGCTCATATTTACAAATGCATTTCACCCGAAGCTTTGAGAACTGCTTTCAGCAACGAACCAATTGATACTGGTTGGATGGAACCAGGAATTGTGCGTTGGGGTACGGGCAGTACAGACACATATTTGGTGAAATTTATCCCACTAGCCACTCATACGATCAATTGCGATGAACTTGGTTCTTTAACTGTTCCACTACCTGCAATGGTGTTTGTGGGTAAGGGACTAAAGTATTGGGTTTGGGCAATTCAAGAACAAGAGTTTACTCCTCAAGCGCCGGCCTTTCATGCGCCACTACCCAATGTCTACAGTTCTGGACAGGTGTGTTGGGGAGTGAACGAACCACCTGCTGCTAATGGTCTATCAATTAACCATGCTTGGAATTTGTTTATTTCTAGTATTTTCACCAACCATTTAACAATAAGTAAATCACAGAAATACCGCAAGGATGTTCGCCAGCAACTTCTAAAACTGCACAAAAGATGTAGACGCGCAACCTATCCTGTATCTGACCTTGTGCCTATCGGCAATCAAAAAAGTGTCGCTATGCTTGTGCAGGAAATCCTTGATGAACCTATTGCTTGAAGGTATTATTGGTTACAAAATTGTCACATCTTCATCTCTGCCTACACACACCAGCAGTGGACTAGAGTACCTTTATGCCGGAAATGGCATCTTTGCTAGAGCCATTCGTCCTGGTATAGAGGTATTAATGCCCATTTGCTTGAGTACCCAAACTATCAAAGGGCTACCTCATTTAACGCCTTATCTCAAAGTCACTCCCTTAATTCCCAAAGCTCTGCTACTGGAAATGTGGCGGTTGAGTTATCAAGCTGGCAATCAATTTCACGAAATTCTCTTTCACCTCCACTGTACTGATGCAGGCTGGGATTTACAAGTCCCACAGCAAATTCAAACTCCAACTAGCTGTCAGCCAACCCATTCTGGTAGCGACTCTTCCCACCATAAAGCGGCTTTCGATATCCATTCCCACGGTTCCTTAGCTGCCTTTTTCTCTACTAATGATAACGCTGACGAATCTGGCTTTCGTATCTATGCGGTACTAGGTCGAGTTAATACCAAAAAACCAGAGATTAAATTACGGGTTGGACTGTTTCGCCACTGTTGGGATGTACCTGCTAGAGCAGTGTTTGACATTGAGCGAGACTTTTTCATGGTTGATGTCTCGCTTTTATCTGGATGCAAATTTTACAGTACTGATGTACCGCCCATCAACGTGATGGAGAACTTATGGAGCTAAATCTTGATTTGGCAATTGCTTGTCCTGTCGTGAGTTTCAACTACTCGAAAATAGAACTGTGGTTAGTTGGGTGTGGTGGTACTGGTTCTTGGTTGGCTGCTTCTTTGGTTCGGTTAGGCAGAGTTCTTTCTCAACAAGGTAAACAGGTGAAACTTTGCTTTGTTGACCCAGATCGTGTTGCAATACTGTTCGGTTAAGGAAAAAGAGGGGGTCAGATCAAGAAAAATTTGTTCGCGTATTTATTGCGAGAACAATAAAAAGTTGAGAGACTTACTTTTTCTCTTTGAGACTGTTGTATAAGTCAGCCCAGTTTTGTCGGAGAGAATCAATACATGATTGTAAGTAATCAACCTGAGTCCTTCGAGCAACCGAGAGAACCGCATCAATGTGAGCAGGACTTCCAGCTTTCCCTAAATGCTTGTATTTGGTTAACTTACCTGGTTGAGAAGTAGGGAAAATTGCTTGAGAAGCGTGTAACTTGTAGTACCAATAAACCCCTTGTTTACCGCGTGCTTGGTAACGGGAAACAGAACAACCAGGAGGCGCAATTTCCCCCACCGCTTTAATTTGTTGAATCATCAGATGCAAAGTCGCAATCGCCTGTTGCAACAGTTCCGCTCTGGCAATGAGATCATCTTCTTTTGTGGACATGATCAATAACATTTATATGTTCTCGAAATGTGTTCGAGAACTAAGTAACATTTAATATATTATGACCATTAGACTAAAATTCTACAAAAATTTTTGTTCTTAGCATATGCCACTGGTAAATTTTCAGGCACAAACAGCCTGTCTAGATTCTCAACAAATACTTTTAGCTTTGTCACAGGTAATTCCGGCTCAAACCATCACCAAGGCTATTGAAACTACTTGTAGCTCTCAACGAAGACTCAGAATATTACCAACTTATGTCATAGTTACCTTAGTCATTGCCTTGAGTTTTTGGTCATCTGATTCAATTGTTGATGTGTTCAAAAATCTCATTCATGGTTTGAGTTCTTTACACATACCATCAGGTTTACGTCTTCAACCCCCATCTGCTTCATCAATTACAGAAGCCCGTCAAAGAACCGGAGCAGCTGTAATGAGAAGGTTATTTGAACTGGTGGCAAAGCCCTTAGCAACAATATTAACACCTGATGCTTTTTTGGGGGAATTCAGAATTATGGCTGTAGACGGAACAGTTTTTGATGTTCCAGATACTCCCACAAATGCTAGAGTCTTTGGCTATCCTGGTTCTCCTAAAGGGACATATCCAGGCTTTCCTAAAGTCAGATTAGTCTTTTTGGTAGAAGCAGGTACTCATTTAATTATAGATGCTTTTTGTTCTCCCTATCGTATTGGAGAAAGAAGAGGTGCTTTAAAATTACTACGCAGTATTAATTCTAGTATGTTATTAATGTGGGACAGAGGATTGCATTCTTTTAAGATGGTTCATACTGTCATCCAACAACAAGGTCATTTCCTTGGTCGTGTTCCTGCCCATGTGAAGTTTCAAGTAGTAAAAACGTTGGCAGATGGTTCTTATTTATCTTGGATTGCACCTGATGGACAGTCAAGAAAGAAGGGGGCAACCCGAATTTCAGTTCGTATTATTGAATATGTGATTGAGGAGGATAGTACTCTAAAAACCTATCGGTTGATTACTAATTTAATGGATGTTGATAAGTTTCCGGCTTTGCTGTTAGCACAAGAGTACCATAAGCGATGGGAAGCTGAGAATACTTTAGATGAGTTGAAAGTACATCTATTAGCAAGGAAAATTCCTATTCGTTCTAAGAATCCTCGTGAAGTGGTGCAAGAACTTTATGGTTGGTTGTTGGCTCATTATTGTTTACGTTGTTTGATGTTTCAAAGTAGCAATTTGAAGAATATTTCTCCTTTAAGGTTAAGTTTTGTTGGGAGTTTACGAGTGATTCGGCGTGCTATTCCTGAGTTCCAACGCCAGATAAATACGAATGTGGATATTAATTTATATTATAGTTGGTTAATGGCGGAAATTTCTGATTTAGAAATACCTTTACGACAACAGCGAAGTAATCCTAGAGTGGTGAAGAAGGCTCGTTCTAAGTTTAAGAGTAAAAAAACGAAGTCACAGGAATAATTGTACTCCAAGACAACAGTTATCTTTTCAAATTATTAAACGTGCAAGTTGAATCTATTTAGTTTGACGCTACGGTAATTTATTGTTTCTCAATTTATAATTTCATAGTTTAACTATTTTCTCTCTCATAGTTTGAGTGTATGAGAATTTGTCCATCTTTTTTTAGTCTCTAGTTCTCGCAATAAATACGCGAACAAATTTCTCTTGATCTTACCCCCCTCTTTTTCCTTAACCGAACAGTATTGCTCTACTACTGGTTAAAATTGACAGTAAAAATCCAGATGCCAACCATTTAAGACAAAGAACCTTTAGTGATGGAATCCGACGCAAGTTAGCTTTCAGTTCTGGCAATAGTTATTACTTTGCGGATGATTCATTGCATAAAAAAATTAGACGCTTATTTGCTACAGAACCGGATACTGCCTGTCGCTATGGTTCTTTACTAGTTAGCAATTGCTACAAAGGCTCAGAAACTTTTACAGGGCTGCGAGTTAAAATTGTGGACTTTGAAGATCCACAATATGCTCATTATAAAACAGGAGACTGTCACTGCAAGATTTCGCCCCAACTTGCCAAACAATTAGGAGGAGAAGGCAATTGTCCATTCCAATTTCGGTTTGCCTGGAGGAGTAATTGGACTGAACCAGATAATTCTCAGTACCCAAAAACCAGCTTCTTGTCCAAAGGTACTTTCCTACCCGATGCCAATTTGACTGATGCCCAAGGCTACGACATTATTATGGATCGTTCCTCAATTAAAGGTATTAAAAAGTCGGAACTCAAAAACTTAATACCCTGCGGTGACTATGAGTTTCCCCAAGCGGTAATTGGTAATCGAGGTAACGCCAAAGCTACCAGCTACGATAATAGTTGGCAGTTTACCATTTGGTACTCAGAAGAAGCAATCAAAGAAGATTTGAGCAAACCCACCGAAGAAAAAGCTAGAGAACTTGCCGAGTTGCAGCGCAATCCCTTGGTGTTAGCAAAATATATCATTCAACAATATGACAAACAACAGCGATCGCCTACGGCGGGCGTTCCGCCATCGCAGCAAGAGCAGTCAGAAGAAGCTTTTAACGAAATTGAGGGTAATGCTAACAATCAAGCGCAGGAATCTCGCTGGATTTCCCTATTACGCAGCGATAAATATGGTCAATTGATTGAAACCCCCAAATTTCGCAAGTTTGCCACCGATTACATAGCCAATCAATGGCGTGATCTAGCAATTAAGGGTGGATACAACCATAATTCGGGTATGGCAATGCCATGCGATCGCCTAACTCGTGGCACAATCTGTGTACCCCATCTACCGGAAGGAGATGTCATTCTCACCCGTTACCCCATCGTCAACTCAGACAACATCCGCCTCTACAGTAACATCCACGATCCAGAATTGAAGAAAACTCGCAATGTAGTTTGGATTCACCCCAAGGATGCCGAGGAATACCACCAAGCCGATTTTGACGGCGACCAATTAATGGTCAGTTCTGCTAGTAAACTACCTAATATTGCTCAAGAAACTCTCCGCGCAGGTGAACCGGGGCGATTTGAGCCAGTTAAACAACGCCCTAAGCTGGCGTATACGGAAATTACAGATGGAGAAGGCAACTTAAAATACAAAAATTTAGCAGAGATTGCTGCTGCTAGCAGTCAAAATAAAGTAGGGCTAGTAGCAACAAACATTGGGCGTGTACAGTCATCGATGCCCCAAGACGGTGAAAATGTAGAGCGATTTGAAAAACGACAAAGGAAGCTACTAAACCGTCTATTTCAAGCACTTCAGGTTGAGGTAGATTCGCCCAAAAGTGCAGAAAGATTGGAAGATCTCAAAGAAATAGGTGGAGAAAATTTACTCGCCGATGCCAAAAAATGGTCAGAGTCTCACCCCAGTTACTTTTTTGACTTTAAGAAAGATGAACGGCTTTATCGCTCCTTTGCCATGCCTGCGGATGCTCCCGGCTCAATCAACGTCATTGCAAGAGTTGTAGTCAATCCTTTGTGGGAACCAACACGCATTCGCAGCAGAGATAGGCACGAGTTTCGCTACCTGTTTCCGGGTGAACGAAAAAAGGTGTGGGAGAGTAGTTAGCGGATTTAATACGCTAACATAGCTCTTGATGCGATGCAACCAAACTACCCATGAACAACCTCCAATCAATTCTGTCTCACATTCATGACACACTCAATTCCTTACCGGAGTGGAACCATTTAGAAGAATTTGTGCGCGAATTCTACAGTATGTGGCTAAAATTAGGGAACGAGGTGCAAAAAAGCTTATTTCAAGCCAAAATAGAAGAAAAAGAAGCCCAATACTCACATCCGAGAACTAAACGAGAAAAAAAGATATTACACTCCATTAGGTGAAATGGTTCTTGTACGTAGAGCTTACGTTACAAGAGATGGTATTAAGGTCAAGGTTGATGAAGAGTTAGGTCTACCAAAAGATAAATGGCTACCAATGGTATTAGAATTAGCCTGCGCTTTGGGAATCAGTAGTGAGTTTCCTAACTCTCACTCCTTGTTTCAAAAATGGACAACGTTAGAGTTAGCAGAAAAAACTTTAGCTAATCAAGTAGAAAAAATCGGAAATGAACTACAAACACAAGAGTTCGATGGAGAATGTTTGCCAGACACTTCTTCAGAGTTTGAAGTCCCTAATTTAGAGGATGAGCCACCAGATTTATTATATGTGGGAGTTGATGGAGTCATGACTCCCTTGAATCAAAAACAAGGATATAAAGAAGCAAAAGTTGGTGTAATTTTCTGGAGTAAAGACCATCAAAAAGTTGGTAAAAAAAAGAGGTGTGATCCGGGAAAGGGAATATGTAGCTACTTTAAAATCGCGGAGAGAATTTAGGGATAGAGTCTCCCATTTATATCATCAAGTAGCTCTTACAAAACCCACAAAAACTGTAGTGATTGGTGATGGCGCACATTGGATTTGGTCGATGGCATCAGAACAATTTCCAGGTTCGGTGGAAATTCTCGACTTTTTTCATCTCTCAGAATATGTGTGGTCAGTGGCGAAAGCCGCTTATCCGAATAAAGAAGACACTCAAAAAAGATTGGGTGAAAACCCAACAACAATTACTGAAGAAATCTGAATGGACTACAGTAATTGAAAATTGTCATCAATTCCCCAAAAAAGAAGAAAGATTTAACCAAAGCAATTACCGATTTAGAGCGTTATTTAACTAATAATCAAAGTCGAATTGATTATCGCTCTTATTTAAAAGCTGGTTTAATGATTGGTTCAGGAGTTGTTGAAAGTTCTAATCGGCGTGTGGTTACACAAAGATTAAAACAAGCAGGTATGCATTGGTCTTTTTTTGGAGCCGAAGGAGTTATGGCTCTTAGGGCAGCATATTTAAGTTCTTCTGAGCGATGGTCAAATTTTTGGTCATCCTTATCTTACAATCAAATTAAGTTAGTGTAAGATTCACGCTAACCTTGGACTTTTAAGCTTGTATTTAATAGTGGTCAAAACAAGAGAACAGAGTCTTTCAGATTTAGCACACAGAGTAGAACTTTTAATTGCCAAAAGAGAAGAAATCAACCAAGAAATCTCTACTCTTAACAAGAGTGATGTAGCTTTTTCTGGTTGTTGGATTGTTCGTTACCGCGCCAAAGGTAAGGGCGGAGCTTATTGGTATTACAAGTGGCAATCAGGATCACCTATCTTTGTTACCAAAAATGGTAATAAAAGTTGTCATCAATATATTGGTAAAGCAGGTAGTCCAGCTTTCTTAAAAGCAGTTGAGATGATGAAAAATCGGACAAAAAATCGAAGCGTTAAACCAGGTGCTTCATACACTAGAGCTAGGACTCAATGACCTAGTTGAAGAAGCGGCAAGATTTCAAAAATAATTCATATCGAAGTAAGAGTTAACATCTACATCAGTCAGAGCTTAGTTAGCGTAAATGATACGCTAACTCGTTTTTTCTTCCCCACACTTTTTTTCGTTCACCCAGTAATACTTTGCGCCGGGAATAATCACGGTCAAATCCTGACCAGTCTACTGCTACTCCTTGTGTGTATAGTTGCCCTAAACTTGAGAGCATTTGTTGCCAATCTTCTTGAGGCGGACGTAATGAAGGCAACCATAATCCCACATTTTCTGGCAGACATTGACGACCCATTCCCAAGAGTATTGGCTTAGGTCCAATTTCCAAGAACAGTTTATATCCTTGCCGATGAAGGGTTTGCATACTCTGAGCAAAATGCACAGGTTGCCGG
Source organism: Tolypothrix sp. PCC 7601 (assembly GCF_025677855.1). Taxonomy (NCBI): domain Bacteria; kingdom Bacillati; phylum Cyanobacteriota; class Cyanophyceae; order Nostocales; family Tolypothrichaceae; genus Tolypothrix; species Tolypothrix sp. PCC 7601. The sequence goes on from NZ_CP064882.1 coordinate 107,493, forward strand.
ACATGGTTCACCCAATATTCAGGGGTGGCGATGTTTTCTGTGGCCTCTTGTCTAGTAATATTAGAGATTAAGCGTATGCGAGGCTGACTGTAGGTGACTTCTTGGGCTACGGCTTCAAAATCCGCAAGCATCGGTTCCATGAGCGGTGAGTGGAAAGCATGGGACACCTGTAGGGGTTTGGTTGTGATTCCCATCTGTGCGAAATTGCGACAAATTGCTTGGATCGCTTCACCAACACCGGAAATCACAATGCTGTCGGCACCATTGATGGCGGCGATCGCTACCTTGTCTGCATAGGAGGCAATTACATCTTTTACCTGCGACTCTGATGCCAACACCGATACCATCTCTCCGCCACTAGGCAACTGCTGCATTAACCTTCCCCTAGTCGCCATCAGTTTCAGTCCTTCTTCTAGGCTGAATACTCCTGATACGGTTGCTGCCACATATTCCCCGACACTATGACCCATGACCACATCCGGTTTGATGCCCCAAGATTGCCACAACTGAGCTAAGGCATATTCTATTGCAAACAGGGCTGGTTGAGTGTATGCGGTTTGATTTAGAAGTGAGGAATTTTCTGCAAGTACTGTTGACTGTGGATAAAGTACTGACAACAAAGGCTGCTCTAGGTAGGGACGCAGAATTTGGTCGCATTCCTCCAAGGTTTTCCGAAAAGTGGGTTGAGTTTGGTATAGTTGCCAACCCATATTCACATACTGGCTACCCTGACCTGTAAACAGAAAAGCTACTTTGGGTGAACTTGTACTGTTAGATATTTGACCAGAAAATATTTCTGTAACTTCTTTACCTACTGTGATGTTGCTGAGTTTTGTAGCGAGTTCAGCTTTATCAGAGGTAATCACTGCGAGTCGATGATTGAAATGAACACGCCCTGTATTGGCAGTGTGACAGATGTCTTCTAGCTCTAATTCTGGATTATTTTCCAAATGATGGGCATAACTACTAACTAACTCTGCCAAAGCCTTTGGAGTTTTTGCTGAGAGAGATAATATCTGTAATTTACGCTCTAAAGATTTTTCAGGTTGGATTTGTTGTGGTGCTTCTTCCAAGATTATATGAACGTTTGTCCCACTAATTCCAAAAGCACTGATACCTGCGATTCTACTTTGATTGCCTACATTCCAGGGAATTGCTTTGGTGGGAACGACCAGAGGAAGTTGATGCCAAGGAATATGGGGATTGGGTTTGTTCAGGTGCAAATGGGGCGGTATTTCTTGATTCTGAAGGGATAAAACCACCTTCATCAAACCGCAAACTCCTGCGGCTGCTTCCAAATGCCCGAAATTGGTTTTTACTGAACCAACTACCAAGGGTTGATTTATCGGGCGGTTTTTGCCATAAACTGCTGCCAAAGATTCTAGCTCAATCGGGTCTCCAAGGGATGTTCCTGTCCCGTGAGCTTCTACATAGCTCACCTGATGCGGCTCCACTCTGGCATTTTGTAGTGCTTGCTGAATCACTTCTTTCTGAGCCATCTGATTGGGAACTGTCAGACCACTGCTAGGTCCATCATGGTTGACAGCGGAACCTCGAATCACCGCTAAGACGTTATCACCATCAGCCATAGCATCTGAAAGACGTTTCAGAACTACCATCCCACATCCTTCTCCCTGTCCATAACCATCTGCCGCAACATCAAAAGTTTTACAGCGACCATCTGGAGCTAAGGCTTTCAACTTGCAACGACTGATAGTGCTGAGAGGCCATAGAATCAGATTGACTCCGCCTGCAAGGGCAAGATTGGATTCTTTGGAACGCAAACTTTGGCAAGCTAGATGTACAGCTAGTAATGAAGAGGAACAGGCAGTATCTAATTGAATATTTGGACCTTGTAAGCCAAGGAAGTGAGAAATACGACCTACAGCCATACTTCGGGCGTTACCTGTGCCAAAGTGGGCATCCATTAAGAACCTGTTCTCCAGACTCATATTTCGTTGGGCATAGTCATCTGTGCAAATGCCGACATATACACCTGTTTGGCTATTTCTGAGTTTTGTTGGTGGTTGTCCAGCGTTTTCTAAGGCTTCCCAGGTCACTTCTAAAAGCAGTCTTTGTTGGGGGTCTAAACTCACTGCTTCTCTGGGGGAAATTCCAAAAAATAGGGGATCGAACTGGTCTACTTGCTGGATAAAACCACCTTGTTTTGTGTAGGTTTTCCCCGGTGCATCAGGATTAGGATCATAGTAAGCATCAACATCCCATCGGCCAGGTGGGACTTCTGTTACAGCATCAATACCTTTATGTAATAAATTCCAGAATGAGTCAGGGTCATTTGCATTACCTGGAAATCGGCAACCCAGACCAATAATTGCGATAGGTTCAGTTTTTTCTTTGTTGACTGCTTCAAGTCTAGTTCGCATTTCTTTGATAGTTTGAAGCACTTGTTGGGAAGAAACAACTTGTTGCCCTGTCGTTAAATTATTGGTCATTTCACATTCCCTGGTTGAGTAAAAATTCAATTTCTTTCAGTTCATCTTGAAGTGCCGTCGCGATTATTTCCTCTGTCATGGCATTCGCGATCGCATCTTCACATAGAAGTTCTATTTCACCATTAATCAGAGTTCCTTGGTTGGGATTTTCATAATATTTATCAATCTCCAATTTTTCCTCTAACTCTCCCATAAAAATCTTTGTGATTAAATATTTAGCCAGGTCTTGAATATTAAAATGTTCAGACAATGTTGTGACTGCAATAGCACAACCTAAACTTGTCTGTAATAAATCTTTGAGTTCGAGCATCATCGAATAGTTCATGCCCATGTCAAAGAATCCTAACTGTGAATCTGGGCTTTGGGAGTCATGAAATCCTAACAATTTACCAACCACACTTTGCAGGTAATTTATCATTAGCTGGTGGCGTTCCGTCTGGGGAGTTTTCTCAAGTTGTTGTAAAATTTCTGAATATGGTTTTGATAATTGACCATATTCTTGCGATCGCTTAGTTAAAATATTTAAGAGTTTAGGTAGTAATTTTTTCTCTTGTTCGGTCAGTAGTTCCGATAAATTTAACTCCTGTGCTAACTGCTCTGGATAAATTTCATTCAGTAGTTGAGCAATGAGATTTAGGCTATTTTCTCGGGTATCTTTTTGATGCCCATTTTTAGATGCTTCCAGCCAATAGCGTTGCCTCTGAAATGGATAAGTTGGCAGTACCACTTTATGACGGGAATAATCTTTGTCAAACCCCGACCAATCGACCTTTAAGCCTTTTATATACAACTGCCCTAAACTAGAGAGGATCTGTTGCCAATCTTCTTGCAGAGGGTTTAATGAAGGCAACCATAATCCTGCATCCTCTGGTAAACATTGACGATCCATTTCTAAAAGTATTGGCTTGGGTCCAATTTCTAGGAACAGTTTATATCCTGACTGATACAGGGTTTGCATACTCTGACCAAAATGCACAGGTTGCCTGAAATGCTCTATCCAATATTCAGGGGTGGAGATTTTTGGTGTTGCCTTTTGTCCAGGAAGATGAGAAATGATCGTTATCTGAGGCTGACTATAGGTGACTTCTTGGGCTACGGCTTCAAACTCTCCTGGCATGGATTCCATTAGCCTTGCTCTAGTGACAATTAGTTTCAGTCCTTCTTCTAGGCTGAATACTCCTGCTACGGTTGCTGCCACATATTCCCCGACACTATGACCCATGACCACATCCGGTTTGATGCCCCAAGATTGCCACAACTGAGCTAAGGCATATTCTATTGCAAATAGAGCTGGTTGAGTGTATGCGGTTTGATTTAGAAGTGAGGAATTTTCTGCAAGTGCTGTTGACTGTGGATAAAGCACTGACAACAAAGGCTGCTTTAGGTAGGGGAGCAGAATTTGGTCGCATTCCTCCAAGGTTTTCCGAAAAGTGGGTTGAGTTTGGTATAGTTGCCAACCCATATTTACATACTGGCTACCCTGACCTGTAAATAGAAAAGCTACTTTTGGACTTTCCCCTTTAGCTTGTCCTCTGACTACTCCATTTGTCTGATTAAATTTGAGAAAAGCTTCCAGTTGTTTCTGTAATTCAGCATTAGATTCAGCTACTACCGCTAATTTTTGTTCAAAATGGGCGCGTCCGCTATTAGCTGTGAAGCAAATATTTGCTGTTGATGCTTCTTGATTTGACTGCAAATATCCTTGATATTTTTTGACTAGTTCCTCCAAAGCCTGTTCATTCTTGGCCGAAAGAGTTAAGATGTGCAAAGGACGCTCAACTCCTACCCTCTGAGTCTTTGGCTGTGGTGCTTCTTCCAGAACCACATGAGCATTCACACCCCCAACCCCAAAAGAGCTTACACCAGCTCGCCGAGGTACTACTTCCCCTGCTAAGGTTTTTAACTGCTGCCATTCTTGGGTTTCAGTGACTATATAAAAGGGGCTATCCTCTAACTTAATACGTGGATTTAATTGCTGAAAATTTAGAATCTTGGGCAATTTTTTCTGCTTCATTGCCAAGAGGACTTTAATCACCCCAGCAATTCCTGCTGCTCCTTCCAAATGTCCAATATTGGTTTTAACTGTCCCTAGACCACAATAGGGTTTTGCAAATCCTGGCAGCTTATACTGTTGATACAGTTGTTTAAACCCTCGTTTCAGGGCATTAATTTCAATCGGATCACCCAAGGGAGTACCAGTGCCATGAGCTTCAATATAGGAAATCGTATTAGGGGCGACATTGGCTTTGGTATACGCTGCACGCACCACTTGGGCTTGTGCATAAATACTGGGAGAAGTCAAAGTTCGTGATTTTCCACCATGATTCACCGCCATCCCTTTAATCACACCATAAATATGATCTTTATCCTCAATAGCTTTTGCTAGAGGTTTTAATAAAATCATTCCTGCTCCTTCCCCCCGCACATAACCATCTGCATGACTGTCAAAACTATGGCACTGTCCTGTTGGGGACAACATCCCTAGTTGACTCATTTGCAGGTATCCTATCGGTAAATTCATAACACTAATTCCACCCACCAGTGCTATTTCACAGTCCTTTTCTTTCAGAGCATTCATTGCCAAATGGAGCGCTACTAGTGAACTGGAGCAAGCTGTATCCACAGGAACACTCGGACCGCGAAAATCAAAGAAGTGAGAAATTCGGTTAGGAATCATACAAGTCCAAGTTCCTGTTCCCAGATGTCCCTCGATTTTTTCTTGATCCTGGTTAAAATAAAGGATTGAATCGTAATTACAAGCTCCAATAAAAACACCAACTGGGCTTCCTGAAAGTTGAAATGGTGAATACCCAGCGTCTTCCAAACAAGACCAACTCAATTCCAGCATCAACCTCTGCTGCGGTTCGAGCATTTTAGCTTCACGAGGGGAGATGCCAAAAAACTGGGCATCAAACTCGTCTAAAGCCTCAATCAGTCCAGACCATTTACTAATAGTTTTATTTCGCTCTTGAGGATTGGGAGAATAATACTTCTGGGTATCCCACCTCTGGGTAGGAATTTCGGTGATGCTATTGACTCCAGCTTCCAGGTTGAGCCAAAATTCCTCGTAATTATTAGCCCCTGGAAAACGACAATCAATACCTATAATTGCGATCGCTTCACTCTTGCGTTGCTCTGTTTCTTCAGTTTGGTTGGTTGCGTGCTTTGGGAATTTAACTCCCTCTTGGCTGGAATAAAAATTCTCTTGATCTTGTTGGGAATTTTGATTCATCTCAAACCCTTATTCTGAGTGCGGAAACTTTTTGATCCCGTATCTCTCTTTCAAGAAACCAGATTTTCTGAGACCTGAGGAATAAGCTCAAAACCAAAAGCCTGGGCTTTTTTGTGGAGATTCTTAACCATTCGCTCACGATAACGCTGCTCATAATAATCCATACCAGGATCTATTGACACGGTGATGTTTTTTAGCTGCAAGTACTTTTGGATCATGTTTCCCAGGGGCAATAGCTCGTATGATCGCCATACCTGTAGTGCCTAAATGAGATTATAAGCTTTTTCCCCGAGCTTAATCGCATGATCCAGATAGGTAAGCCAGACTCTTACAAAGTCGAAGACTAATTACTTACCGTTCGCGCAATCGAGGATGAGTTTGGTGAAATAGATGAAATAAGGGAGAGTCTCTAAGCAGGCGATCGTTTTTGGCATCCCTTATGCCAGAAAGAAAGTTGTGTAGGGTGTAACGGTTTAATGGTAAGTGTGAGAAATGGCACATTTACCCCAACAAATAATCTCAGAACGAATCGACGATGTGGTTCTGCTGCTAGAGGTGATGAAAAAAATGGGACTGCCAGAAATCCTCAACCAAAATTTGCCACGTCATTGGAAACAGGAAGGGCTGGATTGGGGATGGGTAGCTTGCATTTGGTTATCATATATCATCTCACAGGGCGACCACCGAAAAGTACGTGTTCGGGAATGGGTGGAACAACGACACTACACCATAGAGCAAGTATGCGGATTCAACATTCGAGAAACCGACTTTACAGATGACCGTTTAGGAATACTGTTGAAGCGTTTAAGCAAGCCCGAAACTTGGGAACAAATAGAACGGTGTCTCACGCAAAACACTATCCGAGCCTATGACTTAGCGGTGGAGCAAGTGCGTTTAGACGCAACAACAATTAGTGGACACCATCTCGTCAGTGAGTCAGGTTTATTCCAATTTGGACACAGCAAAGATGATCCAAACTTGCCACAGGTAAAACTCATGATGGGGATGATAGACCCATTAGGGATGCCTCTTGTCACTCAGGTAGTATCTGGAGAACAAGCAGATGATGGGTTGTACATTCCCGCCTACCAACAAATTGCTGCCACACTGAACAAAAAAGGGTTGTTGTTTGTTGGCGACTGTAAAATGAGTTCACTATCAACACGCTGCAACATACATATTCAGGGAGATTACTACCTATGTCCATTATCCCTAGTTGGTAAAACTCCAGAACTTCTTGCCGGCTGGGTAGATGATGCTGTTGCAGGTAAATTTCCCCTGATTGATATCAAGCGAACCAGTGTTCATCACAACAGTGAAACCAGCCCAGACTTGGATGTCCTTGAAACAACTATCGCCACTGGCTATGAGGTGTGTCGTCCTGTCGAGGTGGTTGATGAACAATTGCCATTACTATGCTGGCAAGAAAGGGTGTTGATTGTTCACTCACCAACACTTGCAAAACAACAGGTTCAGGGATTAGAGAAGCGACTTCACAACGCACAGCAGAAGTTGATGGCGTTAACTCCACAAAAAGGTCGTGGTAAACGACAAATCAACGACCTACAGGTTTTATTGCAAAAAGCTACAGAAATTCTGCACCTTTATCGAGTCGAAGGCTTACTGAGTTTCGATTATGAGTGCCAAGAAACTGTTGAAGAAACCTATATTGGTCGAGGTCGTCCCACATCTCGCCCCAAGCAAATTACTCGAAAAATTAGGTATCAAATTCAGACTGTTATCCGCAATGAAGATGCTATTGCCCAAACTCACAAAACTTTTGGCTGGAGAGCTTTTGTCACCAATGCTCCCAAGAGTCTGTTAGGAGTTGAACAAGCTGTACTGACTTATCGAGACGAATGGATTGCTGAACGTGGTTTTCATCGTCTCAAGGGTGCGTCACTTTCGATTGCTCCCATGTTTGTGCAACGTGACGACCAAGTTACCGGGCTGATTAATTTACTGAGTCTAGCCCTACGTTTGCTGACAATTATCGAGTTTGTTGTCCGACGGCAATTAACTGCTATTGAGGTCAACTCTCTTGCTGGACTGTATCCCGAACATCCAAAAAAAAGGACTGCTCAACCTACTGCTGAACGGTTGTTACGTGCTTTTTCTAATATCACTTTGACGATTATTGAAGCCCGTGGTCAGCGTTTTGGTTATGTTCCTCCTTTAAACCCTCTACAACAGGAAATTATGAGTTTGCTTGGTCTTCCTTCGGATATTTATAGCAATCTTGTAGATAATTCCTCTTAGTCAAATTCTATTACGCGAACGGTGAGGACTAATGAACGAGTATATTAATAATTATCCTGACAGTTAAAACCGAACCCACAATAGTGTGTTGAGCCTGATTAGGAGCATGGTTCTGGGGCATTATGGCTATGACATTGGTGAAGGATAAAGTTTCCTATCCCGTTTGAAAGATTATCTATGAATACATCCCTTTTGTCAGGACTATCCATAATAACTAGAACAGGGTTGCAGCAATGAAATTGCCAGCAAATCAACAGAAGAACCAGCCTGTACCTGTGGTAAAACCTTCATCCACTCTAGAAGAAATTAACCAGAACGCAGCCGGAATAGACCTTGGTAGTGGAGAACATTGGGTTTGTGTCCCCACTGATAGAGCAGATAAAAATGTTCGCCGATTTGGGTGTTTTACCCCTGATTTAATTGCAATGGCCGATTGGTTAAAGGAATGCCGAATAAATACCGTGGCAATGGAAGCCACAGGAGTTTATTGGATTCCAGTGTTTCAGATATTAGAAACCAAGGGTTTTGAGGTCAAATTAGTCAATGCTCCGGAGCGTTAAAACAGTCCCTGGGCGCAAAACAGATGTGTTAGATTGCCAGTGGTTACAAAAGTTACATACCTATGGACTACTGTCTGGTTCTTTTCGCCCAGAAGACCAAGTTTGTGTACTACGCAGTTATATCCGTCAGCGAGATACCTTAATCAAGAGTGCTAGTGCCCATATACAACGGATGCAAAAGGCACTCATCCAGATGAATTTACATCTCCACAAAGTCATCAGCGATGTGACTGGTTTGACCGGAATGAAAATTATAAAAGCAATCGTTGCTGGTGAACAAGACCCACAAGTTTTAGCAGCCCTCAAAGACCCACATATCAAAAGCAGCACAGCAGATATTGCTGCATCTTTAACTGGTGATTACCGCCGTGAACATTTATTTGTCCTCCAGCAAGAATTAACACTGTATGAGGTTTACCAACAACAGATTATTGCTGTTGACACTGAAATTGAAAAATGTTTAGCATCTTTTGAACCTAAAACTTTAGATGAACCGCCAACATCACCAAGAAAACGCAGAAAAAAACCGACTGCAAATCACCCCGATTTTGATTTGCATAAGTATCTTTATCGGATGGCAGGAGTTGACTTTACATTCATTGATGGTCTTGATGCCTTAACTGTTCAGACCATTTTATCTGAGGTGGGATTAAACCCAAAACGCTTTCCTACAGTTAAGCACTTCACATCTTGGTTAGGTTTATGTCCTGGTCAAAAAGTGACTGGTGGTAAGGTCAAAAGCTCTAAAACTCGTAATGTTGTCAATCGGGCAGCCAATGCTTTTCGCATGGCGGCGTTTTCTTTAACTCACAGTCGCTCTGCTCTGGGTGCGTTTTATCGCCGGTTACGTTCTCGCTTGGGCGCACCTAAAGCTATCACTGCTACTGCACACAAACTGGCTCGTTTGTTTTACCAGATGTGGATTACTGCTGGGCAATATTCTGATCCTGGTATGGACTACTATGAGCAAAAATACCAAGAACTGATGCTCAAAAACCTCAAGCAAAAAGCTCAGGCTCTTGGCTTAGAACTCATTCCTATTTCCCACCCCACCGAATGTGTTTCTTGAAAGAGGGTTCATGCAACAAAGCCCTGCTTACGTCCCACTTGGTTACAGTAGTGCAGGTTTTCATCTCTAGGATGCGGCTGTGCTATCTCGTCTGCTAGCTCAATTCCCATGAGCATTCCAAAAACCCTTCTGTTTGCCACCCTGGTAAATGAAATACTGATTGAATTGTTTCCATAGTGGCAATTGCTACGTCACTATATAATTTGATGCTCCTTAGCAATTGTTTAATTGCAAATGGGGTGATCGCCCTTTGAGACAACTTCAAGTGCGAGCGCTTGATCTCATTCATTATACTAGTATTAGCATGTATTAAATTAAACATGAAACAACAAGGTGCAATTCTCTGGCTTACAGGGTTAAGTGGTGCGGGGAAAACAACTATTGCTCACGGTGTAGCCCAAGAACTACAAAAACGAAATTACTTAGTAGAGTTGCTAGATGGTGATATCGTTCGCATCCATCTTTCACAAGGGTTAGGCTTTAGCAAACAAGACCGAGATATAAATGTGCGTCGGATTGGCTTTGTGGCTAACTTACTTAGTCGTAATGGCATAATTGCGATCGTTGCTGCTATCAGCCCCTATCGTGAAGTTCGCTCCGAACTAAAACAGACGACTACCAACTTTATCGAAATTTATGTCCAAGCACCACTAGCAGTTTGTGAATCCCGTGATATCAAAGGGCTTTACGTCAAAGCCAGGGCGGGGGAAATCAAGCATTTTACTGGCATTTCTGACCCCTACGAAGCACCAATTAATGCAGATATTATCTGTCAAACTGATAATTTTACAGTTGAAGAATGTGTTAACCAAGTGCTGTACTATTTAGAACGCCAAGGTTTAATAGACTTGTCCGAAATATTAACTTAGGAAAAGAAAAATGGTAAAACATTAAATTGCGCGTCTATCATTTTTCGATATTACTTATGGTTTTTGATTATATCCAGAAATATCCCCACCGGACAAAACAAATTTTAGTGATTAGTTAGGAACAGTTACAATCACTGTTGAATTGCGCGAGCAAGCGTCACAAAGAAATTAAAACCCACATTCCGCAGGTGCGATCGGAAAATGCTGTATTTTTGAAAATGACCTAAATAATGCTGCATTTTATGTGGGTTCGCAGATAAGATGAAATGTGAACAACGAAGTTATAGGGGTTTGAGACAACGAGATTCGCGCATAAAGTGAAATTGCTTGTGGCGTGACGGTTTGAGACAGGTAGCGAATTCGCAGATAAATTGAAATTTTCCGACTTTGATTTAACGACAGCCCAAATGCTTTTAAAAGCGTATTTTTAAAGTGCGATGAGCTTACTCTCTAGCATTCGAGCGATCGCCCACTTCTTGCCATAATCAAGCAGTTTTCCCACATAACATCGAAAATTAAAGTATAAATTGCCACTTATATTGCTATAAACACTAGGAATTACCCTGTTTAAATGTAAAATTTCACTTTATGCGCGAATTGGCTAGATAGCTTAAACCCTTACCTTACAGTCTGTGCTTTTACCCCCTGGATGACCAAATTGTGAATCATACCCTGACCAAAAATTAACGACATTTCAAGGGTTACAGCCTAAACATCACATAAAAGTTTGCATAAAATTATGGCCGCGTGTCCTAATTGTGAATCATAATAAATCCTAGAGTTGTCATAACGAAAAAGAAAAAACTTCTCCCGAATAATTCTCTAAAAATCACTCCTATGTACAACTTAGATGACAAAATATGGTTCAAACTGACTAAAATATGATTCAATTCGCGTTGATAAGTATTTTTAGGAGACTGTAGTGAAGCAACAAAGCCGTCCTTGTATCACATAGGTCACGCTCCCGGAGGTGAAGCTCAAATGAACGAATTCGAGTTTGAAGATTGGTGTAGGCAACAGCAACTAGCAACCAACACCATTGATTTGATTACACAAATCAGGAAATCCCCACCCTCACGTCGGGTACAAGGACGAACCAAGAACGTTTGTGGCGTGTACCCTAGTTCTAAAATGGGGGTCACAATTCAATTCGAGAGCCATACAGTGGAATTGTGGGCGATTTACTTGATGGAACACGACCCCAAAGTTTTAGAGTTCTACGACCAGCCCCCACCATTCAAAATCCAGTATAAAAATCAAGCAGGGCGTAATATAGGTCACTATCATACCCCTGACTTTTTTGTATTACGTCATGATGGTGCTTGCTGGGAAGAGTGGAAAACAGTTAAGGAACTAGAGTTCTTAGCACAAAAATATCCTGGGCGTTATCAAAAAACAGCATCCGGTCATTGGCGTTGCCCACCAGGAGAAGCACACGCATCACAATTTGGTCTAAAATACTGCGTTCGTACTGATGCCGAATTGAATCCCGTCTTTACCCAGAACTTGATGTTTTTGTCAGATTACCTGGGATTTAAATCAAATTTGACAACAGATGTACACTCGACAGTTCTGGCTTACCTGGAAGCAAATCCAGGAATAACGATTGCGGCATTGCTACAAGAATTAAATGATGTATGTGCCAATGACATATACATCATGATTGCAACTGAGCTTTTGTACGTGGATTTGTCTGCTGTCCCCTTAGTTGAACATTACAGGACACGATTATGGGTAAGTCAACAAAATCATGACGCTTATACACACGCATCTGTTGTAGGAGTAACTACAAAGAATACTCCCAGTAGTCCCACAACACTGCTACCTAACACAGCCCTTGAGTGGGATTCGGCGCTATGGACTTTAGTTAACTATGGCGAGACCACAACCACGCTATTACCAGAGTCAGGCTTCCCAATACAGTTGCCCACAGCATTTTTTCTCCAGTTATTCGACAGTGGCACCATTAAAATCCACAACGGAGTTACAGATGTAACAAGAAATGAAACTGTACGGACTTTAATGGAGGCCGCTTCTCCATCTCACTTAAAAGAAGCGAATCGAAAATTTAATATAGTACAAGCATATTTCCAACGCCATACAGATATCTATCAAGACATCAACCCACGTACCTTGCGTAGATGGGTACAACAGTTCCGTGAAGCAGAAGCAAGTTTAGGTTGCGGTTATGTCGGGTTGCTACCACGCACACATCAGCAAGGGAATCGTCAACCAAAATCGCCAACAGATTCAAGTGAATTATTAGATAAATTTATTAAGGAGCATTTTGAAACACCAAGACAAGCGACAGGCGCTTCAGTATATCGGGCGTATGTCAGAGCCTGTACAGCATTAAATATACAACCCCTTAGTAACCGCACCTTCTACCAGCGTTTAAAAAAACGCCCAACCCATGAGCAGACATTAAAGCGTCAGGGAGCAAAAGCCGCATACGCAACAGAGCCTTTTGTCTGGGAACTAGCTTTAAATACACGTCCTCACGGAAACCGTCCACTGGAGATAGTCCATATCGACCATACCGAACTCGATATTGAATTACGCTCACAAGCTACAGGTCGGTTACTGGGACGACCTTGGCTAACATTACTGACCGATGCTTATTCTCGGCGAATATTGGCAGTTTATCTGACTTTTGATGCACCTTCTTACAGGTCTTGCATGATGGGGCTACGTATTTTAGTCCAGCGCCAAGGTCGTTTTCCCTCAACATTAGTTGTAGATGGTGGCAAAGAATTCCACAGTATATACTTTGACACCTTGCTAGCACGCTACCACTGCACCAAGAAAACACGACCTGGTGGTAAACCCCGCTTTGGGTCGGTAATTGAACGATTATTTGGGACGACAAATACTGAGTTTATCTATAACCTATTAGGTAATACTCAAGCAAGTAAACAGCCGCGTCAACTCACCAAAACTGTTGACCCAAAACAGTTAGCTGTTTGGAATTTGGGAGATTTATATACTTACCTGACCCAGTGGGCTTACTCGATTTACGACTCAAATTATCATGACTCATTAGGTGCGTCTCCAGGCGTTGTTTATACCGAAGGGTTGTCAATCGCCGGAGAACGCTTACACCGAAGTATTGCTTATAACGAAGAGTTCCTCATGGCAACACGTCCTTCCACGCCCAAAGGTCAGGCGAAAGTTCAGCCGGGACAAGGGATTAAAGTCAATTATCTCTACTATTGGAGTGATGCTTTCCGCAATCCCAATGTAGAAAAAACATTAGTACCAGTACGCTACGATCCTTTTGATATGGGAGTTGCTTACGCCTATGTTGATGGGCGCTGGGTGAGATGTATCTCTCAGTATTACAGTACTTTCGTGGGACGCACTGAAAAAGAAGTGTTGTTAGCGGCACAAGAAATTAGGCAATTGAACAAACGTAGCGCCACGGCGACGAATTTGAATGCCAAACATTTAGCTGACTTCATTGCCAATGTCCAAGAACATGAAGCCTTGTTGCTGCAAAGATTGCGTGATTTGGAAAGTAAACGCTTACTAGACAATTTAACGTCTAGTAATTCTTCTGTTCCATCAGTAAACCAAGTTCATTCAACATTTGCTGTATTGGCACAACAGAGTGAAGATGTTGCATCGCAGCACGTACCATCTCGAAACGTTGAACCGTTGGATCTAAGTTCACTGCCAATATTAGCGGAATACAAATAGATGGATTTAAACAGGAACAGGAGCGATGACATAAACTTACTTACTCAATTTAAGGAGTATGCAGTTTTACATCCACAGTTAGCACGGGTAGATATGCTGCTCATGCGTGCGATTCGAGAACCTGCCGGATTTGCTCATGTGTTGGTGTATGGGCCAAGCGGTGTGGGCAAGACGACGATGATACGGCAAATTGCCCGACGTTTAAATGCGCCTCAAACTGAGGATTATGTATCAAATGACTCAAGCTACCGCAACGGTTATGTACCTCAATTACCTCTGTTACTGATAGAGACACGTCCACCTGACAGTGGGGTGTTTAATCGAACTGACTATTACCGGACTGCGCTGAAGCTTTTGAATGAGCCATTCTACGAGCGTCGTAGCATTGTAGACATTGATACGTCGGAGGCATGGGAGAAAAAAGGGCGTGGACGTACTAGCAAAACTTCCCAGTTTAATGATTCTCCAGAACTGCGCCACGCATTAGAAGAAGCGATAACCAAACGTGGTGTACGTGCGGTTATCCTGGATGAAGCGCAACATTTAATGAAGATTGGGACTGGAAGTAATGCTGGCAAGCTTTTAGACCAGTTGGATTGGATTAAATCCATGACGAATGTTACGGGTGTTTTACACATCCTGATTGGTACTTACGAACTGTTAAATTTCCGCAATTTAAGTGGTCAAGCATCCCGGCGCGGTCTGGATATCCACTTTCCGCGCTATTTGTACCAAAATGAACAAGACCGTTTGGATTTTCAAGCAGCGTTATTGGCACTCCTCAAGCAAGTACCTCTTGATACTAATATTCCTGAATTAATGCAGCATTGGCTTTACTTCTATGAACATTCTATTGGCTGTCTTGGAGTCCTAAAAGACTGGCTCATCAGAACTGTGGCGGCGGCATTAGATGATGGAAATAAAGCTTTAACTTTAAAACAATTACACGAACATACCCTAACGCTAGCGCAGTGCGAACGTATGGCAATAGAAGCGACTGAAGGCGAAGAAAAACTGAGCTATATGGAGAGCCGCCGCGAACACTTATGGCATTTGCTACAAATAGGAATGGGTTCAACGGATGTACCGACTAGTGCAGTCCCTCCTGAAACTCCGTTGGTCGGTAGTGAAATCACTTCATCGAAAACAGAGTCACCACCTAAAACTACATCGACTCGGAAAAAGCCAAACG
This sequence comes from Tolypothrix sp. PCC 7601, assembly GCF_025677855.1. Taxonomy (NCBI): domain Bacteria; kingdom Bacillati; phylum Cyanobacteriota; class Cyanophyceae; order Nostocales; family Tolypothrichaceae; genus Tolypothrix; species Tolypothrix sp. PCC 7601. The sequence continues at coordinate 122,826 of NZ_CP064882.1, forward strand.
TACCTGCACCACAAGAATTTACGACCACAACAGCAAACGAGATCCCCGTAGAGCCAGCCTTGAAGAAAAAGCAGACTCGTAAGAAAACTACATCTACTCAAACGCTTGAAATTACTGAAACGCCACTTAGTAATCCTAGTACTGACCTTCAGGCGATAACCCAGGACACGCAACAGCAAACAGATAAGAGTCCCCAGAAAAAGTCAGGCACACGGGTTGGACAACGCAAACCCAAGCGAGACACTGTTGGGCATGAATCGCCGTCAACAACATAATAATGATAATCATTGGGTGGGGGAAGAAGCTGCCGACGGCAGCTTCTTCCCATTCTCTTTATTAATGAGACAGGGTTGAGCTTTGCTCAACCCTGTCTCCCCCCAACTATACGATTATCATTCTTACAACTCACAACTAAATTATGAAGTATATCTTGTCCTAATGAGTTTTGAAGCATTTCGTGACCCTTTGGCAAAAATATCGTTCAAATCACACAGTCGATTTCACTTTATCCCTGTTTTGTCACTCTAGGCAGAGGAAAAGTAGAAATCTGGGTGACCAAGGAATATAAAAATTGGAGAGGTAAGCCTATAAACAATAGATTGGAGCTTAGAAAACCCCAAAGATAATTGAGGAATAGGAAAAACTGTTAACCAGGGGGAGATTAAATTAAATAAGGTAAAAGGTTGAATAATCAACCGGAGATTGTTAAGTATATTCTTCCAACCTTTTCCATCATCCCACCAGGGGTGTGAAGCAAACTTGAAGTTGGATTGTATTGGCATCTGAAATATTTGTTCTGAGTGCAAGCTAACCATGAGGTAAGCACTGCAAACAATCTCCCACCATTTTTCGATATCAGGATAATGAGTCAAACGATAATCTGCCCAACCTAGTTCATTCTTACTTTGTTTTAATCCATACTCAACCCAAGTTCTTAACCCATAAAAATTGCCAACATCTCTTGGCGTAATGTCTGGATATTTACTCATCACATACCAAGTAGAACTCTCAGGCAATTCTTCTGCATCTGTTGTAATTTGCCAATATCTAAGTCGTCCACGTTTTCCTGGGATTATTTCTCTAATAAAGCGATTCTCGCTGTTGAGATTTGAGAATACTCGTTTAAATCTATGCCATTTTAGGTATTGAATTCTTTGTCGTGGAAGTAGCTCTACATAATGATTTGACCTAATTGCAACTATATATTTCAAGTTCAGTTCATCTAATACGGAGATGAAATTTGTCTCACTTTCTCCATATAAGCTGTCTGCCAATACTAAGTTGAATTTAAAGCCCATCAACTGTAGCTTTCTCATTAAAATGGCTGCTATTTCTGGCTTAGTACGATATTTATCCCCTGCCTTTAATCTTTCTCGAGGTTTATAAACTTCAAATAGCAATGGAAATGTCATTCCACAGAAAACACCATACACTGTTACTACTACAATTCCATTCTCAGTTTTTCCCAAGTTTCCTATGTACTGCCTTTTGACATAATCTGTCTTGTTCCCTTTCTTTTTATCTCCTGTTTCATCAATAATTAAAATGATTGGTTTACCTTGAAGCATCTGTAAAATTAGTTCTAACCGCAAGATTCTGAACTGTTCTACTTGCCAAGGAGATGAAGTTAAAAAATGATGTAGTCCTTGATGGTTATCTAATCCTACAATTTTCGCTATTTCTGGTAAAGTTTTACGTTTTAATTCCGAAATACATCCTACATGTAGGTACTTAAAAGCCTCGAAGCTTCTAACATCTGAAAACAGGCTTTTATACCACTGACAATATTCGTCCACAAATTTCACTGTTGGTGCGGCTGGACGAGGCTGTACCATGCTCTGTGTCTTTGTTCTAGCGTTTATACATTCTTATACTACCGCGAGAGTGACAAAACAGGGTTATGCGCGAATTAGAGAGGCTGGAATCCTTATCCCTCTTTTGTCACTCTAGGCAGAGGAAAAGTAGAAATCAGGGTGAATCAGGGATATAAAAATTGAACTGGTGAGGCTATAAATAATAGATTGAAGTTTAAAAAAACCCAAAGCTAATTGAGGAATAGGAAAAACCGTTAACCAGGGATATATCAGATTAAATAAAGTAAAAGGTTGAATAATCAAACGAAGATTGTTAAGAATGTTCTTCCAGCCATTTCCATTATCCCACCAAGGATGTGAAACAAATTTTGACTCTCGTTGTGATGGAGACTGAAACAGTTGCTCCGAATGCAGACTAACCATTAAATAAGCACTGCAAATAATTTCCCACCATCGCTCAATATCTGGGTAGTGAGTCAGGCGAAAATCTGACCAACCTAATTCATTCTTACTTTGTTTTAACCCGTACTCGACCCAAGTTCTTAAACCGTAAAAATTTCCAACTTCTCTTGGCGTAATGTCTGGATATTTACTCATCACATACCAAGTAGTGTTATCAGGCAAATTTTCTGGATCTGTAGTAATTTGCCAATATCTAAGTTCTCCACGTTTTCCCGGAATAATTTCTCTAATAAATCGATTTTCCCGACTCAAGTCAGAGAATACCCTTTGAAACTTCTGCCACTTTAAATATTGAATATGTTGTCGTGGAAGTATTTCTACATAATGATTTGACCGAATCGCTACTATATAGTTCAAGTTTAGTTCATCTAATACAGATATGAAATTCTTACCACTCTCTCCATATAAGCTATCTGCAAGTACTAAGTTGAATTTAAAACCCATTGATTGTAGCTTTTTTATCAGTATTGCTGCTATTTCTGGTTTAGTGCGGTACTTATCTCCTGCCTGTAATCTTTCCCTGGGTTTATACACTTCAAACAGTAATGGAAATGTCATCCCACAGAAAACACCATATACTGTCACTGCCACAATTCCATTATCTGTTTTTCCCAAATTTCCTATATACTGCCGTTTCACATAATCTGTCTTGCTCCCTTTCTTTTTATCCCCTGTCTCATCAATAATTAAAATGATTGGTCTACCTTTTAGCACTTGTAAAATTAACTCTAACCTTAAGGTTCTTAACTTTTCTATATCCCAAGGTGATGTAGTTAGAAAATGATGCAACCCTTGCTGGTTATCTAATCCTACGATTTTTGCTATTTCTGGCAATGTTTTACGTTTTAGATCAGAAATGCAGCCTACATGGAGATATTTAAAAGCCTCGAAACTCCTAACATCTGGAAACAGACTTTTATACCACTGGCAATATTCGTCCACAAATTTGACTGTTGGTGCGGCTGGACGGGGCTGTACCATGCTCTGTGTCTTGGTTCTAGCATTTTTACCTTATTATACTACTGCCAGAGTGACAAAACAGGGTTATAAATTCGTAGTTTAAATTTCATCTTATGCGCGAACCCACACATCTTATGCGCGAACCCACACCACAGAGAATTGTGTATCAATAAGTATCAAAAAATATAAGTATTTTAACGATCGCTCTTTCGAGAAAAACTTTTTGGTTTACTGATGATGAATATCAACCATCTGATTTGGCTACTGATGAGGCGATTGAATTTTTAGCAGAGCTACTGACTACTCCTTTACAAATTGAACACTATTTAAATTTGGCTTTTGAAGAAGCTTTTACCATCTTGAATATGAATAATATGATCAGCAATATTCAAAAACCTATTGTCATGGGTAATCATTAAAATAGAAGTTTCTTCTTGTTTCACCAAATGATGCATTAAGTTAATAATATTTTGGGCAGATTTACCATCTAAAGCTGCTGTAGGTTCATCCGCAAGGATTAATTTAGGTTTATTTACTAAAGCACAGGCAATAGCGGCTCTTTGTTTTTCGCCACCTGATAAATCATCGGGGTAATAATTAATTCTATGGTCTAAACCTACCATTTCTAAAGTAGTATTTGATAGTTCAATCATTTCTTTTCTGCTATATTTAATGGGATTAAGCTTCAAAGACATTTGCAAATTTTGTTGAACAGTTAAACAATTAACAAGATTACTAGCTTGAAAAATATAGCCAATCAATCGTCTAACTTTTTTTCCTTGTCGTTGATTCATTTTTTTCAATTCATATCCAAAAACTTCAATACTTCCTTCTTGTACAGAACGTAAACCGCCGATTAAACTCAACAATGTACTCTTACCTGAACCAGAAGGACCAGTAAGGAACACAAATTCTCCAGTTTTTATTTCAAGATTAATATCAAATAAAACTTGAATTTTACTTCTTTTGGTTTCATAGTAATAATTGAGATTTCTTATATTTACTATTGTTGAATTCAACATTTTTGTGACCAAAATATTATTTATCTGCAAAGAGAATAAAAAGTTTAAAGTAGATTGATAGGATCAGCTTCTTTTAATTTATTTGTGGCAATTAAACTTGCTGCTAAACATACTCCCATCGTTAATAATAACACGATGATAGCTCTTCTAAAATCCATTGTTATGGGTAAAGATGTAGCATCTTTGGCAAGCTCATATATAAATAGAGAAATTATTAAGCCCTGAAGATAAGCTAAAATCGCTAAAAATATAGATTCTTGTAATATGACTATTACAAAGTAACTGTTTGTATAACCTCTGGCTTTTAATAAAGCATATTCTGGAAGATGAGAAGCTATTTCAGTAGACATAATTTGATACACTACTATAACCTGTACTATAACTGTCATAAATACAACTAAACTGAATACAAAGCCAATTGGAGATCTAATTGCCCAATATTGCTTTTCTGAGTCTATAAATTCTTGACGCGTTAAAAGTTTGAGGTTTACAGGTAAATATTTCTTATCTTCAAGTTTTTTTATAAAACTTTTTGGATTAACATTTTGTTTAAGTTGAATCACGCCGATATTAATATTATTAGGGTTGAGATAAGGAAAGATTTCTATAAAATTAAAACTGCTAGTAATAAAAGAAACATCGGAAACAAAAGAAGCTGTATTAAATTGTACTACATCTTCAATTCTTACCTTTTTTCCATCCAGTTTAATTATAGGAATTATTCCTGAATCATATTCCTTAATTAAAATACTATATTCAGGACGCGAATTTCTATCAATTAATACCACGTTAGGAATTTTTGCTTTATCAAGTTTTTCATTAAGATTTTCAACCTTAAAAGGAGAATTATTAATATTGACTCCAAATACTAAAACAAAAGTTTCGTTGGTAATATTTGGTATTTGTAGTCTTGAAAAGTTTAAATATAAAGAACTAATATTAGTTACTTCTGCTAATCCTTCTAATCTATATAAATAAGTTGTAGAAAAAGGTAAAGATTCATGTAAAACGTTAGTTTTTTTATGAATGAGAACCAACTCTCCTTTAAAATTTTGATGTATTCTAGTATTACTCTCATAAAGAGCATCTTGCAACCCCAGATTAGTTAATACTGTTGCCACCAAAATTGATATTCCACTTAATATACCTACCAAACGAAATTTATTTTTAGTTAATTGTAACCATGCTAAAGTAATTTCATTCATGATTTTTTCATAATCTTGGAAAACTTGACTATAAGCTTTAGCAATAAATTCTTTTATTTGTGCTAAAATCTCTGCTTTTATTTCTTCAGGAGAGCATTCTTTCGCAGGGTAAGCGCATTTCAAACCCTATTGACAAGAGGTTTTTAAAGCATGATCATGATGAGTAAGACTGGCAGCTAAAATCGTCAACATATAATTGTTATCCATAGCAGATCGATTTGATTTTTGACGATTACTTCGCTGGAACGATTGCTCCAAATTCAAAGCGTTAAGCGCAATTCGACGCAACAGTGACAGATTTTGTGGAGCATGGCTATGCGCTAACCATATGTAAAGGTGTTTTTTTTTCCCAGCGCTCTGTCGTAGGAGCCTTTGAGGGTTTTACCATCAATTGGGATTACTTGCGCTCCCGTGTTCTCAACTATTGATTCAACCCAACGCCTAAAACATTGCTCAAATACCAATGCATTTATACGCTCAAAAACTCGGCGAAACGTATCCGCACAAGGGATACCTTCTGGCAACTTTAAAAACTGTGACAACCACTCGTATTTACTTAAACCATAATTTTCCATATCTTCCCAGCCCTTGGCTCCTGCAATTACTGATAGTATGGCGATGATTAAAATATCAGTTAATAAATGCACACGATTTCTTTCTGCACGGGGGTCTTCTATTTCACTAAACATTGATGAAATCTTCGATGTTAAAGCGTTGGCATTCGCTACACTTAAAGCCTTTGACTTGGGAGCAGGAGGATGATTAGAAGAGTTGAAACCCGATGCCATAATACTGACCCTGATGTAAAATAGACGCTTTACTTTTTAGCGTACTACTTACTCAAATTTGATTCTTTCTGCATCTTTTGGTCAAATATTCTGTATTTTAAGCTACAAAATTATATGCGCTTACCCTGGTTCTGTGAGAATTTTAATATCTCTTTTGCCCTTCATAACTTTAACTTTATCTAAAAATACGGTAAATTGTTTTTATAGTTAACAATATATATTGTTTATATGTCAATACTTATAAGGCTTTCAGTCAATTTTTAATATATTTTTTAAGATAATTTAATGACTTCTGCTAATAATTTTGCATAATAGGTAATGAAGAGCCAAAAATTTAATAATCTCTTATTTCGACTACAAACCAGCCAAACATCCTTAATTGCAATTTAGCATAACTTTCAGGAATAATTTGATCGACTTTTAGCCAGGCATTTTCCACTAAATTCTTAGCATAATTAATACAATTATCCATAGCTCCACATTCCTCTAATAACTCAATTAACATGGGTAAATCCTCAGCAGATGCTCCCTTTTCAAGCCCTTGCCATAATTTTAGTATTTTTTGGGGATTAAGAGTTAAAAATCCTTGTATTACAGGAGCAGTAATTTTTCCCTCAATTAAATCCTCTCCTTTAGTTTTTAAACCTGAGCAAAACCCCCGTAAATTAATTACATCATCCATAATTTGAAAAGCAACTCCGATCGCTAAAAAATATTCTCCTAAAATCTCTTTTTGTTTAGAGGTTCCTTCGCCAAGTAAAACACCTATACGAGCAGCAATACTGGCAGGAAGTCCACTTTTAAGGCGATGAATAGCTAACATAGAATGCCAAACTTTTTGAAAATATCCTGTAGCTAAACATTCGGTTACAAGAGCTTGTAAACCTTGAATATCTAAACCTTGTCCCACATGACCACCTCTTAAAAACAAAAAATAAAGTTGATAAATTTCTAAGAGAGTTTTGTCAGAAATAGATGATCGTTTAAGTAAAGTTTCTGGAGCAAAATAAGCTGCTGTACCTGCATTAATAGCTGTAGGAATACCATAGATCGAGTGGCAGGTTTCTCCTCCACGACGCATTGAGGAGTTATCTTCTACATCATCCACAATAAGGCTACCCGTATGAATGAGTTCGGGAAAGGCTAGAAAATCTTCAAATTTGTGAGGATCACCCCCCACTGCGGCAATACACAAAAGCAAACCTAAAGAGCGCCAAGCTTTTCCACCACGATCTGTCATTGTCCGAACAGGTTGAATCAAGTTCTCGATAAAACTTTTTTGGGATACTCCTTCTAGAAATAATTCAAAACCTTCATCAGCAATTAAGCGACGGATATCTTCAAAACTTGGATTAAGAGGATAACATCTATCTACGGCATTTAATGCTTTTTTACTAACTGCTCGCAAATAGTTTTTATAATTAGAATATTGACACCCGAAGCCGACTTGTTCAACAAAACCGATTCCTTTGATATGGTGGTTTTCATAAGTGCCTTCTATTTGAACACTTCCTTTCCAATAAGCAGGTTGAGCAATAATAGAAATAATTTCTTGATTAGGTATTTCTGCTTTTAAGTATAGTTTGATCTTAAGTGATTCAATAGATAAGACCCAAGAAATACCATATTCAATAAAAGTCTGTGAACTTGTCCAAAATTCTGTAGTTCTTAAATTACCTTGATAATATTTTGTTTCTCCTTCAGGAGAAACAAAAAGTATATTTAGTTCTGAGTTGTCTTGACTATTTTGAAAATCAATTAAATTAGGATTATAAACAATTTCGGCATTATTTTCTAACTGAATAGCAATCCAAACCCACTGGTATTTATGTTCTTTAAATCTTGAATTTTCTTGAACACCACCAAATTTACGATCATACCAACCTAAACCTTCTACAGAATAAACTTCCTGACCTATTTGTACTGTTCCTGTTGCTTGCAAACGCGGAAGGGAATAATAAAACATTTGCAGATTATGAATAACTCCATATTTGCCATTAAAAATAGGTTCTTTTATAGGCTGAAGTTGCAAATTAAAACTATAATTTTCAAATTTACCATCAACATGATAGTTATTTAATTCATCTTTATATATATTGATTTCATCTATAGAATAATCCATTAATTCCTGGTTTATTTGAGGTATAGACTTACATTTTTGATCTGGTAATGGATATTCTCCTTTTTTCAATATTTCCTGTAAAGCCCGTTGCATATAGTCACTCTTATAGCGTGGTTGTAGATATTCAGCAATTACTTTTAAACCTTGAGAATCTCCTTTAGAAAAAGTGTGGTATTGCTGATTTGGAACATCTAAAAAAGAACAATGAATATGATGTAGCTGAATATTCCTTACTAAAATCTGAAATAAAGTAGTTGTAATTACAAATTTTTTATTATTTTTTTGAGAAACCAAATGAATATAAAAAGACCAAAATTCTGCTTTTGAACTGATATGGGGTAAGTCGTGTTTTTGTACATCTAATTTTTTGTTCTTAGCTGGCCATTCTTCTTGATAAATACAATATTTTTTAGTAGTTTCTAAAATCTCATTGACCATCTGTTGACGATTCTGAAGAGTTTGTTTTGGTAAGGTTTCAGATTCGTATAATAAAACAAAAATAGATAATTCTAGTTTTCTTCTGTGAGAACACTGTAAATTTTCAATTTTTTTCATCATTTCAATACTTAAATATTGAATCGATGATAAATCTTTAAAATAATTCTCAAATATGTTAATTGCTTGGTTAACACCATCTTCTTTTTCTAACTGCATCCCTAATCGTTCTGCATTTTGTCGATAGATTGGTGATTCAATTTCATTCAAAATATTAGTAAATTTTTGATTTAGCTCATTTGCAGAATAGTTTTTTAAGCTACCCAAATAAATACCTGCTTTTTCTTGGTCTATCCATTTACCCCACATACCTTGGTCAGCCCATAAAATTACTGGAATAACTACTGAAGGAACACCAGAAAGTAAACATTGGGCAGTAGTTCCTGACCCTCCATGATGAATAACATAACAACACTTAGAAAATAAGAGTGTATGGGGAACATAATCAACCCAATATGTCCGCTCTTTCACTGTTTTTGGGACATATTTTCCAATAGAAATACATCGCCTTCCAGTAGCTCTAATTGCATTTAATAGTGGTTCTATCCATGTTTTTTGGCTATAAACATCCATGCTGCCAAAATTTAAACAAATTGGGGGTGAACCTGCATTGAGATAGTTCTCTAATTCTTCAGGAATAAATAAACTCTTTGAAGGCTTCAATAGCCAGAAGCCTGTTGTATGCGATTTTAAACCAGGTAACTCTTGAGTAGGAAACAGGGGTGTATAACCATTCAAAACAAGAGTTTGTTTTTGTTGATTAAAACTAAGGTTATCAGTAGCTTTAAGAGGAATGGATAATTTATTATAAACCTCTTGTATTATTTGATAGCATTTCCAATTACTATGTACATAACAAACATTGGCATAATATTTTATATATCCTTCAAAAGGACTACATTGAGTATTTTGTTTGATAGAAAACGGCCACCATTTTAATTGAATATATGGTATTTTTAAATAATCAGAAACAAAATTATACAGTAAAAAACCAATCCCAATCATTAAACAGTCAATGGAATTAATTTGACAGCAATTTATTAGTGTATTAATTATTTTTTCAATATCTTGATAGAACTTATAAATACTATCACCAGATAATTCTGGTTCTTCAACCTGGTTCATTTCCCATACAATTGAAGTATGGTCTACGCCTAGACTAACAAAACTAAGGTGATTGGATTCTACTAAAGTTCGGTGTTCTTCTGTAGAACAAATCCACACATTGTATCCTGATTTCTGAAAACCTAGTCCTAAAGCAATACAAGGTTGAATATCTCCTCTAGTACCAAAGGATATAAATAATAAGTTTTTAGGAATTTTTCCTTTGTTTAACTGTGAACAGATATAATTTTGCTTTTTAATAAAACTTGGAATGAGGTTTAAAGATTCATTATTATGTGCTAGGGTTACTTTGACTGAGTGAGATTTTAAATTTAAAGGTTCTTTTGAATACAAAGAATAATTAAAACGCCGAATTAAATTTTCCCATTTTAAAATAGCTTTTTTAATTTCTTCATTTTCTAATTCCCAATTTTCCCATTCTTGCTTATTAATTGGTAAATTATAGTATTGAAAATCTATAGAATGAGAATCTAACTCTAAGTCTTGACAAATTTCATTTAAAATGATTTGAGGATTTTGCAGTAATTCTTCCCAATAAATAATTTTATAATTGGAAATATATTGACAATCATTTTGCCAAACTTGATGAGCATAAATCCAATGACGAATTAAATTTTCAATTTCAATTTCTGTATCGTCTAATATTTTATCAGTGGCATAGGCATTAGCAATAGGATGTCTTAATATAAAAATTTGATAACTTTGGGGAAGCATTGCGTTTATAAATCTGCTTCTGAGTATGTTTGATGCAGACCTTTCTAGTTTAATTGGTTTTGAACCACTCCAATATTGACCCCATTGTTTCAAAAGTTGTAAGCGATTCTCTTCTGTGACAAGAGACGAAGAGGCTGTTAAATGAGCATGGGGATTAAAAGCCCAGAAGCCAACACCACCAAAAAATTCATCAGGTAAATAAACATTTTGAACAAGCTGACCTTCAGTTTCAGTTATATCAATACCAACTTTGATATCTTGCCAGTACTTTTTATTTTTGTGAGTTTGACCATAATTATCTTGATACAAGGCTGATATTTGAGGATGCTGAGTTAGTAATTTTTCTAAAAAACTAGCACCACTATTATGTAACCCACCTATAAAAATATATTTGAATTTATAACTCATTTTAGTTTTTTTACTAACAAAGAATTTTCTCTTAGGGCAATTTATTCGATTACGGCATGTCAATATGACAACCTAGAAATTTCCGAAGAATAAAATATATCTGGAGTTTAGACTAAGCTATGGAAAATCGTACCAGTATATCTGCTGGAATGCTGGCAGTTTTTAACAAAAAAGGGGCACAACCATACTCACTGTCCCAAACTGAAATCGGTCTAATGGGTAAATGCTTACACACCTGTTTAAGTTGCCAAACCGCTTTCCCAATTGGACTTTCGCTACTTGTGATCCGTTCATGTCTCAAAGGTAATGCCCAACTACCTGATTTTTCTGGTATCCAGGCAATTGTCCTATATCCTTGACCAATGGTAATCGGTTTATTTCCTGCTATGGATGTGCCACTATGTTCGTAAGTCCTCTGTTGTAGCGTTACTGCATCTGACTTTGTTGGCGAATTCTGTAAGGTCAAATTTATGCGGCTAAAGCGGCGAAGCGAGAAAGACTCTTACCAAAGTTATTAGCTTCTGTCCACCACTGCCAAACCCTAACCAGATTCATAGCAGCAGCTGTAGTCTAGTTTTTTCAAAGCCTCGATAACGGCATCGACGCAATCCAAACACTCTTGTGGCTTGAGAAATAGTCCCTTCAACACCAGATCGTTTTGCGTACTGCTGTTTAAATTCAAGCGTTTGTTGCCGCTGATAAGCGTGAAGGGATGACGGTACATTTTTTGCTTCTTGGTTCCCCTCATCAACATTTCATGCCTTGCAAGTATGGTTACGTTTAAAAGACGACCTTTACGAGTTGTCTGTTGAATTTGTGTTGTTTCGTCTGGCTGATGCCAAGTTTCAGTATCAGCCAAATCAAACCGCTCACCGTATTTTTTGGGGCAACCACGTTTTTTATTTGACTCAGTTATAGGTGGAGACTGATAGAAAATACGATTACTACGGACTCTGGCTATCACCACCAAATTTTTGTGTTTGGACTGCTCAAACAGAAATGAACGTTGGCTATAGACGCTATCTGCTACTAGTACGCACAATTTCTCATGCCAAGGCAGTGATGAATCGCACATAATAGATTGAATTTGCTCACTTGCAACGTCAACACCACTTTGATGAAGCGACACCCTTTCTCCAGACAAGGGAATTGCCCAAGCGGCATGACCATCAGTCTCTTTTTCTGCTAGGACTGAGAGTACTGGACTTTATTATTCCTTTCCGCTTTTACCTGCTGAATCTGGTTTTAAAGAGAATATTATCAGTTTATGAAATCAATGAAGCGGATACAACATAAGAAGTGGCTCTTCATACTTGTCGCATTTTTATCTATTTTAGGTATTAGTATTATTTTAATTTTTAAAAAAGTATTAATATCGGTCGAGAAAAAACCTAGTGTTGGTTTAGAATCGAATTATAAACAAAAAATATTTCATATTAGTGGGTTAGGAAAAATTGAACCTCAAGGAGGAGTAATTACAGTTTCACCAACTTCTGCAATTCAAGGAATACAAGTAAAAAAAATCTTAGTTAAAGAAGGAGATTGGATAGAGTCGGGACAAATTATTGCTATTCTAGAAAACTATAATCGTTTAAAAGCTGTTTTATTACAAGCACAAACTCAAATGGCTATCTATCAAGCTAATTTAGATAAAATAAAAGCTGGTTCTCAAATTAGCGAAATTAATGCTCAAATTGCCACAATTGAAAGATTAAAAGCTAATTTACAGGGTAATATTAAAACTCAAAAAACAAATATTACAGAATTAGAAGCCCAACTGGAACTTGCTATTTCCGAATATAAACGGTATGAAAAACTTTATCAAGAAGGAGTTATTACTACCTCTGAATTTGATAATAAAAATTTAAGGGTTAAAATTTTTCGTGAACAAGTAGAAAGAGCTAAGGCAACCTTAGCACAAATGCTTAAAACAGGTGATTACGAAATTCAACAAGCTAAGTTTAAACTTGAACAAATTAAGGAAGTACCTCCAGTAAATATAGCTATAGCCGAAGCGGAGTTAAGAAATGCAAAAGCAGCAATTGTTAAGGCTGAAACTGATTTAGAATTAGGTTTAGTGAAATCACCAATAGAGGGGCAAGTTTTAAAAATTCATACCTTTCCTGGAGAGATAATTGGTACAAAAGGTTTAATAGAAATGGGTCAAACAAAAAATATGTATGTTGTAGCAGAAATATATGAAGGAGATATTAACCAAGTGAAAATCGGTCAAAAAGCTTTAATTGTTAGTGAATATGCTGGTTTAACTGAACAACTTGGAGGAAAAGTAGAGCAAATTGGTTTAAAGATAGGTAAAAATAATATTCTTGATCCCCAACCCGGTAGTGACAATGATACGAGAGTAGTTGAAATTAAAATTTTGCTTAATCTAGAAGATAGTAAAGTAGTCAGAACCTTAACCAATCTACTGGTTAGAGTAACTATTGAAATAGAGCAATCTCCATAAAGCTCATCGTAACTGCCCAGAGAGGTGTCGAGCCAATACCAGGGCGAACGCATCTAAATATAGTACAGAAATACTAAAATGAGAAAAAAGGTAGCGATCGCTCTCCAAGTCGCTTAAGTTCTCAGTATCAAAAGTAAGTTAAATAACATTGAAGTGACGATTCACCGTAAAATACTGGACTGTTTTTTATTTCTATGTGCTTACCAACTTATGCTCCAAAGTTGGTAAAATTAGCTTATACACCCCAAGGTTTTCAGGGGGTTGAGTCATGGCAGCACAAACCGTCCAACCATCGAAAGTTGGTAAAACCGAAAAACCAGAGCGTCAATCGCCTAACTCTCGCAAGTACTCCTTTGTCAGGACTAGGGAGCATTTGTTACCAGAAGAAGTTGAGTTGATGCGGTCAGCTATCAAAAAATCCAAGGGTCGCCACGCTCACCGAGATTCAACCATAATTTTGCTTTGCTACCGTCACGGATTGCGAGTGGCAGAGGTGGCATCTCTGCGCTGGGAACAAATAGACTGGAACGGTGGTACAATTTACGTGAAGCGAGTTAAAAAAGGCACTCCATCCACTCATCCTCTTTACTCTGAAGAAATTCGCTCTCTCCGCAAGCTTCAAAGAGATTATCCTGCTAGTTCCTATATTTTCCAGTCTTCTCGGCTTGGCCCGTTGGCACATGATACGATCGCTGGCATTGTTGAACGGGCTGGTGAATTAGCTGGTTTGCCTTTCAGAGTTCATGCTCATATGCTGCGGTATGGAACAGGTTATTATCTGGCGAATCGAGGCATTGATACCCGAACAATTCAGAGTTACTTGGGGCATAAAAATATTCAGCATACTGTTCGTTACACCGAACTTGCATCTACCAAATTTCATGGGCTTTGGGATGATTAATGCCCATCTCCCCCGAAAAAAATCGCTCTCATTAAAGAAATCGAAGGTGAGCGAATGCCCGAATTAATGTTTTAATTGGGCGCAGCTATTATTTGTAAGTAAAGTAAACCAGCTCCATAGCCCTGCTTAAAGCCTCCTCCTTTAATTGAGAGATTAACTGGTTTTTTAGTATATGGAGCATACTTTCCTGAAACGGGTTCAAATCCAGCACTTCTACTTAACTCAGGGTCGAAGAATTTGGCTACTCTATCTAGTTTATCTGGGAAGATATTCCACTCTAGCTTGACAATATCATAACCAGCTCCAGAGACAAATCCTTCAGCTAAGCCTTCTTTGTTATCTACACTTTCAAACCGTGAGAGATTATCTTCAATCTCTTTCATTTTCGCTTGAGTACGAGCAATAGCAGTACCCCATTCTGCAATAGGATCTCCACCGGCATTGACTATATCTAGAATATTGCCAATAAAAACTATATTGGTTGCACTGAAACCATGAAGGAAACCAATCAATGAACCTATGACTGAACCGGTACGTCCAGTTACAGTTTGACTTAATATGGATTGGTATTCCAGAGCAGCAGTCAAGCCAAAGGCATCGGTTGCATTTACTGGATCATTCCCGACATACCGATATAGGTTGAAATCTTCTCCTGCAAAACCTATTGGATCTTGACTGATAAATCGTCCCAAATTCGCATCATAATAACGAGCGCGGTTGTAATATAAACCAGTTTCACTATCAAATTCTCTACCTGCGAAGGTAAATCTATCTGCTGCACTGGGATTTGTTTGACTAAGAATTTCCCCAAAACTATCATAGTCAATACTGTTAACCAAATTACCCACCGCATTCACCATATCTCCGATAGTTCCTAACCTGTCAGTTAAATACCAAGAAGTACCTTCACCTGGACGATAACGAGCTATTAATTCATCAACATTTGCACCTTGTAAATAGCGGTTAATAATTTCTCCTACGGGATTTAATTCTGCCCATAAATTATCACCATCATTCACAAAATATGTGGTTTGACCGTTAACTGTTTTAGCAATGCGGCGGTTAAAGGCATCATATTTAAATTCTACAGATTGGGTTGTATTTCCACTTGTGTCTGTGTCTATAACTCCCACTAAGCGATTGCGGAAATCATAGTTATATATAGTTACCGTACCTGTAGAAATGTTAGTTTTGGTTGCTAAATTACCTTCTTTGTCGTAAGTATAGTTAAACTGACCATCGGATAATATTTGGTTATTTTCGCCTACTGTAAAACCAGTATCCGCCGGGTTTCCATTGGCATCGTAGGTATAATTTTTGTCAGGAAGTAAAGACCTGTCAGCATTACTTAACTGGTTAGCTTTATCGTAAGTGTAATTAGTGGTTTCTCCTTTGTAGGTTTCGCTGTTTAAGAAGCTTGCCAAATTGTAGTTATAGCTGTAGTTAGCTAAGGTAGAACCTGCACTATTAGAGTGAGTTATATCAGTTAACCGTTGTAGTGCATCATAATTGAAAGTGCTACTACCAACAAGCTGGGTACCCGCTAAATTAGAGAAGCTCTGAATTTGAGTGCGATCGCCTCTACTATCATAGGAATAATTTACGCGTGCTGGATCAATACCTGTACCTTGCCAAGTTTGGCTGGTTAGTAAGTTACGCCCATCATAAGTGGAATTAACCCGAACACCAAAATTATCACTGACAGATGTTCTATTCCCCGCCCCATCGTAAGCATAATTTAAATTGACAGGTGCTAATCCAGATATACCAGTTTGGCTAACTTGGGTGACTCTATCGCGCCTATCGTAGCTGAAACTAAATGTACTATCAATATCAGTTGCTCTGACCAAATTACCTACAGCATCGTAAGTGAAATTAATTGTCCGAACTGGGGTGCTATTATTGAGCCAATTTTCTTGAATGAGACGATTAACTCCATCGTAAGTAAAGCTACGCTGGCGATTATTACGGTCTGTAATTTGGATTAAATTATTGACCGCATCGTAGGCGTAGGTTTCTATATTACTCAATGGGTCAATTTTCTGAATTTGTCTGCCTAATGCATCATAAATAAAGCTGGTTCGATTTCCTAACGGATCAATTACCGCAGTTTGATTTCCAGCTAAATCATACTCAAACGAAGTTTTCTGATTTTGAGGGTCAATAATATCTGCAATTAAACCATCGGGACGGTAATTTGTAGTGGTTGTGCGTCCCAGTGGGTCAGTTTCACTAATGCGTCTACCAAGAGCATCATAACCAAACTCTGCTACACCATTAAATGGGTCTATTTGCCGAATTAAACGACCTGTATTGTCGTATTCAAATTTGAGTACATTGCCTAATGGGTCAATCACACTGCTAATCAGTTGACCATCGTAAATATATTTTGTTTCATTACCCAAAGCATCGCGTTTAACAATTAATCGCCCAATATCATCTGTAAAATACTCGGTTGCATTGCCATTTTCGTCAATTAAGCGACTAATCTGACCAAATTGATTGTATGCAATTTGTTGGGTACTACCATCTGGGAAAGTTACTTGAGTTGGTTTACCCAAGGTTGTACCGTCATAGCTAAAGGTGGTTGTATTACCATTAGCATCAATCAAACTGCTAACTCTACCAATATTGTCGTAAGCAAAGCGATTTTGTTGACCAGTAGCATCAATCAACTCAACTAAATTACCATTAGCGTTGTAAACAAAGCGAGTTATGCGTCCTAATTGATCAGTTTCTGATGTAACGGTATTAAATTGGTCATAATTAAATCTGCTAGTATTGCCCAAAGCATCAGTAATACTGGTGACATTTCCTCTAGTATCAAATGTCCGGGTTGTGGTAAAGCCTCGAGGATCAGTCACACTAACTGGGTTATTATTTGCATCATAAGTTGACCTAGTGACTGCACCTAACGGGTTAATAATCGCAGTAATGTTACCGCGACTATCGCGTATAGTTGTTGTGGTGTTACCCAGTGCATCGAGTTGGATGATAGTGGAACCAGTTGCGCTTACATCATAATTACTAGAGATAGTATTACCGAGAGCATCTTTAGTAGCTTTCACCCGACCTTTTGCATCATATTCGGTGCGAATAATTGCTTTACCTCGTGGATCAATAATTTGCTCTAAATAATTGGGATTTGTTAAATATTTATGTTGTGAAACAAGTCCTGCTTGGTCAGTAACACTAATCAAATTCCCCCTAGCATCATAACCATAAAGAATCACTTTCCCTGTGGGGTCTTTGATTTGGGTAATTCTTTTTTGGGTATCTCGTAAAAATTCAATGGAAGCACCTGTAGAACTGAAGATACCATTATCTTGAAAAGTTAAGGTATTGTTGTTACGGTCTTGAACTGCTTGCAGACCTTTAAATTGGTCATATTTGTAAGTTGTACCGTCTTTAGTAGTGAGTTTATATTCTGAAGGATTATAAGCAAAAGGAATTAAAAATAAACCAAAGCTACCATCTGACCTTTGTTGCAGATTAATATCATCAACTTCTAATTTGTCATAAACTCCAGGGTCAGCGACAAATCGGGGTTTCCAAAATGTGCCTAATAAGCTAGCGCCAGAAACCACGGGGTCAAAGGTGAAACCAACACGACGACCTTCAGGATTGGTTAAATATACTTTTGTCCCTACAGTAAAAGGATTTGCAGCAAATAGTGAGGGTACACCTTGTTTTTCTGCTGCTGTTAACGGTACTGATTCTTGAATTTTGGCATCTTTAACTCCCAAACTCCAACCAAAACCAAAGTCACTAGAAAAACTACTTTGGAGTGTGTCATAAACTCGGTTAACTTGAATGGGAATACCAGCCAGAGGTATAGATAAATCTGTTAATTCTAGACGGAAATTCCCAACTTTATTGTCACCAGAAACACCAAGAAAAACTCCTTGTGAGTTGATATTACCGCTAAAATCTTGGGCTGTGACTCGCAGTACATAGTTGCCATTAAATAATATAGTGGGGTCAAATTGACCGATTACCGCTTGATTAACATTAGTTTTACCTTCAGCAATGGTGATAAAGTCGGGGTCAGCAGCAGCTAGATTATTAATATCAACTAAATCTAAAGATGCGTAATCTACTCGATAAAATTCGAGATTATCGTCACTCACACTACCAACAATATCTGTAAGGTTAGTAATAGTTTTATTGGTTTGTGGACTAATAATTTCTACATTTGGTGCTGTGGTGTCGCTGGGGTCAAGTACGCGCAAAGATAAATCCTTTTTAACTATATTTCCAGCGCTATCAGTTGCAGTTGCGACTACTGAGAACACACCTGCTTGATTGAATTGTATAGTAGCAGAACTGTTATTGAGCGTAACCGGGTTGCCATCGATGGTGAGAGCAATATTTTCCACTGTATTATTATCTATAGCAGATATGTTGAAGGTGACACTTTCACCGATGTTCACAACATTGCTACTAAAGCTTAACTCAACTACAGGAACAACCCTATCTACACCGTCATCGACATTAATTTGAAAAGTTTGGGTAGCAGAACCGCCTTTAGTATCTTGTACTTGCAAGACAACATTAAAATTACCGATTTGCTCAGTAGCAGGTTGCCAAACTAATATACCCCTTGCGGAGTCTATAGCCATACCTGTTGGTTTTTCTAGCAATTCGTAAGTGAGAATATCACCATCCGGATCTTGTGCTGTAGCTTCATAGCGGAATAATTTACCTGTTTGGGCATTAGTAATTGGTGCAGTAATAAAGTTTGGTAATTGGTTCGGCTTGGTAGTATTTTGATTACCAAAATTACGATTTTCAGCAATTTCTCCTGCACCTAAATTAACTGTATAAAAACCAGGCACAGAACCAATACTATTAGGTAAAACTTCAACACTTACTAAGTCAAAACCAGGAGAAGTACCCAGGTTATCAACCCCAACAATCCTGACAGCCTGAACAGGGTCTGTAAAGCTAATGGAGGCTAGGTCAAGTCCTTGTACCCCAAGCTGATTAACACGACCAAGCAACTGAAAGTCTTTA
Organism: Tolypothrix sp. PCC 7601; assembly: GCF_025677855.1. Taxonomy (NCBI): domain Bacteria; kingdom Bacillati; phylum Cyanobacteriota; class Cyanophyceae; order Nostocales; family Tolypothrichaceae; genus Tolypothrix; species Tolypothrix sp. PCC 7601. The sequence continues at coordinate 142,325 of NZ_CP064882.1, forward strand.
CCATTGCTGCTGACAAACACATCAGCACTTTCACCTGCTGAATCTTCTGGGTCAAAACTGCGAATGAAAATGTCATTGCCAGGCCCATCAATGATAGTTTCATCAGTAAATCCAACCGTTACATATGAGCCTTCTGGAAGTGCTAGCCAGTTGACTTGTGGATTAAAGCTAGTAATGGGACTGGGAGGAGGGGCACCTAAAACTACATTTGGATTAACAGGTTCAATCGTATAAAAACCATTTACAGAGGTGCCTTGCGGACGAGCGCTATTGGAACCGTAAGGTTCTGGCAATGGGCTAGGACTTTTACCGTTGGCGAAATACTCTAAGACTACATCTGCATAGCCATCACCTTTTTGAGTTCCTTGACCTCCAGGAAATGTTTGTGCATAACCATTGGGTACAACTTGACGGACTGTATAAGTATCTGGAAGCAAATTACTAAAGCTGTAATTTGTGTTGTTAGCAAAGCGATCGCTTTGAATTGTAACTTGATAATTACCTTCATTATCTTCATAATTACCTGGGCTGAGACTATTACCATCAGCTATACCCACAAATAGGCGTGTGGCTCCTTGGGGTGCGACAAATTGTTGAATTTGACTAGCTTCGTTTCTACCATCACCAATAAAGAAAACTTGCCCGATACTTGGTGTCAAAAATGTAAACTCACTGCCAATTCTTTGAAAGTTTAATTCGGTGGGAGGAGTTTGATTAACAGGGTTATCATCATCTAAAAATACACCAACTAATGAACCCATTCTGCCATTGTAAGCAGTAATTCCCTCTAACCCACGCACAGTATTTCTTAAACTATAACCATCTGGGTTAAACGGACTAAACCCGTTAGAGAAATTGACTTCACCACTGGCTGTAAAGCTAAATATTTCGTTTGGTTGAACGGTAATTGATCGGGGAAATGTTTCTGGTACTGAGCCTGGTCTTAAAGTTCTTCTTCTTTGCAGTGGGAAGGATGGATCGTTACTACCTAAAAGCGGAATTGTAATATCATCTCGACCAGCTAAGAAAATAGCATCTGTAGCTGCAACTGTGATGGAATTTGTGCGGAATTGACTCTGATTATTGGTTGTCTGGCTAGGTTCATCAGGGTCGAAAAGTCCATTATTGTTTAAGTCTAAATATACTTTTACTCCTGATAAAAAAGGTTCCGTCACATCTTGCCCTCTACCTAAATCATTAAAAGTACCTAATAATTCATCGGTTGTTTTAAAAATTTTGGCATTGGGGTCAATTGTCACTAAATCATCATCAACTGCATCTCCGTCATTTAATGTTGAACCATCTCCAACACCAAAAGCATATAATTTAATTCCCAATGCTTTGAGGTTATTAACTTCGTCGGTGATGGAACTCCCTAAAAGATTTTCACCATCTGATAGAAACACTAAAGTACCATTACCTGGAGTAGTACCGATAGTTTTGAAAACTTTTTCAGCTTCTTGTAATGCAACTTCAAAATTAGTTCCCAGGCGGGTATTAGTTCTTTCTATAACTTGTTCAAAATCTAAAACACCATTATTGTCATTATCAGCAATGGGGTTGGTTACTAACTGTGTACCATCAAGAGATGGATTCATATCTATAGAACTGACATCTCCAGCAAAACTAATTATGCTAACTCTCGCTGTTTCCCCAAGTCCTTGACGAATTAGCTGTTGATTGAGTGCATTTAAACCTGCTTTTTCTGCTTCGAGAATAGTAGTAAATCTTTGATTACCATTCAGCGAACCCTGGAAACTAAAAGCTGCACTTAAAGAAACATCAAATACAAAGACAATATCAGGATTTGCACCTTGAGCAAAGCTAGTATCTCTGATTCCATTCCCATTGAAATCATCCCAAATAATACCGCTAATTTTCCCCGGAACGGTATTTGATAATGTGAGGGTAAATGTTTGATTATCAACACCACCCTTACCATCTGCAACTTGTACATTAATGTTGTAATCTTCAGCAATTTGACTGTTAGTATTCCAGGAAATTAACCCTGTATTTTCGTCAATGGTCATTCCTTGTGGTGCAGTCAGCAGGGAATATTTCAGCTGATCACTATCTCCATCAATAGCATCTACATCATAAGTATACTGTTGGCGGGTTGTTGTGATAATGGGCTTACTGGTAATCACAGGTGCATAATTATCTGATGGTTGAGGATTAGCTAATTGTCCCTGAGTCAAAATTGTAAATACCTGCTCAACTTCACCACCCCGGTCATCTTTAACCAATAATTTTACTTGTTGTGCGCCTACTTGATTCGCTTGCGGTGTCCATTCAATTAAACCATCAGGAGAAATTGTCATTCCCTGGGGTGCTTGATTTAATTGGAAGTTTAAACCATCCAAATCAGGATTATCAGCAACGATTTGGTAAGTATAATTCTCTTCTACAGTTGCATTAGCACTAGGACTAGAAGAGATGCTAGGTAAGCGATTGGGGTCGATAATATTTAATTTAAATTCTTGAATATCTTCCCCACCTTTACCATCTACAACTTGCACTTGGAACGTATATTCTCCTGTTGCAGGTGGTGTCCAAATTAATTTACCAGTATTGGCATCAATTTTTGCGTCTTGGGGTGCAGATATTAAACTGTAGCTAAGAGAATCGCCATCCCCATCTATGGCTTGAAGTTGATAGAAATAATTCTGAGCATTACCAAAGTTTAATCCATCTTTGCTTTCACCATTATTTAATGTCAGACTATATATAGGTGATGCTGGTGAAGTTAAATTCCAAGCATCTTGAGTAACTTGTCTAACTTGATAGTTTCCTGCTTGGAGGTTGCTAAATTTATATAATCCCTGTTCTGTAAATGGGTTAATCTTCCCATCGTTATTGATATCAACACTGCGAGTAACTTGCATTCCGACAACTTCATCTGTAGCTGGGTTAACTAACTCAACCACAAAGCCATCTAAACCGGCTTCTAGATTTTTGATACCATTCCGATCAAAGTCTAAAAATACCTGACCTTGGATTTCTGCTAAACCCGCTTGAGTTGTGTCTAATGCAATTCCTTGAATTTGGGTGTTACTGTTACGCAGAATAATGTAATCAGTTTCTGGCTGACTAATAATTTCGGGAGCGCTGTTTCCTACTATATCGCTATTAGCAACATTGATATTAAACTGGATGTTTGTGGTGTTGCCAGCTATATCAATAGCAATAATTGATAATTTATATCCACTATTTGGAATATTAGTAAAATCAATTTCTTGGTCAAATGTGCCATCAGCATTAAACGCTAGAGGTATTTCTGGATAATTATCAAATCGATAACTTAGTGAGGCAATTCCTGAACCTGTACCATCAATTTTACCTGTCAGTCTAGCGCCTTTTTGTAAGGGAGCAATATCAATCGGGTTCGTCAGATTGATGATGGGGTTAATCGTATCGATGAAGATATTTAATGGTGAGGATGCAGGACTAATATTACCAGCAATATCAGTAGCGATCGCGCTGAAATTCTGCGTGCCATGATTTAACTCATTGGTAGTAATTTGCCAAATACCTGCGGTGTCTGCTGTGGTTTGACCCAACAGTACAGAACCACTATACAATTGCACCTTGGCTCCTACTTCTGCATTACCTGTAATTGTTGGAGTATTATCACTGGTAATATTGTCACTGTTGCTAACACCACTATCGCTTTCTGAGGCTAAATCTAAGGTGGGTGACAGCAGTTCGGTATTAACAGGCGAACCAAATTCATAATGAAAAACTAGGTCATTAAAATCGCGATCGCCTCCGTTAGTCTGATCCTCCCACGCCAGCTGATTGGATGATAGTTCTATAATATGGTCAAATTGATTTGGGTTGGCGCTAGGGAAAAAGAAAAAGGCTGAAGGCCCTTGATGAATTTGATTTTGGGGATTCTGGCTTAAAAACTGCTCACTTGTAGAATTTTGGATGAGATAAAAGCCAATATATGCTTGAGATGGCAGTTCTAAATTTTTTGCATATCCTTGAGTTTGACCGCTAGCAAACATAACTTGGCGAGATTTACTAGTTAAAGCAGCTTGCGCGTATCCTGGGTCTTGAGGCAAAAGATTGCTAATTCTGCCTGTGGGATCATCAACAATAAATAACCCTAATTCATTATTGAAGGCTGCTTCCCGTTGTGTCCAGGTAAATTTTGTGGCGACTTTTTGTCCTCTTTGTCCGGGAACAGTTATAGCTTTCCGCGATTCTGCAATAGTAAAGACTACATCATTAAAATCGCGATCGCCTCCTCCGGTTATATCTTCCCAGTTCAATTGCATTGAACCATTGTGCAATGTCTGCGTCAAAATATGGTCAATCTGGTCTGGGTTGGCATTACTGATTGAAAAGAATGCTACAGGCCCTTTGCCTATTTGATTCTGTGGATTTGATGCCAGCCATTGCTCTGTGGTGCTGTTTTGAATTAAATAAAAAGCGAGACGTTCGCCTGCTTTAAAAGTAAATTCTTTATGTGTACCAGCACTTTGACCTCTGGAAAATATGACTTGTCTTGTTGTACTTTGTAGAGCAGCTTGGGCATAATTTGTTTCCCCTGGTGCAATGCTGTTGACTCGCCCTAATTCATCTATAACAAATACACCAATTTCATTATTAAAAGTTGCATCTCGTTGTGTCCATTTAAAACTGAGTGTGGTAGATTCTGAAGTTTTTCCTGGCACAACAAAAGTATAGCCTGGTAATTGCTCAACTGGAGAAATTTGACTGATTGTTTGAACTAAAGAAGGTGATGAAGTGGTCAATGCATTAATATTATTGTCAGCAACAGATGCTAGTTTGACACTATCTAATTCTCCAACTAGTGGTTGTTCTTGGTATTGCTCATAAGTTAATAAATTAGAATTATCTTGCTGATTTTGGACATAGTATAGTTGTGATAAGGGAATTACACTATTATCGTTAAGCTTTTGTGTGACTTCAATATCTTCAAGATTATTTGGTAACAAAAGAGTTTGAGAACCGATTTCTGCTTTTCCCCCAAGCTTATCTAATAGACCCGTGAGCGGATTGAGTGACTGTTGGTCAATTAAGGTAATCTCAGCACCAGGAGGATTAAGGTTTTGATTTAGAATATTCTCAAAGTTGTTCATCTGATATAAATTTCAATAATAATAAATATTAAAAAATTACAATATGCCTCTGGGAGAACGACATATACAGTTCCCTCAGACTGATATATTTAAAAGAATTTTTGCAAACAATTTCAATCAAGCTAATAACAGAAATCAAAGCCAGGAAAAATTAGCTTGATTAAGACAAAGCTTAAAAAAGGCTAAACATTGATAACGTTTCTTGATGAAGATGCACCAAATTTTCAGCCTGTATTCGTTGTACCCCTATGCTTAGGACGCACCAGAAGACTTCCCTTACTCCACAGAAGAAACCGTAGTTTAGGGTAGGCAGGCTTTGTTCGATTAGATTTTGATAAATCTTAATACATTGTTTTACGTAAATACAACTAGGATATTTATGAACTTTGTAAAGTTCTTACAAAGAAACTATGTTTTAATTCTGAACAATTACTATGAGAGAGAATAAAAAATTTTACTACTAAGGGTCACCGTGCCTAAAAAGGAAAATCGTACGCTAAGAAGATTGCACAGCCGCGACCGAGCAGATTTGTTGCGCGGTTGAGGCTTGATAAATGCCCTCTACAACTGGCTTTCAGCTACAAAGTAAGAAACGCAGCTATCAACGTTTCTTAAACGGAATTTCAAGTTATGTCTCTATCTAATGAAATATCACTTCAGAGATACATGGCTGAAAGTATTGCTGTATAAAGCTTTCATCCTTAGCGTACGATTTTCCCGTTTTGGCACGGTGATGCCTACTACAGTATGGCGTAAATGAACGGTTTGAATTCGATAAATAAAGTTATCATAAATAGAATATAGAGATTGATTTAAATCTATGCCTGATACGAATGGCACTAAGAAAAGCTCAAGCTTTTCCGAAACTTCCAGCAGTTTCTGCTTGTTCCTCAGCCCGAAGCAAATACGGTTTCTTAGGTGCAACTGCACAGGCTGCACTGCCACCCGCTATGAACGAAAGAAACTATTTTGAGGCGACTAATGAACGGGTACATTAGAATTATCCTGACAGTTAAAACCGAACCCGCAATAGTATGTTGAGCCTGAGCGCGGAGCATGTTTCTGGGGCATTATGGCTATGACATTGGTGAAAGACAAAGTTTCCTATCCCGTTTGAAAGATTATCTATGAGTACATCCCTTTTGTCAGGACATCCATAATAACTGTTGAGTAAGCCATATATGCGATTGCCTACTTTTGTTCATAGCTTTAGCTTTCAAATACAAATTAATTCCCCAATTAAAGCTGCTGCTCGCTCTCCATATTTTTTAGTAACAGCATCTTTATATGGCAAGCTATCTTCACCCAAAAAGTCACGGATAAATAGAGAGAAGTTAAATCCTCTCTTTGAGTCAATATATTCTGCTAATTCAATATTAAACAACAATTTAAATTCATCTTCTCTTTGTTTGAGTGCTGAATATTTAGTTAAATTGTTGGCTTGGAAGATTGGATCTACTGCTTGATTAAACAGTTTTTCCATTAAGGCATCTTTCATATTTGATAATATTCCTCTGCATCAATATTACTTAAAGATATCAAAATATCTGTTAAAAGCGTTTTTATATATAAATAATAAAACCACATAAAATCTTCAACAAGAATAGAATATAAAACCTAATATCCACAGCAACACACCAGTAAACTTTATTGCCAAAAAACTGCCCTATTTCTGGTATACTATTCTATTATGAGAACTGTTTTCACATTTTTTAGCAAGTGCAACAAGAGTCAAAATTGACTTGACTTCATTATCCATCTTGCCATTAATCAGTTGCTTATATAAATATGTTGCCTCTTCTAGTGAAAAAGCTGATAGATTGGCAGCAGCATTCGCCTGATGGCCACTTTCCCAACCACCCATGTTAGAAAAAATATTGTACCGAACAAGAGGAAGATTTTCACCACCTACATTAAACCACACGCAATTACGCTCTCGATCAATATCAATCGAAATTATTGGAGAAATACATGGCCAAGATTCAACCAGCTTTGACCAATTTTTAAACCCGGCATGATTTTCACTGTTAATATTCATTTTTAATTTTCCTGCCTTTTATTTGATATTTAGGCAGTGTATTGTTCATTTATTTTTGTTTACTAATTGTTGCTATCTGACAAGTTATAAAGCCAGATTAAAGTGTTGATTTTAAGGAGATTTATATCTTTTATATTCCTCACTAATTCAAATATTTACTTATTTCTGAATTCTCCAATTCTTTCAATAAGCCAGTTAATACAAATGGACATTTACAACTTAGTTTTGTCTCTATAGAATCAGCATTTAACTGGTATTCTTGACAGATAATTTCAAATATATCTTCATTAGTTAATTCTAGATTTTTCTCTAGTTCCCAAAGCCTTACTTCTATCAGGTTTGCTAACTCATACATGAGTATATCTACTACTGCTCAAACCAGTTTAAGTTAGGAGTTGCCCCATGTTTTCGTCGGTCAGCCTCAGTACAAGCTTTGCCATAAATTTCATCCCAACCACGAAGAAAGTTCTTTTCATAATATGCTAAGTCCCTATATGGTATACTACTTTCTTGCTCCACAGCAAAGACTACCTCTTCAAAGTTTTGGAAATATCCAGGCTCAATTGAAATTACCTCAAAAAACCTCAACCAATTATTTTTAAATTCTTGACGCAATAGCTGTAATGTTTCAGGGTTCATCCCCTTAGATTTAGTCATGTCATCTGATCCCACCAAATTTTTTCGCCTGTGTAGTGTTTGTCAACTTGCTCTTTCATTGTGGTGATCGCTGTTGGGATATCAGGATAAGGGTGGCGTTGTACAAGTACCAAGAGATCGGGGCGCGCAGCTGCTTGTTGCCCCGGCACATATAGTTCGGCAAGGTAGCATTTGCGGCGATTATCATGCCACACTTTGATAATGCAATCTTTATATTCTTCAGAGTGCTTTAAATCTTCCTTGAGTAAATCAATCATACTTGACTCTCAATGAGTACTGCCTCTTAATAATACAATGCAGTCCCCACTCAAAGCGAGGTGATAGCTTCATATACCATTTGATACGAAAACTAACATTTTACAGTATCTACTCATTACATTACATTACATTACATAACTTAGGTTACGGGTATTAGCGTTTGCCAAATAAAAAGAAGACACCTCAAACTGAGCGCTCTTCATCAGAAGACTGTTCACTAAGAGTATTGGCTGCTTCTTGTAGCAATTCCACAGCCTTTACCAGGAGCGTACGTACACAACTTAACTGATTTCGGCGCGCAATACCCAGTCTTGCTTCGGTGTTGCGCGGATCGTCATCATGGCTTAAATGAATAACTCTCACTTTCTGCTGTTTTGCGGACGGTTCAAATATTGGCTCATCCGCTGTGAGTTTATTGTATCCGTAAACTCCACTTGGGCGCTTCACATTATAATGATGTACTTCACAGCCAGGGGGAGCAATGTAGCATCCTTCTAGATTATTTAAATTTTGATGCAATTGTGCAACAGATGCGGCGATCGCTGCCATTTGTGCAGTAAGACCCAGTAATTCAGCACTTTGTGGGCATCCTCTCGACATCAGCATCATCACTGCCGCTTCGCGGCGCGTAGTTCTAAAGGTTTCCTGGATGCGTTCCCACTCTTGTTGCCTTTCTTGAGCCGCAATCTGCCGCACGCGAATTAGTTCGATTTCTTCATCTGGAGTCAGCTTGGTGACTGCTCCACAGGTTTTATAATTTAGGCATTCTCCTGGGTCGATGCCTGGCTGCAACATCATTGAAGCACAATCAAAGCCGAGTCCACATATCTTTTGAGGCATAATTAGCACTTTGTTCTAGCTACTATATTTTAGATAAAAAGCTAGAACAAGAGGCGAGTCAAATGTAGAAGAATAATAAAGTTCAACAATTTCAGGAGCTACAACCCTTAATTTTTGGTGATCCATTACAGATGCCGAAAAAATAAAGTTGAACAATTATTGTCCACGGGTAAGTTAAGTTTACCAATGTAGAAGAGTGCAGGTCGATTTTTTGAATAAAAAAGTTCAACAATTAGGGACTGATTAACCGCAGTCTGCGCCTACACTATCATTCAAAGATTTCCACAACGCTTCTAGCTTACGCAACATATTCAGCGGATTATTGCCATAATTGAAACTGAGGCTTTGAGCAGTTTGCTGAAAATGTTGTCTATCAACAACATTTAATTCCAAATACTTTTGTTCCCACAAGTGACCAAAAGTCACGATTCTTTCAAATCGAAACTTATCAAGTTTATTCAAATTCACACCACTTTTACTATATTTAAAACCGCAATCACACTCAAAAGTCCCTTGAGGATTTTTTATATAAGAATATGTCGAATATACTTCACGGTTGAAAAGCATCACTAACTTTGTAACCACAAAATGGAGATAGTTTTCGCAAGCGGGATTTAGACAAAGCCAAGGCCCTTTACCAAAAGGCTTATATTTAGATTTACGAGCAAAAAATGTTGAGGGTGAATTCTTCAAAAATCTCATCATCAACAGATGCATTACTGGGTCAAAAACTTCTCTATTCAATCGGAGAATGTTAAATAAATTTATGTTATTGTAACCGAAGTTTATCCCAAGAGCCTCAAGAAACTCACTTCCATAAAAAGACAAAAACTTCTGTCGTAAACCTGGCTCATATACCTGACGGTCTAGAGTCGCTAAATTCCTCTTCATCAATAAAACTATATATTGGATATGAAACCAATCTAATTCCTTAGAAGGAAGCGATTTGAAATCACAGGTCATTAACCATTCAATATCAGATGCAATTAGGCGTAACAACTCCTTAGTGGAGTCACTGTAATTTCTGGCTACATTCGATATGGGACAGTTCTCCAAACTTGCAAGACCAACTTGATGCCAATTATTACTCCAAATAGGTACAATGCTGTCGCTTAAGACAACATCATGAATAGTGCAGACAAGAACACCAGGTGTTTGGTGAAGTCGATGCCAATATGCTTGTCCAAATGTATGCAAATTTTCAAAAAGACATTTTGGACAAAACCTAAAATATTTGGGCAGATGAAGCAAACTGCCAATTCCCCGATAAATATGTGTCCCAAACTCTCCTTTCATGTACTTCAAAATAGCTGACTTTCTGTCAGGCATAAAGACTGCATACATGGGATAAAGTGTATGTTTTTGAATGAGACTTTCTGTTGTATGTGGAGATAGCAGTGGGAGATTTTTAATTAAAAAAGCCAAGTTGTAAGGTAAGTCAGCCCTAACTATAGTATTCCGAGAATTGAATAATTCTTGCAACGTTTCATCAGGCTTTGTATTACCACTTCGAGCATGATAACGTGCAAACACACTATATAAAATCTCATCTGGGTAAGGCGTAGGGAAAAAACTGAGCATATACTACCCACTAGTAAAAAAGTCTGTGAGTGGGTCTTTAATAATCCCCAAAGCTTTTAATTCCTCACAAGCTGGAGTTTGATTTTTCTTGGCATTTTTAACAATAGCTCGAATATCATTCTCTTGATATTTCGGTTGAAGTTTTCTTTTAATTTCCCGATGCTCCCCTGGCTCTGTTGAAAGATTATCGCATTGTAAAGCTAGTTTATAAGCCTCTTTAATCAACATTTTTTTATCTGCATCTTCCCCATGAAAAGCGACAATTTTTTCGGCACAACTCTTGGCAGTAATAGGCAGCACATCTAAGTTAATCAGTTCAATAATCACATAGCGTAGCGTTGCTGATATATTCCCCATCCTCTGTGATGAGCGTGCTAATCTTCTCACTGCCTCTAAATCTCTTTCTTCTAGGGAATTCAAGCACTTATTGCGGTATAAATTCACGTCTAAAGGAGCAATATCTTTGTATTTCATCATCCACTTTTCATCTCCTGACCTAATAGCATCTAACATTGGTTTAACTAGATGCAGTCCGTCAGCAGCACAAGCGTGAATCAAGTCAACAGTAATTACTTCCGTTCCTAAAGCAATAGCTCTCCATTGCACCATTTTATAGAGTTTAATCACGATATCAATAATCCCTTGACTTTCATAATATAGAGCCGAGCTAATATTTGTAGTTAATGGGATATATTGTTTTGTCCACTGAAATTCCCACATTCCTTCGATAAAAAAGTTCCATTCCCGATTGTTTTCCATCCTGTCCCAAATTACTCCTCCTTCTCCCACACCTCTTCTAGCATTTCTAAAATTACCTTGAAGAATTGGGAAAGCTTCATTTGTACCAACGCGAATTACTGGAACTCCAATAATGTTGTCCATTTTCACCAAAAAATTCAACATTTCGTCACTATTTCTTCTGGCTGCCGCTAAATTTTGCATTTCATCGATAACTAAAACTCCTAAATGTTGGGTGTGGGCAATTTGGGCAACTTGAGCCAGCATATAATCTTCGGAGTTGCGTTTTACCCCAAATTTTTGGAAGTTATTAGTGCCGAGCAATTTGTCAACTGCTCTGAAGAAGTCGATACACAAACCTTTCAAAGAACCTGCATGGGGACAGTCAACTTTCAACCAAACAATTTGGTAAACACTGTGAGCCGGATGAACAATCACTTGGGGATATAAAGAAAGGATATTTAAGAGATTGGTTGTCTTACCTATTCCGGACGGACCAATAATTGTCAACCCAGATGCCGAGGTGGGAACATCTACATATTCCTCTAAGTTAAAACCTCCCCCAGAAAGCACCGCCTGATAAATTTGACCGCTACGCAATGCATATTCTGGTTGCAAAGGATTTCGCCTCAGATAACCTTGCATAATTAATACGCAAACTACTCGCTGTAAATCGACTGTTTTATTCAGTGGGTCAAAATATCTCGATAACCGTTCAATACAATGAAATCTGTACTGCGGCTCTAGTTCTCTTTCTGAAGATTTGCACGCAGGTAGTCGTGTCACATACTCAACAAATTTGTCTCGAGACAGGATAGGAGGAAGAGAGCGAATTATTGGATTTGTATTATATTCAGGTAACAAGTGGTCTCTGTATTTAGCAACAGCAGCCCATTCACCGTTGGGAATTTTCACCCATGACCACTCATTCTCTATGTTCATTAAAGCGCTCCTGACGTTTCTTCTTTAGAAGTTCCAAATGGTCAGGTTGTAATGATTTATTTTCTGGAGAGTCAGAATTTGTAGTCGGTAGAACTGTTGTCAGAATAGAAGTTTCTGTCTTAGCTAACTCGAACCCTTCGTCGTCGCGTCGTTTAGCCTTCTCGGAAGCTCTGTTTTCTTTAATACCAGAAACTTTTTGAGTATTGCTTAGGTGCTCATCAACAGTTACGGAGGCTAAAACATTAGCTCTGTTGACTACACTTTCAATGTCAGAAATTAAGTCAACACCAGCTTGAAGTTCATTGCTTTGACTTTTCTGATAAAGCCACTTTTCATAAGCCTGCAAATATTCAATGTCATGTATATTTTTTTGAGAATAACGTTCTGATGGCTCTAAAAGAAAGCACTTCTCAAAATCTCTACCATCAGGAGAACGAACATAGATAAAATTTGGTTGGCGATAGTCATAAGAAATATCTAATAATTTCTCTGACTTAGAAAGCAAATTACTTCTAGCTTTCTCAAACCAGAACTCTTTTAATGCTTTATCACAACTGTAGTACATTCCCTTAAATTTGATACCGCGAGCGGTGATGGTCGCTTTATTACTTGGCATCAAATTTAGCTTGACGATATCTTCAGGAAAAGTCCTGAGTCTACCAGAACGATTTTCTATGCCCCAATTCCATAATTCTATAGGTATGGGATTGACATTATCAGTAATCATCATTTCTTCCCTATCATAACTGCTCAAGTAGTGATGATTATTGTGATAGCGAATTAAATGAATAATAATTTCAGTAAACTGGTCTATGTCAACCCTGCTATCAAGACGATAGTCTCGCCCACCTCTTTGTCTAAAATCTGTGTCTATATAACCAGGTAAAAATGGTTTGACATGACCATGAATGGTACGGAAGTATCTCTCTACTAAACCCTTCCAATCTGCACGGTAAGGCGCAGCATTTTCAATCCGGACATTCAGATTCGGAATTAATGTCTCTACTGCCATTCCTGCAAGTTCCCCCCGGTCGCCCAAAATTGCATCTGGTAGATGGTGACAAGGCCATTCTGTAGGGGAAATATTAATGCCATATTCCTGACAAAACTGTATTTTGTCTGTGGCTGCATTTGTCACTGTAAGCAAAAGTTTGCCGTTTTTGAAACCATAACCTTGCCGCAGACATAGCCCAAAAGTAGATTATTACGTTTAGTAGCCAAATAGAAAAAGTTGAGTTTTGAAATGATAAGCTTGCCGAAAGTATAAAAATCAAGCATAAACCTGCCGAAAGTTACGGTATTTCCTATGCTCAGCGACCGAGAGTTTGAAGACTGGTGTCGCCGCCTTTGTTTACCAGAGACGACAAAAGAGCTAGTGCAAAAAATCCGGAATTCAGAACCTGTGAGGAAGGTAGGTGGCGGAGCGAAAAATGTTTGCGGCAGTTATCCAAGTCGCAAAATGGGGAAAACGATTCAGTTTGAATCTCATAAAGTAGAACTGCAAGCGATCGTAGAGTACGAAAATGATGAAGATGTATTAGAGTACTATGACCAGCCAATTCGTCTAAGTTTATCTTTTCATTCCCTGAGCGGACGTTGTGTGGTGACATCTCATACTCCGGATTTTTGGGTAATGAGGCGTAATAGTGCGGGATTTGAAGAATGGAAAGCTAGTGAGCGGCTCAAAATACTAGCCAGAAAACAACCTACACGCTATCAGCAAAGCGAAGAAGGTCGTTGGCACGCGCCACCAGCAGAAATGAAAGTTCAAGCAATGGGACTGTACTATTATTTACGTACAGATCTTGAAATCAACTGGATTGCTTACCAGAACTATCAGTTTCTTCAAGGTTATTTCAACCAAGAAAATACAGTTAAAAAAGAGGTAAGAAAAACAGTTGTTGAGTGTATTAATGCCAATCCTGGAGTAACCCTCAAAGAACTACTAGAATCAACAAATACCGATTGGGCAGATGATATCTATGCCTTGATTGGAACAAAGCAAATATATGTAGACCTGAAAGCAGTAGCTTTGAATGAGCCAGAAAAAGTTCATCTTTTCAGTAGCCAAGAAATGGCATCAACTTATGATCTAATCATTGCTCAAAAGACTTCTGCTCGTATCGCCAGTGGACAACGAATTGATGTGGCAATTGGTTCAACGCTGGTTTGGGATGGTAAAAGTTGGTGTGTAATTCAAATCGGAGACACAAAGATTGCGCTTCAAAGCGAAAATGAACTGATTGGGTTAACTCATGCAAACTTTGATGCACTAATTGCACAAAAAGAAATCATTCATATTCAACCATTATCTGCAAAAACAACAGACATTTGGGAACAGATCAAATGCGCTAGTTCTGAGGATTTAGCAGTAGCTAATTACCGCTATAAAGTTATTGAACCATATTTACATGGCAGTCCGCCAATTAATAGTTCTGTACCTGAGCGGACAGTTCGTAGCTGGAAATCCAAATATCATCAGGCTCTGAATAATTATGGCTGGGGCTATATTGGCTTACTACCCAATCGTGGCAAGAAAGGGAACAGGGTAGATCGCTTTTCACCCGATACTTGGGAGTTTATTGACCAAATTATTGAACAGCACTATGAGAACCTCAAACAGCGAGGAAAACTAGCAACTTACGGTATTCTGGTTAGAGAATGGGAAAAAGCTGGAAAAAACAGACCCTTGCCCTAGCCGGATCACTTTCTGTAAACGCATTAATCAACGAGAGAAAGTAGGACAAACTCGCCATAGGCAAGGGTCAAGAGCCGCTTACCAAAAGAGTCCTTTTTATCACGAATTAACGCTCTCCACCCCTATTCACGGGAGTCGGCCATTTGAAATCTGCCACATTGATCATACAGAATTAGATATCGAGTTAGTTTGTTCGCGCACTGGGCGCCCTTTAGGCCGACCTTGGGCAACTATTCTCATTGATGCTTTCTCACGTCGTATTTTCGCAATCTATTTAACATTTGACCCGCCATCGTATCGTTCCTGCATGATGGTATTGCGAATTTGTGTGCAGAGATTTGGCCGCTTTCCAGAAACATTAGTAATGGATAATGGTGTAGAGTTTGGCAGTATTTACTTTGAAACACTTCTAGCTGCCTTTAGTTGCACAAAAAAACAAAGACCATCTGCTAGTCCTAGATTTGGTTCACTCATTGAAAGATTTTTCGGCACAAGTAACACAGAATTTTTTTACAACCTTAAAGGCAATACTCAAATTACTAAACAAGTACGCTTGGTAAATAAAACAAATAACCCAAAAGTACAAGCTGTCTGGACATTGCCAGAATTATATGAATATTTTTGTAAATATGCTTATGTAATTTATGACAGTAGAGAGCATCCGGCACTGGGAATGTCTCCCAATGCTGCATTTACAAAAGGTGTGAATCAGAGTGGGATGCGCTATGGACAAAAAATTTTAGATGATGAAAACTTTAAAATTTTTACTTTGCCCTCAACTGCAAAGGGAAGTGCAAAAGTAATACCAAGACTCGGGATAAAAATTAATTATATCTATTATTGGTCAATTGATGATTCATTTCTTAACCCTGAAGTTGAAAGTACTCAAGTACAAGTTAGATATGATCCATTTGATGTAGGAACTGCTTATGCGTATGTCAAAGGTAATTGGGTACGCTGTATATCTGAATATTATTCATCCTTACAAGGTCATTCTGAAAAAGAAATTCGACTGATAAGTATTGAATTACGACAGCAAAAAAATCAGTATAATCAAAAAATAGCAATTAGAGCTAAAGAACTTGCACAGTATTTAGAATCAGCAGAAGCTCAAGAAGTTTTACAGACACAAAGACTTCATGATTTAGCTGCAACTGATTTGCGAGACTTAATATATAAAAATGGTAGGAAACAAACATCCTCTACTCTTACTCAGTGTCCAGTTGATAGTGATGAAGCTATTAGTACAGAAGAAGTATCACAAACACATCAATTAAATACTTCAGCAATAGAATTAGGAAAAATTCAAGCTTACTCTCAAGAGGAGTTATGGCAGTAAAACATAACCGTCCATTTCCACAAGAACTCCTGAAACAATCATTAACCGAACGGTTGAACTATTTTCAAGGAATTACAATTGGACACTTACGATTAAAACAAGCTTTAGAGACTTTATTGCTCAACCTTCAACAACCAACAGATATTTGTGTTTTCTTTGTTGTTGGCCCAGCAGGAGTAGGTAAGACCACTTTACGACTAAGGGCTGAAAAACTGTTGATGGAAGGTGCATTAGCATCTATGAAAAAATCATATTTATCAAATTCCAGTTGCAGGTATTGAGGCAATTGCTAATGAAGGAGGAAAATTTAATTATAAAGATTACTACCTCCGCGTTTTAGAATGTTTAGAAAAAATTTCTTTTGATTCAATTGCTACAAATAGTTCATTAAATTATCAAAATTATTCAGGGTTTCTTTCTACTACATACTTTGCTTCTAAAAGTTCCGATACGGTGCGTCGTGCTTTAGAAAAATCTATGCGGCACCATAAATTAACAGCATTGATGATAGACGAAGCCCAACATTTGCTGATGGTTGCTGGGGGAAAGCAAATGTTACATCAGATGAATTGGATAAAATCTCTTGCCAACATCACTGGTGTTGTACATATTTTATTTGGTACTTATGATTTACTTAACTGTTGTCACCTCAGTGGTCAAGTTAGCCGACGCAGCGATGATATACATTTACCTCGTTACTCAACAGATAACAAAGAAGATATAGCTGAGTTTATGCGGATTATCAGAACATTTCAGGCGCATTTACCTTTGCTTGAAGAGCCCTGCTTGGTAGAACAATATGAATATCTGTTGGATTATTCATCTGGTAGTGTTGGTCTTCTTAAAACTTGGTTAACAAAAAGCTTTACGAAATGCTTTGGCAGAGAATGCAACAACCCTCAACATAAAGTATATTCAACAAAATGAATACTCAAAAGCACGGCGGCAGCAAATAGAACAGGAAGCACAAGCTGGAGAGAAGCGATGGCGCAACGATGTTGCTCCCGTAGCACTTAGTTTGACCAATGAAGATGTGAAGCAACCATCTCAAGCGAAAGGTCGTGTGGGAAAACGTCAGGCTAAAAGAGATACCGTAGGAATTAATCTTGATGTCAGTTAATTATTATACCGAAGATGAGTTTTGGGCTCTAGAAAAACCAACAATTCCAGAACGCTCTCAATTATTCCCACTCGAACCAATCGGTGTCGGTACGCTCTATGTCGAAAGCTTGAGTGGATATATTGCTCGCCTTGCCGACTGTCACACGATAACTACCGGAGAACTAGTTTTATCAAAAGTTATTCCATTGATGAGGCATAAAAGAAGCAGTGTTAGTTCTATAAACATCATTAATCATTTATTTAGAGATCAAGATTTTTTCACCTCTACCAACGAAAAAAAGAATTGACATTGCTACCACTCTAATTCAAGCTCTAAAAGAATTGACCTGGCGTCAAGATTTATCTTGTTTATGGCCATTAAAATGGGGCCAGCATTTTTTTCGAGTTTAGCATTTTGCGTTTGCATCAAGCTTGGTGTCCCGTATGTTATGACCACTGGTTTGTCAACAATCGAGTCATCTACAATCCACTGTTATGGTTAGTTAACACAATTGAGGAATGCCCTGAGCATGACCATCAGCCCTTGATTGAGGAATGCCCTCACTGTCACGAAAAATTTCCACCATTATCCAGGTATTCTCGTCCAGGGTATTGCTCAATCTGTCATCTGTGGTTAGGTAGCCAGAAACTCAACCAACTAGCCAATGAACAAACTCACAGCGTTGATTTTTGGCGACAGCTTTTGATTACTCCTATGCACTCTCATCAAAGCAACAAGCTTGTCTGGCAGTGTATGTGGTTTGATGATGTCGATGATTTGGCTGCCAATACGCCCTCTGATTTCCTGCCACCCATAAATGAGAACTAATTTTCCATCCTTACCTGCTCCGGGGTTTGAAACCATAAACCTGCCGCTCCGGCAAACTTATGGTTACAGTCACAAAACTTATGGTTACAGTCACATACATCAAAAAAATCAAGTATTAATCGGAGTTTTTGTCGTACAAAAGATAAGAGTTACTTATTTTGTGTTGTAGTCTTGTATTACAACGTAATCTAAACCATAATGTGAGCAAACATCTCACATTATGGTTTCCAGCGTGGCAAAACTCACCATTGAAATACCAGATGAACTAGTCAGGCGTTTAGAACCTTTGCAAAGTCGTTTACCTGAATTGCTTTGGCGATTGTTGGATAGCGATCCCAAACAAACAACTGAGCAGTCAAAAGTTAATATAGGAACTGTAGAAATTGCCAAAGTTTATCTGGAAGTGCTGGATTTCTTAATTAAGCGTCCAACGCCAGAAGAAATTGTTGAGTTTAAAGTTTCGCCCCATGCACAAATGCGGCTGCAAGTATTATTAGAAAAGAACCGTTCTGGTTCACTCACTCCAATAGAAATAGCAGAATTAGATGTTTACGAGCAATTAGAACATCTGATGATTTTACTCAAGGCGCGAGCTAGGGAAAAGTAATCAAATAAGATGACATCTAATTCAATTTCTACAGAACTTAGGAAGCTGGTCATAAGTAGAGCTTCAGGACGCTGTGAATATTGTTTAATTCATCAGGATTATTCAATTTATACTCATGAAGTAGATCATATTATTGCTGTGAAACATGGAGGAGAAACTGCGGCTGAAAATTTAGCGCTTTCATGCCTATCATGCAATCGTCATAAAGGTTCTGATTTCGCTACTATCGATGTAGCTACAGGAGAAATTGTCCCATTATTTAACCCACGTCGTCAAACTTGGGATGAACATTTCTATTTTGATAAAGCGAGAATTGAGGGAAGAACTCAGATTGGAAAAGCTACTGCAAAATTACTTCAGTTCAATATTCCCAATCGTGTGCTGCAAAGGCAAGTATTAATGAGCCAACAACAATATCCGTAAGTATTGATTGCATACTTGATTGAGTAGTAAATTGAGATTTAATTAATTGTTGTTGCAATAGAGCATTGAGTAAAGCTAATTTATAGAGAGCATTATTTTCAGTCAAGTTACAACATTATTCAGAGTTAACAACTAACACTATTCTTTTAATTAATTGAATAAAAAATGATAGAGAGCGCAGAATCTTTACCACCGATTAAATTAATTCCGATTGAAGATGCCAGAGTTAATAGAGAGGCAGGAGGTAGTAAAAGGACTACTTTAAAAACCCCACCAACTGATATTAGGTGGGTGAAAGTATTGGAATTTTTACGCAGTAACAATCTTGCGCCCAACAGCCGCAAGCTATATGAACGCGAACTCAAAAGGTTTTTGGGATGGACGCAGTTGCACTATCATGAGATGCGATCGCGTCACATAGGGCTGTATAAACAGTATTTGATGGAAGAAGTGTTTACAGACGCAGGTAAACCACTTTCCAAAAGCAGTATTAATGCTGGATTGGCAGCTATCAAGAGTTTCTTCAAGTGGTTGAGTCTCACCTACCCAGAGATGATGACTACAAATCCCACACAGGGGGTAAAGTTGGAAAAAGTACCTCTGCCACCTGCTCAAAGTTTAACAGCAGAACAGATGGAATCAGTGTGGTCAGCTTTGGAATATTTAGGCGAAACAAAGGTTCGGGATACTGCACTGGTTCATATTCTCAGTCATGGACTCCGCGCTGGGGAAGTGGTGAATTTAAATGTCGGGTCATTTGATGGTAAGTTGCTGTTTTTACCTGACACAAAGACCGCCCAACCTCGCTTGGTACCTTTAAGAAAAGAAAGTAGAGAGGTACTGGTAGAGTATTTGCAATGGCGAGAGGCGCAGGGGGAAGTTTTAACTAGCCTCAGTCCACTGATGATTTCGCACCATCCATCATATCTTGGAGAACGCCTTTCTTATCACGGTATTTACTTTGCTGTGGAGAAAATTGGGGAATTAGCAAGCATTGAAGACTTGCATCCTCATCAATTCCGTCATACTTATGCTACTGATTTGTTGTTACTAGGTGTAGACCCGACTCATGCCCGGAAACTCACAGGACATACTAGCGAGAAAGCATTTCGACGGTATACGCTTCGTAGTGAACAAGAAGCCGCAATCTCTGCTTACTATCGAGCTATCGGCGAAGAGGAAGTGGAGTAGGAGATGCCCAAACCGTTAAATCCTAAATGTCAGTTATGTGCCAAGTTACCAACTGCTAAAGCAAAGGTGTTACATGGAACCCAAGGGGATGGATGCTGGAATCCAAAGGTCTGCCATAATCGCCGCTCATTTTACCGCAGCCGAACTAAAGATAATTCGGGGATTGATTCGATAGCGGTCGAACCACCAGCAACGTATTTTGCTGTGCTGTACTTATACAAGGAACCGGGAGATAAGCCATTACATTCATTGGGTGCTGAACTGTGGTTGGGGCAACAACCGATTTGTCGCTTGGAATCAATTCACTGTTTTGGGCTAACGGCTGGCAAGATACGAGCTTATACAGATAAGGTGTTGCAGGCTTTTGCCAAAGAATATGGTGTCTCGCTGTATCAATATAAGGATATGTTTGAGATTAGTCCAGATCACTGTCCAGTGCGCCCCTGTCCGCTACATCCGGAGTCGTAAAGATGACTGCATATCGACAATTAACGATTTGGGATGTGCTGGATGAGATATCAGTTGCTCCACCAAACTCTTCACTTGCTCCGGTGTGGGATTGTTTGGATACAGAACTCCAAGATTTATCTGTGGAAGCACAGTTAGAAACTGCTGCTGTTGCGTTTAATCAAATTGCAGATATTCTTAAATCTCGTGCGGTAATGCTGTTGCAAGATGTGCGCGAGCGCAATAGTCCAGACGGGCCGATTGTCAGCACTGATATCTTTGCTGGGTTGGTGCGAACGACAATGCAACTGGATTTGGATGATTTGATTGAATCTCCAATACCGCAGACTTTCAGACCACATGGCCCGCATCAGTTTTCAAATACTAGTTCTCAAGGTGATTCAGTGGTAGCACCTGTGGAGAAAGAGAAAGTTTTAGAAATGTTGGAGGAAGTCAGGACTGTAGAAGATGTTCACAAGCTGGCGGGTGATGAAGATGTCCAGAAGTGGCAAAGTGCGATCGCTTATTACCTTGGAAATATTCAAGATGAAATTTCGCTTCCTCAGCTGCAACGTGCTTTGAAAATGCCTTTAGTAGAAGTATGGTTGGGATTGTTGCTCGGTGGCTTTACGTTGGAACAGCGTGGAGATTTTTATAATAAATGGGATATTTGGGTAATGGCAGAGTAAACCGAACGGAACGCTTGCCAAGCGAAAATACTTGTGTGGACGTTATAAACCAAACTGAATTTGAAGAAGAATCCAGAAGCCAGAATCAATTAGTGGGGGATTCAGACCCGCCACTAATTGAACGCGAGTGCGTCTCTATGAGGGAGAAAACCACCAAATCGTAACTGCTTAGGTAGTGGGATTGGAAGAAAAGAAAACAGAGAGATTGCCTTGTAATGCGTCAGTAATCACTTCCAAGAGATTAAGACCACGCTTAGATGCAGTGGAAAGAAAAGAACGGATGTTGGCGAATGAAACCGCAAAATCGAATGAGCGAAAACCACCCGAAATTTTCTGCTTACATTTCATCTTCGCAAGTCACGTTCAGCTTGGTTATTAGTAAATGGAACATCCGGTTCTGTGAGAAACCGTAAAACATCCCGTTTGTAATTTTGAAAACGCAATAACAAGTTATTACCAACTCGTCGTTTAACCCGTCCTCGATTACCTTTACGGGTTAAAGGTGGTTGAAATTTTGTGTGACCAATTATTCGGGATAAATTTCACACCTGACTTGACAATTGCTTGGTGTACAGATTGAATATAGCGCGAATACATGGAAGAATGTATGAATTGCTTTACTATGAGAACAAGCCCAAATCTCTTCAATAAAGCTAAATAAGAGAAGCAACTGATGGGACTCGAACCCACGACTTTCACATTGGGAAGGTGACATTAACCTCGATTTTCCAAGACTTCCAGCCTAGCTCACAATCTTTACACCCAAAAATATTGACGATTGAGTTTCAGCGCCAGTTATCAATAATTTTTTGGATAAACGTTTTGGCAAGATATTTTCGTATACATTACACGCTTAAGGAAAATTTTCCACAAGCGTTAAATGATATGAATGTTTGGAAATCCAATAATTGTTAAAGTGTTTTTGTTGGCTTGAGTTTTCACAGTGCGATCGCCACAGTGTTTCCAACACCTATGCTGTGAATATTGACAAACACTGATTATGAAACGATGTAAGTGGGAATCTGTCCATCCCATTGCTATCTGGATGATGTAGTGTAAATCGGCGATTGTGCTGTCGCTGCGGATTTTGACTCTACGCCAAATCATGGGGCTGATGCCCAAGATAAAAATATGAAGCTGGTAGATAACAAGTTGGTCAGAATCGCTCATTGGGTCATCTTACCGCATTGCCAGTCCCATCTCCCCCGAAAAAAATCGCTCTCCAATCTGGGAAATGAGAAAGCGATCGCAGTTTGAGAACCTGAAACCCAACATCCACAAGTTTTGAGGTGTTGGGTTTCGTCCAATGACCAATTATCTCCATTCGCCCAAAAAGGTGAAAGCCGCCCAGTAATTGGGATTACGCCATTTCTCCTGTTGCCACATTTTTAACTGCGCCGCCCGTAACGCCTGATTTGGCGATTTATTTTGCTGCCACATTTGCTGATAAAATTCTTGCATAAACTCAGATGTCCCTTTGTCATCAACTTGCCATAAGGACACAACTAATCTTTCTGCCCCTGCATACATTAATCCTCTTGTCAAGCCTACCAAGCCTTCGCCTTGAATTTCTTTACCTAATCCGGTTTCGCAAGCGCTGAAAACAATTAAATCAGCTGGATAATCGAGGTTAAATAAATCTGCTAACCGCAGATATCCACGAATGTCTTTACCTTGTTCGTTTACCAGAGACAGCACAAGACCTGATAACTCTGGGTTAGCATCATTCACAAAGCCGTGGGTAGCAAAGTGTAAAATCCGGAATTGATTGAGATTACTGCTAGTAGCTTGGGTGTAATTTGCGGCAAAATCTAAGAGTTGCACGCCTTGAGATTTCGGTACTAGGTTAAAAATTGTCTCTGCTTCTGTGCGTGTACCTGAAAGTCGCGTCCAACCTTGGCGATTGAGAATATCAGCAGAACGCTTGAGGGCAGACTGTTCTAGCTCTAGGTTGAGGTAATCTTGCTTTTGGAGTTGTTTATTTTGGGCGTTCGTAACTCGCGTATCAGTAGCGTTGTATACTGGGTCTGCGAGGATAGCTAAGGCTTTGGGTGCGGGTGGACGTGTGGCGAGTTCTTGGCGTTGAATTGCGATCGCACTTGCAGAAGGTAAGCTAACAATTTCGTGGTTAACTAATAAAGGCTGGTAATTCAAACTCTGCGGCTGTACTGGCGAACAAACACGAATACCACCGGCAGTAGAACAAACAACATCTTTGGGTTTTTCTTTCTCTTCCTGTGGTGTAGAATTCGGTTGAGAATTGACATCAGCTAACGCCGCAAAGGGAATATATTGCAATGCACCATCAGCAACAATGACTAAGCGTTTTGTAGCTAATTTATCTTTCGCGGGTGAGAGAATCAGTTGACTCAGTTCCTTTGCAGCGACATCAATGCGTTGATTTTTGATGTTTTTACAGGGATTGTCTTGATGGGTAAGAGAAGGCGGTTTAGAACTATTTCGGCTAATCAGGCAAAATAAATTGATAGCGCTTTTGTCTATCTCGGCTTTTTTGGGAAGTTCGTAAGTGTCGAGAGAATTGGGAGAAACCACCCACAGAAAACTGCGTTCGGAACCTAAGGAATATTGTAATAACAGCGTATCTTTATCAAGTTGTTGCTGAATTTGCGGTAAATTCAGGGGTTGGGGATACTTGAGGTTAGCGTATTTTGAGCTAGTTTGACGAATTTCGGTTTCTAGTTGCTTTTGTTGGCTGAGGAGTTGATCAATTTCTGTTTGTAACTTTTCGGCGTTGGCTTTAAAAATGGGGTTTTTAATTTTATCGCTGTTAACTATTTCAAACCTGACTTTCTCCTTACCATCAATTAAAGCTTGTATACGGCGTTCTTCGGCTAAGAGTTCGGGGTTTGCACCTTTGCGGATATTGGCGCGGGCTTCGGTTAACAGTTCTACCAATCCTCTAGCGCGAGAGCGATCGCTTGTTTCCAGTGCTTGGGCATTGTATCCTTTTGATGGGTCTTGTTTGTGCAGTTCCATCAATAGGTCGATTTTGAATTTATAGTAACTTTGGACTGTGGCGAAGTAGGAAGTACGCAAATCTGAGTTTTTGACGTTGCTGCGGATATTTTCGATGATTTTAATTGCTGCTTCGATGTTGGGAAGTGCGGCGTTGAGATTTCCTAGTTTGCGTTGATTGATGGCGATTAGGTAAAGTGCTTGAGCTTCACCCGTATCATCTTTTAAAGTTCGTCGTAATTTTATTTCTTCATTGAGTGTATTTATGGCTTGTTGATGTTCTGTTTGAAACTCATAAACAATACTTATTGAGTTTAATGTTTCAGCTTCTTTATTTAGTGAGCCAATTTTACGAAAGCTTACTAAAGTTTTTTTATATGTATCTAAAGCATTTTTATAATCACTTTTTGTAAGGTATATACTACCAATCATTCCATTGGAAGCTATTTCTAGAAATGAATAGTTATGCTTTTGTGATAATGCTAATGCATGTTTAACTGCCTCAAAAGCTTTAATGTAATCATTCTTGTCACGGTAGGTTTTTGCTATACCCCAAAGTGCAAGAACTTCTGATATATAATCTTGCTGCTTTCGATGTAATGATAATGCCTGGTCATAAGCTATCAAAGCTTGTTCAAAATTACCATATACAAATTCAAGATTACCAATATTAAGAAGAATCCCAGCTTGGTTAGGTATGTGTTGTAATTTTTTGTATATATCAAGTGACTGATTATAAGCATTGATACTTGAATTGTAGTCACCTAGTAAACTATATAGTCTTGCTATGTTGGCAAGAGTTCGAGCTTGCGAATTGGTATCTGTTATTATACGCTCAATTTCTAAGGCTTTATTGTAAGAATCTAATGCTTTTTGATAGTCTCCTTGTAAAGCATAGATATCAGCTTGTTGGTTAAGGCTTGAAGCTTCGTCTCCCTTAAAACCATTTTCCTCCTGAAATTTAATCGCTTGACCAATATATTCAAGTGCTTTTTGATTATCACCTAAGAAATTTTTATAAATACTGACAATTAATCCTATGACTTGTGATTTCAGAATAGAATTGCCTGCTTGTTCAAAAGCATCTTTTGATTGTGTATAAAAACTCAGTGCATCTTGGTAATCTCCAAGCAAAAAATAACTATTGGCAATGTTTCGATAAATAATGCCCTGATCAGTAAACCCTATTTTAATTTCTTGTTGTAATTTAGATATTTCTTTAATATAAGAAATAACTTTTTGGCGTTCCCCTAACTTAGCATAAATAGGAGCAATTTGACTCAAAGTAATCGCTTGAGCAGATAAGTCATTATTTTTACGCTGAATTTCCAAAGCTTCATTATAAGCTTTTAAAGCTTGCTTCGTTTCACCTATAAGAGAATACATCGAGGCAATGTGATTAAGGGTGTTAGCTTCTTGTGACAGGTCTTTTAATATATCACGATAAATTTTTAGCCCTTCATTTAAAGAATCAATGGCTTTTTTCATATCTCCTAATCTTATATATGCACCTGCTGTTGAGTAAAAAGTTGTAGCTAAATTTTCAAATTTCTTATTCGATAGAAAAATTGACTTCGCTTGATTCAAATATTCAATTGCTTTTTTGGGATTACCTGTGCTGGCATAAACATCCCCAATCATAGAGAGTAATTCACCTTGACGTATAGGTTGCTTTAGTTCTTGCCAAATCCCTAAAGATTTACTTAAATAATTGAGTGCATTGAAATTGTCTGAAAGCGTAAAGTAAATAAAACCAATAGACTGGTTTATTAAAGCTTGATCTGCTTTTAACCCTATCTCTTCAACTATTTTCAACGCTTGTTGATATTTATTTATTGCCTGTTGATATCCTTCTTTAGTTCCCTTCTTCTGTAATTCCTGTGCTTCTTGAAACAGCTTTACACCCTGTTGGTATAACTTTTGTTGTTCTGCATTCAAGGGAACTGATGGCGTAGACGCTGGTTGCTGGGCAATTTTTACCTGATGACTCCCCAAACTAGCGGCTGTTGACTCGGATAATAAAAGCAGTCCGAAAAATAAAGCAACAGCGCGAGAAGCCAGCGCAGGAAGTTTTTTATGCTTTGTCATTAGGATTTATACTGATTTTTGCTACAAATCAATATAGTTCTCGGCGGTATGGGGGTATGCAAGTTTACAGAAACTTTAAATGGAACGTTCATAGCTGCTTGGAATATCAGCCAATCACACAGACTGTTTTTCCAACTTCAGCCAACAGTGTTGCATTCTGACGTACTTATAGGAAGAATAGCAGCTTCCGAATTTTCAGTTATTCGCCAAGTTGCATACCCCCCCAATACTTCTCGGTTAAGGATTTTTAACTCGGAATTTGGTTTGGGGAAAAGGTGACTGGGTTTGGGTTAAAGGTTTTATCTTGCCCCTTTTGCCCTTAACCGACAAGTATTGAGAACCGTTGGGTTAATATTCTTGGCAGAAATAGCGATCGCTCCGCCAAAAAGATAACGGTCAAAGTCAGAACAAGCATTTCCTTTAAGGAAGATGGGCGATCGCAACAAGTAGATGATGTGTGGGTATTGAGATTGTTGATCTCATAGGGGCGCAAGTATAAGCGCCCTTACCTCTACCTGTTCTTCACAGCCTGCACCGCAGCATCAGCATTAACTAAACCACGACCGAAGAAATACTCTTGGGCGGAAACAGGTTTCGCCTTAGGGAAAATACCAGAAGGTCGCGAAACCGGAGCATCTACAACAGTTCCAAAACCCACTTCCTTCTGCAACCTATAGCGATTAGCATCCGCTTTAGAAAGATTGAGTCCATCATAGGTAGCAGTCTGATTGAGAATTGAGACAATTTCATGGCGGCTCAAACGCCGTTTTGGGTCTTCTCCCTTCATCAGGGCCACTACTCCTGAAACAATGGGAGCCGAAAAAGAAGTCCCCTGTACCTGGACATACTTACCTAAGGGGTCTAACGCTAAACCCCAAGCGTAATCTGGTACAGACATTCCCTGCCAAAAACCATCCAACCAAGTACCACCTGTCGTTAAAATTCCACCACTGAGACTATTTTGGATTTCGCCGCCGGGTGCGACTAAATCTAATCCGCCCCCATAACTGCTGTAGAAGGTGCGATTTCCCGTCATATTTGTAGCACCTACTGATACAACCCCAGGAATACCAGCCGGGAATCCGACCCCATCTAAATTTTCATTACCAGCAGAAGCAACTATTACTAAATGACGATGAGCATCCAACACATCAAAAATTTGCTCGGTTAATCCCTCATCAGGAAGCAAACCACCCAAACTCATATTGATCACATCAACATTTCTACTGGCAGCATAACCAATAGCTTCGGATAAACTTGCCATATTAATCGCACCACGTAAGCCAAAAACCCTAATTGGCAGGATTTGGGTATGAGGCGCAACTCCCAGAATACCTGCTTTATCTTCCGAATTAGCAGCAATCACACCCGCAGCCCAAGTACCGTGAAACTCACTCCCAATTTCAGCACGAATCAGATTGCGAATGCGATGAGCAATTTCACTGTCTGAAGCTTTAGGGTAACGCTGTTTTAAGATGCCCGACAGTTGTTGATATTTCTTTAATAATTGGTCAGATGGTAATTTAAAAGTGTCTTGAAATTCTGCTTGAATCTGTGACATTTCTTGGGAACTCAAGCGTGTATCAGCGTCACCTTCACCTGGGCTAGAAAAGTCCCAGCCATATTCCTCACCAGGTAATTTATCAGAGCGATCGCCAGATTTGTATGTCTTCTTCACCAAGTCGGGATGATCCCATTGAATCAAGCTATCAATTACCGCCACGACAACCCCACGTCCGCCATTGCTGTTGCGCCAGGCTTCCGTAGCGCGAATATCAGTCCGAGCTAACAGCTGACCCCGGCGAGGAGTACTATTTAAATGCCATTGCAAAGGTAGTAAGTTGGAAGAAATCGGAGTATCTTTTGGTTGGGGTAACTGTGCCAACTGCTGTTGTAAGCGTTCGGCGGCGTGAGGAGTTTCTGGTAAATTGGCTGCTGTTGCCAGCAATTGCGACATATGATCGGAAGTCGCTTGAATAAAATTCGGTGTTGCTGATTGCACTCCTGGTACTTGAGTTAGTTGATTAGCCACATGTAAAATTTCAGTCCCAGATACTGACTTAGAACGTACTAAGTAGCGGTTTTTACTAAATCTCAAGGGACGAAGTACTTCTAAATTGTGGCGCAGTAGGATAATTTGCCTTTGGCTCTCGGACATCTCGCCCTCAAAACTAATGACAATCTCGTTGGGTAGTACAATAACTGGCTCAGATTTTGTTTCTGGAGATGCTGACTGTGATTTACGGGATAAGATAGGTAATATTTCTTGCACGTAAGGCTGTTTTTGAATCTGCTGTTGAACTGTATTTAAGGAAGCACGAGTGCCAGAAGGTAGGTTAACTAGAGCGATGTTTTCTCCCAAAGGTTTAACATCTACATCAGAGCGATGATTACTACCAATGCTACGAGTATTACCGCCACCACGTCGTAAATCTTGTTGCAACTGTAAGTATAAAGGTTGGATAGAGCGAGAGCGTGTATTCTTGGGTTTAAAGCTCACAGCCACCGTATCACGGCGCAAATTCAAAGGAATTTTTTGTCCGTAAAATGTATAAAACAATTCATCTGCTGTTTGTGCCTGCGCGAACTCACGGTGTTGCTGAGGAAGCAGAGAAAAGCTGGTAGCACTGAAAAAAAACAACCTGCCAAAATCAGACTGGAAATTAAACGTCTCATAAGTGCGAACTGGGAATTAATTTTGCCAGATATGTGTATTTCTGATGATTTGGAGGATATGCAATTTCTCAGCAGCAGAGGTTGGCGCAAAATTGCATAAGGTCGATTTTCTCAGAAGTACTAAAAAAATGAAAGCTCAAGTTTAAAAAGGCAGAAGGCAGAGGGCAGAAGGTTTTATTCAGATCGGAGTCGGAGTAACACCCCTCCTGTTGGAAGTCTTAAACCCTCGTTCCCTAAGGTTGCTGGCAGAGGGGACAGGTACGCAGGGTTAGGAGCAACTGCCGTGGCAGGAAGCAAAATTCCCTTCTGCCTTCTGCCTTCTGCCTCCTGCCCTCTGCCTTTCCCAATAACTGTTAAATTAGGGACTCAGTATGGAATCTCAAAAAATGGTTGGACTTGCGTTGAAAAGCATCGGCAATGTGACAATTAACAATGACCAATAAATACAAATACTTATGAGCGAGGCTTCAAGATATTGGCAATTGGTGAGGATTGATGCGGGAGGGAACCGGAGAATTCAACAGATACCTGCGGCGAAGTCGTTTTACTCACAAGTATTTGAGCGTTTGACACCAGATGCAGACATCCAGGGTAAATTGCTAGATTTATATCGCCATAGTTCTGGCGAGACTGCTTTACTAGCAGAACGTTGTTTGCTGTGTTTTCTATCTTGGATTCTTGAGCAAGGATGTCTGCAATTAGAAAGGAAATTTGGTCAAAAGCATAATTTTACTGCTAGCGATTTGTTCCCTTATGTCCTAGATGATGATGGTAAATTATCAACAGCCCGTGTATATCAATGCTTCTCGCAAAAAAATTCTCCAGAGTTTTGATCCGCAGCAAAGTAGTCTGACTACTTGGGCGATAATGAAATTAAAGCAACAGCCTGAATTGAATAAAGTTTTATTAGAATGTGGTGTTTATTTAATTAGTAATTGGGCGATTTTAAATGATACTCAACCTAAACAATTAGAACGCATTTTCAAAGATTTTCATATTTTTAGCCAGGGTGGTTTTAGCGACGCAGCAATTAAAGAAGCGCAATCTATTTTAGAAAGCTATCATACTATCTACCGCTTGCAAAGACTGCAACAACGGAGAAAAGGTCTCAGGAGTAAATGTATTGCACCTGATACTCAACAATTACAAGATATTGCCCAAGATATTCAAAAGCATACAGGTCAAATTTTTGAGATTGAAGTTTTGAGTCAGAAACTGCAAAAGCTGGCTGCTCAATTGCGCGAGTACCGAATTTATGTTCGGGGTGGTTCTGTACAGACAAGTTCTCTAGACGCTGTGTATGGAAGCAAGTATAATTCTTTGATAGAAGAAATCCCGGCGACTGAAACTAATAATAGTTTAGAAGAAAACGACGAACAAACCGAATTTTTTACAGTTTTATCGCCATCAATTTCAACTTAGCTTACAACAGGCTTTAGCTCAAGTTACAGAATCGCGAGTTAGATATTTAGAACGGAAAAAAGGCGATAAAGCCACGATGTTTTTAACTGCTTTGGAGCTATCTCAATGTCAAAAATTGGCAATGAAGGAAATTGCTGAATTCCTGGGATTGAGAGCGCAAGATTCGGTAACCAAGTTATTAAAGTTAAAAAAACTTGTGGACTGATGTCCAGCAGGAAATGTTGGTAATTTTAAAGGACTCTCTCAAAGAAAAGGCTAAAGTATATGTTGATATCCAAGCTTTGAAAAAACCTGGACGAGCGATTGACAAGCTTTCTGTTTGAGGAAATTAGCCAAATGCTGGAAAATTCCGAGATTCAATCAAGAACAATGAAAGCTCACCTAAAAGCTGATATTTTCGCCGAACGATTATGTGAATATATCCAAACTAGAAAAAGAAATTAAAACAAAATTATGACAAATTTATTAAGTAATCTTCCTCCCATGTCTTACCTTGATTTTGATGCTTTACCAACTTCAGCAGTTATTCTCTCACCCGATGAGATTGACCAAGCCGCAGTACTCAGTAATCAAGTTATTAATGAATCCAAACAATGGCAAGCTTATCTTCATTATTTAGCTTTATCAGCTTTTGAGCAATGGCTAGAAGAAAGAGCAGAATCTTTAACTATTAATCGCGAGCAATGTACAAGTTTACAACCAGTTTTAGCAAATTTTATTAGTGGCGTTGCTAATTTACAAGTAGGGGAATTTAAAGTCTGTTTAATTGCCACTGGTAGCTTGAGCGATGAAATGGTTAATATTCCCAGAGTAGTTGTAGATTTACCAGAGTTTATTCCCCACTTTTATGTTTTAGTGGAGGTGTTAGAAGAACAAGAAGCAGCAAATGTTTATGCTTTTTTAAGCTATGAAGAATTACAAGAGAATTTACAGACAACCTCTTTACAGTCAGATTGGAATTATCAACTGACAATATCCTGTTTTGATAGTAATCCAGACCGTCTCTTGCTTTATCTACGATGTTTGGAATCATCAGCAATCTCTTTACCTGTAATTCCTACAAATCGTAGTGCGATTTTAGCAAATATACAAAATCAGTTGGTGGAATTATTACCTCAGTTACAATCACCGAAACGGGAATTATTCTGAAGTTTTAACTTGGGAACAAGCTGCTGCTGTTTTAACTAGTCCAGAATTGATCAATTGGGTTTACACATTACAAACACAAGCAGCTATAGAGAATATAGAGATTGGTAGCGCCAACCCAGAATCAACAGCTGCTTTTGCGTCTCTACAAGATGTAATTAAATTAATTACCCAACCTGCTTTAAATGCTGGACGTTGGTTGTGGGATGAGTTGGATGATTTAGCTGCTTCACTTTCTTAGGTGCTGTTACCCAGTTTTGCAGATGCTTCCCAAATGCGCCCAATACGTAGTCCTGAGGAAGAATTTGAGGTAATAGCTACTCAATTACGACAGAGGGGTTTAGAAATTCCCGTACAAGCGCGGGGTGCGTATCAAGATTTACTTTTAGCTGGGATACCTTTGCGGTTGTATGCTGTGACTTGGCATTTACTATCGGAATCTGAACAGCCAGAGTGGAGTTTGTTACTAACTTTAGCGCACCTGCTTTAAGTAGTTTACCGTCTGGGATTAAACTTAGGGTCAGCGACCAAACAGGTATTTTGGATGAACCGGGATTAAATGCAGAGAGTGAAGATTCTTATATATTTACCCGTGTGGTTGGTAATTGGGATGAGAAGTTTTTGGTGAGTGTGAGTTTGATGGATGGCGTTGAGGTGACTTTACCGCCTTTTGCGTTTAATTTGGAGCGGTTACGGAATTGACGCGATTGGATACCAGAATTGTGCGATCGCTTTCACAATACTACTCTTCACTGGATAATTGCAATAAGCGGGTAATTGTTGCAAATGTCTAGTATGCTTTGGCTTTTTCTTTACAATATCTTTAAATAGCTTGTGATCTCCAGTATTAATACGGTCTGTCACATCAAGGTATCGTAATGATGCTGAGGTCATTTTTAAATTTTGGCATAACCTGGTTTGTCCTCAGAAATATAAGAGATTGAGTAATCAATCTTCTGTAGCCATATTAAGAGGAATAACCAATGTCTAAGAGTTTGAAGAGTTTCGCCCTAGTTAGTTTAGTGTTTTCACTGACTTGTGGTGTTGGGTTAGCGGCGAATGATGTGATAGTTAAGCATACTTTAGCGCAAACTGCAACCAGTTCGGATACTAAAGCAGATGCAGATAAGTTGTTTGAAGAAGGTGTACAGCAGTTTCGACGTGGGGAATATCCCAAAGCTTTGCAGACTTATCAACAGGAGCTGGAGATACGGCGAAAA
>NZ_CP064883.1:0-85278 GCF_025677855.1 Tolypothrix sp. PCC 7601
GGTAAAGACCCCGGTGCTGGGTATGGGAAGGCAATTTATGGTGATTTTTCTATCATGATGCCAGCCGCATACTCAGTAGTTCGCAACCACAACATCCACCTTCACGAAACCATATCTAAAGATGGGTGCTGGGTGCGTTATCTCGAAGGTTCACGCCTTGACTTAAAAGACATTCAATTCTTTTGGGGAAGTGCAGCGCTCCCCCAAGCTGTTCACACCCTGCTACACGAAGATAAAGCCAAAAAAAGCAGAACTGGCATTAGAAAGCATCCTTGCAGACTTAGCAGTTCTCAATATTCCTTCCGAGATGAAACTAGAAATTAGTTTGAGCAACCACAACCCAGAAGCTGGGGAGAGAGGAGATTAAACGCAGAGTTCAAGGTGTTCACGCCTTCCAACACAAGCTTCCCCCCGTAAATCATTGAGATTGTCACCAAAACAGTAGAAATCGCAGTCACAGGTAAATACCAGAAGGATTTGGAAGTATCGCTCATTGCTTATTTGGTGAACCAACTCTAGCCCTAGAAGAGTCGGAAATTGCCATCGGGCTTGATATTGGTTCATCCACTTGGCTAATTACCGTATTTAACGGCAATGGTGCAGTCATAGACCGTCACCTGATTGAAGGTGGATGTGGTGAGTTGCACTCAATGATTGCAGAAGCATTAGACAAGCGGAATGACAAAGTAAGTCTGCTGTCCAAAGATGTCAAACACTCATCTTCTTTAGTGAACCGAGGGATTTTAGAAGGAACTTTAACTTATGGAGGTAATCACCTTACAGGCAAGAATTTTGAAGCTGAATACAGCCAATGTCTTGATGAATGGTGGTCTACAAGAATTGAAAAATTCGCTAATTTCGTCACTTCTAGCAATTACTTAGACCGTGCTAAATATCTTGTTGCTTGGGGTGGTGGTGTTTCACTGCCAGTGGTGGATCAAAATCTCGCTGACTTAGGCTTTGTGGTCTTACCAAACCCCAATTCATCAATGCGTTTGGACTGAAGTTATTAACAGAAATCTCGACAGGAGTATAAACAAGTGGCTGATAAAACGTCATACGAATCTCGGCGTATAACCATTTCTTACTTAGCAGTTGAGGAACTGTGCCAGATGTTCAATATCCCTGCTGATGCGCCAACACAAGCACTATCAGCAGCAGTAGAAAAGCTCATTTTTCAGGGTGGGGTCAATTTACAAACATTTTCCAAAAATCAAAGTCAGGCATCTACAACAACAGCAACTCACCCGAATAAAGCAGGAATAGCTTCTATGGTTAGTCAGTTTAAGGGAGTCGCTTCATGAAGAACCTAAATAGAGTGTATGACTCAACTTTACTTACCCAGTCGAAGGTTTACCAAATCGACCGAACACTGTACCAATACCGCTATAGCACAGGCACAATCCAAGCACCACAATACATCTTCCGCCCACTAGCAGGACAACGAAAGAAAGCGGATTTTAAGCTGAATCACAAAGCTTTAACTACTCGCTGTTATGAAGTTGAGGGGGCAAAAATAAATAGTTCCGTACTAAGTCAAGAATCATTGCAGTTATCAATATTTTGATGAGGTGAATTATGCAGAATCAAGCACTGCCAGAATTAGTTGCACAAGCCCAACAATTACTCACCCAAATCAGGCAGCATCCCCAATTTTTAGCACTGCAAATTGATGCAGATGTCACGATAGGCGATGTTACCCAATTTTTCAACGCGCTGGGGTGGGAAGTAACAGCCACTGCTGTGGATGTATCAAAGGAAGGCTTTTCAGTAATGGGGAGAGGCGATCGTATTCGCCGGCAAGCTGGCGATCGCCCTCTGGTTGCAAAAGAACAACACACAGAGATTTTATCAAGATGAATAACTCCAATCTATTTTTCGCCGCATTAAACGCCCTAACTAACAATGGATGCCCAAGAGAATTGGCGCAATCAGCAGCAGAGATAGTTGCTAATGATGATCCATTCCTACCCAATTTAGGTAGAACACCAGAGCAGCAGCAGATAATCCAAGAAACACTGCCATACTTGCAATCTGGAATCTATGACCAGTTTGAAACAATTGATGAAACACCAAACCCTTTAACTCATGGTCAGTTTTTAGGGAATTTTGGCTCTGAATTACCAGACGAAACGATTTTTCGACTTGCAGAAGGCGATTCAACAGCACTAAATGACATTACGGATCACGCAACTAGAGACAAAGCAAACAACATCTTTACAAGATTGGAAGAACTAGGAGCGTGGGAGTGATGAACCGGACAGTAAAACTCAAACTGGATGCACCCATCACCTATGCCGCTTTGCATTCCCTTTCGGGGCATTAGCCAAGAAACCGTATTCCAAGCCCTAGACGGCAATCAGACAGCAGCTGCAACTGTGGCAGATTTTAGAATCAAGCAAACCCAACGCGCCCAAAATGCTAAGGCAGTATTCGGCAACCTATCACTTGGTTTACAGGCAACTGAAACCGTCATGGCAGAAGAAACCCAGTTTCTCACCGCCGCAGGTACGAGCATCAACAAAATGGCTGAGGGTTGGTCAAAGCTGTTAGGGTCAGTGATACCCGTTTAGGCTATGGGCCTACAGCAAAAAGTGATTGCATCTGATAACCAACTAGCCCAAGAACAGTTTCGGCACTCTAGGACACTTAACTTATTGGGTGAATCGCACCGTGCAACGCTCAGAACCATTGAGATTGACGCTACCAAGGCACAAACTCAACTTTGGCAGCAGGTCAAGGACAAGCAACAAGGACTTTCACCCGCAGACCGAGCTAAAGAAACCTTAAAAGACATTCACAGACACGGTTCTAACGCTGTTAATCGTGCCAAAGGTTTCTTTAGACGCTTACTCGACTAAATCTAAATAAAAGCCCAGGAGCTAAACCTGGGCTAACTTTCTTCCCAAAGGTGTTCCTATGTTGACCAACAATCAAAAACAAACACCAATTTACTTTGATGCAGAGATTGTAGACCTTGGCGTACAGTCTGTAGACGGTGAACAGTATGACTCGGAACTCTTACAGCAGGCGATATCTGAAACTGACAGCAGTATCACCATAATTCAAGGCATTGCTCAAGGTGCATTCCTGGCAGGATTGCAAATCACATCAACCCAATATCTCTACCTTGCTGGCAGTGTTGGACTATTCCCAATAGTCATTGCTGGCTTACCCGTTGGGGCATCCTTGGCGGCTACCCTCTGCTACTTAAGATTTCACAACAGCATCATTCCCCAAATGAGCGACCGCCAAAAATTTGGCATTGGTGTAATTCGCTCTGCAACGCTAGCCGCTAGTTCATGGAAGTTGACAGGTGATGCCCAAGACATGGACAAAATAGCCCGTAACAGTTTTTCTACCGTGACTGAGCAGGTAAAAGCATCCTTGGGCATCGAGAAGCCCAAAGAAACTAATTACGGGTTATTTCTTGGGTTAGCCGCCGTTGTTTCTGTTGTCCTATGTTTCTACTGGCGTAAGAAATGAAAGACGTAAAACCATCAGAACTTAACCAGCGTTGTTATAGTCTGCCACTGCGTCTAAATCTCCTGATGATGGCATCGGTACTAGGGGCGGTGATTTGTGTTGTAGTAGGTCATTTAGGCGACGGGATAGCCAAGAAAGAAATATGTTTTTACCCAAAATCAGCCAGGATACATGATGCTCCACTAGAGGCAGAGGGAGATACAGAGCGTTTACTTTTGGGTAATAAGTATTGCCGTTATGAACAGAGATCGCAAATTCCCGAACCCTACTTGAAGGCTAATCAGTACCGCACCAGCAACCCCAACTATAACGAGTGGGCATTTCTCCAGCATGAAAGCTTATATGTATTCCGAGAACTAAGTGCTGATAATCCGTTTAAGATTCACTTTGGGCTAGGAGCGATGGTGTTGGGGGGAATTGGTTTGTTTTTGACAAGCAAAGCCAAAGACTATCTCAGCGACATTAGACCCCACTACCGAGCTACTAAACAATTTGAGGGCGTAAAAGCTTCTTACAGCGTAAGACTAGGTGAGCAACTGCTAGACCTGTCTGGTAACGAACTGTTGAAATACTTGCGTGGGATTAAAATCGCTGAGGCTAGACAACAGT
Source organism: Tolypothrix sp. PCC 7601 (assembly GCF_025677855.1). Taxonomy (NCBI): domain Bacteria; kingdom Bacillati; phylum Cyanobacteriota; class Cyanophyceae; order Nostocales; family Tolypothrichaceae; genus Tolypothrix; species Tolypothrix sp. PCC 7601. The sequence goes on from NZ_CP064883.1 coordinate 4,096, forward strand.
TTATAGCTAGTATCACCCCACAGCAGCAGACAGCTTTACTCATGGCGATGTCGGCGGATGATTATTACGAATTTGGACACCTGCTCGACTCTGGGCAAAGCTTTGAAAAGTTTGAGCCTCAACAGCAGCCAGCCCCACAGCTACCACACGGCACACCAGGAACTGTGGAGGAGCAAATGCAGCAACCAGTAATCCCACCCGACAATAACACCGCATGGGTGCAAAACCTCATCAAACAAACTGCCCTGATTTGGGGCAACCAGGGCGGTGGTAAATCTTGGCTTGCTCGTTATGTCGCCAAACAGAAAAAACAAGCAGGCTACCGCGTTGTTGTCCTTGACCCTGACAGTAACCGTGCAGAATGGCGAGGGGTTGAAAGTTACCATTCTTGGTCGGATATTGAGCAACAGATCCGCGAATACGTTGAGGAATTAGAACAACGGTTAAAAACCTTTAATAATTCATCTTTAAGTGAGTCGCAATGGCGGCAGAAACTTTGGAGCGAGGGCAAAGCAACCGCCCTAATTTGTGAAGAAGCCACCACCTATGGCGACTTTATTAAAGATGAGGAATTACTATCAAAATTCGGGAAGCTGGCATTAACTAAAAGCCGTAAACAAGAGATGCCTTTAACTGTGGTAGCTCACAACAATACCCAGACTTGTTTATTTGGGATTAAAGGCTTACATAATCTGGTTTCTAAAATGCTGCAAGTTGAATGTTTGGCACAGGTAGATCCAATTACACTGCAACCAAAATCTACGGGTCTTGCCAAGGTAAAACTCGATAGTTCCAACGAATGGATATTAGTTGAACTGCCGACTATGACAGCCAAAATATCTGATTTTAGTGACACTCTATCAGCAGCAGATTCTCACCTAATTCCCCCCATAGATCAAGCCACTTTAGAGCGGATTTATGAACTAGAAATTAATCTTGGTGACAAGGCAAGTGATACCCAATCCGCGCCTAATCAACTATCACCAATGGCGCAAAAAGTTGTATGAATATCTCACCAGAACCGAGAGAATGACAGCCGATGTTAGGGAGTTCAAGGGCAATTTTAAAGTCAACTCGGAGAGATTCACTGTTGAGCAAATTAAGGGTTGGATGTACGAAATTGTGGGGGCAGGAAAGGCTGACTGGATAGGCGACGGTGTTATCAAGCTCAATCAAATTTAGCCGCTTTCTATGGCTGGTGTCTGCTCCCCAAAACCCCCCCCCCTTTTTTGCGGACATCGGACACCAGACACTACAGACACCAAACGCTAAAAGCCTTATACAGTATGGACACGTTCAGACATTAGAGCGGACACGTAAAGACACCAGATGTCTGTGACGTGTCCGTTGTGTGTCTACCAGACACTAATAACAAATCTGCCAACAAATAAACAATTGATAAATTTTAAAAAATTTTGAGGGATTTTTCTCTCTTTTTATCGGTCGTAGTTATCCCAACGTCAATTCACCCGACTGTATATCAACGACTAACCGACGATTTGTTAACCATTGACGACCGAGTAAAACTTCTGTTAAATCTTTGCCAACATGTACAGGGATGTCAAACTCTTGACCATCAAATAGTACTTGACCAACATAGATGTCAAATTTTACATCTCCCCGTGCAGTTCGCATTGTTTGCTCTCGTAAACGCTCCCAACCAAGTGCATCTATATCTTGGTCATTAATCGCTAACCAATACGAAAAACCTGTATCAAACATCGCCTCAACAGGTAATTCTAATCCATCTGATGTTATTAAATTAATTTCAAAAAGTAGTGCTTCCTCATCACCAAAAAAACCGGAAATCGTCATATCGTGCCGCAAGCCCCAGACTCATTAATCCGAAAAGTATAGTGTATTTTGCCTGGATGCTGTTCGCGACATTGTAATGAAACTACTTCTAAATCTTTATCAACAAAATATTCTCCACTATCCGGTTCAACTGCAACAAACCAGTTGTAGTGAGTTTCAATTAATTCTGATTTTACTCGCTCAAAAATAGGTTTACAACGTTGGTAAAAAGCCTCGCGTTCGGCTTCACGTCGTGCTTTTTGTGACTCATTCCATTGGATTTCGGGAAATATTCTCCCCCTACGGACAACACGGGTAGACTTGGTTTCTGTCATGCTTTTACCTATAAACCAATATCTATTATTTTAACGGTAAAGCTATCAAAGAGTGAACCGGGATTTCCGCCTCAGCTGCGTTTATTAAAATAATCATCGCTGTCGGGTTCAAGTAATTGGATGATACAATCCCGTTTTCTGATTAAATTCCCAGCCAATACCAGAAGTATCCTTGCGCTTAGACCATGAAAAAAGCCAAAGAATCGGGGAAAATAAAGTTAATCGTAATGTAAAGTGGTTGTGAGAATGTACGTTTTAACAAGCACTTAACGCGCACAACCCTTATAAATCAACGGTTTTTGTCTATGTCTGGTATCATCACCCTCCGCTCTATCACCTCTTTAAGTGGAATTACACAGAGCGATAGTAAACAAATTCTCGAAGTTTTACTGACGCAAAAACGGTCGGAACACACCCGCAGGGCTTATTCCCATGACTTGCGAAATTTCTTCAGTCTCATCGCCCCCGGTCGCGAATTAACATCCGACCTGGCCTACGAATTTTTAGGGCTATCAAAAACCCAGGCAATATCGGTGGTGGTTGCCTACCGCAAGCATCTTTTCGAGCAAGGTTTAGCGCCAGCGACAATTAACCGCAGAATCAGCGCGATTAAGTCTTTGGTGGAGATGGGGCAGATTTTTGATATCTGCAATTACGACCTGGAAGTGATTAAAAATGAGAAAGTTAGACCCTATCGGGATACTAAGGGGATAGAAGTTCCAGAGGTGATTAAGCTATTTGAGGCGATTGATACTTCGACTTTAGCGGGGAAGCGCGATTATTCCATCATGCGGCTGCTTTGGAGTAATGCTCTGCGGCGCGGGGAGATTCCCCAGTTTGGATGTGAAGCATTTTAAATATGCTAGATGTCAAATCGAGGTTAGTGGTAAGGGACGCAATGGGGAACGGGAGCCGGTGACAATTTCTCAAAAAACGGCTGCTGCAATTTCTGATTGGTTGCAAGCATCTAATGCTGCTGATAAGCCCAACGAACCCATTTTTATTTCCCTTGATCCAGTAAGGTTTGGGAATCGGTTAACTGGGGAAGCGATACGTTTAATTGTTATCAAATATTGTAAGTTGGCAGGAATTGAAAAGCAGATGAGTCCCCACCGGGTAAGGCATAGCGCTATTACTGAAGCGCTGAACCAAAATAATGGTAATATTCGGGCTACTCAAAAGTTAAGCCGCCATTCCGACCCCAGGACTGTGATTATATATGACGATAACCGTGTTGATTTGCAAGTGCTTTGACCAGGCAGCTTGATGATTTGATTTAACAATTTACATCGTATCGTTGAGGTTGAAATTTACCAGGTTCGGTACTGAAGTCGTGAATGTTCCAGTTAACTATATACTTTCTTTATATTATCGATAGCTTCATTTAAATTTCTGTTATGCATCCAACCTACATAACCGCCAAATATCATTTTGTTGTTGGAATCTGCTAAAAATATGTGTTTTACTTGTGCCGGATTTATGTAAATTTTAACTAATGTTTTATCTTTCAATGTGAACAAGGGTACTGCTCTTTGAAAATCTCTACTATGAGCCATAGTCATACCAGGTACATTGACCAATATTTCAATAACTTGTTGTGTTGTTTTAGAAATACTTGAAGCAATTTCAGCTTCCTTATTCCATTCCATTAAATAATCAAGTGCTTTTTCAGATAATTTAAAACCAGATTCAAATGTACCAAATAGATTTAACATTTTAATTTCCTTCAGTTAATACTGTGAGTTCGCTTATTTTTAAACTCCAAATTGAATTAAAGCTTTAATTCAAAGAGAAAAGGGCTATTTTAAAGTAAACAGCCAAGACAAAATCTTAGGAATTAAGCATTGACACAACTATTTAAGTCGATTGCGGCTGCGGCTTGAGAACTATCTATTCTTCTACAATCTGCCCTTAATACTGTGCCCTCAAGCCGGATGTTTGAACAGGTTTTAGAAAAGTCACCCATGATTAATCTCCTTTTTTGATGGGTCTACTGTGGACAAAGTATCTGATGATGTAGCCCAGTTCTCATCAGGTTTGGTTGCAGTTAAGCAAAGAGCTTAATTCTGACTTATTCACATTGGAATTGACCGATTAAGCGTCGTTTCCTTGTGGCTAAAAGGTTTAGCTTGTTTGCTAACTCCCTCGCTCTTCTTAATCTCAATATATTCTTTAAAAAAGTGGATTGATAATTAACTATTTTTAGGTAATTATAGAACCGATAATTAATTATCAAACAGAATTCAGGAGTCAGGAGCCAGAATTCAGAATTGAATTCTGTGCGACTGGCGGATGAATAAACGGGTTTAAGACCCCCACAAAATTGAAAATTTTGTGGTCTTCAATCAGTGGGGGATTCAGACCCACCACTGATTGTATTCTGACTCCTGAATTCTGACTTCTGAATTCTTCAATTTCAGGTGTGATAATTTATTTCTCCTTCTTCTTGGAGTAAGCGAAACGCTCTCCAAAACGTCGAACGCGACATATTAAAAAAGATAACCCAAGTTGTGAACTTGGGTTATCTACATATAAGCGTGTTTGGTAATTGAGACAACTTCGCTTGCGAGTAGCGATACAATATAATGTAAGCTAAACAGAGGTTGCATGGCTTCTACACCCCTGTTATGTCTATTATTCAATTTAGAATAGAATAATAGAAGAATTCTAGCTAGAATACCAGTTACGCTACAGGTGTTAAAAATAGTTCAGCCTCAGCCTGCCTTCGTGCCAAAAGTCCTTCCTCAACATTCGTTCCAGGGTTACGGTATTTGATGAAAGTCTCTTTGATTTCAGACCAATTGCGACTTTCTAAAACTCTGGTAATGGAATTAAAGCCAGGGGCACCAAAGAATTTACTTCCCAAGTTGTAGCTAAAGCTAAGTAAAGCTCCTTGTTGGTTAGTATTTAGTTGATGCCAACAAGGTATTTTTTCTAAATCAGGTAAGTAATTATTTTCCAACTGATAAATCAAAAGCTCCAAAGCTTCTTCTTGAGAAATACTCTCCCCAAGATACCACGGGCTGCCATCGCGTTTCTTGGTTGACCCCACCCAATTGTGATCGGTTCGCGTTTTGTGTCAGGGTCAGGATATGCATTAAGATAGCAGCCTTCAAATTTTTTTGATTAACTCAATTCCGCATTGAGGTAGTTTTGCGGAAATTTGAACCGAGAGATTAGGAACTTCCTTAACTTCAAGCAGGCGGATTTGAACTTGCTTTGCTAACTCTTGGTCTTGACGCAAATAGTCAAACTCAAGAGATTTATCAAGCTTTATAATATCTTGGAGGTTCATATTTATTTTCTCCTAATAAGTATACCCAACGAGAAGTTTGACCGTATTTTGCCCTTGACAATGTTTTTTGAAAAACTTCCTCAAAATCTGTGAATTCTGATTCAGGTAACACAATGCAGCCCATACTTCCTGGCACATTTGCATCTTTATGAATTAGCAGGTCAGAACGGGTTCCTCCACCAATGGTTGTGACTTCAAATGGTGTAATAGGGTAACCATTACCTTCTACTCCTTTGACTTTTCTGAGGTCTACAGGATTAACTGTAACGGAGTAAAAAGGTAATGATGGGCTTAATTCATAAGTAGGAGGTATTACACCACCACGAACATTCCAATCTTTTACCCCTTGTTTATCCGCAATGCTACTTGTCGCAACCCATCTGCCAACAATTCCTTTTGTTTCATCTACTAGAAATAATCTACCTCTATTGAGTTCTGAGGTCTCATCTAGTGCCATTGTAAAAAAATAAAAGCATATTGTTCCTTTTGTTTGTTTCTAAAGAGTTTGCTTATAGAAGTTCTTGTTTTGACGAAATGTATAAGGGTAGGGAATATATACCTCATAAGAGATATACAAATCTCATCTCCACCTGACTCGACTGAGAACTCCTAAAAAATGTTTTGTCCAATTACATTTCCATCTGGATGAAAATGCAACATTGAGCTTGTTTGCTAACCATGAAGCTCTTTGTTAATATCAATACTATTCTTTCTTGATTGGATTAATAATTAACTATCTTTCGAGACTCATAGAAGCGATGATTAATTATTTTTAGATAGTGACAATTTATTTGTCTCTATATATACAAGCTGTAGTTGATTCAGTTAGGAGAAATATATGAATGTGAAAAAAGTGGTAAAAAGCAGCAGTGAGCAACTGCCGAAACAATTACTCACTGCTGTAATAATTCACAACACAGGTAAATCTCAAATTTAGTGCTTGATAATTGAGGTAATTTGGCAAAGCAAATCGAAACTTTTGAAGGCATCGAATATGAACGATCGCTTTTATGTCAGGTTGAACCAGCAAATAATGGCACGTACTCTTGAGAACATACATCGCGCCCTGATTAACCTTCATCAAAAGAGCGATCGCACTAATGTGGTTGGGCTTCTATCGTTACGGTAATCGCTCTCTCTCCTAACAATCCACCTGTGCGACCTGATGTTTCAACGAGTTTCCAGGCAATGCGTTGGTCTGATACGCCTTTGCTGAAAAACTCTAACGCGCTATTAGTAGCTGACAAAAGGGCAGATTGAAAATCCCCTTCTTTTGAGGTTCCTTGAAATTGTTGAATCTTTGTAGTAGTCATAACAGTTCTCCTAAATTTTGAGAAATTGAGTTTTGTTGAACATCAGGTTCAGTTTGTTTGAACCTTATACTTCATCCATGAGCGATCGCATCCTTGAGAATAGACAATCGCACCCTGGAGTGATCGCATCCCTTTTAACAAAGTCCCTACAAAAAGAGCGATCGCACTTAAAATCAAATTTTAGCAAGGGTATAAATTATGACAATTTAAAAAAGGATTGGTAATGATCGCTGGTGTAATACACAGCTGCGACGGATCTTCCGTCTGAACCAATCAATATAACGGCACGGTGCGCGCCAGCCCCACCATGATTATCTTGACCAAGTCGGTACTCTCGATAGTGCTCCCCGTTGAAGCGCGAGGTAATCGAGTACTCCCATGACCTCCTTCATTACTATACACACCACCACCTAGGGTGCCTCCTGTAATATTGGCTCTGATAGTTCTGATTTGATCTTTTTCTGCGGTAGTAGGTCTGCGACTGCCATTCGGTAAAGCACGAGTGCCATCACTACCAGTGCCACCACCAATACGAGCGCCGCGACGAAAACGATCGCGAATACCACTACCAGGAGCGCCACCACGACCACCACGACGAAAACGATCGCGAAAACCACCACTAGGAGCGCCACCACGACCACCACGACTGCGACCACGCGCTTCCAATCCTGCCTGTTCAACGCCCCCCTCGAAATAAGCTTCGAGGTCTTTGGCTACTTCCTCCAAAGATATACTTTCCAAATTAGGATATAGCTCAGATTCAATATTTTCTAATTCCTCTGGTAGGAATTCCAGAGCTTCTAGTTGAGCTTCTGAGAACAATTCCAAATTTTCGACTATCTGTCTAGTCATAATTTCCTCCTGAAAAAATTGAGTTTGTATGTCAGCAAAGTCTGCGAAATCTGCCAAAATTTTGACGCTAACAAGCGTGGTATTTACTTAAGCCTTTTTAAAGAGAACCTTGTTCACAGCACGTTGGGGAATTGTAATTATCTGGTATGGGTGCGTAATCACCTCTTGAACAATCTCTCCAGGCTTAGGCTGGCGATAGGCAACTGTAATTACCAACGATGCCAGGTCTTTTTGCTCAGAGTTTTTGGTCTCGACAGTCAGAATTTCCACCGAATAACCGCCAGTGCGTTTCTCCCCCATAAAGACGGCGACTACCTGGTTATCTGTAAAATCCACGTTGGGAACAGGTGGAGGTGGTATAAAATCAGAGGTGTGTTGCTGCCAAACATCAGCCCATTCTTCAGAATTATCAATTACCAATTGGCTGGCTGTTGGGTATCCGCTATTAGCGCCCCGTGCAATGGTGCGGAAGTTAACTTTCATCTTTTTGCAATCTTCTTACTTATTTTCAGTCTGCTGAAGCAATCTCTATTTAGCCAGACTTGGGACTTGATGGATAATTTGATACGAATCTGTCTTTTTCTGACCACTAGGCGTAGTATAGTTCAGCTTCAAAGAGAGATTGTATTGACTCGGTTTGCCATTGGGAGAGACTTCAATCTCAAAGTTGCGGATAACATCTGCCCCAGTCCGCACATTCCCATAGTCTTGTTCGGCAGCCGTGACTTTAATGTCACTAGTAGGTGATACCAAGCTAGCTTTTACCCCTGCATAACTTCCTTGCTAGTATTTTTCACGGAAATGTTTAGTTGTTCTAGTAACTTCCTTTGTTTAACTACCGAGGTGTAGGTAATCTGTTTCTCTTCTGATACAGGTTGCGTTGCCATCTGCAAAGCCTTGACAACATCTACTAAACCTTTGCCCTGGGCGTTGGGGTCAGTTGTTGAGTCCAGTGGTTTTGCAGATTCCATGAGAATTTTCTTAATCTGCCAAGGTTCCAGTTTTGGATTACGCTCTAATAACAGGGCGCTTATACCAGCAATATGAGGTGATGCCATACTGGTACCGCTCATCTTTTTATAGCGACCACCAGGTACGGTAGATACAATGTCTTCGCCAGGGGCTAAAATATCCGGCTTGGGTCGGTTATCGGCAGTTGGGCCACGACTGCTAAAAGGCATCACTTGGGTTCCGTCGTGGCTAGATGCTCCAACAACAATCACATCACCAAAAGCATCTGCGGGAGAGGTAAGAGTTCCCGGTTCAGAACCATTATTACCTGCACTCTTAACCAAGACTAAGCCTAATTTTGCGGCTCGTTCCGCAGTTTTTGCCCAAACATTAGTACCGTCTAGCTCTGTCGGAACTCCCCAACTACAGTTAGCTACTTTTACACCTTCCTTCATGTCTTTAATCACATCTTCAATGGCATCTGCTCCTTTAAATCCTTCCCCCGAATTATTTGCCTCAGAAGGTAATAATTTATAGCTCCAAATAATTGCCTCTGGTGCCATACCTTTGTACTGCGATCCATTCCCAGCAATAATACCTGCTACGTGAGTTCCATGAGGGTGGGGGTTCCCCCAAGGTTCATTGGTGTAATTTCGCTTATGGACAACACGACCTTTTAAGTCAGGATGGTTAATATCAACTTCGCCATCAAGAACAGCGATAATCACTCCTCTACCAGTACCAACTATTCCTTGAGTTCTAGCATTGACTAAACCCACAGTTACAGAACTTTGGTCTAGTTCTAATCTCAAGGGTTTATCAGCTTCCAAGCGGACTATATTGCTTTGCTGTGAGAATTTTTGAATTTGGGCAGGAGTTAAGTTAGCAACGACAGCTTCACCTAATGTCAGGTGTTCCACCAAAGCTTGCTCTTGTTTTAAATCTTCTATGAGTGATTCAATATCTTGATTTACTAAGCTTTCAAACTCGTCGAAGGCATCAACTTCAAATTCTTCATTGCGTTTTTGGTAAATTTCCTCCAATTGCTCAAACTCCTCATGGTACTGCTCAAAGCACTTGGTCGGTTTGTAATAAATCATCACCCGTTGACGTGTTGTTGAATTCACATCGTCAACTTCATTCATAATTTGATACTCTAAAAAGCGGTCAATTTTACCTTCAATATCGGCTCCCCATTTGTCACGAATTTCTAGTTCGGCTTTTTCTAGTTGCTGTTCTGTGAAATCGAAATCTTCTTCTGAAATCATGATTTACTCCTTGAAAATAAGAGGGTAGGCACTGCTTACATAGAGGCTAAAAAAATTGATTTTTACCTTTTATTTAGTGCCAAACGTATAGTTATTGAGAATGTTGCGAAATATCAGTTAGACAGATTGCTTATCTTCTTCTTCGGTTACGAAAAAAGTCAAATCCCGAAGGTAATACAGTAGTAACAACAGGGATAAGAAAATTCCAAAATTCTGCTGTGGCTGGAATTTCTTCTGGTTTCAAGCCAGCTTGTTTGCAAATAGCAGGAAAAAGACGAGCCACAATTGGCGGAACGAAGATAGTAGACATCCATCTAAAATAGGTTGGCAATGTCTTAGCAATGATTGGAGCCAACAGTTGGGTGACAGCATCAGGGCTTTTGAGACAAGCCGCTTGCAGCTTGGCACGAGTTTTTGGATTGCTAGTGATGTTTTTCACCGCATTTTTGATTAAGGCAGTGAATACTTTTGTTAGTTGTCGAATTACATAACTGTTAGGATTGCGGCGTTCAATATCTCCCTCCATGTAAGCTTCCACATCTTCAGCTACACTTTCAGTAGATACACTTTCGAGAGTTTCTTCTAGCTGAGATTCAATCCCTGCTTCTAATGACTCAACTTCTATCCTTTCTATATCTGCCTCAGAAAACAATTCTAGCTGTTCGAGTGAATTAGCAGATGTTAATGTCGCCATAATTTTCTCCTGTGAAAAGATGAGTATTTTTGCAAGTTTAATTTAGGTTTTACACAATGAAAATATTCGAGATAGCCACATCTATTACATTCATTTGTATATGTGAATGAGTGCAATTATCAGCAATTAACGTGGATTATTGTTTAGGTAAAACCTATCTAGAAAAAAGAAGATTGGTCTTTCCTCCCCTTAAATGGGGAGGATTAAGGTTGAGTAAGTGTGAACGTAGTTGTCCTAACTAAAATTGTGATTAGTAAGACTGATTAACATCACTTAGTCACGCAGACTAAAAGAACCACCGAAAAATATCACCAAATATACCCTCAGTTGCAGCAGATACTTCATCTGATTTCAACCCAGCATCTTTTGCAAATAGCAGGGAAAAGGCGAGCCACAATTGGAGGAACGAAGATAGCAGACATCCATCTGAAATAGGTTGGCAGTGTCTTAGTAATGATTGGAGTCAACAGTGTGGTAACAGCATCAGGACCTTTGCGACAAGCTGCTTGCAGTTTGGCACGAGTTTTAGGGTTGCTGGTGATTTTTTTGACGGTATTTTTGACTAAAGCGGTAAAAATTTTCGTCAACCGTTTAATCACAGAACGGCTTGGAGGACGACGTTCTAAGTCTCCTTCCATGTAAGCTTCTACATCTTCAGCTACACTCTCAAAAGATACACTTTCTAAGTTTTCCTCTAACTGAGATTCAATCCCTGCTTCCGCCGATTCGTATTCCAAAGTCTCGATATCGGCTTCAGAAAATGATTCAAGTGTTTCAGCTGCACCATTTGTTTTTGCTGTATAAGTTGCCATGAGTTTATCCTTTCAGAATTTGATTTGTGTTGTTTAGAAGGTTTTGTTGAAGGAAAGTTTTTAGTTAAAAATCATAGAAGTAATATTTTAATTTCCAGATTTTTAAGAGCTTTTAAGCTTGTTTGTTAGCTCTCCTTTGCTTTCCATACACATATATTATCTTGAGCAAATTTGATTGATAATTAACTATTTTTCGATAAGATTATAATTAAGCATTCAGTATTTTTAGATTCTCCTCAAAAAGTATATCAAATATTTAATATTTTCTAAGCGCACCCTAATTTTGAGAGTTGATGACTTCCATAAATATTTAAATAAAAAAATACTAGATTAGTAAATAACATAATCTAGTATTGCATTGAGATAATATATTAGTTGATTAATTAGCAGTTAATAGGTAGGTAATATTTTTTGTGCCGTTATAACAATGTATGAGAACGCTGTGTCTCTCTCCAAGCACGCGGAGTATTTTTATAGTAATTGCGAAACTGACAATAAAAATGATTGATATTTTGATAACCTACTTTTAAAGCAATTTCTTCAACGGAGTAATTAGTTTCTAAAAGCAAGGTGCTTGCTTCGGCTATCCGGCGCTCGATAATCCAGTTATTTACTGTTTTCCCGGTAAGTTTTCGCACTAAATCGGTTAAGTAAGCTGAGGAATAACCAACAGCTAGAGCTACTTCTTTTAGGCTAATATTTTGATGATAATTAAATTCAATAAATTCAAAGACCTCACGCAGTCGGGGAGTCGATGGAAATATGGACTTCTGAGTATTTGATTTTTTTAGCTTCGGTGGTAGTAGAGAATTTCTCCTGTGGTAACTGAACACTAACAAAGCCTTTTTCTGTGACAATCACCTCAAATCCTGCTGTTTCTAAGCATTTCATTAAGAGGTTTTTGGTTTCAGGATTTTCATGATTTACTAAAATATTAGTCATCTTTTCTCCTAATATTTATTTTTTTGGATTCCTTGGATACGGTGTAGATATTTGCAGTCATTTTTCTTAATTGGCTGGCTACGCCTAATTCAACTTTGCTACTTTTTTTGTTTTAGTATGTTTAATTACTGATACTATGTAACCGATTCAGCTTATCTTTAAGTGTTCTAGTCTAGCTGATTAAGGTAGCAAATAGCACGAAAGCGTAAACCAATTAACTGCTCATACAGAGGATTGAGCTTACACAGAGGTGGTATATGAATAATTAAGTTCCCAAACAGTTTGATGTCACTTGCAAATGGACAAGAAGCTGGAATTACTTTGCACAAGAATCGCGCTAATTTGGAATTATGAATTTCGATAGTATCCAGCTTTTTTCGTATCGGTAAAAGTAAATTTAATGTGTGTGTATTCATGCTGAATTTCCTGACATTACAAGTTTGATATGAGAGAAATTTGAGGTTGCTCTACACATTACTCGGTTAAGAAAAAACCTCTTTATCTGAAATACAGCAGAGTTGTAACAAAACTTTATAAAGAAGTAAAAGTCTGTTGGGGTCTTATCTTCAGCACATATTAAAATGAAATACTATTACCCTGATGGGTACTTTTATCACGACAGAATCGCATAAAAAAAGTACCCTTAAAGGTACTTTTGTGGAGCATCTCAATGCATAAAAAATTATGTTATGCTTCACTACGTGAAACATGCCACCTTCTATTTAACTCAGCGACAACCTTGTGCGCTTTGTCTTCTGTTTCTAACGGGACTTCATAAAAGTCAACAGAGACAAAATTAGGGAGTTGCTTTGCTGTCTTGTAGCATCGGTTGTTTATTCTGTCCATGATTTTTTCATAAGTGTTATCAATGGCGGCAATGATAACAATCGGAAAGTTCCTGTAATGATTAAAGACGAACAATTTCGGGTAATCGGCATCTATATACTCACCGTTGTCCCATCGAGATGGACAATCCCAATCGTTACCTAAGTTACCAATACTCCAGTAATTTTCTTTGGTGTAATAATAATTGTAGGCTACCCCAATTTTTTCTACTTCGTTCTTGTGGTCTTTACTACTGAAAATTACTAAGCGTTTATTGCGCTGAATCATATCTGACAATAAAGGCCATACTTTCTTTTCTTTTACTTGCCACTTTTCATCGTTATCTGGGTCGTATATTAACTCTTTAATGTCTTTAACTTTTTCAAGTTCATCTTTAAGTTCGTTTGTATTGGTGTAATCTTCCAAGAAAACTGTTACTATTTCCGTAGGATTTTCTTTGAGAAAATTTACTACATCATTTAATGCTTGATACAGTCTTTGTAAAGGTAGAGCATAAGTAAATCTGGGTATCCAACCATGCTCGTTAACTCCATGCAATAAGTATACTCCATTCTCTGGAATCACATTAAAAATATCTCCAGAACCAGGTTCTTTGTAATACGTATCAAGCATTAATGCTCTAACACCTTCTCTAAGCTGATTAGCAATCGACCTAGATTGGTTTGGGAAAAGCCAACCAGCATCTTGAGAATTGGCGAAAGAATTATGCGTGCATAAATAACTACTTTCGTTATACCTCAAACTACTAGATGTAAGCGTTGAGGAAAGTCTTTCAGTTTCAGCTATTGTTTGGTTTTGATTGTTTATCATTTCACTACTATAGGATTCTTATTTTATTTTTGAAAAAGCAAGTTAGCTAAGAGCTTGCCGTACAAAGCTTTAGTTCTCAGTTACTTTTTCATAAACTTTGAATTTCTTTATCAGTGAATGGATTTCTACCAGTACGTAGGGTATTAACCCAATGTTGCCGTTTTGATTTATCTTTCGGATTAGAAGTCCAAGCGATGAAAGCTTGAAAATCCTCTATCGCTCCTTTGGTATTGCCTGTTAACGCTCTAGCAATACCGCGACTATCTAAAATTTCTCCATCATTGGGAACAAGAGCTACTGCTTTTTCACAGGCATATATTACATCAGCAGCATGTTTATATTTACTACCAAACCAACAGAGGAAACTCCAAGAACTTGGAGAAATTTCTAATGAGGGATCGAATTTTTGGGCTTGTGCGTAAGCTGCGATCGCTGCCAAAACTTTACCAGTTTCGGCACATTTTTCCCCTTTTCTAATTAAACTTAAAGATACAAACTGACGAGCTTTTGTCTGTGGCTCAAAGCCCAGATTTGAATCTAGTTCTAACGCGGATTGAAACTTAGCACTCGCAACTTCTAAATTACACTGTCGTCCTGCATCTTCTCCTTCTTTAACTAAGGTTAAAGCCTTTACCTTGGCTGTGAGATTAAATTTCAACTTAGGATTCCAATTCAGCGCAGTGCGAAACTTAGTAATTCCATCTTCAATATCACCTTTTATAATTAGTTGTTCTCCCTGAGTTACCATTACAGGTGCCGAAGACGCTTTGATAGCGGGAGTTTCACATTGTTCTAATTCATTGAGTGCGTCAGGGTGGGTGATGAGATAATCCGCAAGCCAGGTACACCCACGCATTTGTAAATCATCAAAATCGAAATTCCATAAAATTACCGTTTTGTCATTACCTGCTGTGGCGAGGGTTTTACCATCGGGACTAAATGTAGCACCATTGACTACATCGCTATGTCCGGTAAGGGTTTGTAGCAACTGACCTTCCCGGTTCCATAGTTTGACCGTCTTATCTTCACTAGCTGTAGCCAAGATTTTACCATCGGGGCTAAAACTGACACTTCGGGTATGATTGCTATGTCCAATCAGGGTTTTGAGAAGTTTGCCCTCCCGGTTCCATAGTTTGACCGTTTTGTCATCACTAGTTGTAGCGAGGGTTTGACTGTCGAAGCTAAATGTAGCGCTGTTGACCAAACTGCTATGTCCGGTAAGGGTTTGTAGCAACTGACCTTCCCGGTTCCATAGTTTAACTGTAGTATCATTACTAGTAGTGGCGAGGATTTGACCATCGGGACTGAATGTAGCGCTATTGACACTATTGTTATGTTTGGCGGTGAAGGTTTGTAGCAACTGACCTTCCCGATTCCACAATTTAACTATATTATCATCACTGGCAGTGGCGAAAGTTTGACCGTCGTCGCGGCTGAATGTAACACTATTGACACTATTTTTATGCCCAGTGAGGGTTTTTACGAGTTGACCCTGCAGGTTCCACAATTTAACTGTCTTATCATCACTAGCTGTCGCCAGGATTTTACCATCAGGGCTAAATGTAACGCTATTGACGCGATCGCTATGTCCAGTTAAGATTTTTTAAAAGTTTGCCCTCCTGGCTCCACAGTTTAGCTGTCTGATCATTACCAGTTGTCGCCAGGATTTTACCATCAGGGCTAAATGTAACGCTATTGACGCGATCGCTATGTCCAGTTAAGATTTTTAAAAGTTTGCCCTCCCGGCTCCACAGTTTAGCTGTCTGATCATTACCAGTTGTCGCCAAGATTTTACCATCAGGGCTAAATGCAACCCTATTAAACTGCTCGTTATTTTGGGTGAGGGTGGTAAACAGCTTGTTATCCAATTTCCACAGGATTACAGTGTTGTCATTACTGGCACTAGCAAGGGTTTTGCCGTCAGGACTAAATGTAGCCCTATGGACTACATCGCTATGTCCAGTGAAGGTTTTGAGCAGTTGACCTTCCCTGTTCCATAGTTTAACTGTCTTGTCATTACTAGCTGTAGCAAGGTTTTTACCATCGGGGCTGAAGCTGACACTGTTAACAAGCTCATTATGTCCAGTGAAGGTTTTGAGCAGTTGACCTTCCCTGTTCCATAGTTTAACTGTCTTATCATTACTAGCTGTAGCCAGGATTTTACCATCGGGGCTGAAGCTGACACTATTAACCTGCTCATTATGTCCAGTGAAGGTTTTGAGCAGCTTACCTTCCCTGTTCCATAGTTTAACTGTCTTGTCATTACTAGCTGTAGCCAGGATTTTACCATCGGGGCTGAAGCTGACACTA
Source organism: Tolypothrix sp. PCC 7601 (assembly GCF_025677855.1). Lineage (NCBI taxonomy): Bacteria > Bacillati > Cyanobacteriota > Cyanophyceae > Nostocales > Tolypothrichaceae > Tolypothrix > Tolypothrix sp. PCC 7601. The sequence continues at coordinate 20,318 of NZ_CP064883.1, forward strand.
TTAACTGGCTCGCTATGTCCAGTGAAGGTTTTGAGAAGCTTACCTTTCCTGTTCCATAGTTTAACTGTCTTGTCACTACTAGCTGTAGCCAGGATTTTACCATCGGGGCTAAATGTAGCGCTATTGACATTATCTTTATGTCCTACAAGAGTTGCGATCAATTTGCCTTCGCGACTCCATAGTTTGGCTGTATCGTCATTACTATTAGTAACAATTTGACCGTCAGGGCTGAAACTAATGCTATTAATCAGCCTCGCATGTGCGTCGAAACTTTTGAGCAACTGACCTTTCCGGTTCCACAATTTAACTGTCTGATCGTCACTTCCAGTGGCAATAGTTTCACCGTCGGGGCTAAATATAACACTTCTTATATAACTATGATGCCCTTCCAAGCGATTAAACTGTTTGACTTCATTTATGGCTTGCCCCAATACAACTGTAATGGGAATTTTTAGCTCTATATTTTCCCCCTGAATTTGTGTGACTTTTTTCGCTGCCTTGAGAATAGTTTTCAAAGCATCAAATTCTTGTCCTAAAGCCAGAAGTGCTTCTGAGGAGTTCGTGAGTGATATAATTTCGTTCTTTGTCGAGTTTTGTGATTGCCACCAAGCCACCGCAGTCAAACTCAAGGCTACAACCAAGCCGCCAGAGAGTCCTAAGATAGTAAATTGTTGTCTGCGCTTTTGCGTTTTGCTCTCTCGCTCCCTCAGTTCCACACTCAACGCAATAAAACTCCTCTCTACTGGACTCAATTCTAAAAAACGTTGTCTTTCCCAATATTCCGCATCTGCCAGTGGCTTACCTCGTAAAAGCGCCCCTTCATCATTTCCACTGCTCTCCCAAGTACGCATTGCTACGCGCAACTGTTCTTGCCAGTGGCGAAAGTCCCTATCTTGCTGCATCCACAGATTTAATTGTCCCCAACTGCGGATTAAAGCTTCGTGGACAACCTCTACCGTATCTAAACCTGTTTTCTCATCCCGTCCCGTCACCACCAAACGAGCATTAGCCAAGCGAGTTACCAAATCCCAATTTTCCTCACCCACCTCAGCACGGGTAGCTACACGGCGGGTATCTTCCGTCCCTTCCCCTGGATGTACCAGTTGAATAAAAATTCGCTGCGCCCTTTCTTTTTCCTCAAAATTCAACTTGTTATATGCTTCATCCGCATAACGAGCCAATGCTGCTTCTACTCCGCCAATTTCATCATAAGCAGCATGGGTCAACTGGGCATCAAGTTGTTTTGCCCACAGTTGAGTCAAGGCAAACTCCAATAAAGGTAAATCCCCTGGTTCTGTACTCACCGTAGAAAGAATGCGTTCAACAAGCCCCTCCTCAATTGTCACCCCCAGCAACGCCGCAGGTTTTTCTACTGCTGCTTGCATCTCCTCATCCGTCATTGGACCCAGTTTTAAGTCTGCATACTGCAAGGCATCAGCAAAGGGACGATAAGACAATGCTTGTCCTAAAAAGTCTGCCCTGAGAGTGATGACAAAAGTAAAATTACGACAGGAAGAGATTGCTTCTAATAATCTATCTAAAAAAGCTTTGCGCTCTTGTGCATCTCTGCAAAGGGTATAAAGTTCTTCAAATTGGTCGGCAACTAGCAATAAACGCTGGTTGGGGTCAACAGAGAGGATATCATCCACCACATCCCGCAACCCATTTTCACACTGCCCCAGGTCGCTGGCAAGATTTCTAATCTCCCGCAAGCGTTCTGTGCGGCTAAGTACAGGTGGCAATATTTGAGACCCTTTTTTGATGATAATCTCGATTAAAATTGGTTTCTTTTTTGGTCAACAAGGGCAGTTGCCAGATTAAACAAAGGTCTGGAACCGGGACGAAAGTCAACAATATGACAGTTACCAGCATCTCGCAGACACTTCACCAAACCAGCAAACACCACACTAGATTTACCACTACCACTAGAACCAATCACCGCAACCAAGGGTTGATTTTGCACCGCATCTATCAACATCTGGGTGAAAGATTCCCGTCCAAAAAAGAATTGTGCATCTTCCTCCCGAAACGCAAACAAACCACGATAGGGACTAATTTCGGTGGGACGGCGACCTAAATCTAACCAACTTGGTGGGACTGTATCTGCATTTTGACAAATTACTGGTAACAAAGAGGCACAGGGATATTTATCCTCCAGTCCATGCAGTTTTAATCTTGCTTCTTTTACTGCTTGATATAAGGGTTTGCCATCATTCGCATAAGCCACCAAAAATTGCTTTAAAAATACCTGTGCCACTTCATCTGGCACTTGTTCTCGCATCACAATAATTTGGGGAATCTGTAGCGCTTCTAACTGGGACCCTAATCCCAACCCATCACAGGAATTAAATATCGCCACAGCTAACCCGTTGCTCTTCGCTTTTTTCAAGCCATATTTGAGGTCATCAGTAGTTAAGCTTTCCTTATTCTCATTAATGTATATTCGACCACTATCTCCCACAGTTTGACTATGACCTGCAAAAAACAGGATATCCCAAGGTCTTTCCCATAAGGAATCGTTGATTTCGTGACGTTGGGGCTGTACTAGAAAAGTGACATCGGCATCAGGTAAACTGTTGAGCAACTTTCGGTCTGTTTCGATATCAATACCAGTACTGTTGCCCAAAATCGCCAGAATTTTGACTTGATCTCTTTTGGTAGGGGTTTTCGCTATGATAGGTTTTTGATAATCGGTTGCACTCAAAGCTAGTTCGGCATTGGGATATTCTTCCACTAAATCCCAAAGATGCCAAGGTATTTGTCGCAACTGCTGACTGGATGTGCGAATTAGCACCCGCACCAATTCTTTTTTCTTGTAATTCCTTTAACCAACTCTCCCGGATAGGGCGAAAAGACTCGAAAGCAGCCAGTTGTTTAGTTGCTTTTGTAACTCAGTTGCGGAATTTTTACAATCTTCGTGCTTCTGGGCAATAGAACCATCGTAAGTAACTTTTATAGCTTTGATACCGCGAGGAGAACTCCCTAAACTACGATAGTGCGATCGCCACTCGTCAATTGTTGTTTGTAAAGGAGCAATTGGGGGTAGATTACCAGTGATTTCTTTATGGGGACTAACACCTTCAGTGGCAATTGAAAGCGTTACCCGTACACCCTGCTGTAAATTGCCATCTAGCTTTAGAACAATCAACTTTGTCATCGGTAATACCACAATTGTGTGATGCACAAATCATCATGAGTATATATCTATAGTTGTTTGTTACTTATGCAAAGGAATAAAGGCTGCAATTATCTTTTCAGGGGTGTATAAGTAAGTCGGCGTTAAAAAATCAAGCTATGTGACGAAATGTAAAATCATCGAATAGCTTATAAATTGGTCATTCTACAGTTTTCACAAAACTAAACATACATGGTTTTTATCGTGCCGACTTACTTACGTTTATAAGTAGTCATGCAAAATAAATTATCTACTTAAGAAAGGGAACAGGAAGGAATACAGCGATTTCAATCACGTTGAAAAATGGCTAAATATTTATGTGTAGGTACTTATGAGGTAAATTGACTCAAAAACTGGGTTAGTTGGTTATACTGAAAGCCTATTTATATAACTTTAAATGGGCTGATTATCTGGTATCTGATTTCTCTGCAAGTCCCTTAATTTCAGATTAAAAAGTTCTCTATCACGCTGACATCTCCTAAAACTATCTTGACGCTGAAATTATCTCCCACATCGGCGTTAAACTCCAATGAAATTTTTTTGTTATCGTTTTTGGCTTTAGCTTCCATAACAGCAGTTCCCTCTTCATCTAAAATCATCACATGAAGAGAGGATGGCAAGTACTCTTGACCATTTGTTGGATGTAACTCCACAATAATTTTCATCTCATCCAAGTTGTTTTCGTCATGACTGACTTTAACAACTATCCCTACTGATTCCCTGTTAGCTTTTATCCCAAAATCAATCAATTTAGCCCGTTCAACAGAGTTTTTTAGCCCATCTTCTGCACTTCTAAATTGCCAACCTAGTTCAGTTAAGAATATAGATTCAATTGTTGACCAACTAGACTCAAAAAATATTCTCAAACCATCTTTTAATTCGGCAACATTTTGACTAGATGAATCCAAATTTTGACTCTTAAATTTAGTTGTCTGTAATTCTAGAAATTCTAAATAATTCAGTAAATTTTCTAGAGGTTGTAGTTGGTTAATAGGAAAGTTATCAATTGATACCTCCTTGACAAATCCTAACAACTTGGCTGATTGGAAAGATTCACTTATTTCCACAACAACATAGCCAATCCGGTTTGATTGGACTTTCGGTGGTACATAAACAAACTGTGCATTTTCTAACACCGGACGGCATTCCAATTTGCCCAAATTTGTAATCAATAAATCAGCTACATCCATCAGAGTTTGTTTTACTGGATTCCAACTGTCACTCGCTTCTAGGTCAGTTTCAAACTCCATACATTCTAGATAGAAATTCACGAAAGATACAGACAAGGTATTAAGCAAAACCTGCTGGCTTTTTTCGGGTGTGGCTTGCTCTCTTGACCATTTTTCTGCTAGCCTGCGAGCGACGGTTGATATCAGACCAGTAAATGTAGAAATAGTTGCCATGTCACTCATCATTTGTTTCCTCTAAGTTAAGTCTTCACCACCACCTAAATCTCTAAATTCGTCGCGAAATTCCTCTAAAGTTCGCTGATAAAAATTACTTAATGTTGCCACTGGAATATTCAATTCTTCGGAAATGTCTTTCCAAGATATACCTGACCATCTTTTGACAGCAATTTCCTGGAAATTTACTTGCGGATATTTTTTGATATGTGCTTGTTTAAAAATCCCTTTTGGGTCTATTTCTATATATCGTCTGATTTTTTTAAAAGCAAAGATATAATTATCCTCGTTCTCGCTATCGTTAAATACCAAATATTCCAAGTTTTCTAAGACAGAACTTTCGACATTAATTTCATGGACTTTGCCAATTATTTTGGGAATAGCCTCTTTAAAAAAACGTTGACTCAATAACATATTGACCCAAGTCATAAATAAAGCCCGTTCCGGGTCGTACTTGTCAATATTTTTACAGATATACAAAAATAGGTCTTGTACTGCCTCCTGATAAATTTGTTCGTAAACTCCTTGAAATTGACCGTTATATGGGTGGCAAAGTTTGCCTGAGCAGTATATACCATCGATTAGTTTTGATAAAGTTATCCGTCTAGCAGTTGTACCTAGTGGGTGTTGTTGGGCTTGTAGAGCTAGCTCTTGAAGCTGTTGCTCGTTCATATATTTATTTCTGAGAATATTATTCCTCTAAAAACTATCGGATGCTAATTGTGGCTTTTATCCAAATCGTCTAGTAAAGGTTACAAAAATTTACAATATAATTTTTGGGGAGGCTTCCCGTGAGCTTTCAGACTAGTGGGCGATGTGGATAGCAAAAACGGCAACATTACACCATTTATCTTTGAGTTTTCATGTTGTCAACCCTAGTTATGAAGCTTTAGTTTTAATATTCATTTTTTCTTTTTGCCATTTGTCAACGCTTTCTTTAACTGCTTCTATTTCTGAAAAATCTACTTGCACAGTTGCAGTTTCAAATTCAACACCCAAAGCAGTGCTGACTTCGAGAATTTCTACAAAACTAGCACATTGATAATCTGTATCCTCATATTCTTTCACTCTTTGTTCATCAATTCCTAATATATCAGCAAGTTCTTGCTGACTAATTTGGGCTGCTATCCGAGCTTTAATTAAAGCATTTGGCAGCTTGTTTAAAGAATCAACTTTAATTTTTAAAGGCTTGCTGATGTCGCAATTAATAAGTCTTTCGTATTCCGAAATTTCTAACTTTAACTCGTCAACTTGGCTCTGATATGAGTCTCGGTGCAGCTTCCATCGTTCTAGTTCTGCCTTCAATTGTTCATTGTTATCCAATTGGGCGATAGACTGTTCAAAGCGTTGCAACCAATCTAAGGAATTTTGATATTGTTGCTCGTTTTTGATCATCATGGTTTCCACCTTTTTAGGCTAACGGATTCTAAATTCGCCCTAGCCACTTGCACAGGACAGGGTTTCCACAGGCAGAGTAGTGGTTGCTAGTTCTAAGCGTGTTAGTTCCCGGATGCCCTCCGGTAGCGATGCCGCGATTCAAAATCTTTATTGCTGCATTGACATATTGGGAGCAACTCACAACCACATTTATGTGTGCGAGTTGAAAGATATTTTTTAACAACTGTGCCACTAGGCAACTTAAATTTCCACCAAAGAGCGAACGCTTAAAATTTCATGATTTTTCAGTGGTTTAATATCAGTTATGGGAACGATGACAACAGCTATTGATTCACCAGTTGCATTGAATACTTCTAGAACACATCCGTCTGCGCCATTACTGGGATGAGGGACAAAATCAATCAAAGTTGCGACATCACCTTTTTTTAATTGATACTCGTCTAAGTCACGATTTAAAGCGACACGCTGGTACAGTTCAAAGCTCATTTGCCGACTCCTTGTTAGGTTTGAGGGTGATAAACTGAAACTTGCCGTCAACAGCCCTTTGTAGCCAAACTGTAATTACTGCTAAGTTTCGCTGATTTAAGCCGATTAATTCACCAGTGACGCGATAGAACACCCCATATTCATTATCTCTGTCTTTTATTGCTGGTGTTGTATCTGCCAGTTGACGAATTGCTGCTTTTAAGAGTTCTGGATTGTCTTGTGTAAATCCAGCCATTGCGAGAAACTTTGATTTATCGTCTTGTTCTCTTGGTACTAATAAGTAGCGGGTGATTTTTTCGTTAGCAATAATAGCATCAGGCGGAATTTTCATATTACTGCTTCTACGATTTTCCCTGCTTCGTTGTTTTGGCAATAATAGTGACACCGTGAAATCTACATACGGTGAAGTTATATAAACTCTACTGCAAATTCTATGTAAAAAATAAACTTTTTTCACCTGATACACGTAAACTGGAAACTAAAACCGAGTCGGTTGACCCTACCTCAACGTATTTTCTAGGAACAAGAGCCAGTGTCAACTTCTAACCAGCAATGCCGCATTATTGCCCTGTTTAATCAGGCGGGTGGTGTCGCCAAATCGACATTGACCCAAAACCTGGGATACCACCTAGCGAAGCGAGAACACCGTGTTCTCCTCATCGACATAGACCCCCAAGCATCCTTGACCAAATTCATGGGGTTAGTGCCATCTCAGTTACAAAAAAACCGTTGCTGATGCCATTATCGACGAGCAACCCTTACCAATTCATGAAGATATTCACGGTATGGACTTGGTTCCAGCTAACCGAGTTCTGAGTGGAGCCGAAATGCAGTTAGTCAGTGCTGCCATGCGTGACTTCCGTCTCAAGGAAGCCGTTGAATTCGTTTTAGATGAATACGATTTCATCCTGATAGACTGTCCCCCCAGTTTAGGATTGCTTTCTTATATCTCCTTAGTCGCGGCCACACACGTTCTCGTACCCGTGGAAACTCATCTCAAAGCCTTTGAGGGAACAGACGAACTTTTACAAACTATTACCCACGTTAAAAATAAAGCTAATCGCAAAATCCAAATAGCAGGGTTTGTTCCCACTCGGTATGCTCACCAAAACTCAGCCGATAAACGAGCATTGGCAGCAATAGGTGAACAACTTTCAGCTTGGGGTCGGATTTTCCCAGCCATCCCCAGAGCTACCGCTTTTGTTGATGCGACAGAAGAACGTGCGCCCCTAGCAGTATTTGACCCGAAACATTCTGTAGTGACTATCCTTGAAGAAATCGCTAATTCTTTGGAGGCTTTGTGATCCGACGTAAACAAACTGAGAAACCCTTTGGGGGTCAAATTACAACTCCACCGCCTGCTCCTTGGTTATCCTCAGCAGATGGAGAAAAGCTAACCGCTACTGAAACTACTATCAAACTTGAAGATATAGTTCTGCCTCAGCACCAACCCAGGCGATACTTTGACCCACAAGCATTAAAAGAATTAGTTGAGTCAGTCAAACAGCATGGCATTCTCCAACCTCTGTTAGTTCGTCCAGGGGCGGAGGGAAAATACGAATTAGTAGCAGGAGAACGACGCTATAGGGCAGCACAAGAAATAAAAGTTGAAGTTGTGCCTGTGGTTGTGCGTGAGCTATCAGATGACCAAGCATTTCAGTTGGCTTTGATTGAAAACCTACAACGAGAAGACCTTAACCCTGTTGAAGAAACTGAAGGTATTTTGCACCTGTTGGCAATTCGGCTGCATTGCGATGTAGAAGCCGTCAAATCTTTGCTGTACCGAATGAAGAACGCTCACAGCAAAGGAGAACAACAGCCAACAGACTCATTAAATGAATCTAGGAGAAACGTTTCTCCTAACTCAGATGAAACTGAACCAGGGGATAATATTTCTGACAATTTAGATTCTGAGACAGAATCTAGGAGAAACGTTTCTCCTAAAGAAGAGGATGAGCAATCAAAGACGGTACAACAGGTATTTGAGAGCCTGGGACTAATGAATTGGCTATCGTTCACTACCAAGCGTTTACCATTGCTCAATCTGCCCGAAGAAATTTTAATAGCACTGCGAGAGGGCAAGTTGGAATACACCAAAGCCCAAGCACTGGCACGAGTAAAAGATGAGGAACTGCGAAAACAACTCTTGTCAGAGACGATAGCTAACGATTGGTCTTTAAACCAAATCAAAGAACAAATCATCGCCAACATTTCATCTGAACCATCCGCCTCATCTAAAACACCTAACCAAATACCAGAACGGCTCAAGGATATTACCCAGCGCATTAAAAAGCGCCAACTATGGAAAGAACCAAGAAAACAAAAGCAGCTAGTAAACCTGATAAACAAGCTGGAAGCATTACTAGGGGATGAGTGACTTGGGGTGAATTGTCAGGTAATCTCGAAGAGGAGACTATATCAAAGACTTGGTGGAATATATCAGTTTATTGCCCACCTCCTTTCTTCTTTTGAAGCAGCAACAAGTCCGGGCGGCACGTTAGGATTATCAGCATCTGTTTAGGAGCCAGAAAATTTTGAATTTCGCAGAGAGCGAGCTTCTCTCTTCTGCTGGGCTTTCTTCAACCTCTCATGATCCTTAACGCTCTTGTCGTTAGTAACAGTCTCTTGTGCTGGTTTGTGTTCGACAGTTGGAGTTATGGATTTAGGTGGCTGATTTGTAATACTTGAGAAGCCAAATGTTTCCTGTACATCATCCCAATCTCCGACCACCTCATCATCAACGCACCAGCTACAAAGGCAAACATGCGAAAAGGTAAGATTGTTGGCGATTGTGACAAATTAGTTACTTGGCGTAAATCTAAAATCTGCCCAATAGGTTTGAGTAAGGATGAATTTGATACTCTTCCTCCTGTTTACGTCGTCAACACCCGAGTATACAATACAGATAAATGCTGGGGGAAATGTAAACAACCCCGTCTTTGGCTCAAAGGGTGGTAGGGCAATGACACAGTGCTTCGTACTCACAGATGCAAATGGTGATCGCTTGTTTGCTGTGCTTGCTGACCTATTCCCCCACAAGCAGTTCTCGGTAGAGTAAGGGGAGCTAGGATCAATTAGCTTGAGGCGCAAACCTTCTTTATAAGTTGCTCCCATGTCTTCGTAAAAGCTCGTAAAATCTTTCCACCGTTCGCACACATTAAAGCCTTTGTAATGCTTAGAATTTGGATTGGCTGTTTGGTAAATCAACCGATCCCAATGTTTGTATATTCTTGTTTTTGACATTCCGTGTGGTTTTTTGACATCAATTCGACCTGTGTAAATTCGCTTCTCGGCAGCTTCTAACTTAATGCCTTCCCGCTTTGCTAATGCCTCTGCTGCTGCTTGGACAGATGGGTAAACAGTAGGGTCTCCAGGGAGCCTGGTAGGTTTACCCGGAAAACCGCCAATCTCTCCGCCTTTAGTGACGTTGTAACCATTAGGGGTTAAGGTGTTTAGCTCCTTAATCCATTTGCGCTCTTTCGCTCTCAAGTCTTCAGGACTGTTAGCAGAATCAATAATTTCAATTGTGAAATTCTCTTCCCCAAATTTGGCGATCGCTTTGTGAATTAGTGAGGCGTTTTTTCGAGAAACCTGATCTAAATGTCTCTCCCAGCGCTCTTCTAATGATGTTGTGGTCAGTCCTACATACTGTTTACCGTTTATGAGATTAGTTGCTAGGTAAACAGCACCATTGTCATAACCCAGTTTAGGAGGAGTAAACAGCGCATCCTCTGGTTTCATGCCTTGCTCTAAACGCCTTTTGACAGTTGTGGCACTAACAGGTGCATTCAATTGTCGAACAGCATCTTCTAATCCGTTATAAATAACACCATTCACTTCAAAGGGGTGTCGGGGGTCGTTTGGTGCATCATCAAACGCCTGTTCTAAACTCCAACCAGCGTCTAAGCGTTTAACTACTACCCAATAATCTTTGCCTAATTCTTGGCAAGCGTGTTTGATACTACGATACGAAACCCCTTTATACTCAAAGCCAAACTTAGCTTCAGTTATATATTCTTTAGCACACTCAGGACATTCGGTTCCCTTTAAGTGATTGTAGGGGCGTTGTTCAAAATCACCATGTTGATAGCAGATGATAGTTATCTTGGTGTCTGTGTTAACGTAATTTACTTGACTGTAATCGTATTTCTCACCGTGCTTGGCGCGGGCTTTATTGATGAATTCCTCTGTTGTTAAAGATTGCTTTTCATTGGCGCATTTAACGCAACCTGAGCCATTAATGTGTGCAACCGGCTCTTGCTCAAAATCGCCATGAACAGGACAGGTAATTGTAACCTTAATATTTATTCTTCGATAAACAACCTTGTCATAGCCGTAATAATTTCCATGAACTTGGTGGAATTTGGCGATGATATCGTCTTGACTGTTACGCTGGCGATCGCCATAACATTTGCGGCAGCCTACACCTAGAAGATGATGGCTAGGAGTGATGTTAAATTCGCCATGTGTAGGGCAAATTACAATTACCTTGGTGCTTGAGCCTACATAGCTTGCTTTAGTGTACTCATAAAAGCCATTGTGCTTGGCTTGAGCTTGTTGGATAAATTCTTCTTGGGTTTTACGCTTTGGCATTTGCAAAATTTTCAGGGACTGGTTAGAGAAGATCTGATTTTGGGATTGCTAGGTATAGAACTAGCAGTGGTGTATTCTTGTGTCTAACTAGTAGTCTGCCAAGCCAACTTTGCGTTGTGGTCAGCAGAGGAGCGGAGGGGCAGAGGGGCAGAGGGGAAAGACTTACTACAAGTTTCTCCTCTGCTCCCTTGCTCCCCCTGCTCCCCTGCCCACCTCCACATAGCAATTTTGGGTTGGTGAACTACTAGGGGTAGTGTGAAGGTAGCTGCGACCAGGGGCAAACTAAACCGTATAGTTTAAAAACGAGGAAAATTGTACTAGTACGAACACTTAAAAAAGTACCGAATTTACAATTCGAGTTGGCACTTTGACCAATTTCAAAACAGAATACTCAGTCAACAGAAGCTTATTTAGTCCCAATGCTAGAAGAAAGTTCCGCCTTTGTGTGGAGTCGGAACTTCAAACACGCTTGAAGTGATCGCCTACATCGCTGCATACATGATTGCTCGCTCAAGATATCATAAAATCCTGAAATGCTTATCATGTAAGCCTTATATAACACTCCGCTCCCCTCGCTTCAACTATATCTGCTCATAATGATAGAAACTAAACTGTTTAGTTTACGCTTAGACAAGGATTAGGTAAATCAAATACCTAGCCCTCATCTTCACAAATATTCAACAGTTAATCAAATTATCTGTTGTAGAAGGTTACTCCTCTTTATTGCCAAAGTAGAAACCAAAGGCCACCCCAAGTAAAGTAACTTGAGTTGTAACAAGTTGAGGAATTAAATCTTTAATCAGTTCCTTGTCAGCTTTTGGACTGAATGCAACTACTCCTATCATGACAAAAGTTCCCAGAAGAGAACAACCAAGCAACTTCACCAACCACATGACTAGTTTGGTTCTTGTCGTTTCCCGATGCCTTTCTGTCCAATCAGAAACGTCTTTAACAGATTTTCGAGTGAGTGGTGCATCCTGAACATAGTCAGTAATGTTCAACTCTCCATGAAGGGCTATATCAGGCTCGAACTGAGCTTCGACTGAACTAGTCCGATTGTCACAATGGGTAACAGAAGGCGCGGCTTCAGCCAAGCCATTAATTTCTTGAGGCATTAAAAACTCCAATATTTTATAGGAGCCACCTCATCTTGCTTTATCTAAAGACTACTTCACGAATCTCCTTATCAGGCTTCTGAAGCAAAACTTTAGTCCCCTGCATTCTTTCTTCTAGAAGATATGCCTCTGTTGCAATTGCTTTACGAAGGGCCTCATTCTGAGTAATGCCTTGGGTTTGGGCAAGGAATTCTAGAAGTTTAGCAGCGTCATCAGACAAACTGATAGACAGCCGCTTCCCACTAGTGGTTCTGGTGGCGGATGGGTTTTGGGCTGTAGCAGCAGAGCCTTCCCCTACATTCCGCATCAATTTGTTCATTATGTTGAGATTAAATGTTAGTTTCAGTGTTGAGATTAAATGTTAGTTTCAGTGTTGAGATTAAATGTTAGTTTCAGTGTTGAGATTAAATGTTAGTTTCAGTGTTGAGATTAAATGTTAGTTTCAGTGTTAGATTTTAGATTTTAGTTTTGGATTAGGGAAATAAGGCAAATCTGCTGCTACACGATAGTATACACTCAAACAAGGGATTGGTGCAATAATTACACCAAAATGGTGCAAAAGTGTTCAGCCAGTCATTAGCCGCAATGTAAACCCTGAAAACATTAGCGGATAAAAAAATTCAGATTTTTTTTTGATTTGAGTTATTGCTGTTGGCTGGAGAGTATTGGCATACCAGATTCAAGAAATCGTTGCGACTCTTGCGACAAAGTGGAGTAGCAGGGGGCGGGCTTGTGGATCTAGTTAGCCCAACCAGTAATCATTCTGCCCGTCCCTGCTACCGCAAGAGTCGAGCGAAGCGGCAACGAGTTCGTCGGCGCAACATGAGATTACCGACTTAAACCGCGCTGCTGCTGTCTGCGTTTCTCCTGCTCTATGTGCAGTATTTCTAGCAAATCCTCATTCCAACTGTGATTATTGGGTGGAAGTTGCTTACTTTGGGGCAACAATTTTAATACAGTTTTGGCTGTTTCTTTACCTTGGTCATCTTTACTAAATGCCAGCCCAATTCTGCTGATATTTTTGAGGAATTCTAATGGCAAGTTATCCGGGTCATCCACTACCAAGTACATTGTTTTGACTGGTGGCAGCCCCTTGTGTGCATTCATATCCATATGTGCTAACGTCAGTGCATCAATGGGTGAGTCGCACAAAAATACTCTCTCGATTTTATCGTCTGTTTCTCTACCCAAGTTGATGTGAAACCAACTCTGTCTTGATTGGGTGTTTTCGCTGTTCTGCGAACAGCGATCATCTTGCTTTGGGGTGTCCCAAACCAGTGCGCCTGATTTTTCACCATTGAGATCACGCTTGATAAATACAACTTTTCGCTGCTGGTCTATGTAACCCAAACCTTTACGATGTAATGTTTCGACTAAATTTGACGAGATGCCGCGTTGTTGAGTCAGGTAATTTTTTAATGCAGGCCATAGCTTCTCATCTTCTGATGGTGGCGTAAATGGCAGGGCTGGGGAGCAGGGGAAGCTGAGGAGGCAGGGGAGGAAAGAGAGTAATTGAGGGATAATTCTTTCTCCAAGTGCTGCACCTCTCCCCCAGCTACCCCTGCTTTAGTTTGTATCTGCTCTTTATTAGATGCCAGTTGATTGTTAGCGATTAAAACTAATGCTTTAGCTTCCTCAGTAGTCCATCGGGCGGGACTGGCTAATATAATTTCTTCAACTTCTTTTACTGGCCGATTATCTAATAACGCTCTATTAGCAATTTCTTTGTCTCGGTCAGTCAATAATAAGTTTGGCAATTCGGTACTGTAATACTTATATAACTCGGCTAAAGAATTTTCTTTTGGCTTTGGTTTATCGGTGGTTAAAGGTTGAGCTTTATTTTGAGCGATTGCATCCACTGTTGTTTGAGATGAAAGCTGTTGCTCCTTTTGAGCAATTGCCGGTCGCAGGTCATCTAATGTGGTTCTTCCTTGTTCTAACTGCTGCTCATACACGGACAGTTGTTCTATTAATTGTGGTAAAGTTTCCACCAAGGTTGACTCGGCTGCTGACTGTTCAATAAAATCAGCGATCGCATTTATGAGTTCAAGGTTGTCAACTGCTCGCCCGACACGATTGTTCAACAGATACTCAATCCGCTCGTCATCGCGTTGAGGCTGATAGTCAATAGATTTATGTTTTTGCAGTCCAGGAAAGGTATAGGCAGCCCCAAAGATGTACCGCTAAATTTCTGCTCATTCCACGAATAAGAGATGCCTTTACTTTTGCCATTGCGTGTTACACCGTGGCGCACTTCTACACCTTTTAGCTGCAATCGTTCCACCAGTTGGGGCATGGTCGGTTTATCTATTGTGGCGCGGTCGATTAGTTCAATTAGTTGGGTTTTAATTGGCTGTTGTGGCGGCGTGTTTCTCTCACCCTGCTCGTACTCCAGTTGCTCTCTTTCCAATCGGCGCTGTTGTCCTATGCTTGGGGCGCGGTTAAGTTTTTCTTTACTACTAATAGTCGGCTGTAAACCATATTCTCGCTCTAGCTGGCGAATGATTTTTTCTGAACGTACATACTCCCAGCTATCACTCGTAATCTTGCCGTCATCCAAACTGATTCTACTAGCGCAAATGTGTATATGATCATGGTCGCGGTCACTGTGGCGATAGATGGCATATTGGTTAGATATGTAACCCATTGCTTCCATATATTTCTCTGCTATCTCGCACCAAGTATCATTGTCTAGCTGTTCGCCTGGGCTTAGTGAAAGTGAAACATGGTGAACTACTTTAAGAGCTTCTGGATTGAGTTGTCGAGATAGTCGAAATTCTCTAGACAGTTCTCTAGCATTTCTCCCGAACATATTACCGCCGATTAAAGATGAATCTTCTCGATTCTCTAAATATTCCAAGAGTCCACGGAAGCTTTTACCTTTGGTTTGGTTGCCAATCATTTTTACTCCCACTCTTCGTTATCTTCATCGTCAATGTCATCATCATCAGTGACTTCAGTTTCAATAGAAGATAATTCCCGACCAATTTGCTGTAGAAGATTTCGCAATTCTTCTAGTTGGGATGGATTTGCTGGTGGTCGCACTCCCATTTTTAGGGCGGCGTTTGTTGCTCTAGTGAGTTGATTAATGTTGTTGCCAATGCGGACTAATTCTCTATATGTGAAGAGGGTTATTTTGCTCAGTCGCCTTGGCAATGGTTTTAATAAAACACTACGTCTTGTAAACTCAGCTATCGATAGTCCAGCGTCTTGTGCTTTTTGCTTAATCATCTCGTGTTCGATTGCATTAACACGAGCTTCTAATGTCTTGTTACGCAGCAGGTTTTTTGACAGTTTTGGGCGCATAACTGCAACACAGCGAGAGGGGGTTTCCAAAGCGGGGATACTTCCCCCTTTGGCAAGCCTGTTGTCCGAGCGGAGCGAGGTTTGCCGCAGGCAAAAGACACGGCTTGCTTCTAGCCCAGATTTCGGGGGAGAGCCGAGGACGAGTGTAACCGGATTGGGGCAGCAACACGAGAGATTTTGGGTAATATCACGCTACGGCACTTGCCGCTATTGAGCATTGGTTTTTACCAATAGCTGAACACGGAATTTTCACCGCTTTTAGAATTAAATTTCGCTACTCCTTGAAAATAGTAGATTAAATGATAAATAGCAATAATCGTCAATTTAATTTAATGGATATGGGTAGATAGAAAAATCACAAGCGGACTTTACAAGCACGCCGGATTGAGGCAATTAATCTTTTTCAAATGAAGTTCATAGATTTTCTCTCTTCATTACATTACGGACTCAAGCCCGACCATAAAACGAAGAGCGCATCAGCTACAGCATCATGGATTTGTGCTTCTTTAGGTACTCCAATACTTTCGTACAATGCAATGTTATGTAAGTGTGAAAGTAAAACATTAATAGCAACGGCAATTTTATCTTTGCTCACTCGACCTAACTTGGACTCAGCTATCAGATAATCCATCAGCTAAAGACTAAGTTGTACGGCAGGTACACTATGCCGTGCAAGAAAAGTTTGCATGGTGAACGATGGGTGGCTGATGAGTGTCAAAAAATATTGGCATTACCTCGCGGAAGTATTCAATAATTTTCCGACTTACATACTCAAGGTTTTTGACTACATCCGCCAAACCTGGTTGAATATCGAAAATCAAGTCAAGTTGGGCTTCTCTTCACTTCATGGCTGCGAAAAACAAGTCTTCCTTTGTACCAAAACGTTGATAGATAACAGCTTCAGAAATACCTGCTTTTTTGGCGATGTCTCGTGTAGAAGCGTTCACACCGCTGTACTACAGCATTTAACAGCACTTGCTACATTATTAGTACAGTGAAATGCAGTATTGGCAATGCTTGAGTAAAGCATTCCACTGCACATACACATTGCATACACATTAAAAAACCGTGGGGGCAACGTATGGATGAAGCTGATAGCAAGAGCGTACAAGTCACAGCCTATTTACCCAAGGATGTGCATGAGCAACTCAAGAAGTGGATGGGTGACAATTACCAACGCTCTGTCTCCTCTGCTGTCTCGCTGATTGTCGAACACTTCCTGCAAAAAGACGGTCGCCCATTGGGAAATACCGACATTGGCCCTAGAGTGGCAGCGCTAGAGCAACAGAATCTCCCGTCTAGGTTGGCAATGCTAGAACAGCAGATGCAGCAGTTAAGGGAAGCCCTCATCGCAGCTGGAGCTATTAGCCTAGCGAGTGGGGTTGAGGAGCATCTGGCAGAGAACACCAGCATTGAGGGCGGTCAGTTTATCTACTCTGTTAAGGAAGCCAGGGAGGGGTTGAGTAAAACCGAAATCATGCGCCGTCTAGACATGACCGCTACTACTTTAAAGCGGCTGGCTGAAACCGAGAGGCTCTCTGAAGAGAAATATTTGGTGAAAGTCACAGGTTGGCAGTTAGGTTCTGGCGAGCGTCCAAAATTTTTCCCGCCGCAGTCCAACACTCAAGGGCAGGGTTAGTGAAAAAAGCTTTTCTCAGTATGGCTAATTTTAGGTAATAAAACTGTTCGGTATGCCATGTCAGTTTTATGTGCAATCTATGGTAAAACCAGGGGATTTTCATGTTACATCCTAGTCAATTCCATGTGAAATTCATGGTCAGGAAAATTATCCCCTCAACCAAGCTCTGTTAAATCCTTGGTAAATCTATGGTGGTTTCATGTCAGAACCATGTTAATGGAATATCAAGTTTTTTTGATTTGAACCCTCGCACAGTACGCAAAAATTTTTGGCCAGTTTTTTGAGCCGGAAATACTACAAAAATCGTTGGTTCTAAAACTACTACTGCTTTTACACATGGGCTGTACATGAGAGTGCAGTAATTTTCATGCACTACTAATGTTAAACACGGCATTTACACATTGCTTATGCCGTATTTAGCAGTAATTGTTATGCACTATTAATGTGGAATACCTTATTGACACATTATTTAAACTCTAGATAGCAGTATTATTAATGTGCTAACAATGCTTTTTACGGTAAAAGCACATTATAAATACCTTACATAGCAGTATTGTCTGTGCTTCCCTGCTGTAAAACAGAGTATCAAGCACATTACCAATGCAAGGGGAGGCATTAAGCCCCAGCCGCCCCAACACTGTATATGAAATATTGGGGGTTTGAGGTGTTTATGAGGATTGGATTTTATTACTTGTCCAGTAAACTTGTTTATCTATTTAATTACCGTTAGTGGACGTGACAAAAAACTGGCATTTTGAGATTGTATTTTCGTCAACTTTCAAATTGTTAAGCTTACTAGCTCTCTAAAAACGCGGATTAGACGTAATCAACGCACGGCGAAACTAGCTGTAATCAAAGGACTACAACGCCGCACAGCTATTTAGTTGGGTGGAGAATTGGAATTATTGTTAAGCTGCGGCTTTCTCTTTCTCTTTAGCCAGCCAGTACTGGAAGATTTGCTCACGTCCATCGTCAGCACCAACCACATGATAAATTCGTTGGCGATCTCCTGTGCCATCTCGACCCTTATATTTAAGTTTCAGCCCTATCTTCTTCAGAAAGCGGCGCAAGATGACGATGGGGCTGTCATTATCATTTAAGGTAATATCTAGCACGGTTTTGACTTGCCATTTTACTCCTAGAGCATTGTTAGCCATCTCTACCAAGTCCTCATCAGTCCCCCTGAATGAGCGATCGCCTTTGATGAAATTGGGGATGTTGAACATTTCTAAGGCATGAATCACCAAACTCTTCTGGCCGCCGTTAAAATCCGGTAGCCATGCGCTTTTAGCTTGAAGCATCTTTTCCCCTAGCTTGCGGTCGCGCTCGGCAACATACTCCCTGCCTAATGTTAGGTAATAACACAGCCTCAATTGTGGATAATAGCCAGTATCGTCCTTTTTCACCAGTTCCGGGGTAACTTCCACGCCATAACGCTGTTCGAGCTTGTATTTGCGTTCAATGTTGCGTTCAGTCGTGGTTTTAGAGCGTTGTTGTTGTAATGCCTCATATTTAGCCGGGGTCAATTGGCTGGTATCAGCAGCACAGACATCCTCACACTCGGCATTGTACAGGTCATTTCTTTGCTTAGTAATCAGTTTTTCTAATATGATTCTTCTTGTGTTGTCATCAACATCGATAATGTTGTGGCCCTCCTCGGTTAATGCTGACAGCACCGACTCCCGGTAATGAATCATCCCAGCATTAATCCGACAAGACATTTTACCGAAAATGGCCAAAGCAGTGCGGTTGATGTTGATTTCATCATCTATTACCAATGAAGCATCCTGTAACAGCCTCAGATGAGCTTTAAAGCATTGATGTTCACTAGCCAGGAGTGATTTAAGGTTCGTTCCTCCATTCCCCACCTTGCCGATTCCGTGACGGCCAACCCACAAATGGCGCTCTACTTGCTCACGGACACGGGCTAAAGCTTGGCGAGTAGCATTTTCTGGGGCAACTCCCTGGAAGCATCCCCAAACGCTGGTAAAATGCCCTCTAATGTCGATGCTCACCCCTGTACCAATGGAAGGGGAAGCCAGCACAATGTCATATTCCATTAGCACTGCATTCAGGCGCTCAATGCAGCCATAAGCTTCGTGTTCTGGGTCGGCAATGCTTTCGGAGTCAATGCGAAGTATTTTGCGGTCGGGGAATTTTTTCTTTAACTTCGCCTCTAAAACCTTGGTTCCCCATTTAGATTTGGCTTTTTGAGCGTCAACGGCAATAAACGGCTTACCCCCCGTTTTAATATGAGCTTCTAGGGCAGCTAACCAGCAGATAGGTGTAGTCTGTCTGTAGTGGTAAATGTTCACTGGCTGACCCTTCCAAGTGTTGACTACTACCCAAGGGCTAACTTTGGTTTCTGCTAGACCCATGATCATCTCGGCGGATAAATCCGATAAATCAGCATCAGCCAAGATAATTCTGCCGCGACCAGGGGCAAGGGTATTCTTGAACAGCTGTCTTAGTTGGTTAAGGACTTCAACCCGATGTTTTTTCACTTCGGTGGTGGCAGAGAGTAAATGCCAAATTACCTGCTCTGATTCGTCAATGATCACTAGGGGTTTTTCCAATGAAGGGCGTTAAATCTGGCTTGTCCATAAGGATGTAAACTGTCAACACACAAGGCAAAGCCGAGTAAAATGCCAGTTTCGCTGTTTCTGACTTCGCTAATGTAGGGAATGCCTAAACGGTCGGCTAGGGCTTGGGCTAACTGTACTCGGTGAGATAACAGTAGCACTGGTTGACCGCAGGAGATCGCTTCGGCAACAATGGCGATCAATGACTCGGTTTTACCTGTGCCTTTGGGGGATTTGAGCAAAATCAGTTTAGCCTCATCAGGGATTGCTAATTCTCCTAGATAACGCTGATTCAGGGTCAACGCAGGCTCATAGGACAGGCGATTGTAGCTTTTCACCTGCCATTGCTCTAATGTGAGTGCAAGGCTTATCACTTCATGGGCGACATCTGACCCCCTGGCAATGATTAAATCATCAATGCCCTTTTCGGGATAATTCCACTCGGTAATGAGGACTTGACAGCCACAAGCCGTTAACAGCTTAGTGGTTTGGGCAATGGCAATGTTGACCCGTTGAATTGTTTCTGGCTTGGTGTCGTGGTCAAAGCAGATGGTAAATTTACGTCCCAGTGTGGCGAAGTGTTGCAGGTCTGGAATTAAATGTTTTTCCCCGGTGGGTTGCCCCAGTTCATCTTTAGGGCTGCGGTAGCCACCGTTGACTCCAGGGAGGGCGATCGCCGCATAGCCAAGGGTGAGCAATGCCCCGGCTTTTTTGGCTCCTTCACAAATTACAACGGGGATGTTATATTTCCATATCCAGTGCCAGAAGCCATTGGTTTTATCTTCATCACTGATGGGTTTTTCATAGCGTGCGGCCACAACCTCCCAGATTTCATCCGGTACAGCTAGGAAGAATGCCCTTGTTGGCACTCGCAACGGATGTTCGTATTTGATGACTTTATGGACTTTGTTCGGGTCGCGCCTGGGGCGGTCTGGTTTCATGCAGCCCCACTGCATGGGGCTTTCATCGTTGAGTGGGTCGATGCCACTGCACCACCAGGAAAGTCCCTCGATGTGGCGATACTTCTTCAGTACGCCGTCTCTGAGTCTTCCATCGTTACGGCGGGGGACGTTTTGACCGTAGAACAGATAGTCATAGGCGGCTGTGCCTGAGACTGAAATAACGTTTAATTCAATGATTCCAGGGTCAACAGCACTGGCTAACCATTCATTCCAGTGGGTTGCTTCTATGTGAGAGGGGCGGGAGATGATCTCGAACCTCTCTGTGACTTCTATTTGTTGTAGTCCACAGTTACTATTTTTCACAGCTTTTTCCCTCTAATACTTGTTTTTCAGTATTTGGAGGGGTTTAACGCGCTGCTAGACCTTATATCTATGAGATTTACTGTTTTGCTTATTTATAATTTTTTTGAGCAAAAAAATTGATAAATTTTGGGGCAAAATTCGGCAGTGAAAATATAGAAATTTCCACAAGAACTCATATAATATGAGTAAGCAGCGCGGAACAATCTCTGTTGCCAATCAGTGGTGAGAGCTACCAACTACACTCCACTTTTTTGGTTCTTAAGAGATAAACCCCGCTTCCCAATATTTGAAATATTTAATTTTTTCTGTCGGGCAAAGCGTTCACTACTTAGTGGCTCTTTGTCCTTTTAATTTCTGGTGCTGTTCTATTAAGTACCTCCGTTATACGCTTAATTTAAGCAATAGCTTGATTTTACAAAAGTTCTTGTCCTCTGCAACTTATATTAGTTTTATTTTTTACTTTAAATTTCTCCACATTTGTTGATGTTTGTTTACGGAAAAATCTGAAGGTTTTTAGCCCACTCAGATGGGGCGTGATTACCCAATCTGAATAAGGATTCTCGTTCAAACAGCACTAGCCGCTCCGGTCGTCTCTGTTTTCACCTTTTTTTCAAAAACCTGAATGTTTGGCTCTTCCAGTACAAAGCCATTTTCTGTTTGTTGACCGAGTTTGCCAGCGATTGCGGCTACCCACTGGGGGTAGTTAGCTTGGGCATCGGTGAGTTTCTTCCAAATTTTTGGTTTGACTGTAACGCTGATAATACGTCCGCCACAGTCAACCTCGAACTGTTGCCAGCCGTTTTCTACGGTATTGGTTTGAGGCAGTTCATTAATTTTGATTGTTACTTCCAGTTTTCCTTCAATCATAGGCACTCTCCATTACTTGTCTGGTGAGGGATCATTTTCTTCTAGCCATTTATCTAGAAGTTCATTGAGTACCGTATCCATATTGGTTTTGAGTCTGATGCAAGCGATTTTAAAACGATCACGTTTATCAGACTCAACACGGAGCCTGATAAAAACAGGCTCTTTTGCATTTCTACCCATATTGTTACTTATAGCACCCTATTTGTATAGCACATAAGCACCACTTTTTATTCTATCGAGAATTATCAGAACATTTAATGTAATAGCACCACTAACTCGGTGCTATGGTGCTATAGTTTAGTTGTCAGCCAAAAAAAGGCATACAACAAAGTTAACGTTTACCAAAAAGGTCATAGAGACTGACCAAAAATTGGATGAGCGGATTAATGCAAATATTGCTTAGAACCTCTCAATCATAAGTAATACGATACTTTCACCTAAAACTGAACCATGACAACCACATACACCGATGCCAATTCTTGGCTCAGTCAAGCATCTTTGCTTGCCAATTCTGGACTAAATACCCTCATCGCAGGTAAAGACCCCGGTGCTGGGTATGGGAAGGCAATTTATGGTGATTTTTCTATCATGATGCCAGCCGCATACTCAGTAGTTCGCAACCGCAACATCCACCTTCACGAAACCATATCTAAAGATGGGTGCTGGGTGCGTTATCTCGAAGGTTCACGCCTTGACTTAAAAGACATTCAATTCTTTTGGGGAAGTGCAGCGCTTTCCCAAGCTGACCACACCCTGCTACACGAAGATAAAGCCAAAAAAGCAGAACTGGCATTAGAAAGCATCCTTGCAGACTTAGCAGTTCTCAATATTCCTTCCGAGATGAAACTAGAAATTAGTTTGAGCAACCACAACCCAGAACGCTGGGGAGAGGAGATTAAACGCAGAGTTCAAGGTGTTCACACCTTCCAACACAAGCACCCCGTAAATCGTGAGATTGTCACCAAAACAGTAGAAATCGCAGTCACAGGTATTTACCCAGAAGGTTTTGGAAGTATCGCTCATTGCTTATTTGGTGAACCAACTCTAGCCCTAGAAGAGTCGGAAATTGCCATCGGGCTTGATATTGGTTCATCCACTTGGCTAATTACCGTATTTAACGGCAATGGTGCAGTCATAGACCGTCACCTGATTGAAGGTGGATGTGGTGAGTTGCACTCAATGATTGCAGAAGCATTAGACAAGCGGAATGACAAAGTAAGTCTGCTGTCCAAAGATGTCAAACACTCATCTTCTTTAGTGAACCGAGGGATTTTAGAAGGAACTTTAACTTATGGAGGTAATCACCTTACAGGCAAGAATTTTGAAGCTGAATACAGCCAATGTCTTGATGAATGGTGGTCTACAAGAATTGAAAAATTCGCTAATTTCGTCACTTCTAGCAATTACTTAGACCGTGCTAAATATCTTGTTGCTTGGGGTGGTGGTGTTTCACTGCCAGTGGTGGATCAAAATCTCGCTGACTTAGGCTTTGTGGTCTTACCAAATCCCCAATTCATCAATGCGTTTGGACTGAAGTTATTAACAGAAATCTCGACAGGAGTATAAACAAGTGGCTGATAAAACGTCATACGAATCTCGGCGTATAACCATTTCTTACTTAGCAGTTGAGGAACTGTGCCAGATGTTCAATATCCCTGCTGATGCGCCAACACAAGCACTATCAGCAGCAGTAGAAAAGCTCATTTTTCAGGGTGGGGTCAATTTACAAACATTTTCCAAAAATCAAAGTCAGGCATCTACAACAACAGCAACTCACCCGAATAAAGCAGGAATAGCTTCTATGGTTAGTCAGTTTAAGGGAGTCGCTTCATGAAGAACCTAAATAGAGTGTATGACTCAACTTTACTTACCCAGTCGAAGGTTTACCAAATCGACCGAACACTGTACCAATACCGCTATAGCACAGGCACAATCCAAGCACCACAATACATCTTCCGCCCACTAGCAGGACAACGAAAGAAAGCGGATTTTAAGCTGAATCACAAAGCTTTAACTACTCGCTGTTATGAAGTTGAGGGGGCAAAAATAAATAGTTCCGTACTAAGTCAAGAATCATTGCAGTTATCAATATTTTGATGAGGTGAATTATGCAGAATCAAGCACTGCCAGAATTAGTTGCACAAGCCCAACAATTACTCACCCAAATCAGGCAGCATCCCCAATTTTTAGCACTGCAAATTGATGCAGATGTCACGATAGGCGATGTTACCCAATTTTTCAACGCGCTGGGGTGGGAAGTAACAGCCACTGCTGTGGATGTATCAAAGGAAGGCTTTTTTCAGTAATGGGGAGAGCGATCGCATTCGCCGGCAAGCTGGCGATCGCCCTCTGGTTGCAAAAGAACAACACACAGAGATTTTATCAAGATGAATAACTCCAATCTATTTTTCGCCGCATTAAACGCCCTAACTAACAATGGATGCCCAAGAGAATTGGCGCAATCAGCAGCAGAGATAGTTGCTAATGATGATCCATTCCTACCCAATTTAGGTAGAACACCAGAGCAGCAGCAGATAATCCAAGAAACACTGCCATACTTGCAATCTGGAATCTATGACCAGTTTGAAACAATTGATGAAACACCAAACCCTTTAACTCATGGTCAGTTTTTAGGGAATTTTGGCTCTGAATTACCAGACGAAACGATTTTTCGACTTGCAGAAGGCGATTCAACAGCACTAAATGACATTACGGATCACGCAACTAGAGACAAAGCAAACAACATCTTTACAAGATTGGAAGAACTAGGAGCGTGGGAGTGATGAACCGGACAGTAAAACTCAAACTGGATGCACCCATCACCTATGCCGCTTTGCATTCCCTTTCGGGCATTAGCCAAGAAACCGTATTCCAAGCCCTAGACGGCAATCAGACAGCAGCTGCAACTGTGGCAGATTTTAGAATCAAGCAAACCCAACGCGCCCAAAATGCTAAGGCAGTATTCGGCAACCTATCACTTGGTTTACAGGCAACTGAAACCGTCATGGCAGAAGAAACCCAGTTTCTCACCGCCGCAGGTACGAGCATCAACAAAATGGCTGAGGGTTGGTCAAAGGTTAGGGTCAGTGATACCCGTTTAGGCTATGGCCTACAGCAAAAAGTGATTGCATCTGATAACCAACTAGCCCAAGAACAGTTTCGGCACTCTAGGACACTTAACTTATTGGGTGAATCGCACCGTGCAACGCTCAGAACCATTGAGATTGACGCTACCAAGGCACAAACTCAACTTTGGCAGCAGGTCAAGGACAAGCAACAAGGACTTTCACCCGCAGACCGAGCTAAAGAAACCTTAAAAGACATTCACAGACACGGTTCTAACGCTGTTAATCGTGCCAAAGGTTTCTTTAGACGCTTACTCGACTAAATCTAAATAAAAGCCCAGGAGCTAAACCTGGGCTAACTTTCTTCCCAAAGGTGTTCCTATGTTGACCAACAATCAAAAACAAACACCAATTTACTTTGATGCAGAGATTGTAGACCTTGGCGTACAGTCTGTAGACGGTGAACAGTATGACTCGGAACTCTTACAGCAGGCGATATCTGAAACTGACAGCAGTATCACCATAATTCAAGGCATTGCTCAAGGTGCATTCCTGGCAGGATTGCAAATCACATCAACCCAATATCTCTACCTTGCTGGCAGTGTTGGACTATTCCCAATAGTCATTGCTGGCTTACCCGTTGGGGCATCCTTGGCGGCTACCCTCTGCTACTTAAGATTTCACAACAGCATCATTCCCCAAATGAGCGACCGCCAAAAAATTTGGCATTGGTGTAATTCGCTCTGCAACGCTAGCCGCTAGTTCATGGAAGTTGACAGGTGATGCCCAAGACATGGACAAAATAGCCCGTAACAGTTTTTCTACCGTGACTGAGCAGGTAAAAGCATCCTTGGGCATCGAGAAGCCCAAAGAAACTAATTACGGGTTATTTCTTGGGTTAGCCGCCGTTGTTTCTGTTGTCCTATGTTTCTACTGGCGTAAGAAATGAAAGACGTAAAACCATCAGAACTTAACCAGCGTTGTTATAGTCTGCCACTGCGTCTAAATCTCCTGATGATGGCATCGGTACTAGGGGCGGTGATTTGTGTTGTAGTAGGTCATTTAGGCGACGGGATAGCCAAGAAAGAAATATGTTTTTACCCAAAATCAGCCAGGATACATGATGCTCCACTAGAGGCAGAGGGAGATACAGAGCGTTTACTTTTGGGTAATAAGTATTGCCGTTATGAACAGAGATCGCAAATTCCCGAACCCTACTTGAAGGCTAATCAGTACCGCACCAGCAACCCCAACTATAACGAGTGGGCATTTCTCCAGCATGAAAGCTTATATGTATTCCGAGAACTAAGTGCTGATAATCCGTTTAAGATTCACTTTGGGCTAGGAGCGATGGTGTTGGGGGGAATTGGTTTGTTTTTGACAAGCAAAGCCAAAGACTATCTCAGCGACATTAGACCCCACTACCGAGCTACTAAACAATTTGAGGGCGTAAAAGCTTCTTACAGCGTAAGACTAGGTGAGCAACTGCTAGACCTGTCTGGTAACGAACTGTTGAAATACTTGCGTGGGATTAAAATCGCTGAGGCTAGACAACAGTTTATAGCTAGTATCACCCCACAGCAGCAGACAGCTTTACTCATGGCGATGTCGGCGGATGATTATTACGAATTTGGACACCTGCTCGACTCTGGGCAAAGCTTTGAAAAGTTTGAGCCTCAACAGCAGCCAGCCCCACAGCTACCACACGGCACACCAGGAACTGTGGAGGAGCAAATGCAGCAACCAGTAATCCCACCCGACAATAACACCGCATGGGTGCAAAACCTCATCAAACAAACTGCCCTGATTTGGGGCAACCAGGGCGGTGGTAAATCTTGGCTTGCTCGTTATGTCGCCAAACAGAAAAAACAAGCAGGCTACCGCGTTGTTGTCCTTGACCCTGACAGTAACCGTGCAGAATGGCGAGGGGTTGAAAGTTACCATTCTTGGTCGGATATTGAGCAACAGATCCGCGAATACGTTGAGGAATTAGAACAACGGTTAAAAACCTTTAATAATTCATCTTTAAGTGAGTCGCAATGGCGGCAGAAACTTTGGAGCGAGGGCAAAGCAACCGCCCTAATTTGTGAAGAAGCCACCACCTATGGCGACTTTATTAAAGATGAGGAATTACTATCAAAATTCGGGAAGCTGGCATTAACTAAAAGCCGTAAACAAGAGATGCCTTTAACTGTGGTAGCTCACAACAATACCCAGACTTGTTTATTTGGGATTAAAGGCTTACATAATCTGGTTTCTAAAATGCTGCAAGTTGAATGTTTGGCACAGGTAGATCCAATTACACTGCAACCAAAATCTACGGGTCTTGCCAAGGTAAAACTCGATAGTTCCAACGAATGGATATTAGTTGAACTGCCGACTATGACAGCCAAAATATCTGATTTTAGTGACACTCTATCAGCAGCAGATTCTCACCTAATTCCCCCCATAGATCAAGCCACTTTAGAGCGGATTTATGAACTAGAAATTAATCTTGGTGACAAGGCAAGTGATACCCAATCCGCGCCTAATCAACTATCACCAATGGCGCAAAAGTTGTATGAATATCTCACCAGAACCGAGAGAATGACAGCCGATGTTAGGGAGTTCAAGGGCAATTTTAAAGTCAACTCGGAGAGATTCACTGTTGAGCAAATTAAGGGTTGGATGTACGAAATTGTGGGGGCAGGAAAGGCTGACTGGATAGGCGACGGTGTTATCAAGCTCAATCAAATTTAGCCGCTTTCTATGGCTGGTGTCTGCTCCCCAAAACCCCCTTTTTTGCGGACATCGGACACCAGACACTACAGACACCAAACGCTAAAAGCCTTATACAGTATGGACACGTTCAGACATTAGAGCGGACACGTAAAGACACCAGATGTCTGTGACGTGTCCGTTGTGTGTCTACCAGACACTAATAACAAATCTGCCAACAAATAAACAATTGATAAATTTTAAAAAATTTTGAGGGATTTTTCTCTCTTTTTATCGGTCGTAGTTATCCCAACGTCAATTCACCCGACTGTATATCAACGACTAACCGACGATTTGTTAACCATTGACGACCGAGTAAAACTTCTGTTAAATCTTTGCCAACATGTACAGGGATGTCAAACTCTTGACCATCAAATAGTACTTGACCAACATAGATGTCAAATTTTACATCTCCCCGTGCAGTTCGCATTGTTTGCTCTCGTAAACGCTCCCAACCAAGTGCATCTATATCTTGGTCATTAATCGCTAACCAATACGAAAAACCTGTATCAAACATCGCCTCAACAGGTAATTCTAATCCATCTGATGTTATTAAATTAATTTCAAAAAGTAGTGCTTCCTCATCACCAAAAAAACCGGAAATCGTCATATCGTGCCGCAAGCCCCAGACTCATTAATCCGAAAAGTATAGTGTATTTTGCCTGGATGCTGTTCGCGACATTGTAATGAAACTACTTCTAAATCTTTATCAACAAAATATTCTCCACTATCCGGTTCAACTGCAACAAACCAGTTGTAGTGAGTTTCAATTAATTCTGATTTTACTCGCTCAAAAATAGGTTTACAACGTTGGTAAAAAGCCTCGCGTTCGGCTTCACGTCGTGCTTTTTGTGACTCATTCCATTGGATTTCGGGAAATATTCTCCCCCTACGGACAACACGGGTAGACTTGGTTTCTGTCATGCTTTTTACCTATAAACCAATATCTATTATTTTAACGGTAAAGCTATCAAAGAGTGAACCGGGATTTCCGCCTCAGCTGCGTTTATTAAAATAATCATCGCTGTCGGGTTCAAGTAATTGGATGATACAATCCCGTTTTCTGATTAAATTCCCAGCCAATACCAGAAGTATCCTTGCGCTTAGACCATGAAAAAGCCAAAGAATCGGGGAAAATAAAGTTAATCGTAATGTAAAGTGGTTGTGAGAATGTACGTTTTAACAAGCACTTAACGCGCACAACCCTTATAAATCAACGGTTTTTGTCTATGTCTGGTATCATCACCCTCCGCTCTATCACCTCTTTAAGTGGAATTACACAGAGCGATAGTAAACAAATTCTCGAAGTTTTACTGACGCAAAAACGGTCGGAACACACCCGCAGGGCTTATTCCCATGACTTGCGAAATTTCTTCAGTCTCATCGCCCCCGGTCGCGAATTAACATCCGACCTGGCCCGCGAATTTTTAGGGCTATCAAAAACCCAGGCAATATCGGTGGTGGTTGCCTACCGCAAGCATCTTTTCGAGCAAGGTTTAGCGCCAGCGACAATTAACCGCAGAATCAGCGCGATTAAGTCTTTGGTGGAGATGGGGCAGATTTTTGATATCTGCAATTACGACCTGGAAGTGATTAAAAATGAGAAAGTTAGACCCTATCGGGATACTAAGGGGATAGAAGTTCCAGAGGTGATTAAGCTATTTGAGGCGATTGATACTTCGACTTTAGCGGGGAAGCGCGATTATTCCATCATGCGGCTGCTTTGGAGTAATGCTCTGCGGCGCGGGGAGATTCCCAGTTTGGATGTGAAGCATTTTAAATATGCTAGATGTCAAATCGAGGTTAGTGGTAAGGGACGCAATGGGGAACGGGAGCTGGTGACAATTTCTCAAAAAACGGCTGCTGCAATTTCTGATTGGTTGCAAGCATCTAATGCTGCTGATAAGCCCAACGAACCCATTTTTATTTCCCTTGATCCAGTAAGGTTTGGGAATCGGTTAACTGGGGAAGCGATACGTTTAATTGTTATCAAATATTGTAAGTTGGCAGGAATTGAAAAGCAGATGAGTCCCCACCGGGTAAGGCATAGCGCTATTACTGAAGCGCTGAACCAAAATAATGGTAATATTCGGGCTACTCAAAAGTTAAGCCGCCATTCCGACCCCAGGACTGTGATTATATATGACGATAACCGTGTTGATTTGCAAGGTGCTTTGACCAGGCAGCTTGATGATTTGATTTAACAATTTACATCGTATCGTTGAGGTTGAAATTTACCAGGTTCGGTACTGAAGTCGTGAATGTTCCAGTTAACTATATACTTTCTTTATATTATCGATAGCTTCATTTAAATTTCTGTTATGCATCCAACCTACATAACCGCCAAATATCATTTTGTTGTTGGAATCTGCTAAAAATATGTGTTTTACTTGTGCCGGATTTATGTAAATTTTAACTAATGTTTTATCTTTCAATGTGAACAAGGGTACTGCTCTTTGAAAATCTCTACTATGAGCCATAGTCATACCAGGTACATTGACCAATATTTCAATAACTTGTTGTGTTGTTTTAGAAATACTTGAAGCAATTTCAGCTTCCTTATTCCATTCCATTAAATAATCAAGTGCTTTTTCAGATAATTTAAAACCAGATTCAAATGTACCAAATAGATTTAACATTTTAATTTCCTTCAGTTAATACTGTGAGTTCGCTTATTTTTAAACTCCAAATTGAATTAAAGCTTTAATTCAAAGAGAAAAGGGCTATTTTAAAGTAAACAGCCAAGACAAAATCTTAGGAATTAAGCATTGACACAACTATTTAAGTCGATTGCGGCTGCGGCTTGAGAACTATCTATTCTTCTACAATCTGCCCTTAATACTGTGCCCTCAAGCCGGATGTTTGAACAGGTTTTAGAAAAGTCACCCATGATTAATCTCCTTTTTGATGGGTCTACTGTGGACAAAGTATCTGATGATGTAGCCCAGTTCTCATCAGGTTTGGTTGCAGTTAAGCAAAGAGCTTAATTCTGACTTATTCACATTGGAATTGACCGATTAAGCGTCGTTTCCTTGTGGCTAAAAGGTTTAGCTTGTTTGCTAACTCCCTCGCTCTTTCTTAATCTCAATATATTCTTTAAAAAGTGGATTGATAATTAACTATTTTTAGGTAATTATAGAACCGATAATTAATTATCAAACAGAATTCAGGAGTCAGGAGCCAGAATTCAGAATTGAATTCTGTGCGACTGGCGGATGAATAAACGGGTTTAAGACCCCCACAAAATTGAAAATTTTGTGGTCTTCAATCAGTGGGGGATTCAGACCCACCACTGATTGTATTCTGACTCCTGAATTCTGACTTCTGAATTCTTCAATTTCAGGTGTGATAATTTATTTCTCCTTCTTCTTGGAGTAAGCGAAACGCTCTCCAAAACGTCGAACGCGACATATTAAAAAAGATAACCCAAGTTGTGAACTTGGGTTATCTACATATAAGCGTGTTTGGTAATTGAGACAACTTCGCTTGCGAGTAGCGATACAATATAATGTAAGCTAAACAGAGGTTGCATGGCTTCTACACCCCTGTTATGTCTATTATTCAATTTAGAATAGAATAATAGAAGAATTCTAGCTAGAATACCAGTTACGCTACAGGTGTTAAAAATAGTTCAGCCTCAGCCTGCCTTCGTGCCAAAAGTCCTTCCTCAACATTCGTTCCAGGGTTACGGTATTTGATGAAAGTCTCTTTGATTTCAGACCAATTGCGACTTTCTAAAACTCTGGTAATGGAATTAAAGCCAGGGGCACCAAAGAATTTACTTCCCAAGTTGTAGCTAAAGCTAAGTAAAGCTCCTTGTTGGTTAGTATTTAGTTGATGCCAACAAGGTATTTTTTCTAAATCAGGTAAGTAATTATTTTCCAACTGATAAATCAAAAGCTCCAAAGCTTCTTCTTGAGAAATACTCTCCCCAAGATACCACGGGCTGCCATCGCGTTTCTTGGTTGACCCCCACCCAATTGTGATCGGTTCGCGTTTTGTGTCAGGGTCAGGATATGCATTAAGATAGCAGCCTTCAAATTTTTTGATTAACTCAATTCCGCATTGAGGTAGTTTTGCGGAAATTTGAACCGAGAGATTAGGAACTTCCTTAACTTCAAGCAGGCGGATTTGAACTTGCTTTGCTAACTCTTGGTCTTGACGCAAATAGTCAAACTCAAGAGATTTATCAAGCTTTATAATATCTTGGAGGTTCATATTTATTTTCTCCTAATAAGTATACCCAACGAGAAGTTTGACCGTATTTTGCCCTTGACAATGTTTTTGAAAAACTTCCTCAAAATCTGTGAATTCTGATTCAGGTAACACAATGCAGCCCATACTTCCTGGCACATTTGCATCTTTATGAATTAGCAGGTCAGAACGGGTTCCTCCACCAATGGTTGTGACTTCAAATGGTGTAATAGGGTAACCATTACCTTCTACTCCTTTGACTTTTCTGAGGTCTACAGGATTAACTGTAACGGAGTAAAAAGGTAATGATGGGCTTAATTCATAAGTAGGAGGTATTACACCACCACGAACATTCCAATCTTTTACCCCTTGTTTATCCGCAATGCTACTTGTCGCAACCCATCTGCCAACAATTCCTTTTGTTTCATCTACTAGAAATAATCTACCTCTATTGAGTTCTGAGGTCTCATCTAGTGCCATTGTAAAAAATAAAAGCATATTGTTCCTTTTGTTTGTTTCTAAAGAGTTTGCTTATAGAAGTTCTTGTTTTGACGAAATGTATAAGGGTAGGGAATATATACCTCATAAGAGATATACAAATCTCATCTCCACCTGACTCGACTGAGAACTCCTAAAAAATGTTTTGTCCAATTACATTTCCATCTGGATGAAAATGCAACATTGAGCTTGTTTGCTAACCATGAAGCTCTTTGTTAATATCAATACTATTCTTTCTTGATTGGATTAATAATTAACTATCTTTCGAGACTCATAGAAGCGATGATTAATTATTTTTAGATAGTGACAATTTATTTGTCTCTATATATACAAGCTGTAGTTGATTCAGTTAGGAGAAATATATGAATGTGAAAAAAGTGGTAAAAAAGCAGCAGTGAGCAACTGCCGAAACAATTACTCACTGCTGTAATAATTCACAACACAGGTAAATCTCAAATTTAGTGCTTGATAATTGAGGTAATTTGGCAAAGCAAATCGAAACTTTTGAAGGCATCGAATATGAACGATCGCTTTTATGTCAGGTTGAACCAGCAAATAATGGCACGTACTCTTGAGAACATACATCGCGCCCTGATTAACCTTCATCAAAAAGAGCGATCGCACTAATGTGGTTGGGCTTCTATCGTTACGGTAATCGCTCTCTCTCCTAACAATCCACCTGTGCGACCTGATGTTTCAACGAGTTTCCAGGCAATGCGTTGGTCTGATACGCCTTTGCTGAAAAACTCTAACGCGCTATTAGTAGCTGACAAAAGGGCAGATTGAAAATCCCCTTCTTTTGAGGTTCCTTGAAATTGTTGAATCTTTGTAGTAGTCATAACAGTTCTCCTAAATTTTGAGAAATTGAGTTTTGTTGAACATCAGGTTCAGTTTGTTTGAACCTTATACTTCATCCATGAGCGATCGCATCCTTGAGAATAGACAATCGCACCCTGGAGTGATCGCATCCCTTTTAACAAAGTCCCTACAAAAGAGCGATCGCACTTAAAATCAAATTTTAGCAAGGGTATAAATTATGAC
Organism: Tolypothrix sp. PCC 7601; assembly: GCF_025677855.1. NCBI lineage: Bacteria > Bacillati > Cyanobacteriota > Cyanophyceae > Nostocales > Tolypothrichaceae > Tolypothrix > Tolypothrix sp. PCC 7601. The sequence goes on from NZ_CP064883.1 coordinate 53,702, forward strand.
AATTTAAAAAAGGATTGGTAATGATCGCTGGTGTAATACACAGCTGCGACGGATCTTCCGTCTGAACCAATCAATATAACGGCACGGTGCGCGCCAGCCCCACCATGATTATCTTGACCAAGTCGGTACTCTCGATAGTGCTCCCCCGTTGAAGCGCGAGGTAATCGAGTACTCCCATGACCTCCTTCATTACTATACACACCACCACCTAGGGTGCCTCCTGTAATATTGGCTCTGATAGTTCTGATTTGATCTTTTTCTGCGGTAGTAGGTCTGCGACTGCCATTCGGTAAAGCACGAGTGCCATCACTACCAGTGCCACCACCAATACGAGCGCCGCGACGAAAACGATCGCGAATACCACTACCAGGAGCGCCACCACGACCACCACGACGAAAACGATCGCGAAAACCACCACTAGGAGCGCCACCACGACCACCACGACTGCGACCACGCGCTTCCAATCCTGCCTGTTCAACGCCCCCTCGAAATAAGCTTCGAGGTCTTTGGCTACTTCCTCCAAAGATATACTTTCCAAATTAGGATATAGCTCAGATTCAATATTTTCTAATTCCTCTGGTAGGAATTCCAGAGCTTCTAGTTGAGCTTCTGAGAACAATTCCAAATTTTCGACTATCTGTCTAGTCATAATTTCCTCCTGAAAAAATTGAGTTTGTATGTCAGCAAAGTCTGCGAAATCTGCCAAAATTTTGACGCTAACAAGCGTGGTATTTACTTAAGCCTTTTTTAAAGAGAACCTTGTTCACAGCACGTTGGGGAATTGTAATTATCTGGTATGGGTGCGTAATCACCTCTTGAACAATCTCTCCAGGCTTAGGCTGGCGATAGGCAACTGTAATTACCAACGATGCCAGGTCTTTTTGCTCAGAGTTTTTGGTCTCGACAGTCAGAATTTCCACCGAATAACCGCCAGTGCGTTTCTCCCCCATAAAGACGGCGACTACCTGGTTATCTGTAAAATCCACGTTGGGAACAGGTGGAGGTGGTATAAAATCAGAGGTGTGTTGCTGCCAAACATCAGCCCATTCTTCAGAATTATCAATTACCAATTGGCTGGCTGTTGGGTATCCGCTATTAGCGCCCCGTGCAATGGTGCGGAAGTTAACTTTCATCTTTTTGCAATCTTCTTACTTATTTTCAGTCTGCTGAAGCAATCTCTATTTAGCCAGACTTGGGACTTGATGGATAATTTGATACGAATCTGTCTTTTTCTGACCACTAGGCGTAGTATAGTTCAGCTTCAAAGAGAGATTGTATTGACTCGGTTTGCCATTGGGAGAGACTTCAATCTCAAAGTTGCGGATAACATCTGCCCCAGTCCGCACATTCCCATAGTCTTGTTCGGCAGCCGTGACTTTAATGTCACTAGTAGGTGATACCAAGCTAGCTTTTACCCCCTGCATAACTTCCTTGCTAGTATTTTTCACGGAAATGTTTAGTTGTTCTAGTAACTTCCTTTGTTTAACTACCGAGGTGTAGGTAATCTGTTTCTCTTCTGATACAGGTTGCGTTGCCATCTGCAAAGCCTTGACAACATCTACTAAACCTTTGCCCTGGGCGTTGGGGTCAGTTGTTGAGTCCAGTGGTTTTGCAGATTCCATGAGAATTTTCTTAATCTGCCAAGGTTCCAGTTTTGGATTACGCTCTAATAACAGGGCGCTTATACCAGCAATATGAGGTGATGCCATACTGGTACCGCTCATCTTTTTTATAGCGACCACCAGGTACGGTAGATACAATGTCTTCGCCAGGGGCTAAAATATCCGGCTTGGGTCGGTTATCGGCAGTTGGGCCACGACTGCTAAAAGGCATCACTTGGGTTCCGTCGTGGCTAGATGCTCCAACAACAATCACATCACCAAAAGCATCTGCGGGAGAGGTAAGAGTTCCCGGTTCAGAACCATTATTACCTGCACTCTTAACCAAGACTAAGCCTAATTTTGCGGCTCGTTCCGCAGTTTTTGCCCAAACATTAGTACCGTCTAGCTCTGTCGGAACTCCCCAACTACAGTTAGCTACTTTTACACCTTCCTTCATGTCTTTAATCACATCTTCAATGGCATCTGCTCCTTTAAATCCTTCCCCCGAATTATTTGCCTCAGAAGGTAATAATTTATAGCTCCAAATAATTGCCTCTGGTGCCATACCTTTGTACTGCGATCCATTCCCAGCAATAATACCTGCTACGTGAGTTCCATGAGGGTGGGGGGTTCCCCCAAGGTTCATTGGTGTAATTTCGCTTATGGACAACACGACCTTTTAAGTCAGGATGGTTAATATCAACTTCGCCATCAAGAACAGCGATAATCACTCCTCTACCAGTACCAACTATTCCTTGAGTTCTAGCATTGACTAAACCCACAGTTACAGAACTTTGGTCTAGTTCTAATCTCAAGGGTTTATCAGCTTCCAAGCGGACTATATTGCTTTGCTGTGAGAATTTTTGAATTTGGGCAGGAGTTAAGTTAGCAACGACAGCTTCACCTAATGTCAGGTGTTCCACCAAAGCTTGCTCTTGTTTTAAATCTTCTATGAGTGATTCAATATCTTGATTTACTAAGCTTTCAAACTCGTCGAAGGCATCAACTTCAAATTCTTCATTGCGTTTTTGGTAAATTTCCTCCAATTGCTCAAACTCCTCATGGTACTGCTCAAAGCACTTGGTCGGTTTGTAATAAATCATCACCCGTTGACGTGTTGTTGAATTCACATCGTCAACTTCATTCATAATTTGATACTCTAAAAAGCGGTCAATTTTACCTTCAATATCGGCTCCCCATTTGTCACGAATTTCTAGTTCGGCTTTTTCTAGTTGCTGTTCTGTGAAATCGAAATCTTCTTCTGAAATCATGATTTACTCCTTGAAAATAAGAGGGTAGGCACTGCTTACATAGAGGCTAAAAAATTGATTTTTACCTTTTATTTAGTGCCAAACGTATAGTTATTGAGAATGTTGCGAAATATCAGTTAGACAGATTGCTTATCTTCTTCTTCGGTTACGAAAAAAGTCAAATCCCGAAGGTAATACAGTAGTAACAACAGGGATAAGAAAATTCCAAAATTCTGCTGTGGCTGGAATTTCTTCTGGTTTCAAGCCAGCTTGTTTGCAAATAGCAGGAAAAAGACGAGCCACAATTGGCGGAACGAAGATAGTAGACATCCATCTAAAATAGGTTGGCAATGTCTTAGCAATGATTGGAGCCAACAGTTGGGTGACAGCATCAGGGCTTTTGAGACAAGCCGCTTGCAGCTTGGCACGAGTTTTTGGATTGCTAGTGATGTTTTTCACCGCATTTTTGATTAAGGCAGTGAATACTTTTGTTAGTTGTCGAATTACATAACTGTTAGGATTGCGGCGTTCAATATCTCCCTCCATGTAAGCTTCCACATCTTCAGCTACACTTTCAGTAGATACACTTTCGAGAGTTTCTTCTAGCTGAGATTCAATCCCTGCTTCTAATGACTCAACTTCTATCCTTTCTATATCTGCCTCAGAAAACAATTCTAGCTGTTCGAGTGAATTAGCAGATGTTAATGTCGCCATAATTTTCTCCTGTGAAAAGATGAGTATTTTTGCAAGTTTAATTTAGGTTTTACACAATGAAAATATTCGAGATAGCCACATCTATTACATTCATTTGTATATGTGAATGAGTGCAATTATCAGCAATTAACGTGGATTATTGTTTAGGTAAAACCTATCTAGAAAAAAGAAGATTGGTCTTTCCTCCCCTTAAATGGGGAGGATTAAGGTTGAGTAAGTGTGAACGTAGTTGTCCTAACTAAAATTGTGATTAGTAAGACTGATTAACATCACTTAGTCACGCAGACTAAAAGAACCACCGAAAAATATCACCAAATATACCCTCAGTTGCAGCAGATACTTCATCTGATTTCAACCCAGCATCTTTGCAAATAGCAGGGAAAAGGCGAGCCACAATTGGAGGAACGAAGATAGCAGACATCCATCTGAAATAGGTTGGCAGTGTCTTAGTAATGATTGGAGTCAACAGTGTGGTAACAGCATCAGGACCTTTGCGACAAGCTGCTTGCAGTTTGGCACGAGTTTTAGGGTTGCTGGTGATTTTTTTGACGGTATTTTTGACTAAAGCGGTAAAAAATTTTCGTCAACCGTTTAATCACAGAACGGCTTGGAGGACGACGTTCTAAGTCTCCTTCCATGTAAGCTTCTACATCTTCAGCTACACTCTCAAAAGATACACTTTCTAAGTTTTCCTCTAACTGAGATTCAATCCCTGCTTCCGCCGATTCGTATTCCAAAGTCTCGATATCGGCTTCAGAAAATGATTCAAGTGTTTCAGCTGCACCATTTGTTTTTGCTGTATAAGTTGCCATGAGTTTATCCTTTCAGAATTTGATTTGTGTTGTTTAGAAGGTTTTGTTGAAGGAAAGTTTTTTAGTTAAAAATCATAGAAGTAATATTTTAATTTCCAGATTTTTAAGAGCTTTTAAGCTTGTTTGTTAGCTCTCCTTTGCTTTCCATACACATATATTATCTTGAGCAAATTTGATTGATAATTAACTATTTTTCGATAAGATTATAATTAAGCATTCAGTATTTTTAGATTCTCCTCAAAAAGTATATCAAATATTTAATATTTTCTAAGCGCACCCTAATTTTGAGAGTTGATGACTTCCATAAATATTTAAATAAAAAAAATACTAGATTAGTAAATAACATAATCTAGTATTGCATTGAGATAATATATTAGTTGATTAATTAGCAGTTAATAGGTAGGTAATATTTTTTGTGCCGTTATAACAATGTATGAGAACGCTGTGTCTCTCTCCAAGCACGCGGAGTATTTTTATAGTAATTGCGAAACTGACAATAAAAATGATTGATATTTTGATAACCTACTTTTAAAGCAATTTCTTCAACGGAGTAATTAGTTTCTAAAAGCAAGGTGCTTGCTTCGGCTATCCGGCGCTCGATAATCCAGTTATTTACTGTTTTCCCGGTAAGTTTTCGCACTAAATCGGTTAAGTAAGCTGAGGAATAACCAACAGCTAGAGCTACTTCTTTTAGGCTAATATTTTGATGATAATTAAATTCAATAAATTCAAAGACCTCACGCAGTCGGGGAGTCGATGGAAATATGGACTTCTGAGTATTTGATTTTTTAGCTTCGGTGGTAGTAGAGAATTTCTCCTGTGGTAACTGAACACTAACAAAGCCTTTTTCTGTGACAATCACCTCAAATCCTGCTGTTTCTAAGCATTTCATTAAGAGGTTTTTGGTTTCAGGATTTTCATGATTTACTAAAATATTAGTCATCTTTTCTCCTAATATTTATTTTTTTGGATTCCTTGGATACGGTGTAGATATTTGCAGTCATTTTTCTTAATTGGCTGGCTACGCCTAATTCAACTTTGCTACTTTTTTTGTTTTAGTATGTTTAATTACTGATACTATGTAACCGATTCAGCTTATCTTTAAGTGTTCTAGTCTAGCTGATTAAGGTAGCAAATAGCACGAAAGCGTAAACCAATTAACTGCTCATACAGAGGATTGAGCTTACACAGAGGTGGTATATGAATAATTAAGTTCCCAAACAGTTTGATGTCACTTGCAAATGGACAAGAAGCTGGAATTACTTTGCACAAGAATCGCGCTAATTTGGAATTATGAATTTCGATAGTATCCAGCTTTTTTCGTATCGGTAAAAGTAAATTTAATGTGTGTGTATTCATGCTGAATTTCCTGACATTACAAGTTTGATATGAGAGAAATTTGAGGTTGCTCTACACATTACTCGGTTAAGAAAAAACCTCTTTATCTGAAATACAGCAGAGTTGTAACAAAACTTTATAAAGAAGTAAAAGTCTGTTGGGGTCTTATCTTCAGCACATATTAAAATGAAATACTATTACCCTGATGGGTACTTTTATCACGACAGAATCGCATAAAAAAAAGTACCCTTAAAGGTACTTTTGTGGAGCATCTCAATGCATAAAAAATTATGTTATGCTTCACTACGTGAAACATGCCACCTTCTATTTAACTCAGCGACAACCTTGTGCGCTTTGTCTTCTGTTTCTAACGGGACTTCATAAAAGTCAACAGAGACAAAATTAGGGAGTTGCTTTGCTGTCTTGTAGCATCGGTTGTTTATTCTGTCCATGATTTTTTCATAAGTGTTATCAATGGCGGCAATGATAACAATCGGAAAGTTCCTGTAATGATTAAAGACGAACAATTTCGGGTAATCGGCATCTATATACTCACCGTTGTCCCATCGAGATGGACAATCCCAATCGTTACCTAAGTTACCAATACTCCAGTAATTTTCTTTGGTGTAATAATAATTGTAGGCTACCCCAATTTTTTCTACTTCGTTCTTGTGGTCTTTACTACTGAAAATTACTAAGCGTTTATTGCGCTGAATCATATCTGACAATAAAGGCCATACTTTCTTTTCTTTTACTTGCCACTTTTCATCGTTATCTGGGTCGTATATTAACTCTTTAATGTCTTTAACTTTTTCAAGTTCATCTTTAAGTTCGTTTGTATTGGTGTAATCTTCCAAGAAAACTGTTACTATTTCCGTAGGATTTTCTTTGAGAAAATTTACTACATCATTTAATGCTTGATACAGTCTTTGTAAAGGTAGAGCATAAGTAAATCTGGGTATCCAACCATGCTCGTTAACTCCATGCAATAAGTATACTCCATTCTCTGGAATCACATTAAAAATATCTCCAGAACCAGGTTCTTTGTAATACGTATCAAGCATTAATGCTCTAACACCTTCTCTAAGCTGATTAGCAATCGACCTAGATTGGTTTGGGAAAAGCCAACCAGCATCTTGAGAATTGGCGAAAGAATTATGCGTGCATAAATAACTACTTTCGTTATACCTCAAACTACTAGATGTAAGCGTTGAGGAAAGTCTTTCAGTTTCAGCTATTGTTTGGTTTTGATTGTTTATCATTTCACTACTATAGGATTCTTATTTTATTTTTGAAAAAGCAAGTTAGCTAAGAGCTTGCCGTACAAAGCTTTAGTTCTCAGTTACTTTTTCATAAACTTTGAATTTCTTTATCAGTGAATGGATTTCTACCAGTACGTAGGGTATTAACCCAATGTTGCCGTTTTGATTTATCTTTCGGATTAGAAGTCCAAGCGATGAAAGCTTGAAAATCCTCTATCGCTCCTTTGGTATTGCCTGTTAACGCTCTAGCAATACCGCGACTATCTAAAATTTCTCCATCATTGGGAACAAGAGCTACTGCTTTTTCACAGGCATATATTACATCAGCAGCATGTTTATATTTACTACCAAACCAACAGAGGAAACTCCAAGAACTTGGAGAAATTTCTAATGAGGGATCGAATTTTTTGGGCTTGTGCGTAAGCTGCGATCGCTGCCAAAACTTTACCAGTTTCGGCACATTTTTTCCCCTTTTCTAATTAAACTTAAAGATACAAACTGACGAGCTTTTGTCTGTGGCTCAAAGCCCAGATTTGAATCTAGTTCTAACGCGGATTGAAACTTAGCACTCGCAACTTCTAAATTACACTGTCGTCCTGCATCTTCTCCTTCTTTAACTAAGGTTAAAGCCTTTACCTTGGCTGTGAGATTAAATTTCAACTTAGGATTCCAATTCAGCGCAGTGCGAAACTTAGTAATTCCATCTTCAATATCACCTTTTATAATTAGTTGTTCTCCCTGAGTTACCATTACAGGTGCCGAAGACGCTTTGATAGCGGGAGTTTCACATTGTTCTAATTCATTGAGTGCGTCAGGGTGGGTGATGAGATAATCCGCAAGCCAGGTACACCCACGCATTTGTAAATCATCAAAATCGAAATTCCATAAAATTACCGTTTTGTCATTACCTGCTGTGGCGAGGGTTTTACCATCGGGACTAAATGTAGCACCATTGACTACATCGCTATGTCCGGTAAGGGTTTGTAGCAACTGACCTTCCCGGTTCCATAGTTTGACCGTCTTATCTTCACTAGCTGTAGCCAAGATTTTACCATCGGGGCTAAAACTGACACTTCGGGTATGATTGCTATGTCCAATCAGGGTTTTGAGAAGTTTGCCCTCCCGGTTCCATAGTTTGACCGTTTTGTCATCACTAGTTGTAGCGAGGGTTTGACTGTCGAAGCTAAATGTAGCGCTGTTGACCAAACTGCTATGTCCGGTAAGGGTTTGTAGCAACTGACCTTCCCGGTTCCATAGTTTAACTGTAGTATCATTACTAGTAGTGGCGAGGATTTGACCATCGGGACTGAATGTAGCGCTATTGACACTATTGTTATGTTTGGCGGTGAAGGTTTGTAGCAACTGACCTTCCCGATTCCACAATTTAACTATATTATCATCACTGGCAGTGGCGAAAGTTTGACCGTCGTCGCGGCTGAATGTAACACTATTGACACTATTTTTATGCCCAGTGAGGGTTTTTACGAGTTGACCCTGCAGGTTCCACAATTTAACTGTCTTATCATCACTAGCTGTCGCCAGGATTTTACCATCAGGGCTAAATGTAACGCTATTGACGCGATCGCTATGTCCAGTTAAGATTTTTAAAAGTTTGCCCTCCTGGCTCCACAGTTTAGCTGTCTGATCATTACCAGTTGTCGCCAGGATTTTACCATCAGGGCTAAATGTAACGCTATTGACGCGATCGCTATGTCCAGTTAAGATTTTTAAAAGTTTGCCCTCCCGGCTCCACAGTTTAGCTGTCTGATCATTACCAGTTGTCGCCAAGATTTTACCATCAGGGCTAAATGCAACCCTATTAAACTGCTCGTTATTTTGGGTGAGGGTGGTAAACAGCTTGTTATCCAATTTCCACAGGATTACAGTGTTGTCATTACTGGCACTAGCAAGGGTTTTGCCGTCAGGACTAAATGTAGCCCTATGGACTACATCGCTATGTCCAGTGAAGGTTTTGAGCAGTTGACCTTCCCTGTTCCATAGTTTAACTGTCTTGTCATTACTAGCTGTAGCAAGGTTTTTACCATCGGGGCTGAAGCTGACACTGTTAACCGGCTCATTATGTCCAGTGAAGGTTTTGAGCAGTTGACCTTCCCTGTTCCATAGTTTAACTGTCTTATCATTACTAGCTGTAGCCAGGATTTTACCATCGGGGCTGAAGCTGACACTATTAACCTGCTCATTATGTCCAGTGAAGGTTTTGAGCAGCTTACCTTCCCTGTTCCATAGTTTAACTGTCTTGTCATTACTAGCTGTAGCCAGGATTTTACCATCGGGGCTGAAGCTGACACTATTAACTGGCTCGCTATGTCCAGTGAAGGTTTTGAGAAGCTTACCTTTCCTGTTCCATAGTTTAACTGTCTTGTCACTACTAGCTGTAGCCAGGATTTTACCATCGGGGCTAAATGTAGCGCTATTGACATTATCTTTATGTCCTACAAGAGTTGCGATCAATTTGCCTTCGCGACTCCATAGTTTGGCTGTATCGTCATTACTATTAGTAACAATTTGACCGTCAGGGCTGAAACTAATGCTATTAATCAGCCTCGCATGTGCGTCGAAACTTTTGAGCAACTGACCTTTCCGGTTCCACAATTTAACTGTCTGATCGTCACTTCCAGTGGCAATAGTTTCACCGTCGGGGCTAAATATAACACTTCTTATATAACTATGATGCCCTTCCAAGCGATTAAACTGTTTGACTTCATTTATGGCTTGCCCCAATACAACTGTAATGGGAATTTTTAGCTCTATATTTTCCCCCTGAATTTGTGTGACTTTTTTCGCTGCCTTGAGAATAGTTTTCAAAGCATCAAATTCTTGTCCTAAAGCCAGAAGTGCTTCTGAGGAGTTCGTGAGTGATATAATTTCGTTCTTTGTCGAGTTTTGTGATTGCCACCAAGCCACCGCAGTCAAACTCAAGGCTACAACCAAGCCGCCAGAGAGTCCTAAGATAGTAAATTGTTGTCTGCGCTTTTGCGTTTTGCTCTCTCGCTCCCTCAGTTCCACACTCAACGCAATAAAACTCCTCTCTACTGGACTCAATTCTAAAAAACGTTGTCTTTCCCAATATTCCGCATCTGCCAGTGGCTTACCTCGTAAAAGCGCCCCTTCATCATTTCCACTGCTCTCCCAAGTACGCATTGCTACGCGCAACTGTTCTTGCCAGTGGCGAAAGTCCCTATCTTGCTGCATCCACAGATTTAATTGTCCCCAACTGCGGATTAAAGCTTCGTGGACAACCTCTACCGTATCTAAACCTGTTTTCTCATCCCGTCCCGTCACCACCAAACGAGCATTAGCCAAGCGAGTTACCAAATCCCAATTTTCCTCACCCACCTCAGCACGGGTAGCTACACGGCGGGTATCTTCCGTCCCTTCCCCTGGATGTACCAGTTGAATAAAAATTCGCTGCGCCCTTTCTTTTTCCTCAAAATTCAACTTGTTATATGCTTCATCCGCATAACGAGCCAATGCTGCTTCTACTCCGCCAATTTCATCATAAGCAGCATGGGTCAACTGGGCATCAAGTTGTTTTGCCCACAGTTGAGTCAAGGCAAACTCCAATAAAGGTAAATCCCCTGGTTCTGTACTCACCGTAGAAAGAATGCGTTCAACAAGCCCCTCCTCAATTGTCACCCCCAGCAACGCCGCAGGTTTTTCTACTGCTGCTTGCATCTCCTCATCCGTCATTGGACCCAGTTTTAAGTCTGCATACTGCAAGGCATCAGCAAAGGGACGATAAGACAATGCTTGTCCTAAAAAGTCTGCCCTGAGAGTGATGACAAAAGTAAAATTACGACAGGAAGAGATTGCTTCTAATAATCTATCTAAAAAAAGCTTTGCGCTCTTGTGCATCTCTGCAAAGGGTATAAAGTTCTTCAAATTGGTCGGCAACTAGCAATAAACGCTGGTTGGGGTCAACAGAGAGGATATCATCCACCACATCCCGCAACCCATTTTCACACTGCCCCAGGTCGCTGGCAAGATTTCTAATCTCCCGCAAGCGTTCTGTGCGGCTAAGTACAGGTGGCAATATTTGAGACCCTTTTTGATGATAATCTCGATTAAAATTGGTTTCTTTTTGGTCAACAAGGGCAGTTGCCAGATTAAACAAAGGTCTGGAACCGGGACGAAAGTCAACAATATGACAGTTACCAGCATCTCGCAGACACTTCACCAAACCAGCAAACACCACACTAGATTTACCACTACCACTAGAACCAATCACCGCAACCAAGGGTTGATTTTGCACCGCATCTATCAACATCTGGGTGAAAGATTCCCGTCCAAAAAAGAATTGTGCATCTTCCTCCCGAAACGCAAACAAACCACGATAGGGACTAATTTCGGTGGGACGGCGACCTAAATCTAACCAACTTGGTGGGACTGTATCTGCATTTTGACAAATTACTGGTAACAAAGAGGCACAGGGATATTTATCCTCCAGTCCATGCAGTTTTAATCTTGCTTCTTTTACTGCTTGATATAAGGGTTTGCCATCATTCGCATAAGCCACCAAAAATTGCTTTAAAAATACCTGTGCCACTTCATCTGGCACTTGTTCTCGCATCACAATAATTTGGGGAATCTGTAGCGCTTCTAACTGGGATCCCTAATCCCAACCCATCACAGGAATTAAATATCGCCACAGCTAACCCGTTGCTCTTCGCTTTTTTCAAGCCATATTTGAGGTCATCAGTAGTTAAGCTTTCCTTATTCTCATTAATGTATATTCGACCACTATCTCCCACAGTTTGACTATGACCTGCAAAAAACAGGATATCCCAAGGTCTTTCCCATAAGGAATCGTTGATTTCGTGACGTTGGGGCTGTACTAGAAAAGTGACATCGGCATCAGGTAAACTGTTGAGCAACTTTCGGTCTGTTTCGATATCAATACCAGTACTGTTGCCCAAAATCGCCAGAATTTTGACTTGATCTCTTTTGGTAGGGGTTTTCGCTATGATAGGTTTTTGATAATCGGTTGCACTCAAAGCTAGTTCGGCATTGGGATATTCTTCCACTAAATCCCAAAGATGCCAAGGTATTTGTCGCAACTGCTGACTGGATGTGCGAATTAGCACCCGCACCAATTCTTTTTCTTGTAATTCCTTTAACCAACTCTCCCGGATAGGGCGAAAAGACTCCGAAAGCAGCCAGTTGTTTAGTTGCTTTTGTAACTCAGTTGCGGAATTTTTACAATCTTCGTGCTTCTGGGCAATAGAACCATCGTAAGTAACTTTTATAGCTTTGATACCGCGAGGAGAACTCCCTAAACTACGATAGTGCGATCGCCACTCGTCAATTGTTGTTTGTAAAGGAGCAATTGGGGGTAGATTACCAGTGATTTCTTTATGGGGACTAACACCTTCAGTGGCAATTGAAAGCGTTACCCGTACACCCTGCTGTAAATTGCCATCTAGCTTTAGAACAATCAACTTTGTCATCGGTAATACCACAATTGTGTGATGCACAAATCATCATGAGTATATATCTATAGTTGTTTGTTACTTATGCAAAGGAATAAAGGCTGCAATTATCTTTTCAGGGGTGTATAAGTAAGTCGGCGTTAAAAAATCAAGCTATGTGACGAAATGTAAAATCATCGAATAGCTTATAAATTGGTCATTCTACAGTTTTCACAAAACTAAACATACATGGTTTTTATCGTGCCGACTTACTTACGTTTATAAGTAGTCATGCAAAATAAATTATCTACTTAAGAAAGGGAACAGGGAAGGAATACAGCGATTTCAATCACGTTGAAAAATGGCTAAATATTTATGTGTAGGTACTTATGAGGTAAATTGACTCAAAAACTGGGTTAGTTGGTTATACTGAAAGCCTATTTATATAACTTTAAATGGGCTGATTATCTGGTATCTGATTTCTCTGCAAGTCCCTTAATTTCAGATTAAAAAGTTCTCTATCACGCTGACATCTCCTAAAACTATCTTGACGCTGAAATTATCTCCCACATCGGCGTTAAACTCCAATGAAATTTTTTTGTTATCGTTTTTGGCTTTAGCTTCCATAACAGCAGTTCCCTCTTCATCTAAAATCATCACATGAAGAGAGGATGGCAAGTACTCTTGACCATTTGTTGGATGTAACTCCACAATAATTTTCATCTCATCCAAGTTGTTTTCGTCATGACTGACTTTAACAACTATCCCTACTGATTCCCTGTTAGCTTTTATCCCAAAATCAATCAATTTAGCCCGTTCAACAGAGTTTTTTAGCCCATCTTCTGCACTTCTAAATTGCCAACCTAGTTCAGTTAAGAATATAGATTCAATTGTTGACCAACTAGACTCAAAAATATTCTCAAACCATCTTTTTAATTCGGCAACATTTTGACTAGATGAATCCAAATTTTGACTCTTAAATTTAGTTGTCTGTAATTCTAGAAATTCTAAATAATTCAGTAAATTTTCTAGAGGTTGTAGTTGGTTAATAGGAAAGTTATCAATTGATACCTCCTTGACAAATCCTAACAACTTGGCTGATTGGAAAGATTCACTTATTTCCACAACAACATAGCCAATCCGGTTTGATTGGACTTTCGGTGGTACATAAACAAACTGTGCATTTTCTAACACCGGACGGCATTCCAATTTGCCCAAATTTGTAATCAATAAATCAGCTACATCCATCAGAGTTTGTTTTACTGGATTCCAACTGTCACTCGCTTCTAGGTCAGTTTCAAACTCCATACATTCTAGATAGAAATTCACGAAAGATACAGACAAGGTATTAAGCAAAACCTGCTGGCTTTTTTCGGGTGTGGCTTGCTCTCTTGACCATTTTTCTGCTAGCCTGCGAGCGACGGTTGATATCGGACCAGTAAATGTAGAAATAGTTGCCATGTCACTCATCATTTGTTTCCTCTAAGTTAAGTCTTCACCACCACCTAAATCTCTAAATTCGTCGCGAAATTCCTCTAAAGTTCGCTGATAAAAATTACTTAATGTTGCCACTGGAATATTCAATTCTTCGGAAATGTCTTTCCAAGATATACCTGACCATCTTTTGACAGCAATTTCCTGGAAATTTACTTGCGGATATTTTTTTGATATGTGCTTGTTTAAAAATCCCCTTTTGGGTCTATTTCTATATATCGTCTGATTTTTTTAAAAGCAAAGATATAATTATCCTCGTTCTCGCTATCGTTAAATACCAAATATTCCAAGTTTTCTAAGACAGAACTTTCGACATTAATTTCATGGACTTTGCCAATTATTTTGGGAATAGCCTCTTTAAAAAAACGTTGACTCAATAACATATTGACCCAAGTCATAAATAAAGCCCGTTCCGGGTCGTACTTGTCAATATTTTTACAGATATACAAAAATAGGTCTTGTACTGCCTCCTGATAAATTTGTTCGTAAACTCCTTGAAATTGACCGTTATATGGGTGGCAAAGTTTGCCTGAGCAGTATATACCATCGATTAGTTTTGATAAAGTTATCCGTCTAGCAGTTGTACCTAGTGGGTGTTGTTGGGCTTGTAGAGCTAGCTCTTGAAGCTGTTGCTCGTTCATATATTTATTTCTGAGAATATTATTCCTCTAAAAACTATCGGATGCTAATTGTGGCTTTTATCCAAATCGTCTAGTAAAGGTTACAAAAATTTACAATATAATTTTTTGGGGAGGCTTCCCGTGAGCTTTCAGACTAGTGGGCGATGTGGATAGCAAAAACGGCAACATTACACCATTTATCTTTGAGTTTTCATGTTGTCAACCCTAGTTATGAAGCTTTAGTTTTAATATTCATTTTTTCTTTTTGCCATTTGTCAACGCTTTCTTTAACTGCTTCTATTTCTGAAAAATCTACTTGCACAGTTGCAGTTTCAAATTCAACACCCAAAGCAGTGCTGACTTCGAGAATTTCTACAAAACTAGCACATTGATAATCTGTATCCTCATATTCTTTCACTCTTTGTTCATCAATTCCTAATATATCAGCAAGTTCTTGCTGACTAATTTGGGCTGCTATCCGAGCTTTAATTAAAGCATTTGGCAGCTTGTTTAAAGAATCAACTTTAATTTTTAAAGGCTTGCTGATGTCGCAATTAATAAGTCTTTCGTATTCCGAAATTTCTAACTTTAACTCGTCAACTTGGCTCTGATATGAGTCTCGGTGCAGCTTCCATCGTTCTAGTTCTGCCTTCAATTGTTCATTGTTATCCAATTGGGCGATAGACTGTTCAAAGCGTTGCAACCAATCTAAGGAATTTTGATATTGTTGCTCGTTTTTGATCATCATGGTTTCCACCTTTTTAGGCTAACGGATTCTAAATTCGCCCTAGCCACTTGCACAGGACAGGGTTTCCACAGGCAGAGTAGTGGTTGCTAGTTCTAAGCGTGTTAGTTCCCGGATGCCCTCCGGTAGCGATGCCGCGATTCAAAATCTTTATTGCTGCATTGACATATTGGGAGCAACTCACAACCACATTTATGTGTGCGAGTTGAAAGATATTTTTTAACAACTGTGCCACTAGGCAACTTAAATTTCCACCAAAGAGCGAACGCTTAAAATTTCATGATTTTTCAGTGGTTTAATATCAGTTATGGGAACGATGACAACAGCTATTGATTCACCAGTTGCATTGAATACTTCTAGAACACATCCGTCTGCGCCATTACTGGGATGAGGGACAAAATCAATCAAAGTTGCGACATCACCTTTTTTTAATTGATACTCGTCTAAGTCACGATTTAAAGCGACACGCTGGTACAGTTCAAAGCTCATTTGCCGACTCCTTGTTAGGTTTGAGGGTGATAAACTGAAACTTGCCGTCAACAGCCCTTTGTAGCCAAACTGTAATTACTGCTAAGTTTCGCTGATTTAAGCCGATTAATTCACCAGTGACGCGATAGAACACCCCATATTCATTATCTCTGTCTTTTATTGCTGGTGTTGTATCTGCCAGTTGACGAATTGCTGCTTTTAAGAGTTCTGGATTGTCTTGTGTAAATCCAGCCATTGCGAGAAACTTTGATTTATCGTCTTGTTCTCTTGGTACTAATAAGTAGCGGGTGATTTTTTCGTTAGCAATAATAGCATCAGGCGGAATTTTCATATTACTGCTTCTACGATTTTCCCTGCTTCGTTGTTTTGGCAATAATAGTGACACCGTGAAATCTACATACGGTGAAGTTATATAAACTCTACTGCAAATTCTATGTAAAAATAAACTTTTTTCACCTGATACACGTAAACTGGAAACTAAAACCGAGTCGGTTGACCCTACCTCAACGTATTTTCTAGGAACAAGAGCCAGTGTCAACTTCTAACCAGCAATGCCGCATTATTGCCCTGTTTAATCAGGCGGGTGGTGTCGCCAAATCGACATTGACCCAAAACCTGGGATACCACCTAGCGAAGCGAGAACACCGTGTTCTCCTCATCGACATAGACCCCCAAGCATCCTTGACCAAATTCATGGGGTTAGTGCCATCTCAGTTACAAAAAACCGTTGCTGATGCCATTATCGACGAGCAACCCTTACCAATTCATGAAGATATTCACGGTATGGACTTGGTTCCAGCTAACCGAGTTCTGAGTGGAGCCGAAATGCAGTTAGTCAGTGCTGCCATGCGTGACTTCCGTCTCAAGGAAGCCGTTGAATTCGTTTTAGATGAATACGATTTCATCCTGATAGACTGTCCCCCCAGTTTAGGATTGCTTTCTTATATCTCCTTAGTCGCGCCACACACGTTCTCGTACCCGTGGAAACTCATCTCAAAGCCTTTGAGGGAACAGACGAACTTTTACAAACTATTACCCACGTTAAAAATAAAGCTAATCGCAAAATCCAAATAGCAGGGTTTGTTCCCACTCGGTATGCTCACCAAAACTCAGCCGATAAACGAGCATTGGCAGCAATAGGTGAACAACTTTCAGCTTGGGGTCGGATTTTCCCAGCCATCCCCAGAGCTACCGCTTTTGTTGATGCGACAGAAGAACGTGCGCCCCTAGCAGTATTTGACCCGAAACATTCTGTAGTGACTATCCTTGAAGAAATCGCTAATTCTTTGGAGGCTTTGTGATCCGACGTAAACAAACTGAGAAACCCTTTGGGGGTCAAATTACAACTCCACCGCCTGCTCCTTGGTTATCCTCAGCAGATGGAGAAAAGCTAACCGCTACTGAAACTACTATCAAACTTGAAGATATAGTTCTGCCTCAGCACCAACCCAGGCGATACTTTGACCCACAAGCATTAAAAGAATTAGTTGAGTCAGTCAAACAGCATGGCATTCTCCAACCTCTGTTAGTTCGTCCAGGGGCGGAGGGAAAATACGAATTAGTAGCAGGAGAACGACGCTATAGGGCAGCACAAGAAATAAAAGTTGAAGTTGTGCCTGTGGTTGTGCGTGAGCTATCAGATGACCAAGCATTTCAGTTGGCTTTGATTGAAAACCTACAACGAGAAGACCTTAACCCTGTTGAAGAAACTGAAGGTATTTTGCACCTGTTGGCAATTCGGCTGCATTGCGATGTAGAAGCCGTCAAATCTTTGCTGTACCGAATGAAGAACGCTCACAGCAAAGGAGAACAACAGCCAACAGACTCATTAAATGAATCTAGGAGAAACGTTTCTCCTAACTCAGATGAAACTGAACCAGGGGATAATATTTCTGACAATTTAGATTCTGAGACAGAATCTAGGAGAAACGTTTCTCCTAAAGAAGAGGATGAGCAATCAAAGACGGTACAACAGGTATTTGAGAGCCTGGGACTAATGAATTGGCTATCGTTCACTACCAAGCGTTTACCATTGCTCAATCTGCCCGAAGAAATTTTAATAGCACTGCGAGAGGGCAAGTTGGAATACACCAAAGCCCAAGCACTGGCACGAGTAAAAGATGAGGAACTGCGAAAACAACTCTTGTCAGAGACGATAGCTAACGATTGGTCTTTAAACCAAATCAAAGAACAAATCATCGCCAACATTTCATCTGAACCATCCGCCTCATCTAAAACACCTAACCAAATACCAGAACGGCTCAAGGATATTACCCAGCGCATTAAAAAGCGCCAACTATGGAAAGAACCAAGAAAACAAAAGCAGCTAGTAAACCTGATAAACAAGCTGGAAGCATTACTAGGGGATGAGTGACTTGGGGTGAATTGTCAGGTAATCTCGAAGAGGAGACTATATCAAAGACTTGGTGGAATATATCAGTTTATTGCCCACCTCCTTTCTTCTTTTGAAGCAGCAACAAGTCCGGGCGGCACGTTAGGATTATCAGCATCTGTTTAGGAGCCAGAAAATTTTGAATTTCGCAGAGAGCGAGCTTCTCTCTTCTGCTGGGCTTTCTTCAACCTCTCATGATCCTTAACGCTCTTGTCGTTAGTAACAGTCTCTTGTGCTGGTTTGTGTTCGACAGTTGGAGTTATGGATTTAGGTGGCTGATTTGTAATACTTGAGAAGCCAAATGTTTCCTGTACATCATCCCAATCTCCGACCACCTCATCATCAACGCACCAGCTACAAAGGCAAACATGCGAAAAGGTAAGATTGTTGGCGATTGTGACAAATTAGTTACTTGGCGTAAATCTAAAATCTGCCCAATAGGTTTGAGTAAGGATGAATTTGATACTCTTCCTCCTGTTTACGTCGTCAACACCCGAGTATACAATACAGATAAATGCTGGGGGAAATGTAAACAACCCCGTCTTTGGCTCAAAGGGTGGTAGGGCAATGACACAGTGCTTCGTACTCACAGATGCAAATGGTGATCGCTTGTTTGCTGTGCTTGCTGACCTATTCCCCCCACAAGCAGTTCTCGGTAGAGTAAGGGGAGCTAGGATCAATTAGCTTGAGGCGCAAACCTTCTTTATAAGTTGCTCCCATGTCTTCGTAAAAGCTCGTAAAATCTTTCCACCGTTCGCACACATTAAAGCCTTTGTAATGCTTAGAATTTGGATTGGCTGTTTGGTAAATCAACCGATCCCAATGTTTGTATATTCTTGTTTTTTGACATTCCGTGTGGTTTTTTGACATCAATTCGACCTGTGTAAATTCGCTTCTCGGCAGCTTCTAACTTAATGCCTTCCCCGCTTTGCTAATGCCTCTGCTGCTGCTTGGACAGATGGGTAAACAGTAGGGTCTCCAGGGAGCCTGGTAGGTTTACCCGGAAAACCGCCAATCTCTCCGCCTTTAGTGACGTTGTAACCATTAGGGGTTAAGGTGTTTAGCTCCTTAATCCATTTGCGCTCTTTCGCTCTCAAGTCTTCAGGACTGTTAGCAGAATCAATAATTTCAATTGTGAAATTCTCTTCCCCAAATTTGGCGATCGCTTTGTGAATTAGTGAGGCGTTTTTTCGAGAAACCTGATCTAAATGTCTCTCCCAGCGCTCTTCTAATGATGTTGTGGTCAGTCCTACATACTGTTTACCGTTTATGAGATTAGTTGCTAGGTAAACAGCACCATTGTCATAACCCAGTTTAGGAGGAGTAAACAGCGCATCCTCTGGTTTCATGCCTTGCTCTAAACGCCTTTTGACAGTTGTGGCACTAACAGGTGCATTCAATTGTCGAACAGCATCTTCTAATCCGTTATAAATAACACCATTCACTTCAAAGGGGTGTCGGGGGTCGTTTGGTGCATCATCAAACGCCTGTTCTAAACTCCAACCAGCGTCTAAGCGTTTAACTACTACCCAATAATCTTTGCCTAATTCTTGGCAAGCGTGTTTGATACTACGATACGAAACCCCTTTATACTCAAAGCCAAACTTAGCTTCAGTTATATATTCTTTAGCACACTCAGGACATTCGGTTCCCTTTAAGTGATTGTAGGGGCGTTGTTCAAAATCACCATGTTGATAGCAGATGATAGTTATCTTGGTGTCTGTGTTAACGTAATTTACTTGACTGTAATCGTATTTCTCACCGTGCTTGGCGCGGGCTTTATTGATGAATTCCTCTGTTGTTAAAGATTGCTTTTCATTGGCGCATTTAACGCAACCTGAGCCATTAATGTGTGCAATAAAGCTCTTGCTCAAAATCGCCATGAACAGGACAGGTAATTGTAACCTTAATATTTATTCTTCGATAAACAACCTTGTCATAGCCGTAATAATTTCCATGAACTTGGTGGAATTTGGCGATGATATCGTCTTGACTGTTACGCTGGCGATCGCCATAACATTTGCGGCAGCCTACACCTAGAAGATGATGGCTAGGAGTGATGTTAAATTCGCCATGTGTAGGGCAAATTACAATTACCTTGGTGCTTGAGCCTACATAGCTTGCTTTAGTGTACTCATAAAAGCCATTGTGCTTGGCTTGAGCTTGTTGGATAAATTCTTCTTGGGTTTTACGCTTTGGCATTTGCAAAATTTTCAGGGACTGGTTAGAGAAGATCTGATTTTGGGATTGCTAGGTATAGAACTAGCAGTGGTGTATTCTTGTGTCTAACTAGTAGTCTGCCAAGCCAACTTTGCGTTGTGGTCAGCAGAGGAGCGGAGGGGCAGAGGGGCAGAGGGGAAAGACTTACTACAAGTTTCTCCTCTGCTCCCTTGCTCCCCTGCTCCCCTGCCCACCTCCACATAGCAATTTTGGGTTGGTGAACTACTAGGGGTAGTGTGAAGGTAGCTGCGACCAGGGGCAAACTAAACCGTATAGTTTAAAAACGAGGAAAATTGTACTAGTACGAACACTTAAAAAAGTACCGAATTTACAATTCGAGTTGGCACTTTGACCAATTTCAAAACAGAATACTCAGTCAACAGAAGCTTATTTAGTCCCAATGCTAGAAGAAAGTTCCGCCTTTGTGTGGAGTCGGAACTTCAAACACGCTTGAAGTGATCGCCTACATCGCTGCATACATGATTGCTCGCTCAAGATATCATAAAATCCTGAAATGCTTATCATGTAAGCCTTATATAACACTCCGCTCCCCTCGCTTCAACTATATCTGCTCATAATGATAGAAACTAAACTGTTTAGTTTACGCTTAGACAAGGATTAGGTAAATCAAATACCTAGCCCTCATCTTCACAAATATTCAACAGTTAATCAAATTATCTGTTGTAGAAGGTTACTCCTCTTTATTGCCAAAGTAGAAACCAAAGGCCACCCCAAGTAAAGTAACTTGAGTTGTAACAAGTTGAGGAATTAAATCTTTAATCAGTTCCTTGTCAGCTTTTGGACTGAATGCAACTACTCCTATCATGACAAAAGTTCCCAGAAGAGAACAACCAAGCAACTTCACCAACCACATGACTAGTTTGGTTCTTGTCGTTTCCCGATGCCTTTCTGTCCAATCAGAAACGTCTTTAACAGATTTTCGAGTGAGTGGTGCATCCTGAACATAGTCAGTAATGTTCAACTCTCCATGAAGGGCTATATCAGGCTCGAACTGAGCTTCGACTGAACTAGTCCGATTGTCACAATGGGTAACAGAAGGCGCGGCTTCAGCCAAGCCATTAATTTCTTGAGGCATTAAAAACTCCAATATTTTATAGGAGCCACCTCATCTTGCTTTATCTAAAGACTACTTCACGAATCTCCTTATCAGGCTTCTGAAGCAAAACTTTAGTCCCCTGCATTCTTTCTTCTAGAAGATATGCCTCTGTTGCAATTGCTTTACGAAGGGCCTCATTCTGAGTAATGCCTTGGGTTTGGGCAAGGAATTCTAGAAGTTTAGCAGCGTCATCAGACAAACTGATAGACAGCCGCTTCCCACTAGTGGTTCTGGTGGCGGATGGGTTTTGGGCTGTAGCAGCAGAGCCTTCCCCTACATTCCGCATCAATTTGTTCATTATGTTGAGATTAAATGTTAGTTTCAGTGTTGAGATTAAATGTTAGTTTCAGTGTTGAGATTAAATGTTAGTTTCAGTGTTGAGATTAAATGTTAGTTTCAGTGTTGAGATTAAATGTTAGTTTCAGTGTTAGATTTTAGATTTTAGTTTTGGATTAGGGAAATAAGGCAAATCTGCTGCTACACGATAGTATACACTCAAACAAGGGATTGGTGCAATAATTACACCAAAATGGTGCAAAAGTGTTCAGCCAGTCATTAGCCGCAATGTAAACCCTGAAAACATTAGCGGATAAAAAATTCAGATTTTTTTTTGATTTGAGTTATTGCTGTTGGCTGGAGAGTATTGGCATACCAGATTCAAGAAATCGTTGCGACTCTTGCGACAAAGTGGAGTAGCAGGGGCGGGCTTGTGGATCTAGTTAGCCCAACCAGTAATCATTCTGCCCGTCCCTGCTACCGCAAGAGTCGAGCGAAGCGGCAACGAGTTCGTCGGCGCAACATGAGATTACCGACTTAAACCGCGCTGCTGCTGTCTGCGTTTCTCCTGCTCTATGTGCAGTATTTCTAGCAAATCCTCATTCCAACTGTGATTATTGGGTGGAAGTTGCTTACTTTGGGGCAACAATTTTAATACAGTTTTGGCTGTTTCTTTACCTTGGTCATCTTTACTAAATGCCAGCCCAATTCTGCTGATATTTTTGAGGAATTCTAATGGCAAGTTATCCGGGTCATCCACTACCAAGTACATTGTTTTGACTGGTGGCAGCCCCTTGTGTGCATTCATATCCATATGTGCTAACGTCAGTGCATCAATGGGTGAGTCGCACAAAAATACTCTCTCGATTTTATCGTCTGTTTCTCTACCCAAGTTGATGTGAAACCAACTCTGTCTTGATTGGGTGTTTTCGCTGTTCTGCGAACAGCGATCATCTTGCTTTGGGGTGTCCCAAACCAGTGCGCCTGATTTTTCACCATTGAGATCACGCTTGATAAATACAACTTTTCGCTGCTGGTCTATGTAACCCAAACCTTTACGATGTAATGTTTCGACTAAATTTGACGAGATGCCGCGTTGTTGAGTCAGGTAATTTTTTAATGCAGGCCATAGCTTCTCATCTTCTGATGGTGGCGTAAATGGCAGGGCTGGGGGAGCAGGGGAAGCTGAGGAGGCAGGGGAGGAAAGAGAGTAATTGAGGGATAATTCTTTCTCCAAGTGCTGCACCTCTCCCCCAGCTACCCCTGCTTTAGTTTGTATCTGCTCTTTATTAGATGCCAGTTGATTGTTAGCGATTAAAACTAATGCTTTAGCTTCCTCAGTAGTCCATCGGGCGGGACTGGCTAATATAATTTCTTCAACTTCTTTTACTGGCCGATTATCTAATAACGCTCTATTAGCAATTTCTTTGTCTCGGTCAGTCAATAATAAGTTTGGCAATTCGGTACTGTAATACTTATATAACTCGGCTAAAGAATTTTCTTTTGGCTTTGGTTTATCGGTGGTTAAAGGTTGAGCTTTATTTTGAGCGATTGCATCCACTGTTGTTTGAGATGAAAGCTGTTGCTCCTTTTGAGCAATTGTTAGGTCGCAGGTCATCTAATGTGGTTCTTCCTTGTTCTAACTGCTGCTCATACACGGACAGTTGTTCTATTAATTGTGGTAAAGTTTCCACCAAGGTTGACTCGGCTGCTGACTGTTCAATAAAATCAGCGATCGCATTTATGAGTTCAAGGTTGTCAACTGCTCGCCCGACACGATTGTTCAACAGATACTCAATCCGCTCGTCATCGCGTTGAGGCTGATAGTCAATAGATTTATGTTTTTGCAGTCCAGGAAAGGTATAGGCAGGCCCCAAAGATGTACCGCTAAATTTCTGCTCATTCCACGAATAAGAGATGCCTTTACTTTTGCCATTGCGTGTTACACCGTGGCGCACTTCTACACCTTTTAGCTGCAATCGTTCCACCAGTTGGGGCATGGTCGGTTTATCTATTGTGGCGCGGTCGATTAGTTCAATTAGTTGGGTTTTAATTGGCTGTTGTGGCGGCGTGTTTCTCTCACCCTGCTCGTACTCCAGTTGCTCTCTTTCCAATCGGCGCTGTTGTCCTATGCTTGGGGCGCGGTTAAGTTTTTCTTTACTACTAATAGTCGGCTGTAAACCATATTCTCGCTCTAGCTGGCGAATGATTTTTTTCTGAACGTACATACTCCCAGCTATCACTCGTAATCTTGCCGTCATCCAAACTGATTCTACTAGCGCAAATGTGTATATGATCATGGTCGCGGTCACTGTGGCGATAGATGGCATATTGGTTAGATATGTAACCCATTGCTTCCATATATTTCTCTGCTATCTCGCACCAAGTATCATTGTCTAGCTGTTCGCCTGGGCTTAGTGAAAGTGAAACATGGTGAACTACTTTAAGAGCTTCTGGATTGAGTTGTCGAGATAGTCGAAATTCTCTAGACAGTTCTCTAGCATTTCTCCCGAACATATTACCGCCGATTAAAGATGAATCTTCTCGATTCTCTAAATATTCCAAGAGTCCACGGAAGCTTTTACCTTTGGTTTGGTTGCCAATCATTTTTACTCCCACTCTTCGTTATCTTCATCGTCAATGTCATCATCATCAGTGACTTCAGTTTCAATAGAAGATAATTCCCGACCAATTTGCTGTAGAAGATTTCGCAATTCTTCTAGTTGGGATGGATTTGCTGGTGGTCGCACTCCCATTTTTAGGGCGGCGTTTGTTGCTCTAGTGAGTTGATTAATGTTGTTGCCAATGCGGACTAATTCTCTATATGTGAAGAGGGTTATTTTGCTCAGTCGCCTTGGCAATGGTTTTAATAAAACACTACGTCTTGTAAACTCAGCTATCGATAGTCCAGCGTCTTGTGCTTTTTGCTTAATCATCTCGTGTTCGATTGCATTAACACGAGCTTCTAATGTCTTGTTACGCAGCAGGTTTTTTGACAGTTTTGGGCGCATAACTGCAACACAGCGAGAGGGGGTTTCCAAAGCGGGGATACTTCCCCCCTTTGGCAAGCCTGTTGTCCGAGCGGAGCGAGGTTTGCCGCAGGCAAAAGACACGGCTTGCTTCTAGCCCAGATTTCGGGGGGAGAGCCGAGGACGAGTGTAACCGGATTGGGGCAGCAACACGAGAGATTTTGGGTAATATCACGCTACGGCACTTGCCGCTATTGAGCATTGGTTTTTACCAATAGCTGAACACGGAATTTTCACCGCTTTTAGAATTAAATTTCGCTACTCCTTGAAAATAGTAGATTAAATGATAAATAGCAATAATCGTCAATTTAATTTAATGGATATGGGTAGATAGAAAAATCACAAGCGGACTTTACAAGCACGCCGGATTGAGGCAATTAATCTTTTTCAAATGAAGTTCATAGATTTTCTCTCTTCATTACATTACGGACTCAAGCCCGACCATAAAACGAAGAGCGCATCAGCTACAGCATCATGGATTTGTGCTTCTTTAGGTACTCCAATACTTTCGTACAATGCAATGTTATGTAAGTGTGAAAGTAAAACATTAATAGCAACGGCAATTTTATCTTTGCTCACTCGACCTAACTTGGACTCAGCTATCAGATAATCCATCAGCTAAAGACTAAGTTGTACGGCAGGTACACTATGCCGTGCAAGAAAAGTTTGCATGGTGAACGATGGGTGGCTGATGAGTGTCAAAAATATTGGCATTACCTCGCGGAAGTATTCAATAATTTTCCGACTTACATACTCAAGGTTTTTGACTACATCCGCCAAACCTGGTTGAATATCGAAAATCAAGTCAAGTTGGGCTTCTCTTCACTTCATGGCTGCGAAAAACAAGTCTTCCTTTGTACCAAAACGTTGATAGATAACAGCTTCAGAAATACCTGCTTTTTTGGCGATGTCTCGTGTAGAAGCGTTCACACCGCTGTACTACAGCATTTAACAGCACTTGCTACATTATTAGTACAGTGAAATGCAGTATTGGCAATGCTTGAGTAAAGCATTCCACTGCACATACACATTGCATACACATTAAAAAAACCGTGGGGGCAACGTATGGATGAAGCTGATAGCAAGAGCGTACAAGTCACAGCCTATTTACCCAAGGATGTGCATGAGCAACTCAAGAAGTGGATGGGTGACAATTACCAACGCTCTGTCTCCTCTGCTGTCTCGCTGATTGTCGAACACTTCCTGCAAAAAGACGGTCGCCCATTGGGAAATACCGACATTGGCCCTAGAGTGGCAGCGCTAGAGCAACAGAATCTCCCGTCTAGGTTGGCAATGCTAGAACAGCAGATGCAGCAGTTAAGGGAAGCCCTCATCGCAGCTGGAGCTATTAGCCTAGCGAGTGGGGTTGAGGAGCATCTGGCAGAGAACACCAGCATTGAGGGCGGTCAGTTTATCTACTCTGTTAAGGAAGCCAGGGAGGGGTTGAGTAAAACCGAAATCATGCGCCGTCTAGACATGACCGCTACTACTTTAAAGCGGCTGGCTGAAACCGAGAGGCTCTCTGAAGAGAAATATTTGGTGAAAGTCACAGGTTGGCAGTTAGGTTCTGGCGAGCGTCCAAAATTTTTCCCGCCGCAGTCCAACACTCAAGGGCAGGGTTAGTGAAAAAAGCTTTTCTCAGTATGGCTAATTTTAGGTAATAAAACTGTTCGGTATGCCATGTCAGTTTTATGTGCAATCTATGGTAAAACCAGGGGATTTTCATGTTACATCCTAGTCAATTCCATGTGAAATTCATGGTCAGGAAAATTATCCCCTCAACCAAGCTCTGTTAAATCCTTGGTAAATCTATGGTGGTTTCATGTCAGAACCATGTTAATGGAATATCAAGTTTTTTTGATTTGAACCCTCGCACAGTACGCAAAAATTTTTGGCCAGTTTTTTGAGCCGGAAATACTACAAAAATCGTTGGTTCTAAAACTACTACTGCTTTTACACATGGGCTGTACATGAGAGTGCAGTAATTTTCATGCACTACTAATGTTAAACACGGCATTTACACATTGCTTATGCCGTATTTAGCAGTAATTGTTATGCACTATTAATGTGGAATACCTTATTGACACATTATTTAAACTCTAGATAGCAGTATTATTAATGTGCTAACAATGCTTTTTACGGTAAAAGCACATTATAAATACCTTACATAGCAGTATTGTCTGTGCTTCCCTGCTGTAAAACAGAGTATCAAGCACATTACCAATGCAAGGGGAGGCATTAAGCCCCAGCCGCCCCAACACTGTATATGAAATATTGGGGGTTTGAGGTGTTTATGAGGATTGGATTTTATTACTTGTCCAGTAAACTTGTTTATCTATTTAATTACCGTTAGTGGACGTGACAAAAAACTGGCATTTTGAGATTGTATTTTCGTCAACTTTCAAATTGTTAAGCTTACTAGCTCTCTAAAAACGCGGATTAGACGTAATCAACGCACGGCGAAACTAGCTGTAATCAAAGGACTACAACGCCGCACAGCTATTTAGTTGGGTGGAGAATTGGAATTATTGTTAAGCTGCGGCTTTCTCTTTCTCTTTAGCCAGCCAGTACTGGAAGATTTGCTCACGTCCATCGTCAGCACCAACCACATGATAAATTCGTTGGCGATCTCCTGTGCCATCTCGACCCTTATATTTAAGTTTCAGCCCTATCTTCTTCAGAAAGCGGCGCAAGATGACGATGGGGCTGTCATTATCATTTAAGGTAATATCTAGCACGGTTTTGACTTGCCATTTTACTCCTAGAGCATTGTTAGCCATCTCTACCAAGTCCTCATCAGTCCCCCTGAATGAGCGATCGCCTTTGATGAAATTGGGGATGTTGAACATTTCTAAGGCATGAATCACCAAACTCTTCTGGCCGCCGTTAAAATCCGGTAGCCATGCGCTTTTAGCTTGAAGCATCTTTTCCCCTAGCTTGCGGTCGCGCTCGGCAACATACTCCCTGCCTAATGTTAGGTAATAACACAGCCTCAATTGTGGATAATAGCCAGTATCGTCCTTTTTCACCAGTTCCGGGGTAACTTCCACGCCATAACGCTGTTCGAGCTTGTATTTGCGTTCAATGTTGCGTTCAGTCGTGGTTTTAGAGCGTTGTTGTTGTAATGCCTCATATTTAGCCGGGGTCAATTGGCTGGTATCAGCAGCACAGACATCCTCACACTCGGCATTGTACAGGTCATTTCTTTGCTTAGTAATCAGTTTTTCTAATATGATTCTTCTTGTGTTGTCATCAACATCGATAATGTTGTGGCCCTCCTCGGTTAATGCTGACAGCACCGACTCCCGGTAATGAATCATCCCAGCATTAATCCGACAAGACATTTTACCGAAAATGGCCAAAGCAGTGCGGTTGATGTTGATTTCATCATCTATTACCAATGAAGCATCCTGTAACAGCCTCAGATGAGCTTTAAAGCATTGATGTTCACTAGCCAGGAGTGATTTAAGGTTCGTTCCTCCATTCCCCACCTTGCCGATTCCGTGACGGCCAACCCACAAATGGCGCTCTACTTGCTCACGGACACGGGCTAAAGCTTGGCGAGTAGCATTTTCTGGGGCAACTCCCTGGAAGCATCCCCAAACGCTGGTAAAATGCCCTCTAATGTCGATGCTCACCCCTGTACCAATGGAAGGGGAAGCCAGCACAATGTCATATTCCATTAGCACTGCATTCAGGCGCTCAATGCAGCCATAAGCTTCGTGTTCTGGGTCGGCAATGCTTTCGGAGTCAATGCGAAGTATTTTGCGGTCGGGGAATTTTTTCTTTAACTTCGCCTCTAAAACCTTGGTTCCCCATTTAGATTTGGCTTTTTGAGCGTCAACGGCAATAAACGGCTTACCCCCCGTTTTAATATGAGCTTCTAGGGCAGCTAACCAGCAGATAGGTGTAGTCTGTCTGTAGTGGTAAATGTTCACTGGCTGACCCTTCCAAGTGTTGACTACTACCCAAGGGCTAACTTTGGTTTCTGCTAGACCCATGATCATCTCGGCGGATAAATCCGATAAATCAGCATCAGCCAAGATAATTCTGCCGCGACCAGGGGCAAGGGTATTCTTGAACAGCTGTCTTAGTTGGTTAAGGACTTCAACCCGATGTTTTTTCACTTCGGTGGTGGCAGAGAGTAAATGCCAAATTACCTGCTCTGATTCGTCAATGATCACTAGGGGGTTTTTCCAATGAAGGGCGTTAAATCTGGCTTGTCCATAAGGATGTAAACTGTCAACACACAAGGCAAAGCCGAGTAAAATGCCAGTTTCGCTGTTTCTGACTTCGCTAATGTAGGGAATGCCTAAACGGTCGGCTAGGGCTTGGGCTAACTGTACTCGGTGAGATAACAGTAGCACTGGTTGACCGCAGGAGATCGCTTCGGCAACAATGGCGATCAATGACTCGGTTTTACCTGTGCCTTTGGGGGATTTGAGCAAAATCAGTTTAGCCTCATCAGGGATTGCTAATTCTCCTAGATAACGCTGATTCAGGGTCAACGCAGGCTCATAGGACAGGCGATTGTAGCTTTTCACCTGCCATTGCTCTAATGTGAGTGCAAGGCTTATCACTTCATGGGCGACATCTGACCCCCTGGCAATGATTAAATCATCAATGCCCTTTTCGGGATAATTCCACTCGGTAATGAGGACTTGACAGCCACAAGCCGTTAACAGCTTAGTGGTTTGGGCAATGGCAATGTTGACCCGTTGAATTGTTTCTGGCTTGGTGTCGTGGTCAAAGCAGATGGTAAATTTACGTCCCAGTGTGGCGAAGTGTTGCAGGTCTGGAATTAAATGTTTTTCCCCGGTGGGTTGCCCCAGTTCATCTTTAGGGCTGCGGTAGCCACCGTTGACTCCAGGGAGGGCGATCGCCGCATAGCCAAGGGTGAGCAATGCCCCGGCTTTTTTTGGCTCCTTCACAAATTACAACGGGGATGTTATATTTCCATATCCAGTGCCAGAAGCCATTGGTTTTATCTTCATCACTGATGGGTTTTTCATAGCGTGCGGCCACAACCTCCCAGATTTCATCCGGTACAGCTAGGAAGAATGCCCTTGTTGGCACTCGCAACGGATGTTCGTATTTGATGACTTTATGGACTTTGTTCGGGTCGCGCCTGGGGCGGTCTGGTTTCATGCAGCCCCACTGCATGGGGCTTTCATCGTTGAGTGGGTCGATGCCACTGCACCACCAGGAAAGTCCCTCGATGTGGCGATACTTCTTCAGTACGCCGTCTCTGAGTCTTCCATCGTTACGGCGGGGGGACGTTTTGACCGTAGAACAGATAGTCATAGGCGGCTGTGCCTGAGACTGAAATAACGTTTAATTCAATGATTCCAGGGTCAACAGCACTGGCTAACCATTCATTCCAGTGGGTTGCTTCTATGTGAGAGGGGCGGGAGATGATCTCGAACCTCTCTGTGACTTCTATTTGTTGTAGTCCACAGTTACTATTTTTCACAGCTTTTTCCCTCTAATACTTGTTTTTCAGTATTTGGAGGGGTTTAACGCGCTGCTAGACCTTATATCTATGAGATTTACTGTTTTGCTTATTTATAATTTTTTTGAGCAAAAAAATTGATAAATTTTGGGGCAAAATTCGGCAGTGAAAATATAGAAATTTCCACAAGAACTCATATAATATGAGTAAGCAGCGCGGAACAATCTCTGTTGCCAATCAGTGGTGAGAGCTACCAACTACACTCCACTTTTTGGTTCTTAAGAGATAAACCCCGCTTCCCAATATTTGAAATATTTAATTTTTCTGTCGGGCAAAGCGTTCACTACTTAGTGGCTCTTTGTCCTTTTAATTTCTGGTGCTGTTCTATTAAGTACCTCCGTTATACGCTTAATTTAAGCAATAGCTTGATTTTACAAAAGTTCTTGTCCTCTGCAACTTATATTAGTTTTATTTTTACTTTAAATTTCTCCACATTTGTTGATGTTTGTTTACGGAAAAATCTGAAGGTTTTTAGCCCACCAGATGGGGTGTGATTACCCAATCTGAATAAGGATTCTCGTTCAAACAGCACTAGCCGCTCCGGTCGTCTCTGTTTTCACCTTTTTTTCAAAAACCTGAATGTTTGGCTCTTCCAGTACAAAGCCATTTTCTGTTTGTTGACCGAGTTTGCCAGCGATTGCGGCTACCCACTGGGGGGTAGTTAGCTTGGGCATCGGTGAGTTTCTTCCAAATTTTTGGTTTGACTGTAACGCTGATAATACGTCCGCCACAGTCAACCTCGAACTGTTGCCAGCCGTTTTCTGACGGAATTGGTTTGAGGCAGTTCATTAATTTTGATTGTTACTTCCAGTTTTCCTTCAATCATAGGCACTCTCCATTACTTGTCTGAGTGAGGGATCATTTTCTTCTAGCCATTTATCTAGAAGTTCATTGAGTACCGTATCCATATTGGATTTGAGTCTGATGCAAGCGATTTTAAAACGATCACGTTTATCAGACTCACGACGGAGGATGATAAACAAACCTTCTTTTGCATTTCTACCCATATTGTTACTTATAGCGCCCCTATTTGTATAGCACATAAGCACCACTTTTTATTCTATCGAGAATTATCAGAACATTTAATGTAATAGCACCACTAACTCGGTGCTATGGTGCTATAGTTTGGTTGTCCGGCCGAAAAAAGGCATACAACAAAGTTAACGTTTGCACCAAAAAGGTCATAGAGACTGACCAAAAATTGGATGAGCGGATTAATGCAAATATTGCTTAGAACCTCTCAATCATAAGTAATACGATACTTTCACCTAAAACTG
>NZ_CP064884.1:0-77766 GCF_025677855.1 Tolypothrix sp. PCC 7601
TGGTAAAGAACCTACAGGTAGGTTGGTCTATGGTTCTGGTTTCAAAGTCGTCCTTACGGGTGTTAATGAATCTACTGGGACTGCCAACTTTGGTTTATTCTTTCGTATTTGCGTTAACTTCTTTGGAACTGGTAAATCTTGCACTCCCTACTTTATTGGCCCAGTCCCTTGGGTTCCAGTTAAGGAGAATGATTTAATTATTTTGGGTAAAGGATGAAGATGGCTAAAATCGCTAAAACTACCCAACAAGTAGATAACCTTGTTCCTCAAAATTTTTACAATGCTTTCTTCTCCCCGATGGGCTTGGCATTACTTGTAAGTGTTGGGGCGCTAATGTTGGCAAAAGCAATGGAAGGGCGCGGAGCATCCAACAAATTAGCACGGGCAAGATGGGCGGGCGCTAGGGAGAAAACAGCAGCTCGTAAATTAGCTTGCAAACAAATTACTGAGCGCAAACATAACAGAGTAGCTCTCTACATCGGTACGCCTGTAGGTACGAAATCTCAGGTTGTGGACAACAAACGCATTACCAATATTCCAGAGGATAAACGCAGGCTTTATCTGCCAGATGTGCAGCGGGGGATTTTGGTTTGCGGCGGTGCTGGTTCGGGTAAAACCTTCTCGATGATTAATCCCCTGGTGCGTTCTGCTATCGACCAGGGACTACCAATTATTCTCTATGACTTTAAATATGCTCACCAAGAATCGGCTACTGCTGGGGCTAAAGGTCAAGCAGCGAAATTAGCAGGATACGCCGCCATGCATGGATATGAGGTTTCTATCCTCGCCCCCGGCTTCCCTGAGTCCTGTGTGGCTAACCCCCTGGATTTTCTGCGGAGTGAAACTGATGCAGAGATGGCACGTCAGTTAGCGATTGTCCTCAACCGCAATTTTAAATTATCTTCTGGTGGTGATGTCTCAGACGGTGGTTTCTTCGTTAATGCTGGAGATCAGTTAGCACAGGCAATTTTCATGTTGGCACGAGGTACTGATTTCCCAGACATTATGATGTGCCATGCAATTCTCAGTCTGCCTAAATTGATTGACCGCATTCAACAAGCGGCTTTAAATCCTTGGGTAAAAGTTGCTTTTGACCAATTTTTATCTGTGGCTGGTTCTCCAGAAACTGCCGCTAGTATTGTCGGTACTACCAGCGGGTTATTTACTCGCTTTATGACCCCTTCTACTCTTTCTGGCTTCTGCAGTCAAACAAATATCCCCTTGGATTTGAAAGGGCGGAAAATGGTGGTGTTTGGCATGGATAAGGAGAAGCGAGATGTGATTTCTCCTTTATTAGTGTCTATTCTGCATCTTTTATGTTCTCGTAATTTAGCTGGTAAACGCACAGAACCATTGCTATTGGCACTGGATGAATTACCTACTTTGTATTTACCAGCTTTGGTAGATTGGCTCAATCAAAATAGGGAGGATGGGTTAATTTGTTTATTGGGATTGCAAAATTTATCACAGCTTGAAAGGGCTTATTCCAAAGAAACTACTAATGCTATCTTTGGCGGTTGTGCTACGAAGGCTTTCTTTAATCCTCAAGATGATGTTGCGGCTGAACGTTTTAGTAATTTCTTAGGTGATGAACAAATTAAGTATAGAGAACGTTCGCGCAGTTCAGGTGGTAAAGGTGGTGCCAGTACTTCAATTTCTGAGCAAAATAGTACCCGTAATTTATTTGAGGTGAACCAATTTAATACTTTACCGGAAGGTAGAGCCGTAATTGTTAGTCCTGGGTTTCGCTCTGGTCAAAATGTAAGTATTCCGTTATTAGAACAGATTCGGATTCCACCATCTGATATGAATTTGGAGTCTAAAAGTATTGAGAAATGGTACGCACTCCAACAAAAATTTATTTCTCAATCTACTCTGCTTATACCATCTGCTAAAGAGCTAGAAAGGCGAAATTTAGCAGCAGAAAGATTATTACCTTTAGTTGAGAAGCAGGCAGAAGCAAATCAGAAATTGAAAAATCTTTAGGAGGTCATTGATGAATAATTTATCTGAATATGAATTGCAGTTATTAAGCAAACTGCCGCTTGATATTGCAGCTTTGGTTAACAATTACCGTACTGATATTATCAATGTGGCTGAATTTTGGGATGAGCCACCGTTTCCACTAAATCATGTTCCAGAATTTATTGAAATTTACTATGGCGATGCCGAAAGTCCTCATATCTTCATAGTAAATGGGGAACTTCAAGATTATAACGTAGCCAATTTACCTGATAACACTAAGTCAATTTCAGTCTTAATTGATGACCAATGGGCTTATGTCCAAATTGAGGGTCAAGTAATTCTCAATCGTTTAGGAGGTGTGATTTTACCTGATGTTTTAGTTAGCCCATCAAGCCTAATCAATTCACTTGTAGGAATAATAAATCATGGATGAAATTAAATCTGAAGCCAAACAAGTGCAACATGATTATTTAGAAATCCTCGATGACATTCTGCATAAGCTATTAGAGAAGGGTAAGTTTCAAGAGTTAGACATCACTAAAGACTTATCCATTTACGTTGGTAACCAACCTAAGTATAAGGGTCATCCTGATGGCAAAGTTTCTGTCAATTTGATGACTCCAGAACTGGTAGATAAAATCAATACGGCTATCAACGACCCGCAAAATTTGAAAGGCTCTGTCCGTATCATGATTGGCAAGGATAAAGTCTATCATGTGAAGGATGGAAAGGTTTTAAGTGATAAGCTGGGTTTGAATAACCTCCTGAGCCAGAATCAATCCCAGTCTCAACAACCAGTCAAAACAGTACAACAATCTTCATCTCTTGAGAATTTACAAAAGCAGGTTGAAGCTTTACAACATCAAGTTAAAAACCAGCAAAGTTTGATTGATAGTTTTACTAATCAAAAGCAATCAAGTGTTGAAGTTACTCAAAAGTTATCGACTGATTTGATTAGTCTAAAACAAGCTTTTGATGCTCAACAACAAACTATTGAGCAATTGCAGAAGGGTCTGGAGGCTATTAATAAACACAATAATCCTACTCTCAACAATGCTACTCTGAATGATTGGATCAACTCAATTGAAACTAAGGCTAAAAACACTGCCAAAAATCTTTATAAACAGGTAAAAACTGCTCTTACTCCTAAAGTAGACCAAGTTAAAGTTCAATTACAGACTCAAATTACTAGTTTAAAAGAGCAGATGAATCAACAAATGGAGTCTTTTCAAGCTGAAATGAGGTCACAAATTGCTGCTGTTAAAAGTGATTTTGAATCACAAGTGGGTGTAGTTAAGGATGGTATTGGTGAAGTAAAGCAGTTAGTTAGTGATGAAATTCAGCATGGTATGGAGCGTCATCAATCTGCTATGGGTGCTGTTGGGAGTAAGGTTTCACAGGAAGTTAATACAGTCCACAAACAGATGACTAAAGCTGTTGGCGATTTACATTCGGCTACTAATCATGCTGTGAAGCAGAATGTGGAAAAGGTTACTAACACTGTGATGGATATCAAAACTAAGGCTCTTGCTAAGAGCGTGGATTCTATGCTTCATCTTTTTGGTGATTTACATCAAGATGGTTCTCGTAGTTATGAAAGTAAAAATTACAATTTTTATCAAAATGGCGATAGTATTACTGTTACGGCTAAAGATGGTCGGGCGGTAATGATAGATGGTGATTTGACTACTCAAGCTACAGAGAAAGATGTTGAATCATTAGAGGTAGTGGAAGAAGTAGTTTCTGATTATTTAAAGCACAGTCCTACCCAATCTCAATCAGCAAAATTGAGAAGATGATTGTGCCCTTTTGGGCAGGGTGTAGGGTGTAGGGGGTGGGGTGTAGGGAATGAAGAGGATGGTTTATTTTGATGTATTAATATCCAATAATCTTGACACTGTTTTGTGACTTTCTGTGATTTGAACGATATTTTTGCCAAAGGGTCACGAAATGCTTCAAAACTCATTAGGACAAGATATACTTCATAATTTAGTTGTGAGTTGTAAGAATGATAATCGTATAGTTGGGGGGAGACAGGGTTGAGCTTTGCTCAACCCTGTCTCATTAATAAAGAGAATGGGAAGAAGCTGCCGACGGCAGCTTCTTCCCCCCACCCAATGATTATCATTATTATGTTGTTGACGGCGATTCATGCCCAACAGTGTCTCGCTTGGGTTTGCGTTGTCCAACCCGTGTGCCTGACTTTTTCTGGGGACTCTTATCTGTTTGCTGTTGCGTGTCCTGGGTTATCGCCTGAAGGTCAGTACTAGGATTACTAAGTGGCGTTTCAGTAATTTCAAGCGTTTGAGTAGATGTAGTTTTCTTACGAGTCTGCTTTTTCTTCAAGGCTGGCTCTACGGGGATCTCGTTTGCTGTTGTGGTCGTAAATTCTTGTGGTGCAGGTACGTTTGGCTTTTTCCGAGTCGATGTAGTTTTAGGTGGTGACTCTGTTTTCGATGAAGTGATTTCACTACCGACCAACGGAGTTTCAGGAGGGACTGCACTAGTCGGTACATCCGTTGAACCCATTCCTATTTGTAGCAAATGCCATAAGTGTTCGCGGCGGCTCTCCATATAGCTCAGTTTTTCTTCGCCTTCAGTCGCTTCTATTGCCATACGTTCGCACTGCGCTAGCGTTAGGGTATGTTCGTGTAATTGTTTTAAAGTTAAAGCTTTATTTCCATCATCTAATGCCGCCGCCACAGTTCTGATGAGCCAGTCTTTTAGGACTCCAAGACAGCCAATAGAATGTTCATAGAAGTAAAGCCAATGCTGCATTAATTCAGGAATATTAGTATCAAGAGGTACTTGCTTGAGGAGTGCCAATAACGCTGCTTGAAAATCCAAACGGTCTTGTTCATTTTGGTACAAATAGCGCGGAAAGTGGATATCCAGACCGCGCCGGGATGCTTGACCACTTAAATTGCGGAAATTTAACAGTTCGTAAGTACCAATCAGGATGTGTAAAACACCCGTAACATTCGTCATGGATTTAATCCAATCCAACTGGTCTAAAAGCTTGCCAGCATTACTTCCAGTCCCAATCTTCATTAAATGTTGCGCTTCATCCAGGATAACCGCACGTACACCACGTTTGGTTATCGCTTCTTCTAATGCGTGGCGCAGTTCTGGAGAATCATTAAACTGGGAAGTTTTGCTAGTACGTCCACGCCCTTTTTTCTCCCATGCCTCCGACGTATCAATGTCTACAATGCTACGACGCTCGTAGAATGGCTCATTCAAAAGCTTCAGCGCAGTCCGGTAATAGTCAGTTCGATTAAACACCCCACTGTCAGGTGGACGTGTCTCTATCAGTAACAGAGGTAATTGAGGTACATAACCGTTGCGGTAGCTTGAGTCATTTGATACATAATCCTCAGTTTGAGGCGCATTTAAACGTCGGGCAATTTGCCGTATCATCGTCGTCTTGCCCACACCGCTTGGCCCATACACCAACACATGAGCAAATCCGGCAGGTTCTCGAATCGCACGCATGAGCAGCATATCTACCCGTGCTAACTGTGGATGTAAAACTGCATACTCCTTAAATTGAGTAAGTAAGTTTATGTCATCGCTCCTGTTCCTGTTTAAATCCATCTATTTGTATTCCGCTAATATTGGCAGTGAACTTAGATCCAACGGTTCAACGTTTCGAGATGGTACGTGCTGCGATGCAACATCTTCACTCTGTTGTGCCAATACAGCAAATGTTGAATGAACTTGGTTTACTGATGGAACAGAAGAATTACTAGACGTTAAATTGTCTAGTAAGCGTTTACTTTCCAAATCACGCAATCTTTGCAGCAACAAGGCTTCATGTTCTTGGACATTGGCAATGAAGTCAGCTAAATGTTTGGCATTCAAATTCGTCGCCGTGGCGCTACGTTTGTTCAATTGCCTAATTTCTTGTGCCGCTAACAACACTTCTTTTTCAGTGCGTCCCACGAAAGTACTGTAATACTGAGAGATACATCTCACCCAGCGCCCATCAACATAGGCGTAAGCAACTCCCATATCAAAAGGATCGTAGCGTACTGGTACTAATGTTTTTTCTACATTGGGATTGCGGAAAGCATCACTCCAATAGTAGAGATAATTGACTTTAATCCCTTGTCCCGGCTGAACTTTCGCCTGACCTTTGGGCGTGGAAGGACGTGTTGCCATGAGGAACTCTTCGTTATAAGCAATACTTCGGTGTAAGCGTTCTCCGGCGATTGACAACCCTTCGGTATAAACAACGCCTGGAGACGCACCTAATGAGTCATGATAATTTGAGTCGTAAATCGAGTAAGCCCACTGGGTCAGGTAAGTATATAAATCTCCCAAATTCCAAACAGCTAACTGTTTTGGGTCAACAGTTTTGGTGAGTTGACGCGGCTGTTTACTTGCTTGAGTATTACCTAATAGGTTATAGATAAACTCAGTATTTGTCGTCCCAAATAATCGTTCAATTACCGACCCAAAGCGGGGTTTACCACCAGGTCGTGTTTTCTTGGTGCAGTGGTAGCGTGCTAGCAAGGTGTCAAAGTATATACTGTGGAATTCTTTGCCACCATCTACAACTAATGTTGAGGGAAAACGACCTTGGCGCTGGACTAAAATACGTAGCCCCATCATGCAAGACCTGTAAGAAGGTGCATCAAAAGTCAGATAAACTGCCAATATTCGCCGAGAATAAGCATCGGTCAGTAATGTTAGCCAAGGTCGTCCCAGTAACCGACCTGTAGCTTGTGAGCGTAATTCAATATCGAGTTCGGTATGGTCGATATGGACTATCTCCAGTGGACGGTTTCCGTGAGGACGTGTATTTAAAGCTAGTTCCCAGACAAAAGGCTCTGTTGCGTATGCGGCTTTTGCTCCCTGACGCTTTAATGTCTGCTCATGGGTTGGGCGTTTTTTTAAACGCTGGTAGAAGGTGCGGTTACTAAGGGGTTGTATATTTAATGCTGTACAGGCTCTGACATACGCCCGATATACTGAAGCGCCTGTCGCTTGTCTTGGTGTTTCAAAATGCTCCTTAATAAATTTATCTAATAATTCACTTGAATCTGTTGGCGATTTTGGTTGACGATTCCCTTGCTGATGTGTGCGTGGTAGCAACCCGACATAACCGCAACCTAAACTTGCTTCTGCTTCACGGAACTGTTGTACCCATCTACGCAAGGTACGTGGGTTGATGTCTTGATAGATATCTGTATGGCGTTGGAAATATGCTTGTACTATATTAAATTTTCGATTCGCTTCTTTTAAGTGAGATGGAGAAGCGGCCTCCATTAAAGTCCGTACAGTTTCATTTCTTGTTACATCTGTAACTCCGTTGTGGATTTTAATGGTGCCACTGTCGAATAACTGGAGAAAAAATGCTGTGGGCAACTGTATTGGGAAGCCTGACTCTGGTAATAGCGTGGTTGTGGTCTCGCCATAGTTAACTAAAGTCCATAGCGCCGAATCCCACTCAAGGGCTGTGTTAGGTAGCAGTGTTGTGGGACTACTGGGAGTATTCTTTGTAGTTACTCCTACAACAGATGCGTGTGTATAAGCGTCATGATTTTGTTGACTTACCCATAATCGTGTCCTGTAATGTTCAACTAAGGGGACAGCAGACAAATCCACGTACAAAAGCTCAGTTGCAATCATGATGTATATGTCATTGGCACATACATCATTTAATTCTTGTAGCAATGCCGCAATCGTTATTCCTGGATTTGCTTCCAGGTAAGCCAGAACTGTCGAGTGTACATCTGTTGTCAAATTTGATTTAAATCCCAGGTAATCTGACAAAAACATCAAGTTCTGGGTAAAGACGGGATTCAATTCGGCATCAGTACGAACGCAGTATTTTAGACCAAATTGTGATGCGTGTGCTTCTCCTGGTGGGCAACGCCAATGACCGGATGCTGTTTTTTGATAACGCCCAGGATATTTTTGTGCTAAGAACTCTAGTTCCTTAACTGTTTTCCACTCTTCCCAGCAAGCACCATCATGACGTAATACAAAAAAGTCAGGGGTATGATAGTGACCTATATTACGCCCTGCTTGATTTTTATACTGGATTTTGAATGGTGGGGGGCTGGTCGTAGAACTCTAAAACTTTGGGGTCGTGTTCCATCAAGTAAATCGCCCACAATTCCACTGTATGGCTCTCGAATTGAATTGTGACCCCCATTTTAGAACTAGGGTACACGCCACAAACGTTCTTGGTTCGTCCTTGTACCCGACGTGAGGGTGGGGATTTCCTGATTTGTGTAATCAAATCAATGGTGTTGGTTGCTAGTTGCTGTTGCCTACACCAATCTTCAAACTCGAATTCGTTCATTTGAGCTTCACCTCCGGGAGCGTGACCTATGTGATACAAGGACGGCTTTGTTGCTTCACTACAGTCTCCTAAAAATACTTATCAACGCGAATTGAATCATATTTTAGTCAGTTTGAACCATATTTTGTCATCTAAGTTGTACATAGGAGTGATTTTTAGAGAATTATTCGGGAGAAGTTTTTTCTTTTTCGTTATGACAACTCTAGGATTTATTATGATTCACAATTAGGACACGCGGCCATAATTTTATGCAAACTTTTATGTGATGTTTAGGCTGTAACCCTTGAAATGTCGTTAATTTTTGGTCAGGGTATGATTCACAATTTGGTCATCCAGGGGGTAAAAGCACACTTTCAAAAAACAATTTCAGCCAAATTATCAGACTTAATTTAATCTTGGACTGAGGCTTTAATTTTCGCTCCATCAATTTAAATTTATAGTCAAGGAGTGAAAATTAAAGCCCTATAATCTTTTGAGAGATTGAATTATCCTACTCCTGACAAAACAGTGTTGAACCCTATACCCAACACCCAACACCCAACACCCAACACCCTACCCCCTACACCCTATTATCTTCTCATTCCCCTCGTAGGTTTTGGTGATTGCTCATACTTAGCTGCTGTTTTAGCTATCTTTTCCTGTTCTTTTCGCCATAATTCTTCTTTAACCCTGTTTTGTCACTCTGGCAGTAGTATAATAAGGTAAAAATGCTAGAACCAAGACACAGAGCATGGTACAGCCCCGTCCAGCCGCACCAACAGTCAAATTTGTGGACGAATATTGCCAGTGGTATAAAAGTCTGTTTCCAGATGTTAGGAGTTTCGAGGCTTTTAAATATCTCCATGTAGGCTGCATTTCTGATCTAAAACGTAAAACATTGCCAGAAATAGCAAAAATCGTAGGATTAGATAACCAGCAAGGGTTGCATCATTTTCTAACTACATCACCTTGGGATATAGAAAAGTTAAGAACCTTAAGGTTAGAGTTAATTTTACAAGTGCTAAAAAGGTAGACCAATCATTTTAATTATTGATGAGACAGGGGATAAAAAGAAAGGGAGCAAGACAGATTATGTGAAACGGCAGTATATAGGAAATTTGGGAAAAACAGATAATGGAATTGTGGCAGTGACAGTATATGGTGTTTTCTGTGGGATGACATTTCCATTACTGTTTGAAGTGTATAAACCCAGGGAAAGATTACAGGCAGGAGATAAGTACCGCACTAAACCAGAAATAGCAGCAATACTGATAAAAAAGCTACAATCAATGGGTTTTAAATTCAACTTAGTACTTGCAGATAGCTTATATGGAGAGAGTGGTAAGAATTTCATATCTGTATTAGATGAACTAAACTTGAACTATATAGTAGCGATTCGGTCAAATCATTATGTAGAAATACTTCCACGACAACATATTCAATATTTAAAGTGGCAGAAGTTTCAAAGGGTATTCTCTGACTTGAGTCGGGAAAATCGATTTATTAGAGAAATTATTCCGGGAAAACGTGGAGAACTTAGATATTGGCAAATTACTACAGATCCAGAAAATTTGCCTGATAACACTACTTGGTATGTGATGAGTAAATATCCAGACATTACGCCAAGAGAAGTTGGAAATTTTTACGGTTTAAGAACTTGGGTCGAGTACGGGTTAAAACAAAGTAAGAATGAATTAGGTTGGTCAGATTTTCGCCTGACTCACTACCCAGATATTGAGCGATGGTGGGAAATTATTTGCAGTGCTTATTTAATGGTTAGTCTGCATTCGGAGCAACTGTTTCAGTCTCCATCACAACGAGAGTCAAAATTTGTTTCACATCCTTGGTGGGATAATGGAAATGGCTGGAAGAACATTCTTAACAATCTTCGTTTGATTATTCAACCTTTTACTTTATTTAATCTGATATATCCCTGGTTAACGGTTTTTCCTATTCCTCAATTAGCTTTGGGTTTTTTTAAACTTCAATCTATTATTTATAGCCTCACCAGTTCAATTTTTATATCCCTGATTCACCCTGATTTCTACTTTTCCTCTGCCTAGAGTGACAAAAGAGGGTTAATATTGGTCAATCTCTCTTGTAGTGGCGGCGATTTTAAAACATCAGCAATAGTTTTCATTTCAAGAGTTTTCTGTTCTTTCTCCCAGGTTTCATGATTTTGAACCTGGGATTCCCATTGCTGGATTGTTGATTCTAAGTTTTGTTTTTGAGTAAATAATTCTTTAATAGTTTCTATGGTTTCTAGTTGTTTATTTAAAGCTGAGTTATATTTATTACTCAATTTATGAAGTGGGAAATATTCCATTACTCTGATAGCTTTCTCTTGAATAGCGTGTTCTATCCATAAACTGTCAAGTTGTTGTTGTAATTGATTAATTTGGCTAGAAATTGCTTGTCTATCAATTGTCGGTGGCAGTTTTGCTACTGAATCTGAGAAATATTCCTTAACAGCTTGTTCTAAGTACAATAACTCTTGGTTAGTCAGTTCATCAATTGCTTTGGCGAATGCTGAAAAAGTAGTTGGCTCCTCTAAACGTTGTTGCAGTCGTTGCTTACGTTCTTCAATACTCAATTTCTTAGGTGGTGCAGGTGAAGCATGACGCTGTTGATTATTGTTATCTCGCCAAGCTTTGAGAGTTAATGCTTCAGAATATGCTTTCTCGTATGCTAGTGACCCCATTGCCGCAATCAAATCATCAACTCCTTTATTAGGGCCTGGCAATGTCACCACACTGACCCTAGCACCCTGTTCCTCCAATAATCTACCAGTGCGCGAGATGGCAATTTCTATATTTCGTTGAGTTTCAGTCCGCGTCTCGTAGTCAAAGCAGAAACTGATTTCTCGTTCTGGCGTGGCGAAAACAGCTAACTCGTCCATGAGTCTAGCTTTCATTTTTTCCCCAAGTTCATCCTTACTACGATAACCGGCGTAAATTCCGGGCAGTCCAATGGCAGGGTGTCCCTGGCTCAACAGACTGGCAGCTTTCTTGGCTCCCTCAGTAATTGTGACTGGTAGATTGTGCTTCCAAACACAATACCAAAATCCCGAAGCGCGATCGCACTCGCTTGGCTGTACCCCAAATTTTTCATAAATACTTTCTGCTATATCATCCGGCACATCAAGCAGGAAGATACTAAGTTCAGTTTTGGGTGGATGTTCATATTTAATGAATTTGCCGGGTTTATCAGCTTTTTCTCTTGGGTTATTGGGTTTATAGCATCCCCATAACTTCCTATCGGGTTTATCTCCTGGCTTCAAGTAGGCAAAAGACTTAGCGTTAACGCCAGCGTCACACCACCAGCCACCATCTTCAATGTGAGCATATTTGCTGATCATGGCATTGGAGAGTCTACCTGTATTAGTGCGTGGCAGTTTGTCGCTGTACATCAGGTATTCCCAAGCTTCATGCTCCCAATCGAGAGTTTGATGCAGACTTTTGAAGTTAAGGGCAACAATGTCCGGGTGAATGGCACTGTCTTCTACTAATTCTCGCCAGTGGCGAGAATCAAGTCGTTCTGGGGCTTCACCCACATTACTCGGTGTCCAAAATGCTACTTTTGGCTGTGCTGTTTTTGGGACTGGTTTTTTAATAACAGGCGGTTGAGTAGGAACGGGAGGCGGAGGAGCAGGGGTGCAGGGGGGCAGAGGGGCAGAACTGGGCAAAGGGGCAGGGCGCTCTTGAGAAGAATTCGGCTCCTCTGCAAGGTCACTCTTGTGTAGAGGGGAAGGACTGGGCAGAGGGGCAGAGGGGCAGGGGGGCAGAGGGGAAGGACTGGGCAAGGGAATAGAGGGGTAAGGGGGCAAAGGGGAAGACTCAGTATAAAATTGCTCCTCTGCTCCTCCGCTCCTCCGCTCCTCTGCCTCAACCTCTCGCTCCTCTGCTTCCGGGCTTCTAGCTACAATTACAGCATTTGTAACCTGTTCTTTCTCTAGTTTTGACTGGTGTTGCTTCTCTAATTCCTTCTGCCGTAGTAGCACCAGAGCATTTTCTTTAGCTTTACTCAACTGCGCTAAGGCTAGTAAATTATCTTTATCTTCCGTGTAGAGTTTCAAAGAATACCTGGCACGGCTAACCGCAACATAAAAGCTTTCCTGACCGATAGTCTGATCCGCAGCTATCAGTACTGAGTCAGCAGTTTTCCCTTGGCTACTATATGTAGTGCTGACAATCGCATAATCTAAGTGTTGCGCTTGTTGCAGGTTAAGAGATTCGGTTAGACCGCTATCTAAATACTGGATTTGAGCGTGATTACCCTCAATGGCAGTAACAAAAAACTCCTGACCGTTACGCCGTCCTAATTGTCGGTCATTTTTCGTCCAGCGCAGGCGATCGCTCTTAGCTATTTCAATACTTTGTCGTTGGTAAACTGCTTTACGAAATCCCGTGTCTACTTCAAGTTGCTTGCCATCAGTAGCCTTTAGTAGCAATCGGTCGGTGTCCTTGCCTACCACTTCATACAACTCACCCTTGGACAGCCCCCGGCGCTTGTAACTGCGAGTGGGCATCACCATATCACCCAACTCAAAGTTGTGAGTGTAACGCATTTGTACTGATGTGAGGTCTTTGGCTTGCAGTTGGGTGATATTGGTCGCGGTTCCTAAACTGCCTTCAGCTTTTAAATGCTCCCGAATGGCTTGGGTGATGGCTAAACGTTCAAAGTTTGTTCCTGCTAATACTAGGGTTTGTGTTCGTTCTTCGGGTGTGGATTTGATATAGTCAGCAGCGATCGCCTCAATTTTGGATTCTGGGGTTACAGTCTGGATGTAGCCATTTTCATCTAAGCGTTCAAATCCCTCTTGAATTCGACCTTCTGCCACAAGGTCTACTGCTAATTTGAGTTTCGGCGCACGTTGTCTATTCGATTCGTTTAAGTGGCTGGTTTTGATTCCTGCCTGTTGCAGCGATTTGAAGGGGTTGCCCGCTTCCACGGCTGATAACTGTTTTGTGTCTCCCACTAACAATACTCTGGCTTGCTCAACAGTAGCCCGTTCTAGCAGGGCTAGGGCATCTTTGGCA
This sequence comes from Tolypothrix sp. PCC 7601, assembly GCF_025677855.1. NCBI lineage: Bacteria > Bacillati > Cyanobacteriota > Cyanophyceae > Nostocales > Tolypothrichaceae > Tolypothrix > Tolypothrix sp. PCC 7601. Next base: position 13,300 of record NZ_CP064884.1, read on the forward strand.
CTTAGTAAACCAGCTTCGTCTACTACCCATATAAGATTTGGTTCAATTTCTTGGGGTGGTTCAGATACTAGCAATCTGGCAACAGTAAGGGCTTGAATATCCAATTCTTGACTCAACACTTTAGCCGCCATCGAACTGGGGGCAAAGCCTTTGATGGTGTAGCCTGATGCGATGGCGATCGCTTTTAGTTCCTTGAGTGCAAAAGTCTTACCAGCACCAGCTACTCCCTGCCATGCTGTAAATTGGTCTGTTGTGGTTGCTGCATCTAGTACCGCTCGACGCTGATCTTGGTTTAAAGCAGTTTTTTCCAAATGGCTTTCAACTAACTCTTGCTTGGCAAGTGCGTTAACTTTACCCTGCCCGGACTGCGTCAATTTAATGGTCGCCAATTCTCGGTGAACTGCCGCTAGGGTGGTAAAGTCGCGTTTTTCTGGTGATAGACTGAGTAATTGAGAGTTAGCCTGAATTAATGGCTCAATTAAGCTTACATCTGTGGCTAATCCCTGGTTGAGAATGAATTTTTCTAAGTCTTCCTGGGTGAAAGCGACGTTTCTTTCTGAGCAGTGAGCGATCGCATCCTCTAAATTCTCATGGCTGACTAACCTCTGTTGAAGTAGAGGCTGTGCCAACTCTGGCTGCACAAACTTGATACCCAGTGCTACTGCTTCTTCCTTCCACTTAGCTTTCAATTCATGCGGATTAATTTTCTGCTTAATGTTACGGGTGGCAGTCCAAGCGGCTTCTCGCTCTGCCCAGGTTGCATCAGAACCTGCTGCATTTAATATCTGCTGTCTGCGTTTGGAGAATTCTTTGAGGTCTTCGTCTCGAAAGCCCTTAATCTCAAACTGCCCGTGCTTTTTAGGTTCTACCTGATACCCTAGTTTTTCTATTTCGAGAGCCAGGTAATTTTGGTAGACCATGCCGAGAAATTTCTTATTTTTGAAAATCTCATCGTTGAACAGGCTGTACCATGAGCCATTTTCCAGCTGCGTTATGTTCATGACTAAAGCATGAGTATGCAGATGTGGGTCTAGTTCTCTGGTTTCAATATGGTCAAATTCCGCGACTACTAAGTTGTTAGTCCGGAGCAGTTGTTGCCCCTGTTGGGTTGTGGCTCTGGTGTAGCTATAACGTTGTTCAATCAGTTCTAAAGTCTTTTGTACCGCTAACTGATGGGCTGCTATCAGTCTTTCATCCCCATGCACCAAGGCTTGCAAGCTGACGCTTTTCGGTGCAGAGAAGGTAAAGTCAGTTGCGGCGCGACGTTGGGATGAGTTCAACTTCCTAGCACAGAGGTTTTGGCTGCCGTCAGGCGATCTTCCATTGACAATGTTAGAAAATGTTTCCTGATGATTTACTGCTCCTGATAATCCCAGTTTCTTTGCACCTTGACCAGACCAGCGTGAAGTACCTTCCTGGTAATATCCTTCCATGAAGTAATGTACTGCTTGCTGAGGTTCTGTATTCTTTCCTGTTAACACTAACTACCCCTTTCATAGAATGTCAGGTTTAGCGGTTGGAATAATTCAGGTATTTGGCACAGCTCACTAATTACAAATTCAAGTTCTATATCTGGGACATTCTTGAGCAAGCTTATTATCTTTTCAAAGTACTGACCATTAACACACCAAACTTTGAATGAAACATAACAGTTAGGCTTTATCTCATAAAATAATCTGTCACTATTTGGCAGCTTTCTAAATACTTCCACAGCGTCCGGATGATATTTACAAAAGTTAAACCCTACCCAGTTAATCGGTTTAAAATAGGCGATGCGGATCACGACACTACTCGAATCCCTTGTTGTAGAAGATGAATGACTACTCCAGTAATGACTGTTTCTCCAGAAACACATCGACATCATCTGCTGCGCTTGAGTCTTTAAAAGCGCAGGAGTTACTTTTTGTAGTACTGAGTAATTCAAAACTTAATATTTGTTAATACCGCTTTGATACCTATTTAAATTTTAAATTATTCTCCATTTTTTTGGGCAAAACTTTTTTGCGTACTGTGCGAAATTTTTTGGGATTCCAGAGGGGTTTCCCTTTTGGGAGATGTTGGGAAATATTGGGAAATCTGGGAATATATCTAATAATTATTGGTACAAATTGGTGAGTTTTAAGATTAATGACAATCTTGTCAATAATGTATAACAATCATGTTGATTCTTGGGATTAATTGGGAAAGATTGGGACAAAGATCTACCTTTTGGTCAATATATTTTTTCTTTGTAGGGTAATATTGGTATTTATTGGAACTAAAATAACTTCTTAATAGTTTCCATCGATAAATAGAAGGCTTTTCAAACAAAATAAAACAGGGTATAGCATCGAAACCCTTGAAAAATCGTGCCTAATTCTTTATTAGCAGGATTTCGCAATTAATAGTCACAAAACAAAGAGGTAGCTGGCAGTGAATTTATTGCTCAGTCTTGACCCTGGTTCTTCCATGACCAAAATGATTTACCGTGTCCTTGATTCCATACCATACAAGCCGCCAGAATTATTTTGTATGGAACCAGAGTTAATCGCCATTGCTAAAGAATCAATTGACCTGTACGAGTCAGGTAGGCTCAATAGCCCTAATCCAGAAAATGAAGCTTGGGTAGAATTTGACTCGGAATATTATGCAGTAGGATTTCTGGCACAAAAGCATTTTGAGGCTCAGGTCAAGTTGTCTGAACTCAAGTATGAAAATGCCATCCCCAAAGTGTTAGCCGCCGTAGGGGCGATCGCCACGAAGTTGGGATTAGGAACAAGCTTTTGTTTATCATTAGCACTGTTGTTGCCTTATGGGGAATGGGAAGATAGAGAGCGATTGGAAAGGGGTTTAACTGCGGCGTTGTCTAACTTCTCCTTTCGTGGTCAGCAGTTTTCTATAAATCTCGAATGCTTTGAATGTATGCCCGAAGGCGGGGGGCTGGTACTGACCCGAAGCAAAAAACTGGGGGCGAATTTTAATCAGTTGAGTATAGTTGTGTTGATGTTCGGCTTTCGGGATATCTCCGCCGTTAGGTTTGAGCGCGGATTATCTTCTGGCTCATCAGCTAGTTTGGGTTTGGCTTGGATGCTAGAAAAAATTAAAAACCGCACCTCTGGGCAGAATCTACAAGATTTACTATTGGCGATTCATCTTTCAGGAGCTACCCCTAAAGCTAAATACTTTAAATCTTTAGCCAGGAGTAAGAAAGCTGAATTCAGAGCCGAGGAAGTCACACAAATTATTGAAGTGGCGACTATGGCACGAAAGGAATACTGGGCAAAGGTATCAGATTGGCTTACAAGTCATGTTCCTACCAACGTTGATCAGGTGATTATCGGCGGCGGTACATCTCAATATTTAAGTAACGAGCTAAAAGCCTTTTTTGCCCATACCAAAATTTCCTGGGCAGCTGAATTAGAAGAGGATGTGCGCCTAGCGTTTAACTTACCTCCCCACAAAGATGCGCTCATTCTCCGTGTGACCGATGTTTACGGATTATTTCGATATTTGCAAAATCAAGTGACTTATTCACCTTCTCATGCTCTAGCAGACACGTAACTATGGAAGATAACACCATGCTAGAAGATTTGGAATTTCGTCTCCGCACCAGAACTTTAAGAGATAGTTCAGAAGCTATCTTACTGAACTATCTCAACTCCAAAGCTACTCTCTATCCTTCCAAGGATATGGCGATGATTGCACTGATGAGTTATTGGCTACCGTTAGCCTATCGCGCTGCTGGTCAGGTCGCTAAGGAGAATCTAGAACAAAGCATTAAAGATTGCATATATCGCTTGAAGCTTCACCAGCAGTATTTGCAAGAAATGCTGGCAGGAGGTAATGGGAGCATGGCAGATGATTTAATTGAGTCCCTACCTGCAAACAGCCATCTGGGTCAATTATCAACAACTCAGTCTGAGCAGTCAGTGGTGAGTAATCAATTACACGATGACCACGCAGATATAACTACTCTGCAACAAAATGAGGAGCCTGTGGAGACTCCTTCTGAAGAACAAGAATGGTTTAATCCGTTGAAACCTCGATAGCACAACGCAATTTCACTTCATTTTGATTAAGGAATTCTTTTATGTATCGTCAGTCAGAACTTTCTAATAGCATTACACCAGAAGAAATCATCAGAACTTTGTCTCTGTGTGGTATTACCCAAAAAGAACAATATACAGAGGATGAAGCTGACTGCTTCCGCGAATGTCGTAAATTAATTGAGCAGGGTAAAACTGACTCTGAGGTGATAGAAGCGTTAAAGCAGCGTGATGCTGTTGCAACTAAAGTTCTGCCAAAACCTAAGAGACAAAAAAATTCTGCTGGCTCAGATGAAGCCCAGTCAGATGAGCCATATGCAGACACTGAACCAAAGGATATTTCTCAATTACTGGCATTAGCCAAGGAGCGAGTAGGCACAAGAATTACGCTCTCGGAATCTCTGGAGATTTTGCTGTCTTGTGGACTCCAAGACCAGGATGAATATAACCAAGCCCAGTGCTTACGCTTTCTCGAAGCTTGCGATTTAATTAAAAAGCAAAACAAATCCGTTGAGGAAGTGGCACAACATTTTGGGGTAACTACCGATAGTCCAGGACTCGAGGATGTAGATACAAGTGAGCTTCTGCAACAACTAGGAGAGACTACAGCTTTACTGGGGGAAGAGGAGCGAGAGTTAATTAGGGAAATGGTGCGACAGAAAGCTAAGGGTGATATGGCTGGTTTGCCCAAGTTGTATTTGCAGTCCTTAATTGAGGAGATGAAATCGCCACAATTTCAACAGGAATGGCAGCAACTACGGGATGCTTTTAAAGCTAGGATCATGGGAAAAAAGCCAACTTCCCCAACATTCCCGCATCAGTTGCCTTTGATGAGCTTGCCACCGACATCGGAGAATGGGTCAACATCCTCTTAGATGAAGAAAAGCGGACTATTGAGGTCAAAGCACACAAAATTATTGAGGAAAAAGCCAAAAAGAGGGCCACAGAAATAGCCTTAACCAAGCTCAATGAATCTCAGCAATGGATTGAGGCTGAACAAAAACGCTCTCAACTTAGGAGGCAGCGCTCACATGAATTGAGAGTAAATTTAATTCATTTTGCTCACTGGTTATGTTCTGGCTGGTCTGGCTGGTTATTTTATTTAATTTGGTTTGCAATCTTCAGTTCTTTTGGTTTCACTTTAGGTATTAACTTCCCTTCTGTGATTGCTTGTCCCAATACCAACGGTTTTTGCTACCTTTTACGATTGGATAAGACAAAAGTTGTTATCCCTAGTGATTACATTCAACAAACATCACAAAAAAAATCCAAACGTCAACGTTAATTAATCGGACTGTTTTTAACTAACAAATCAATTTTGATCAAAATTGATTTGTCAACTGGTCAGTTTATAAGCTGATACGCACCTAAATCAAATATTCTGGCGTTAGGACTGTCAAGGGTCAAAGGCTAGCTTGGACTTTGGACTCTTGAACGCCAGTTGCTTCAAGTCTGGCGACCGAACGCACTGGCTCCTTTTGACAACCTGAGTGCGAAATATACAATTTAAATGCGTAACAGCTTAAACATCAAGAGGGTAGTTAAAAACTACCCCTTTATTTTAAAAGCAGTAACCGGGTTAGACTGGATGAGATGAGAAATTATTACTGCTGTGCTTTTACCCGAATGGCACTAAGAAAAGCTCTAAGTTAAGCAGTATTTGACCCCAAGAATAAAAAACTCCTTAATTGACCAATTTTCAGCTTTTGTTGCCATTCTAGAGCCTTATATTCGGTTGAGGAAACAGCAAGAATGTTTACCCCAACAGATAATTAATTTTTAAAACCATTTAAGTAGCTTATCTACTGATTGAATATAAATTGATTCTATACTTATCTTTACAGTGAGATTAGGCCGAACAATTTCAATTTCGAGATTTTTGGAAATTAAAATAGTCAATATCATAATAATTATACGAATTTTGACTTTTTTTTGACTATTACGTTCTTGGTTAAACATGAGTAGGCTCCTAATCGGTGTTTAAGATGTTGTGTTTTTTGTTGTATTTATATGGGAATTAAATATTTATTATTTTCTACTACCAAGTTGACAAAGTTTTTACTGTCTAGAATGAATATGAGCGATGCTAAACTAGCTTTCAAGCCAATATACTATGTACCCAAACTTGGTATAAGCTACGGCAAAAAATATTTAACCCGGACACAATAAAATATCTTTTGAGCCTTATACCCTATGCAAAAAAGCAACCTTTTTATTAAAAAAGATTGCTTGGAATTAAAGAAATAACTTATTTAATCTCTTTGAGAGGTTGTTTTAAAACTGACTTTTCACGTTATGTGGAAAAGGCGATTTTAACGTTTTCTCAAGCCCTGATTCTTTCGTTCCCTATTGTCATTAGCTTTAAGCTATTGATAATAAGTCTGTGGAAAAAGTAACGTAGTTCCGGTGGTTGAGGACTTCCCGTGAAAAGTCAGGTTTTAAAAAGTCCTACGTGTGTCATACTGAACATAATAAAGTGTCTCAATATGTTTCTCAATGCTGATAGTTTTTACTCCACTTTGTTTCGCTATGAATGACAATTTTATGTCTTATTAGACTTTTAAAACATCCTCTGATAAAAATAATTAATCTTTAATTATTTACTCACAATTACTAATCATTCCGCTTTCCCCACTACAGTAAAAGCAGCCCAAGCTTCAGGGTTATGATTCCCGTTGTTATCCTTGACCATACTCAACATTGCTTCGCGCATAGCTTTGGCTTTATCGAACTTATTTTTGTAGATATTGGTATAAAAATCAGTCATCAACTTTACAGTGTCATCATCCGGTACTTTCCACAGGGACACTACCACAGTGGGAACATTGGCTGCGATAAAGGAACGAGACAAGCCAACCACTCCCTCTCCCTTAATATCTCCCCTACCCGTATTACAAGCACTTAGTACGACCAATTCAGCTTGTAAAGGTGATTTCTCTGGAAGTCCAAAATGCTCCATAATTTCACTAGTGGTGAGGAAGCCATCATCTTTGCTAGAAGGAGCCAGAGCAATTGCTCCCGGAGAATCGATAGCATTAATACTATCGAGTAAACCGTGGGTAGCCAGATGAATCACTTTGGCAGATGCCATTTTTTGCACAATTACTGACTCAGTGGCTTGGTCTCCAATGAGGGGGGTAGTGTTAAGCATTTTGGCAATCTTCTTGGCTTCTATTTCTGCACCAGGTAGTGAGTCTAAGGGTTTTAACTCTTGCCTTACTTTCTGCTTAGGCATGGTTGGATTACCTACAACCAAGGCTGACGCACCGCTAGGAGGAACAGATGCATTTGGGTTGTTTTTTGTTTGTTTGCGTTTTTGAGTCAAACTCAAAGTTTGAATTGAAGGAGCAGTGAGGATGGTGTGTTTTTCAATCAGGTATTTATATTTGTCATCTTGGAGTGCAACAAAGGGAACCAAAAATAATTCTTGATGAGGAATAAAAATGACCCGTTGCTGTTCATCTTGGGGCAAAAACTCAGCAATTGGTTTTATCAGAAGTTGATGAAGTTGTTGTAAGTGGGTGGAAGATTTATCTGCTTGGGAAGTGGGATTATCATTAGTAAGCCCTCTTACACCAATAGATTGACGGCTAACTTCTACCAATTTTTTTAGAGAAATATCTTTAGGAAGGTGATTGGGAAGGTAAAAAGAACGAAATTTAATTTCTCCTTGAGGGGGGATAACCCACATATGGAGAAATTTATCAAAAAGAACTGAATATTCAACTAATGTAGCATTTTGCTGTCGGGCGATTTGTTGAATTTCTTCTACAGTTAGGGATGGTAAAGTCATCGCCTCCTTTGGCTTCTCATTGATTCGCTGAAATAGTATTTCCAATAAAGCGCGGTTTCGCCCCAGTTCCGAAATTTCTAGAGCTTTTTGGAGTTTATTTTGTTCCGCTAAGACCAGTTGCAGTAGGTAATATGTTAAAGCTTGTCGTTCAAAAATAGATACTTTCCCGTCATCTCGCTCCACATCTCGCCGTATATTCTCACGAATTGTTATTGCTTTATGTAGTGCTGTTTCTGCTTCTTTGTACCTGCGGAGTCCCCAAAAAGCATTTCCTAATCCTGTCAGAGCATAAGCTTCACCATCGCTGTTTCCTATGTTCGTGTAGATATTTAAAGATTGCTGGTGGTAATCGATAGCTTGTTCATATTTTGCCAAGCGATGGTGAACATCTCCCAAGCGTGTCAAACATTCAGCCTCTTTGTAAGTATCTGGTATTTTTCTGTAAATAGCTAAAGCTTGTTGCTGATAATCAATGGCTTGCTGGTAATTTTCTTGGCGATGGTAAACACCTCCAAGACCCATTAAAGCATTAGCTTCAATCTGAGGGTTTTTAATTTCTCTGTTGATAGCCAAAGATTGTTGGAAGGAATCGATGGCTTGGCTATACTCTCCTAAGTGACGGTAAGTACTTCCCAAATACGTCAAAGTATCAGCCTCACCCTCGCGATTGTTGTTTTTCTTGTAAGTATCTAAAAGTTTCTGGTAGCAATTAACTGCTTGGTGATATTGCCCTAGACTATAGAAGCTATGTCCATCACCAACTGAATCACAACTATTGCTAGTAGCCTGAGCTACTGTAGTTGTTCCAGGAGAATTGTGTAAAAAATTGTGCCCGAAAAACCCGGAGATGGTTAATGATAGAGTGATTAGTACCAAGAGAAAATATTTTTTCCATCCCATAGCAGTAACAGTCTTTCTGTAGACTGGGTAATTTTGTAACTACTTATATCTTTAAGCTATTGGAGCCTATGCAATTTTTATATAAAAAACTTTTCTCTTATAGTAAAAAAATATTTCCGAAAACTGCATAGGGTCAAACTCTTCCAAGATATATAAGTAACGAGTTCAATATTTATTGCTGGAGCGATTGTGGTGAAATGGAAAAATTTACCATCAAAATATTATACACAGTACCGGATTGGTCTTGGCGGATGTCAAGCAAAAGAGATCGTAGAGGCAAGGGAATTCTTAACCCAGCAAATTCCTGGACTAGCCGAAAGTGAAGAAGTTCCCGAAAGCGAAATAACCCGTCAACTGTGGAGACTCTACGAGTCAGAAAGTTCCGATAAACTACTGGCTGAAGTATGTTTGCGTTGTGCAATTTCTCATTATCTTAAAGAGTCTTGCTATAAGTTAGTACAGCAATACGGTCGCAAGCATAATTTTTCAGTAGAGGATTTATTGCCCTTGGTGCTGGATAGTGCTGATAGCTCATTAAATCATGGCAATAATAATTCCTTTACTGTCTACATTCTGCAAACGTTTAATTTACAAAAAAGTAGTCTATCTGCATGGACTAAAATATTATTTAGAAGCCATACAGAATTAAAAAGTTTTCTCCTGCAACATGGTATTGAACAAGTAACAGATTGGTTACTACTCAAACAATATAATTCTCGTCAATTGCAGCGAATATTATCAGAGTCTTATCACTATAGTCCAATTCAAATACAGCAATTTACCAAATTACTAGAAAGTTACCAGATTGTTTATCTCTCGGAAATTCAAGCTGCTCGCAACCAGATTAATCAAGAACGCAAACAGCAAGGATTGGGAAAAATAAAATCTCCTTACCCAGTACCAAATCATCAGCAGTTGCAGCAGATGAGTGAAGAGTTATTACCTACTTGGAGATTATCTACTGATGAATTTCTAGAAGAGTTAAAAAAACTTGCCCAATTAATCAGAGAGTATAAAAGTAGTCGTAAGGGTATTGCGACAAAAGTATTAGGAGAATCAGTAACAAACTTATCTACAAATATTTATTATGAAGATGAGGACGACGCGAGTGATAATTCAGTTTTTTTAACTCAGCTTTTACAGGATTGTTTAATTACTGCAATTAAGGAGGTGACAGAAGAACGAGTTAATTATCTACAAAGCAAGAAAAAGAAAAAGGATAAGCAGTTTATCCAAGGACTTCATTTATTTCATTGTCAGCATATTCCAATGGAAGAAATTGCTAAGTTATTAGGATTAAATAATCAGTCACAAGTGAGTCGCTTGCTGGAATTAAAATCCTTTCGTGCTGATATTAGCAGGCGAACCTTAGTTAAATTGCGTTCGGAGCTTTTAAAAATAGCTCAAACTTATAATTCCCCTAAACAACTTCGAGATTTAGAGCAAGACATCAGCAAGTTTTTGGATGAAACAATTAGTACTGTCATGCAAGACGCAGAAAAAGAAGCCAGTGTTAGTAGAAACCGACTTATGACAAGTAAGTTGTCTGTAACAATTTGTCAATATTTAGACACAATAAAGGACGTAAAATGAATAACCATTTTCAAGATATCAACGACGAACTACTAGAGTTTCCAGAATTAGCAGAAATAATTCATTTAGATTCAGAACAAACTGAGCAAGCATGGCAAATTACAAAACAGCTAAAAGCTGATAAGGGTAAATTACAAATTTATTCCCAAGCTTTAGCATTAGTTGCTTTTGAAGAATGGCTGAGTAAACGAGAGCCAAATCTATTGATAGATAGAAGAAAAATTTCTCTATTACACCCTGAATCAGCCGAAGCTATTAATGCAGTCTGCAACTTGCAAGTAGGAAACTTTAAAGTTTGCTTAATTCCTACGTTCAGTTTCAGCGACGAAATAATAACTCTTCCTCAAACAATCATTGATGTACCAGAATTTGCTGCCCATTTTTATATAGTAATTGGGGTAGAAGACGAGTTAGAAGTTGCTGCTATTAGAGGATTTTCTCGCTATGACGAATTAGTGAGTATGACTGCCAAAATGCCTATTTTATCAGATGCTAGTTACGAAATTAACTTAGCTGCTTTTCATCAACAAACCAATGAATTATTACTTTACTTACAGTGTTTATCTCCCGCAGATATACAATTACCTGCAATTTCAGTTAACCGCAAGGATTATCTCAAAGATTTAATGCAAATTCTCACACAAAAAGCTGTTAATACAGGCTTATGGATACAAAATCAACTTGATGAAGTAGCTCAAGAATTATCTTGGCAATTATTACCAGCACCCTCGATGCGGAGAACCCAAACAACTCCATCTGAAGAATTAGACGGTATTTTGACAGAAATTGATGATGTAGAAATTCCTTCAAACGCTGCTCGTAGTTATCGAGATATAGAATTAGCTGGAATTAAATTGCGACTCTATGCATTAACTTGGTTATTACTGTCAACAGAGGGAGATTGGAGTCTGCTGCTAATTTTGGGTGCAATTCCAGGAAATAAACCCCCCTTGGGAGTTAAGTTACGAATTAGCAACTTGACTAAAGTATTAGACAAGCAAGTATTGCAACCAGACGACAATTACAATCATTTGTACATTCAAATTGCGGGTTCTAAAAAAGAGAAATTTTTGGTGACGGTTACTTCGGATGATGGGAAAGATGAAATATCAGTTTTATTTGAATTTCGTCCAGAGTGATTGTGAAAAGGCACAGATAATCAATATCAGGAGAATATAATATGACTCTTAATCAAATTTTTCAACTAAAAGTTATCACAATTAATGGAGTTTGTCATTTTGAATTATCCTGGGGGGTAGGAAAAACAATCCCTGCTCAACTAGATTATCCCACCTCCTTAACAGCTAGCTATACAGACTGGCAACAAGCTTATCTTAATTACTACGAAAACCTCAAACTACGAGGTGAAGTTTTAAAACGAGGTAAGATTAAAGCACCTCCCCAAGATTGGGCAAAAAGCTTGGGAGAAGCAGAACATCGTTTTTTGTTAGACTTTCATCGCTGGTTGCGGAATGAACAGTTATGTGATATCCGCGACGTAATTGTTGATGCGGCTGGGGATATACCAAATTCTGGTAGCCATTGGGTAGATATCTTCCTCACTTGTGATACCCCAGAACTAGCACACTTACCTTGGGAGGCTTGGCAAATCAACACTACTAAGTTGTCATCCCCAGGAACCAGAAATATCCGTGTAGCGCGTGTTCCTAACAAAATTCGCAACTCTACAGTATCTCCTATACGCCGTAAAGCTAGGGTGTTAGCTATCTTGGGTGATGAGAAGGGGTTAGACTTCCAAGAAGATAAACAAGCTTTACGTAGCTTCTCGAAGGTTGCTGAGATAGAATTTATAGGTTGGCAACCCAAAAAAGATATTACCCAACTCAAAGAAGAGATAGTCGAGAAAATAAGCGATCGCCGGGGCTGGGATATTTTATTTTTTGCCGGACATAGCAATGAAACTGCTTATACAGGAGGGGAGTTAAGAATTGCTCCCAACGTTTCTATCACAATTAATGACATAGCACAACCACTTCAACAAGCACGCGATCGCGGATTGCAATTTGCTATTTTCAATTCTTGCAGTGGTATATCTATTGCTGAATCTTTGATTAACTTGGGTTTACCGCAAGTAGCAGTGATGCGTGAACCCATTCATAATCAAGTAGCACAAGAGTTTTTGGTACAGTTTCTAAACAGTTTATCTGAGTATAAAGATGTCCATGAAGCCTTACTTGATGCTTGTGCTTTTCTCAAAGAGAAAAAGAATCTTACCTATCCTTCGACTTACCTAATTCCCTCCCTTTTTCGCCATCCCCAATCAGAACTATTTCGTCTGGAACCTGTTAAAAACAAGCGGATTTTCAAACATTTTCTACCGACCAAGCGTGAAGTGTTTTTAATCTCAATAGTTCTAATTTTGAGCTTATTACCACCAGTACAAGATAGATTTTTAGATATTCGCCTTTGGATACAAACAGTTTATCGTCAAATCACGCACCAATACCCTTACCAAAGTAAAACACCAGTATTATTAGTTGAAATTGATGAAAATTCAAGGCGTGAATCTCTAAATGAACTCAAAGATATTCGTCCCATTAACTATCGATATTTAGCTCGTATTGTTGATAAGCTATCAACATTAGAAACTAAAGTAATAGGTATAGATTATCTCTTAGATAATCGCCAACAATCTGATAATAGTCGTGAATTAAGTAAGTCTATTCGTAATGCCGTACAAAAAGGTACTTGGTTTATATTTGCTGCTGATGAATATTCAACTCCTACTTCTGGAGTAAGTAATGAAATTGCTAACCTCAATTGGAGTATGCAGGGGGACATCCACTCTTTAAATTCGCATATTGAACTTTTGCCTGCGAACGCTGAATGCTATCAAGCTTGTCCCTTTACTTATTTGTTGGCTTTAACTCATGCATTACACTTTGGAAAATTCGATAATTTACCAAAACCACAATTGACAAATAAAACTGACTTACGCAATCAACTAGTTGAATATTTGAATGGTAAAAACATTAACAATAGCAAGGCTGCTTACTTGCATAAATTACGCCTTCATCCTATCTCCAATTCATTCCAGTGGTTTCACCCAATTATAGACTTTTCTCTACCACCAAAAACAATTTATAAAAGCATTTCTGCTTCTGATTTACTTAAAGGTGAAAATCCTCCTAATATAGAAAAACAAGTTGTGCTAATTATCCCAGGTGGATATGCAGAAGCGGGTGTTGATAAAGAAGGCGAAGACAATTTACCCACACCTCTAGCAATAGGTCTTTGGGGTCAATGGTCTGAAGGTTTTACTGGAGGGAAACTAAATGCTTACATGGTTCACCATCTCTTGACCCAACAACGCTTAGTTGTTCCTATCCCTGATTTTTTCACAGTGTTGCTAGCAGTTGTACTGGGAAAATTAACTACGCTGCTGATAAAAAATAATAATCATAGGCAGCAAAGTTGGTTTTTAGGGATTGTCATAGCAGTTTATATCTTTGTTAGTTTGCAGATTTATATTTCATTCATGGTACTAGTACCCATAGTACTTCCTTTGGGAGTGTTTGGAATTATGTGTGCTTGGCGTTGGGAAGAAGTTATTAGTAGTGTTCGCCAAGGTAAAAATACTGTAAAATTGCATAGGCTCCAGTAGTTTAAAGATATAGGTAATCAGAACAATTATTCAGTTCATTGCCAAACTGCAAATGCTATGGGATGGAAAAAATATTTTCTGTTAGCCCTAATGATCCTATTACTGACTATCTCTAAGTCTTATGGAGTTAATTACCAAGTAAAATTATTAGGCTCAACCGCGATCGCTCAAACGACAAATGACCGCAAAGCAGAAGCAGACAGGTTATTGGAGCAAGGTATCAAGCAGTTTGAAATGAGTCAATTGAAAGAGGCGTTGCAGTCTTGGGAAAATTCATTGGCTATTTATCGAGAAATTGGCGATCGCCAAGGTGAGGCTGCTTCTTTAGGGAGTTTGGGGAATGCTTACTATAGCCTTGGGGATTACCCTAAAGCCATTGATTACCTCCAGCAATCTTTAGTTATCACAAAAGAAATAAAAAACCGCCTGGGTGAGGCTGCTTCTTTGGGAAATCTGGGAATTGTTTACGATAGTCTGGGAGATTACCGCAAAGCCATTGATTACTACCAGCAATCTTTAGCTATCGCAAGGGAAATAAAAAACCGCCTGGGTGAGGCTGCTTCTTTAGGGAGTTTGGGGAATGCTTACTATCGCCTGGGGGATTATCGTAAAGCCATTGATTACCATCAGCAATCTTTCGCTATCGAAAAAGAAATCGGAAACCGCCTGGGCATAGCTCAATCTCTGGAGACTCTGGGAAATGTTTACTATAGCCTGGGAGATTACCGCAAAGCCATTGATTACCACAACCAATCTTTAACTATCAAAAAGGAAATCGGAAACCGCCTGGGTGAAGCTGCTTCTCTTGGGAGTTTGGGAAATGTTTACTATATTCTGGGAGATTACCGCAAAGCTATTGATTACCACCAGCAATCTTTAGCTATCTTCAAGGAAATTGGAAGCCGCCAGGGTGAAGCTACTTCTCTAAATAGTTTGGGAAATGCTTACCATAAGCTAAAAGATTACCACAAAGCCATTGATTATCACCTGCAATCTTTAGCTATCTCTAAGGAAATTGGAAACCGCCAGGGTGAGGCTGATACTTTAGCTAATATTGGACTTATTTACCTTGAATTAAAAAGCTACGATAAATCCTTTGATTACTTAAAGCAATCTTTAGCTATCGCAAGGGAAATTAAAAACCGCCAGGGTGAAGCTACTTCTCTAAATAGTTTGGGGAATGTTTACTATAGTCTTGGGGATTACCACAAAGCCATTGATTACCACCTGCAATCTTTAGCTATCTGTAAGGAAATTGGAAACCGCCAGGGTGAGGCTGATACTTTAGCTAATATTGGACTTATTTACCTTGAATTAAAAAGCTACGATAAATCCTTTGATTACTTAAAGCAATCTTTAGCTATTGCAGAGAAAATACAAGATACGAGCACAAAGACTAAAGTTTTAGAAGCTAAAGTATCAGTATTGCATAATCGAGCGGCTTTATTGCGTGATTCTGGTAAGCTTGCAGAAGCAGCAAAGATACTTTATGAGGCTATAAGCTGGTGTGAAGAAATACGCAAGGTATCAGGCAAAGATGATCGGAAAAAAATTGTTTTTTTTGAAAGACAATATCCTATCTATACTCTCTTACAAGAAGTAGAAATTTCAAGGGGGAAGACTACAGATAGTCTGATAGTTTCAGACAAAGCTCATTACCCTATGCTAACAGAAATTTTGATAGAAAAATCTTTCAAAAACACAGAAATTCAACAACAAACAATCACTCTATCTAATGATAAAATACAAAAAATAGTTAAATTTCAAAATGCTACAATAGTTCAGTATTCTGTTATTAAAAATAAAGAAAATCAAATTTATATCTGGGTAATTTCACCTCAAGGTAAAATTCAATTTCGTTTTGTTAACCTTCCCAAGGATGCCTCTCTCCAAGAATTGGTGAAATTTAGCCGTGAGTCTATTGGTGTTAGAGGAAATACCTCTGTTGCGTCCTTTACTCAAAAAGATAATCCCAGCAATCGTTTACGCGAACTCCATAAACTTCTCATCGAACCCATTGAGGACTTGTTACCTCAAAATCAAGAACAACGGGTTATTTTCATTCCCCATCAAGAATTATTTTTGGTTCCCTTTGTTGCGCTCCAAAACGGCAAAAATCAATACCTAATTGAAAAACACACGATTCTCACTGCTCCTTCCATTCAAGCACTGAGTTTGACTCAAAAAGACAAACAAGCAGAGAAGAAATCAAATATACCGATTTTAATTCGTGGTGAAGAAGCTTTAATTGTCGGTAATCCTACTATGCCAAAACAAGGAGTAGGAAAAGATTTAAAACCGTTAGAATCTCTACCTGGAGCAGAAGAGGAAGCGAAAAAGATTGCTCAAATTCTTGGCACGAATGCCATTATTGGTGAACAAGCTACGGAGTCAGCTATTGTGCAAAAAATGGCATCTGCCAAATTAATTCATTTTGCTACTCACGGTTTACTTGATGGTATTACCATCGATTCTCCCGGTGCTATTGCCCTTAACCCTTCCGTTCAAGATGATGGTTTCTTGACTACTAGTGAAATTATGGAGCATTTTGCAATAGACAATAAACAAAATTTACAAGCTGAATTTGTCGTACTGAGTGCTTGTGACACAGGTAGAGGTGATATTAAAGGGGAAGGAGTGATTGGTTTGTCCCGTGCTTTTATGGCTTCGGGAGTTCCCACTTTAGTGGTATCTCTGTGGAAAGTGTCGGATGGTGATACTGTAAAGTTGATGACAGAGTTTTACACCAATTTTTATGAGCATAAATTTGACAAAGCCAAAGCGATGCGTAAGGCGATGTTAAGTATGCTCAAGGATGACAACGGGAATCCTGACCCCAAAGCCTGGGCTGCTTTTACTGTAATTGGTAAGGCTGAGTAATTTCACAGCCCATAATTTAAGATTAATTACCAAAATTTGGTTTTGAGATTTAAAAGTACTACGACTTGAGTAGCTTTGTAGTATACATTTACATCAGATGCTTTAGGGTGTGGAATATAGGGTAAAATTGCATAGGCTCTAGTAGTTTAAAGATACAAGTAATCAGAAAAATTACCCAGTTGTAAATGCTATGGGATGGAAAAAATATTTTCTGTTAGCCCTAATTATCCTATCACTGACCATCTCTAAGTCTTATGGAGTTAATTACCAAGTAAAATTACTAGGCTCAACCGCGATCGCTCAAACGACAAATGACCGCAAAGCAGAAGCAGACAGGTTATTGGAGCAAGGTAATAAGCAGTTTGAAATGAGTCAATTCAAAGAGGCGTTGCAGTCTTGGGAACAGTCATTGGCTATTTATCGAGAAATCGGCGATCGCCAGGGTGAGGCTACTTCTTTGCTGAGATTGGGAAATGTTTACGATAGCCAGGAAGATTACGGCAAAGCCATTGATTACTACCTACGTTCTTTAGCCATTTTCAAGCAAATTGGAAACAGTCAGGGTGAGGGTGCTTCTTTGGAAAATCTGGGGAGTGCTTACGATGGCTGGGGAGATTACGGCAAAGCTATTGATTACCACCTGCAATCTTTAGCTATCTCTAAGAAAATCGGAGACCGTCGAGGTGAAGCTACTTCTTTGGGAAACCTGGGAATTATTTACAATAGACTGGGATATTACCGTAGAGCTATTGATTACCACCTGCAATCTTTAGCTATCTCTAAGAAAATCGGAAACCGTAGGGGTGAAGCTGCTTCTCTAGGGGGTCTAGGAAATGCTTACGATAACCTGGGGTATTACCGCGAAGCCATCGATCACCACTTGCAATGTTTAGCCATCTTCAAGAAAATTGGAAATCCCCAAAGTGAAGCTGCTTCTTTGGGTAATTTGGGAAATGTTTACGATAGCCTCGGAGATTATCACGAAGCTATTGATTACCACCTGCAATCTTTAGCTATCTCTAAGAAAATCGGAAACCGTAGGGGTGAAGCTGCTTCTCTAGGGGGTCTAGGAAATGCTTACCATAGCCTCGGAGATTATCACGAAGCTATTAATTACCATTTGCAATCTTTAGCGATCAAAAAGAAAATCGGAGACCGTCGAGGTGAAGCTGCTTCTTTGGGGAATCTAGGAAATGCTTACAATAATCTGCGAGGCTATCACGAAGCTATTGATTACCACCTACAATCTTTAGCTATCTCTAAGAAAATCGGAGACCGTCGAGGTGAAGCTACTTCTTTGGGGAATCTGGGAAATGTTTACGATAGCCTCGGAGATTATCGCAAAGCTATTGATTATCACCGTAGGTCTTTAGCAATCGAAAAGAAACTTGGAAACCGCCAGGGTCAAGCTGCTTCTTGGAACAATCTCGGAGAAACTCTCCGCAAATATGGAAAACTAGCAGCAGCAGAAAACAACCTCCGCCAAGCAATTGAGACTTGGGAAAACATCCGACAAGATTTAGGTAACAAAGATACCTGGAAAGTTTCCATCTTTGAAGAACAAGCACGCACATATAGTCTACTGCAACAAGTTCTCGTCGCTCAAAAAAAACCTCAAGAAGCTTTAGTCATTTCCGAACAAGGACGAACCCGTGCTTTGGTGGAAATATTGTTACGGCGAATCAGTCAAAAAACAGATGTACAACTGATTCCAGTAAACCTAAATCTGGCAGAAATTAAACAAATTGCTCAAAAACAAAATGCTACCCTAGTTGAATATTCTATTGTTTTTGATAATCAACTTTATATCTGGGTAATTCCACCTCAAGGTGAAGTTCAATTTCGTCCTGTTAACCTTCCCAAAGATATTTCTCTCCAGGAATTGGTGAAACTCAGTCGTGAATCTATTGGTGCTAAGGGACGTGATAGCGACGACAAATCTACTTCCCAAGAAGCTAATTCTCAAAACCGCTTACAACAACTTCATCAACTTCTAATCAAACCTATTGCTGGCTTGTTACCCCAAGATGAAAAACAAAGGGTTATTTTCATTCCCCATCAAGAATTATTTTTGGTTCCTTTCGTTGCACTCCAAGACGACAAAAATCAATATCTAATTGAAAAACACACCATCCTCACCGCTCCTTCCATTCAAGCACTAAGTTTAACTCCAAAAGATAAACAAGCAGAAAACAATCAAAATACATCTGTTCTTCCTCGTGGGGAGTCAGCTTTAATTGTTGGTAATCCTACTATGCCTAAAGAAGGAGTAGGGAAAGATTTAAAACCTTTAGACCCACTACCTGGTGCAAAAGTAGAAGCCGAAAAAATTGCAGAGATGCTGGATACCAAAGCTCTTATTGGAGACCAAGCTACGGAGTCAGTGATTGTCGAAAAAATGGCATCTGCCAAACTAATTCATTTTGCTACCCACGGTTTACTTGATAGTATCAATGCTATCGGTTCTCCCGGTGCTATTGCTCTGGCTCCTTCTAGCAAGGATGATGGCTTCCTCACCACTAGTGAAATTATGGAGTATTTTGGACTTCCAGAAAAATCCCCTTTACAAGCTGAATTGGTCGTACTGAGTGCTTGTGACACAGGTAGAGGTGATATTAGAGGAGAAGGTGTAATTGGTTTATCCCGTGCTTTTATGGCTTCCGGTGTTCCCACTTTGGTAGTCTCTTTATGGACTGTGCCGGATGGTGATACTGTAAAGTTGATGACTGATTTTTATACCAATATCGACAAGCATAAATTTGATAAAGCTACAGCGATGCGTCAGGCAATGTTAAGTATGCTCAAGGATGACGACGGAAATCCTGACCCCAAAGCCTGGGCTGCTTTTACTGTAATTGGTAAGGCTGAGTAATTCTGCGGCTTAGAATTCAACATTAATTACCAAAAAATGCATAGGGTTCGATTGTTAACAGATATATCAGGACAATACAGTAACCAGCGAGCATAGCATCTAGTTACTGTATTTACATTAAATAAATCAGTAGTGCTAATACTATTCTGCTAACTTAGCTTTAAGGAAAATATCTAATGATAAAACTCAGAAATGCCAAGTCTGCACTGTGGTTGATAGTTGTGGTATCAGTTGGTTTATCTGCATTACCACTAGAAGCAGCTATTAAACAAAACTTTGCCACTCAAGAGATTTTGAAGAGTAATAATCGCCAATTACTTACTTTCTCTTTGGGTGATATCTGGGATAGACTGCGACGCAAAAAAGGTAAGCGCGGTTCGCGAGATGGAGATGGGAGCGAAAAAAACCTGTGCATGATTGCTCCTGGTAAGCTGGAAGACCAAAATGATGGTAAGGGAAGTCTAGTAATTTGGGGTAATAAACCTGTATTTTTGTGGCAGGGAGAAATCGTGGGAATAGAGGTGCGCCATACTCGCAGCGATAAATTAATGTGGAGTCAAAATTTTAACCCAACGACTCGTAGCGTTACTCGTAGCGTTATTTATCAGGGAGAGCCGTTACAACCGGGTGAAGATTACTTTTGGCGGGAAAAACTTCCTTTAAAACAACTTCCCAGCAAGCAATCGTTTAGGATGATGAAAGCAGAAGATCGCGATCGCATTTCTGCTGAGTTGAAGGAACTGGAAAGCAAGCCGAATGCTTTGGAAAGAATTAACTACTTCTCACAAAAGCAACTTTGGTCAGATGTGCTTCGGGAAATTTATTCAGTACCAAATCCCTCCCCTGAGTTAAAACAGACGATTAATCAAATCCAAGGTCATAATTTCTGTTCTCAGTAGAAAGACGAGCGAGCATAAACTAGGATTTGTGTTGTTGTAATAGGAGTCATTACAGAGTTTTCTAATATCTACACAATGCTTGAATTGACAAAATATGCTTTTGTCAATTCAAGCATTGAAATATTTTTGAAATTAGGACAATTGTTATTGCTATGAGATTTAACAAGAATTTTTTCGTACTAATAATTACTTTATCAGTAACCATGTTTGGGTCTTGCGGGCTTAATTTAAAGCTGAGATTATTTCCTTCAAAAGCAGTCGCTCAAACAGTAGTTTATCAGAAAACCAAAGCAGACCAACTACTTGAGAAAGGTAAGAAAGATTTTGATAGCAGTGAATTTTCCAAGGCTTTGGAGTCTTGGAAACAATCATTGAATCTCTATAGAGAAATTGGAGACAGCCAAGGTGAAGCTATATCTATGGGGAACCTGGGACGTGTTTACCATGAACTCGGTGATTATCGTACAGCCATTGATTATCACCAAAATTATTTAGACATCACAAAGAAAATTGGAGACCACAAAGGTGAAGCTGCATCGTTGAACAATCTAGGTTCTACTTACGCTAGTCTGGGAGATTATAATAAAGCCATTTCTAACTACACGGAAAGTTTAGCTATTGCTAGAAATATCAAAGATAGCCAAGGTGAAGCTGTATCGTTGAACAATCTAGGTTCTACTTACGCTAGTCTGGGAGATTATAATAAGGCTATTTATTATCAACAACAATATCAAAATGTTTATCAAATACAATCTTTAGCTGTTGTAAATAACTCTGGCAAAGTTATTGCTATTGCTTCCCAACAACAATATCAAAATGGAAATGGTTATCAGCAGCAATCTCAACAGCAATCTATAGCTGTCACAAGTGTCTCTAGTTCTTCTTCGCAACTACAATCTTCATCTATCGCTATCGCCGGTAACTCTAGTACAGCTATTGCTATTAGTTATCAACAACAATATCCAAATGGTTATCAACAGCAATCTTTAGCTGTCGCAGGTGACTATAGTAAAGCCATTAATTACTACAACAAATCTTTAGAATTCAACAAGAAAATTGGAAACAAGCTAGGTGAAGTAGCATCTCTAACAGGTTTAGGAGATGCTTACCTAAAAAAAGGGGATCATGGCACTGCTATTAGGTATATTAGTCAATCTTTAGATATCGCCAAGAAAATTGGAGATATTCAAGGTGAAGCTTCATCTTTGTTAGTTTTAGGGAATATTTCTCTTCAAACAGAGGACTATAAAAAAGCTATTGATAGCTTTAACCAATCTTTAAATATCTACCGAAAAATAGGAAACCGTAAAGGAGAGGCTCAATCTCAGGAAAATCTTGGAAATGCTTACCTTAAAAAAGGTGAATATGACAAAGCTGTGAATTTACTCCAGATATCTTTAGCTATCACTAAGAAAATTGGATATCGTCCAGGTGAGGCTTCATCTCTGAACAATCTCGGAAAAGCACTATTTCTATCTGGAAAGTTTGCAGATGCAGAGAAATACCTTAATCAGGCAATTGAAACTTTGGAAGCTATTCGAGGGCTTTTAGGTAACCAAGAAAATTGGAAAATTTCTATTTTTGAACAACAAGCCCAGACCTACCAACTGCTGCAACAAGTTCTCGTTGCTCAACAAAGACCCCAAAAAGCTCTAGTCATTGCCGAACAGGGAAGAAACCGTGTTTTAGTGGAAATATTATTTAGACGAAAATATCGGGAATTGGACACATTAATGATTCCACCACCTCTTACTATAGAAGAAATTCAAAAAATAGCTAGAGAGCAAAAATCCACCCTAATTGAATATTCTGTTACTTTGGATAAAATATTTATTTGGGTGATTCCACCTCGAGGTAAAATACAATTTCGTTTTGTCAATATTCCCAAAGATATTTCTCTGAAAGAACAGGTCAAAGTAAGTCGTGAATTTATAGGTGTTAGAGGTAGTAACAATCATCATTCCACTTCAACAGTCGGTAGTTTTAACACACGATTGCGGCAATTGCATCAAATTTTAATTGAACCTATTGCTGATTTGTTACCCCAAGATGAAACACAAAGGGTTATTTTCATTCCCCATCAAGAGTTATTTTTGGTTCCTTTCGTCGCACTCCAAAATGAAAAAAATGAATACCTAATTGAAAAACACACCATCCTCACCGCACCTTCCATTCAAGCACTGAGTTTAACTCAAAAAGATAAACAAGCAGAAAACAATCAAAATACATCTGTTCTTCCTCGTGGTGAGTCAGCTTTGATCGTTGGTAATCCTACTATGCCTAAAGAAGGAGTAGGGAAAGATTTAAAACCTTTAGACCCACTCCCTGGTGCAAAAGTAGAAGCCGAAAAAATTGCAGAGATGCTGGATACTAAAGCCCTCATTGGAGACCAAGCTACGGAATCAGCCATTGTGCAAAAAATGGCATCTGCCAAACTAATTCATTTTGCTACCCACGGTTTACTTGATAGTATCAATGCTATCGGTTATCCCGGTGCTATTGCTCTGGCTCCTTCTAGCAAGGATGATGGCTTCCTCACCACTAGTGAAATTATGGAGCATTTTGGACTTCCAAAAAAATCCCCTTTACAAGCTGAATTGGTCGTACTAAGTGCTTGTGACACAGGTAGAGGTGATATCAAAGGTGAAGGTGTAATTGGTTTATCCCATGCTTTTATGGCTTCCGGTGTCCCCACTTTAGTAGTGTCTTTGTGGACTGTGCCGGATAGTGATACTGTAAAGTTGATGACTGACTTTTACACCTATCCCGATCTAACCCTTTACAGCCTAAATTCAACCACTCCCGGTCACGATTCCCACTTACTCTTGGTGTCTCCTACCAATTTCTATACGCAGAGGTATTACGGTTAGTTCAGATACCTTCTTGGCGCTTTCGCATCCTGGTCTCACCAACAAGTACGAACCATAATATCATTGAAGATATATATCATATATGATAAGTTATAAGAATGTGCTGGAATGTTGAATTGCATCCTTTATTTGCACAGGAGTTCTTGGAGTTCTCTGAAGCGGTGCAGGATGCTTTGTTAGCCGAAATCGCCTTGCTGGAAAAGTACGGCCCGCTGCTGGGCAGACCGCATGTGGACACACTTAACGGTTCTAAACACGCAAATATGAAAGAGCTGCGATTTACAGCAGATAACGGTGTGTGGCGAGCGGCCTTTGCCTTCGATCCGCAGCGTCAAGCCATTGTGCTGGTCGCTGGCGATAAATCTGGGACGAGTGAAAAACGATTTTATAAGCAACTGATCAAAAAGGCCGATAAACGCTTTGACAATCATTTGAACCAGTTACAGGAGGAAGAGCAATGACCAAAGGGAAAATCTTACAAAGTATATGGGATAATTTGCCGGACGACCGCAAGGAGCGCATACAGGCGCGGGCGGAAGAATTAGAAATGGAATATCTCACCTTGCAGGAGCTACGAAAAGCCGCAGGATTGACACAGGCGGAAATTTCCAGAAACTTGGAAATGCCACAGTCGAACGTTTCACGTCTAGAAAGAGAATCGGATATGTTACTTTCAACTCTCCAAAACTACATTGCTGCGATGGGCGGCAGTCTCATTATTACCGTTGAGCTTCCAAATAAGCCACCTGTTCGCCTCAACATGCTAAGTGACCTTGTAGACAGTTAGGTTACGAACAAGATGATCCAAGCTACCCAACTCCAAACGCTTGTAGCGCATCTGCGATCGTTACCATGAGGGTCATCGGCGCAACAGGTGAGGGGATAAAACCGCATTTCTCATAGAACTGCTTCGCTTCAACAGAAATGGCATGAACAAGAATCGCCCTGATTCCGGCAATCTTTGCTGCCTGGAGGGTACGAAGCACTGCATCACGCACTAGAGCATACCCAAGACCTTGCCCTTGCCAATTAACCCTCTTTTGTCACTCTAGGCAGAGGAAAAGTAGAAATCAGGGTGAATCAGGGATATAAAAATTGAACTGGTGAGGCTATAAATAATAGATTGAAGTTTAAAAAAACCCAAAGCTAATTGAGGAATAGGAAAAACCGTTAACCAGGGATATATCAGATTAAATAAAGTAAAAGGTTGAATAATCAAACGAAGATTGTTAAGAATGTTCTTCCAGCCATTTCCATTATCCCACCAAGGATGTGAAACAAATTTTGACTCTCGTTGTGATGGAGACTGAAACAGTTGCTCCGAATGCAGACTAACCATTAAATAAGCACTGCAAATAATTTCCCACCATCGCTCAATATCTGGGTAGTGAGTCAGGCGAAAATCTGACCAACCTAATTCATTCTTACTTTGTTTTAACCCGTACTCGACCCAAGTTCTTAAACCGTAAAAATTTCCAACTTCTCTTGGCGTAATGTCTGGATATTTACTCATCACATACCAAGTAGTGTTATCAGGCAAATTTTCTGGATCTGTAGTAATTTGCCAATATCTAAGTTCTCCACGTTTTCCCGGAATAATTTCTCTAATAAATCGATTTTCCCGACTCAAGTCAGAGAATACCCTTTGAAACTTCTGCCACTTTAAATATTGAATATGTTGTCGTGGAAGTATTTCTACATAATGATTTGACCGAATCGCTACTATATAGTTCAAGTTTAGTTCATCTAATACAGATATGAAATTCTTACCACTCTCTCCATATAAGCTATCTGCAAGTACTAAGTTGAATTTAAAACCCATTGATTGTAGCTTTTTTATCAGTATTGCTGCTATTTCTGGTTTAGTGCGGTACTTATCTCCTGCCTGTAATCTTTCCCTGGGTTTATACACTTCAAACAGTAATGGAAATGTCATCCCACAGAAAACACCATATACTGTCACTGCCACAATTCCATTATCTGTTTTTCCCAAATTTCCTATATACTGCCGTTTCACATAATCTGTCTTGCTCCCTTTCTTTTTATCCCCTGTCTCATCAATAATTAAAATGATTGGTCTACCTTTTAGCACTTGTAAAATTAACTCTAACCTTAAGGTTCTTAACTTTTCTATATCCCAAGGTGATGTAGTTAGAAAATGATGCAACCCTTGCTGGTTATCTAATCCTACGATTTTTGCTATTTCTGGCAATGTTTTACGTTTTAGATCAGAAATGCAGCCTACATGGAGATATTTAAAAGCCTCGAAACTCCTAACATCTGGAAACAGACTTTTATACCACTGGCAATATTCGTCCACAAATTTGACTGTTGGTGCGGCTGGACGGGGCTGTACCATGCTCTGTGTCTTGGTTCTAGCATTTTTACCTTATTATACTACTGCCAGAGTGACAAAACAGGGTTAATATCTACCGCCAGCCGACCAATGACCATCACGGGAATCGGGTCTGGCATATTGCGCCGGACTTTACCAGGAGCGGTGGTATTGATGACACTGCCATTTGCTAAACAATAATAGGCGATCGCTTTCTGACCCACCGTTACCACGTAAGTTCTGGAAGCTCCGCTAGCTTCGTTTTTCAAAGCACGTTTTTTTAACCACTCATCCAGTTCGGCATTACCGGAATCAAAGTTTTCTAATTGATGCTCGGCATTGAGAGGTTCTGGAGCCTGAATTTGTTGTTCTTGAGAGCCTGTCACGCCCTACTCCCCCACGCCCTGTTCCCAAGGTGCTTTCTTGGTGAGCAACTTCCGGAGGTTGGCATTGGTGGCAGGTGGCTGATCCAGTAATTCGACAAATTGCTGAAACTTTTCATCATCCAGCATAAACAGCCGCCGATCTAGCAAAACTGCTTCTGCTTCTCGACAGGCGGTCTCCAGCATGAAATCGGAACGGTTCTTGCCCAGGGCTTCTGCTGCTCGGTCAATTAAATCCCGTTGTCCCTGGTGTGCCCTGATGTTGATAGTGACATCACGGTTTTGATGGTTGGACGATCCTGTTTGGGGCTGCATAAATCGCTTGTTTTTCTTTGTCCACACAATGAGTATACAATTTTTGTATATACAATGCCAATACAAAATTGGCGTTCGCAGGGTTTAGCCAGAGAGATTAAAAGCGGGTTTGATTTTGCAAATGCGCTAGCAGTTCCTCACTGGGCGGATTTTCAGCTAGCCACTGCTCGGCCTCATGCCGGAGAATCGGGGAACTGGACTCCCGCATTAGCAGCCGTTGGGCAAGCTGCTCCATTTTTTGACGAAGCACCGGGGGCAAGTGCAGGTCTTCTGCCATACAGTATGTTTTAACCCAGTGTTTCGCTTGGGCGATCGTCTGGAGTTTCAGGCGGGCTGCCTCTCGATGCTGCTCTGGGGTACAGCTGACGGTATTGATAGCAGAATTGCTATCAATACCGTCAGCTGTACCTGTTGATGATTCCGGTTCCTCTGGAGAAGAAACATCAGGGAGAGAAGCAGCTGCGTGAGAAGTGATAGAGGTATCAGGTGCTGATGAGCCTGCATTGCTGACACCTGGGTGTATAGAGACGGGTATAGAAAAGGGTATAGAAACTGGTGGAGAAGTTGGTATAGAAGCTGGTACAGACACAGGTGCTGACTGGAGGTTGATAACAATGTCGCTATCAGCCGAGCTGACAGGTTCTGTGATATTTGGGCTGTGGATGGGTATCCCGATTGTTTCAATGATTGATAAGTCTGATTTATCAAACTTTTGACAGTCGCCGGAATTTGAAAGACATTGGCTTTGCTTATGAATCACTGAAGAATCACAATCGGATTGTTGATTGTGAGAATTAAATTCTGGATTTTTAAATCGTTGATTTTCAGATTGTGGATTTACAGTTTCAAGTAAAATCTCATCTTGAACAAATTGGGGATTATGAGAATTAGATTCTTGGTTTTCAGGTGACTGATTCTCACAGGCCCGATTTTCAGATGTATTTAGAATCTCACGTTGAGAGCTGATGGCGGGCTGACGGCTAACGCCGTCGCTCGCATCAGCCGAAGGTAGATAAAAAACCTTCATTATAGGGGGGGGTGTGTAAATCTGCTGAGTCTGGTGCTGTAACAAGGGTTCCAGGTTTTCGTCAGCTAGCCACGGATCTGGTAATTTTGGGTATTTTTCGGGCTGTAAGGGGGCTATAACTGGCTCTGGAGAAGCATTTACATGCTGTTTGGGGGTAGGGGTGTTTTCTTGCCCTTCGTGCAAAGGATGCCACAACCACAGGTATTCTGGCTTATGGAGTGTAGTTTGGCTCGTCCCCTTCCCGTATTGCTGTTTAGAAGCAGCAATGATTGCTTTGGCACGTTCGCTGGCGGTAGCAGGAAATTTCCCTTGCCCTTTGAGGTTGGCGACAACAGCAGTAATTCGTTCCAAGGTTTCCTGTTGGCGTTGCTGGTTGGGATGCGGGAAAGCAATCAGGTTGTTATTGCCATAACTAGCAGCAAAGTGTTCGCGGTAACTGGCCGAGCGGTTGGGGTAGGAAGGATACGGTGTATAAAATCCTTCACAGCACTTTGCCCATTCGGCAGCACGTCGTTCAATTTCGTGCTGGTGGCGGCAATACTGGTGGTAGCCGGGAGCAGCCAGGGCGGTTGTGACAATGTAGTCAATCAGTTTTAGCCCGCTAAGATTACCAAAAACAATACCATAGCAAGCGATGTCCTTCAGCAGGTCGTTGGTTTGGTGAAAATCTGTCCAGCCTTCCCTGATGCGTTCCAGCAGATCTTGTTGCCACAGAAAGACGGCATTACTCATGCCGTTGTCTGACCAGAACATTTTCTGTTTGCTGGCGGCGGCGATCGCCTGCTGTAATCCCTGATCATCTTGTCCTTGAGCTGACCAATTGGCAGCCCGTAGGAATTTCGCCAGGTCATTACTTTCGATTTGCCAGTCCGCATCTAATATATATGACCCCGCTTGCAGGGGCAGGCGATGGGCTTTGAAACTCGTGGGCTTGTCTTTACTATAGGGTTTGGGATTGGGGAAGATTTCTAACTGCCCGCCC
Source organism: Tolypothrix sp. PCC 7601 (assembly GCF_025677855.1). Classification (NCBI taxonomy): domain Bacteria; kingdom Bacillati; phylum Cyanobacteriota; class Cyanophyceae; order Nostocales; family Tolypothrichaceae; genus Tolypothrix; species Tolypothrix sp. PCC 7601. The sequence continues at coordinate 41,799 of NZ_CP064884.1, forward strand.
TTGGTCGTGAGTCTGGCTTCCTTCAGGGCCAGCCACACCGCACAGGCCAGAGAAAAGGAATGTATTTCTGAGCCGAAAAAATAATAAATATGAATACCGCCACTGTCACTGCTTTGGATTACCACAGGACGGCATAAGCCGATTTTCTCCAGTGCGGCCAGCACTTTGCCATAGGCTTGAGGGTTGTTATAGGGATGGTATTGGCTGTTACGGTCAATGTCGAGCATGAGATAGCGCGTCCATTTACCAAACTTCAAGCCCAGCAACACATCCGGGTTCAAGTACTGACTCCAGAGGTTTCGCGGCTGGATGGGATAGCGGCTTTCTGTCTGCCAGGCAGGACGCTCACCCTCGCTTGGTACGGGTGCGTAAATAAACCCCCAAGGATGGTAAAAATACTGGAGAAATTTTTGACCCAATATATCTTCTGGCAACAGTCCCTCAAGGGTACTGTATCCTTTTTTCTTCTTTTCTGGCTGCATGACAAAAAATTTCCCATGAAAATTTTTCACCAGCAGCAAGCACTGGAAACAGCGTTGTGATAAACTAATGGCAATGGGAAGGCCAGACTGACTATAATGTCAGCCTGCTTAAAAAGCAGAATGGACTTTTCAGCTTGGTTAGCCGTTATCAGGCTGTTTTATCAGCAGGATCTACCAGAGTCAAACCGAGGCATTAAGAATGCCGTTTTAAGTTTTCCTGGGGGATAAGCATAAAACATAGTCTGCTCGCGGTGTATCAGGGACTAAGGAAGGCACCCTCAGTGTGGAATACAAATCTCTCCTGCTGTATGTGCCTGCTGCGATTCGGGAAAGCACGCGGGAATTGTTTTCAGTCGCCAAACCAAAAGGGCAATTTCCGTGGCAAAATCCCATCAGACAAACAAAAATCTATATGAAATTTATTTGCCTTTTAATAAGGATACTCCCTGACAGAGCTTTTTTATCAGGGAGTTTTGCCTTGTTAAATTTTCTTCAAAAAAATCCTCCTAGAGAAGGATCTCTGATTTTTTAGTCGAATAGAGGCCAGGGTGGTAATAGAGAGAGTTAGCATTGTTCTCGCTGCCATAGATTTTTGCTGACGCTTCATCTCTCTTCTCTCCTCTTGGTTTTGGGTGTCTGTCTGAGCTGATTCAGGTTGAGTCGGTTGAGGACAGACTATAGCAGGTGTCTTTGGTTGAGGCTGTCAGAGATAGGCTTTCTCTGTGGCGACTACAGCCTGTCATCCCTTGCCGTGGTCTGCCTTGGCCTGCCTTGAGAGAGCAGGGGGAGCTGGGGAGGCTGGGGGAACTGGGGGAGAAAAACACTTTTATGCAACGCTGGTGAAACTTGTTCATGGGGGCTGCCTTGTTTTTGACCACAGTGTGCGTAAATGCCGTAATTAAGGCAGTGGCCCCGCAAGCAAGCCGTATCCTCCTGCCGTGGCTGCCGTGTTTGCAGTGTCAGGGTTGCCTTGTTTCTGCTCTACTGCCGTGTGTGGGCTGAGAACAGGGTTTTCGTTAGCTGTTACGGCAACAAGGCAGTGCGGCGGTTTACCAGTCGGCTTTGCACCAGCTATCTGCCCCATCAAAAATCAGCGTTCCGGCTGCCACTAATTCCGCTAGGGCGTGAAAAATCTGCGCGTCCGTGTAACCGGACAAGCGACTGGCTTTTTTCATGTCCCGCAAGGTTTTGGGGGATTGGGCTTTGACGGCATCGAAAAAGGCCAGAACATCTCTAGCGCTGGGGGACAGTTCGGTTGACTGTTCCGCTTGCCTACTCGATTGCACTTTGGCGATCGCGTTTGTGAGTTCCTGCCTTTCAACTATGTTTAAGGAATCCTGGGGCAGTGTTGGTTGGTGGCTGGGGTGGTTGGCATCGGTTAATTCCGGAAAGAAAGTCAGCAGGGTACGGGCGGGATCTGGCTGTCCCGTGAACGGGTTGGTTTCGGTTTTCAGCCACGCTGGGATGGTGCCGATTTCGCCTCTGGGTAAGGGAGTTGCGAAGCTTTCCGGGTCTGCCAGAAAATAGGTTCCGGTGGCCACAGCAATGGAACGGAGAGTGCCAACTTTTTTGGAAGTCGATTCACAGCCAATAAAGGTGACATCGGCTTTGAAGGTGCTGCTCAGTCCACTGGTATTGCCTGTGCCTACCCAAGAAGTCAGGTTTTGACCGTGCAGCACGACGAAAATCTGTGCGCCTTTCTTACTGGCGCGGGACAGCAGAAATCGGATCATCCATTGCTTTTGTTCCGCTTCCAGATAGTCTGACAGGGCGACAGCTTCATCAATGACAATGATGCGGTCGGCGTAGGCCCCTACCGCCGCCTTGTCCATCTCCCGCAAGTAGCGGTACAGTTCCGCCGCGACGGATTTATCTGGTTCGTCCTTTTCGGGGAAACTGTAGGCGCAGATTAGGCGATCGCAGTGGAAGGGATAGAGGTCACATCCAGCACTAAAGTAGTGAACTTTCAGATCGGGAGATAAGGCGCTCTCAAGGATGGCGAGGATTGCCATCAGGGTTCCCTTGCCACCGCGCTGGTTGCCGCAGATAACGGTAATTTGTCTGTCCACGCATTTGGCGAGGTCGAATCCTGCCTGGTGTAACAATTTGATAATCTGTTCGGCGCGTTGGTTGAGTGGTAACGCTAGGAGCGAATCGATATTGATAGGGGTTGAGGGCGTGGATTGCTTGGCAGGTAACGGGGTATCTATTCGCCTTGCTGCGCCGTCTGTTACACCAGGAGGGCTGTCCTTGAGATTAACGGTTGGTGGTTCAGGGAGAGACACCGTTGTCGGCGGCGGCAGGGAAATGATTTTGGGTTGTGGGAGTGCGGTTCTCTGCGCTTGCAGTGCCTGCACAATGCGGTAATTAAGCTGTGGGTCAAGGGACACTGAGGCCAGATGTTGATTTAAACTGGCTTGGTCGGGCAATGCCCCTTTGTAATCTATGTAACGGTCAAGTAACCAGCGATACGCATAAAACCGTTTCCCCGTTTCTACCTGGTCAAGATAGGCACTGAGAGGGGTGTTAAACTCGCGGAGCATGGCAAACTCGTAGCGTTCATATAAATCGAGGTGGAACATCAAATCTGCCAGCTCGTTTTTTTGGCTAAACCAGTCTATCCGCGCTTCGCTGTCCCCCATTGCTGCCAAGAATTCAAAGAAATTGCCGCGTAAAAAGGGAAGGGGGGCGAAGCAGTGCGAATCGTTTAAATCCTGGCCCACCGACCACACATAGCCTACGCCAGCAATCAGCGCCCCAATCGGAGCTAAGGGACTGGTGGCGTAACAGACTGCCCCAACAGCAGTTCCGGCCAGGGTAATCAGTTTGGCAACATTCATCTGTGCCCGTCCCCTCTGTCCTCGGTACAGTAACTGGTCTTGGCGTTCCACCAGCCAGGAAGCGGCATTTCCAGCTTCTAAATGTTCAATGCAGGGGTAATTGTCCCTGAGCCGTGCGGTTTCTCTGGTGGTCAGGGTGGGCAAGGGTTGAGGTGGATTAACTGATTGGGGTGCAATCGGGGTTGAGGGTTCTGGTGGGTGTTGACGATCAAAGAAGTTCATAGTGATTTACTTCCCCAAGTAGACGCTTTGTAACCTCAGCGGAGCCGGAGACGCTCCGCCTCCGATAAAGAGTATGATTGAGGTACGAAATTTTACTTGCTGGTTAATTTCCAAATGCTGTATCCCACCTCGCCAGCGCACATGGTAGCGATGTTATAGGCGAGACAGGCGATAATCTGCCCAGGATTGGTGTAACGGAAGGGGTTGCGACCAGCAAAGGTTGTCACAATATCAAACACCCAGAAGAAAAGGGCGATCGCTCCTCCGGTATGTCGTTCCCGCATCCCGGCGCGTTTATAATCCCCCCAGAGGGCTTGAGATAAATCAATTTTGCCCGTGGGTTTGGCTGGCAGGTTGTACTGGGTGCTGGCTTCAAATTCTACTTTGGCTTGGTCAGGACGCTTGCCGCGTAGGGTTCTAGCTTCCATAATTTGTACGAGGGCGCTGATGCCCACTGATAGCCAGAACAAGGGATTAAAGGGTAAGGTCAGCCATCCGAGCCAGCCGATCCAGGTGCTTTCAAACCACGGTAGTAGAGGTGTTCCTTGAAACATTACCTGCCAGATACCATCCGTACTAAGCAGGGTTCCAGTGAAAAATCCCAGTGCCCCTAAAATTTTTGAGCCGCTTGAGCCTGGAGTAACGAATTGCGCCAGGATGTAGGAAACAAAGCTGACGGGGATGGAGATGATATTTACCAGCCACTGAGCAACAATTTCTACATAGTTAATGACGGATTTTTGCTTTTGTTGCTGTCGGTTGGATGTCGTTTCCTTAGTATCTTTATCAAGCAATGTCATAATTGCTACCTCTGTTTAGGTTTAAGCAAAAAGAAGGGCTGGGGTAGCGAAGAAGTAACAATTAACAACTCTCTTTCCCCCCCTGCTTCCCCAGCACCCTCTGCTCCCCCTGCTCTTTCAGAGGACAGGGGCGTTGTTACAGACATTCTGGTAGTAGTGTTTCCACAACCATTGACGGTTGCGGATTTGACCGATGCATGTACCAGCAGCGTCATAGACAAACACTTCCTCATCCGCTAGCCAGCCAGTAGTATCTGGTTTGGGGTTGCGTCGGGGGGTATCATAGTAGCCGCGAATCTTCAGCTTCTGTCCGTTTGGCAGAACACCTGTTTGTGCTAGTTTGTCGGCGGTTTGTTTACGCTGCTCAATTCTGCTGCGTTCTAATTCTTCACTGTTGCGTAGTTGTGCTTGCTCTAGGAGGTTTTGGGCTTCTAGTTGGGAACTGGCGTTAAACGCCTTGAACTGTGATGGCAGTTTGAAGATTAAGGGGGAAGCGACACACAGCAATCCCAACAGCCCAAAGGTGGCTGGTATTTGATAGCGTGTCATGGGTTGGTAGAAATGGAATGTTCAGGGGCTGGATGTTGACCCAGCCTTCAGTTATTGCTTGCTGTCCCGGTGAATGCTATGCAGGAGATTTTGCTTGATTGACTAAGGCTTCGATGAGGCCCAGCTTGTCACTGGTGGAAAGTTCATCAAGCCGCACCATCGCCTCTTCTACGCTGGCTCTAATGTCATCTTCTTGTTCAGCGCAGACATCTTCTGCCAATTTCACGATCATCCAGAGGCGTTCGGTGTTATTGAGTTTTTGGAACTGCGCTCCCCACGCTTCTTGCATTTCTGCCAGTAATCCTTCGTCCCCTGGGGTGTATGCGGTGTAGTAGCCAATTGGTTTCATGAGATTGCCCTCTCTTGCCCTACTGCAATTTGGCACAATTGATTGGTCAACAAATCCAGCAGGTGTTTGATATGTTGTGGGTGCTGGTAGGCGAACTGCCGATGATTGGACAAACTATTCTGTTGACCCTGATTTAGGGCAGTTACATTTTGTCGCATAATAATAATGATGTCCTTATAGTTTTCGTGCTTGATGAATCTGTAAGGAAACAAGTACCCCTGATTTGGTAGCCAGCCTGGGCAGGGGTGCTATCTTCCTTTGCTCAAATTCGCTCAGGGCGTATGCCAGTTCGTCCAATGCTTGGATAGCATCGCCTATGCGTAAATCGGGGTTATATGTGCCGGAACAGACTAGTTCCAGCACTGTTGAGTCTTGCGCTAAATCATTGATGGATTGGCGAATGTCTGCAATCTGAGCCAAGACATTTGCAGGTGATGGTTGCGGTGTTTGTGCGATCGCGGGTTTTTCTCTGCTGCTGTTGTTGGGTATCATGCGGCCTCCTGTTCAAATAATTCTCCTAATTGGTAGTCCAAACTAAAATCATCGGCTTCTGCGGCAGCCGCTACAGACTCCCCTGCTCTACCCTGCGATATGAAGGAAAAGTTCCGGGCAGAGGGTGAGAAACTCAGCAGCCAGTCCACTAGCCGTCCCAAAGGCATTTTGCGAGTAATACCGTGGGCTAGTTTGTGTTCGTAAAGGGCACGGTTGACCAAGGTTGAGTAATCTATCGGGGTCAATGTCTCTGGGGTTTTTCCTAAAATTCGCTCTGCCTGGGTTTCTAGATATTGTTGTAAATCTTCTTCCAGGCGTACCCGTTTTAGTTCCGCCATGTTATTTACCTCGCTGGTAACGACCTTCGGCAATTCGCTGTAAGCCCAAAGCATTTGCCCAGCAAGCTTCTGGGATGGGGGTAATGCCTGCTTTCTGGAATTTTTCTTGGGCGAAAGGCAAGGCTGCGCCACCACCCCAGGCGACGAGGCTTTGAGCTGCATCCCGCCATTCCTCTACTTCTGCTAAAGCCAAGCGGATGCGGTCATCAAGCCAGGTTTTGAGATGACGGGTGTAGAGATGCTGAAAACTGAAGTTTCGGGTGCCGTACTTCAAACTGTGGTTTTCAATCGCTTGGCGGATTAGTTCGGTGTTACCCGCTTTACCTGTACCGAGGTCTTTCACCAGTTCGACATCGGCGGCGATCTGCTCTAGCAAATCAACACATCCCCCCACTGCCAGCACATTGCGGTGAATAATCTTGCCACTGGGAGCAAACACTGTAGGAATAACGGTGGATGTGCCAAAGTCCAAGGCGATGACATGACCGGAGATGTCAATCAGGGGGTCTGGTTTGTAGGCGGCACAAAAGGCATAGCTGCCAGCTCCTTCAGGCACTACAAGGGAGACTGTGAGAACAACCTGGGTTTTTGGTTTGTCTCGACCGCCAAAACTTACGGTATGGGTGCCACTGGTTTTGGTGGTGACCAGTTCCCGGAACACTTGCGTGTTGTGGCTGCTGAGAACTAAGTGCAGATTCCAGTTTTCTTGGGGGGGTAAGCTTGCTAAAGCACCCAATATCATGTGCAGGACGTATTCGGCTTTGAGCGCTGGGTTATCGCTGAGTTTGATATGGGAGGTGGGGGCTTTCCAGGCGGCAAGGCTTCCTGTTAAATACTGTCTGCCTTTCAAATCTTGGCGGCTACCGTCGTGATAGAAAAAATGTCCGCCTTCGGGTGAGGTCAGTTCGTCGTGGAGTTCCTCGCGGACTTCGACGATTTTGGCAGGGGTGCGGACACGCTGTTGTGCTGTGCCAGTGCCGAGGGCGAGTTTTAGTAAGCCAGCACCTGTATCTACCCCGGTGGAGATCATTGAGCTGGTTTGTCCGTTTGCAGCTTTCTTTGGCTGCATCAATATCATGTGTTTTACCTCTCTGTTATGGAAATATCTGCGCTTTCTTCTACAAAGCGCTGTCTTTTATTGGCTGAAAAGCTCTGTCACGCCAATCTGGTCTGTTTTTCCTATGACGTGGGATATTTTGGTCTGATGTCCATCACTTTAGCACACATCAGTTTGATTTTTATCACACTGATAAAAATTGAGAGTAATTACGGTGATGTGCGTAAAATGGATGGCATGATCGACAAAAAGACCCAATCTGGCAAAGATCGCCTCAATGTAGATATTCGAGGTTTGCGGGAAGCGCTTGAAGCAGTTGCTGATGCTGAGGAGCGCTCTCTTTCCAATGCTGCACGAATTCTCTTGATTGAAGCACTGATGGCGCGTGGTCTAAAAATTGACAAGCCTGATGCTGCGCTATGTGTCAGCAATGACGATACTATCCATTCTGTGGTTAAACGGAATATCAATAAGCTAAAAATTGCCGGCATCAAGAATCTTAAAGCTCTTGCAAACGGTGAAGTTCTGCCAACTAGAGCAGATTTCGTTAAAATTGCCTCTGCCCTAGAACTAACCGATCTAGAACAGCGTGAATTGTGGCAACGTACTTTCAACAACCTCAATGAGGATGAGTTGCCAGATGAATCTTCTTAAGAAATTTGAAAACCGTCAGATTGGGATTGAGGAAATGAGCAATTCCCGGAAACGTACTACTATTGACCTTTCTGTTGTTGGCGATCGCATTGAGCAGCTTCGCCATGACTCTGCATGGAAGGCTTTAACCCTATTAAAAAAAGTTCTAGTTATTCTAGTGAACTGACACGCCTAAAATGATGCAATAGATTTTTGATGAAGTTGATATAAATCAATGCTTTCTCGTTTTTCCTAATGCACCAAATTAGCTGTGTCAGTCCACTAGAACAGAAAAAAGAGTGAATTTGATTAAAACCCACATTCCATACGTAGAGAACTATACAGAGTAATAATCCGCACGTCGGAAACCGCCTCTTACTCTGCCAAATTCACTAAGCCCAAAATACAAGACATTCTGGTACGGTTGGGAAGGAGTGACATCTGACATTAACTGTACTCTGCCAAGATTTTCAAAAAGTGACGCAAATTTACACAGTGTAACAGCATCATCAGCAATATAATCCGATCCTAAGTCAGAACTAGCTACTCTCAGTAAAGAAGCGTGTTTTTCAATACGTTTTTGGGCCGTCTTGACATCTTTTTCATAAAGGTCATCAAGTACATAAAAAGCTACTTCACTTGTCCATAATGCCAGGGAATGTTCAACAACTAAATCTGGTGCTAAATTGCCTGCAAACGCTAATGCAAATTCTGGCTTCTGACTCTTACGAGCAAACGTATCTACATATTGCACTGTTGCTTTGCCAACAGGCATTTGGCTTTTTTCTTCAGGTATACCAAGCTCAAAAACTAACCAGTATGTTTCACCAACAGCTAAATCTGGAACAAAAATTTTGATTCCTTCTTCTTCCGTTATTAAATCAGCTTCTGATGTAACCCCAAACTCTTCTTCTGCATTCTTTTTTGCTTCCTGAGCATCTTCTATTACAGCAGCCCTTTTTGCAGGTTCTGTAATTAAATCATGACCATACAAGTAAAGAATCTCAATATCTCGTCCAATATCTACTTTAATTTGAACATTAAGAGCTGCTAAATGCTCTCTTCTGTGCAATTCCTCTTGAAGGCTGTTTTTAATATCATCGATATCCCTTACAAAAGTAGATTTACCACCCGTTAAGCCTGCTAGGGCATCAAGTTCCTTAGTATTAGCATCTGACCCAAATGCAAATGTTGATAAGCGGATATTTCCGCGTGTTTTAGAATTATTTCCGCGTATTTTAGAATCTATATTTTGTCTAATTTTAATCCAGTTGGTTTCTCCCGACATTGGATTTCCATCTGAAAATAAATATATATGATTCAAAGTATTATTATTTCCGTAACGATTTATCTCGTCTATACCAAACGATAATGCTACGTTAATATCTGTTCCGCCATCTGCGATCATACCACTGATAATTTGACTAAAATTATCAAAATTAATTTTACTAATACGGGTTGCTTTTAATAAAGTTTTAGGCTGTGTATCAAAAGTAATAATTCCAATCACATCATCATCTTTCATCCTTTGAAATAATTCTTTGATTGAAGACTTAACATCATTCAATTTGTCCCCGAACATCGAGCCACTCGTATCTATAACAAAAATATAATTAGCCGATGGTGCTTTGTTTTTAGGATGATCTGATGGAGCAAGATCTGAGGTTTTCAAAGCAATTTCTAAATAATGTGTAGCTCGTTCATCACGCTTTTGGCTCAGCTGAATTGGAGCAATTCCATAGCTAACTGCTAGAGATTGTCCAGCTTCAGGGGAGGGGACTCGCTCACTATTGATAAAATCATCGAAGCGAATATTCCTTTGGTCAATCAATTCTCCTTGGTCTATTAAGTCTTTTATCCCAACATTTAGTCTAGTTCCAAATTGATTATTTCTTCTTATAAATAAGCCATCATGGGGCAAAGATTGGGTTTTTGGATTAAATTGAAAATCATAACCAGCATCATCCTGATAATATTTTCCTGAGTAAGAATCTGCTGATAATTCATATTGTGGTGAACATGCTGGTACGTGGATGTCAAAGTCACAGTCAAAGCCAGAAGAAGATCCTATTAATGAATTTTTTATTTGACCACTTCCACTTAATGAATTTTTTATTTGACCACTTCCACTACCAAGTGAATATGTTTGAATATTACAACAATCTTCTGTTATGTAAAAATCTAAACCCGGAACAAATTGTAATAATATTTCTTCATTTAGTGCAGGTTCCCAGTATTCATAAATACTTCTGGCTGTAGATTCAGAAACTTTAAATAATAAACCAAGAGTTCTAAATTCTAAACTAAAATTTGCTCCAACAAAAAGAGATAACAATATTTCTGCTTCTACAGCATATTTTAATTCATTTAATTTTTTGTCTCGTTGAACGAGCATTACTATTCTATTTTTATTTGTTAAGTCATCTTGATCGCGTAATATTATTTCTGATATCAATCCCTGCAATTCTTCATAGCTTCTGCCTAGCAAATACTGTGTTTCCTCAGGATGTTCTTGAATATATTCCCAAATAGTTTGATTGGGGTGGATCGTAATATATTCTTCAATGCGTTCAATAATGCGTTCAATATTTGTCATAATTTAATACCATCAAATATAGATTAAGTTTTTGAATATTTAAAACTATACAATTTTCCCATCATCTATGGAAATTGGGCATTTTTTCTCTAATTCATAACTAGTTAAAACTATTGATGAAAATAAATTTTCTTTCTCCAAACAGTCCAACCAGCAATTTAGTTCATCGTACATACCATAAATTTGACTGGCTATGATTTTAGCTTCTCCCCTGTAATTACCACCCATCAACAACAAAATTTTAATCTGCAACACCAAACTAGATAGATGACCTTCATTCAGTTGCAAAGCTTTACGGATATACTCAAGCGCAACTGGTTTATTATCTTTAGCTATAGCTACTCGGGCTTTCCAATACCAAGACTCTGGTGATTGACTGTCAAGTCTCTTAGCTTCATCAAATTTTTCTTCGGCTTGAGCGAATTTTTTGTTTTTTAATAATTCATAGCCTTCCAATATCAACTGATTTTGAGGTTTTACACCCTTAATTTCTCTCTCTCGCTCCTGAATTCTTTGTTTGATTTCTTTAATATCTTTTTCTAATTTGCGCTGCTTGCGTAGCTCATCTTCATTACGTAGTTCATCTTCTAGCTCCTTGAGCAAGCCATAATCTTTCTCAAGTTCTTCTTCTTCATGTTGACGCAGATTCAATCCTTACCTCCTTCGTAGCTTAGTTACTAATTGCTGCCAAGCTGACTTGATGTTGAACCCGCTTCCTAATTCCAACTCACCTTCGTATTCCACAAGCAGAGGAATAATAGGCAATGTGATTTTCAATTTGTGTTTAGCATCCAATTCCGGATCTTTAATAATTTTTTCAGCGATAGCAGCTTGACTTGGTGGTAAAGAAGGCAGACGTTCATCCAGAACTGCCAGCATCTGCTGCATCTCTGCTTCCGAAACCATGTTGTTATCCAATGCTTGTAGTAAGTTTTCGGTCAGAACTAATTGCGTCTGGTTGAGTTCTTTGGTAATAGAGCCAATAATAGTTTTTTCGGAAGCGTTATAGCGATCCAATATTTGAAGTTGTTTTTTATAAATTGCAATTTGCCCTGATAGTAAAACGTTTATTTTGTCATCCATCTGCTGTAATTGCCTGCCCACATCATGCACTTGGGTAGGTTCCTTGTCTATTAACTTCTGCTTTAGCTCAGAATACTCCTGCTGATAGCGATCAATAGACTTTCGCTGCCGCTCAATTTCTCTTTCATACCTACCCATAGCACGAGGGTCACTTGCAAACGCTAATTCATCATCGTATTGCTTAAGTAGTTCCCGGTCTCTATCAATATTACTTTCTAGATCTTTTAGTCTTTTTTCGTAAAAATCCAATAATTCCATAGGTATTAGTTCTTAGTTCCTAGAATAAACAGGGAGCTAAAAGGAAAATTTATAGCTATTGCTACGATAGTAGACAATATTTTGAAGATTGTGTGTTAAAGCTTGTTAATACTTCCATTTTGTAGTTATTTCCTCGGTTTGCCCCTCAACGAAAACATTGACTCGGATCATCGTGAAGGTCTCCCGCCCAAGACGTTCTTCTTCCACAACTCACCCAAACTATAATCTTCAAGCCATTCTGACAAATCCTGCCGAGCCAATCTGCGAAGCGATGATTGTCCTCCCAATCGATCAACAACAATTACATCCGCAGCATCAAATTCATTGAGCAGTTCCACAGACTGGGTTGAAACAATAACCTGTTTAGGAACAGTCTTGATCAAGGATGCCAAAATAGTTATGGCATAAGGATGAAGCCCCAGTTCCGGCTCATCCACCAAAATTGTCTCCGGCTGAAGCTCTTCCGGTTGCAAAAAAACCGTTGCCAGACACATAAAACGCAGCGTGCCATCCGAAAGTAGATGTGCCTTAAAGGGAATATCCTGACCCCGCTCGTACCATTCCAGTTCAATAACTTCTTTATTTTGTGGGGAAGGACGCAGGTAAAAGTCCCCAAAGAACGGAGCAACAAGCCGGATAGTTTTGACGATTTTCTGATAGTTTGCTGGGTAGCTGTCACGCAATAAATATAGAAAGGCTGCAAGATTTCGCGCATCAGGACGCAGATAAATATTGTCATTAATACCATGCGGCTGTTTTACATAAGCACTATCGCTAGTGTCATGGAAATGATACACGCGCCACTGTTGCATAATAGGCACGACATAGCTATCAATTTTTGTCCCCGTACCGCTTAAAGCTAACGTCTCAAAATGACCCTTACCTATTTCACGTTCACCACTCATGTTCCACCAGAAGGACTCAGAAGCGAACATCAGGCGGTTATCCTGGGTTGGTTCAAGGGTAGCAAAGTATCCATTATTGCCGAAGTATAACTGAAACTTTAGTTGTTCCGTTGTTTTGCGCCCAAAATGCAATAGCGCATCAGGGCCACCCTGGCGACTGACAAAAACTTGCAGGTTCTGCTCAAGCAACTGCCCCACCATGCGGAAGAAGTCGATAAAATTGGATTTTCCCGCTCCATTAGCACCAATCAAAACATTAAGTTTGTCAAGTTCAAGGTCACATTGGGCGATAGACTTGAAACCTCTTAAAACTATTCTTGATAGTTGTTTATCACCAATATTCCCAGTCATCGAACAGTCTCCCAATATCCGGGCTTATTATCTGCTGGCTTTATTACTCTACCTGACAACCAAAGACTCATGTAGCGCTGCGATCGCCTAAGTAAGTTTTCCCCAGAACTAAACCAACTATCCCTCTGTCTCCCTGTTCCCTGTACTGAATCAGTGCGAGCGCTCCTTTTCATCCTTAATCCACGCGATCGCCTTGGCTTTTGTATATTCGATTGAACCTTGTTCTAAAGCGAAGAGAAGCTCTTTCGGCAGATTCAGCAAAGGTAGCCGATTTTTCACATGGAATTCCCAAGTCATTTTGCCCAAAGAAGCCAGAACCTGCTCTACGACAGTCATTTTCTTGGGCATAACGTTATGCCCAGATTTATCTGCCGCGTGCTTCATTTAAAACAAGCTATGAAAGCCCGTCAATCAATTTAAAAAAGCATACATTACCTTGCGAGATAAGCTTAAAACTAATACAAAAGTACCTCTATCTTTAGGTATAAATATAAAATTTTTTGCGTAAATTATTATTACCCGATGGTTATGTTATTAATCCTTGCCAAAAAAAGGTCGAAAATGACTATTTTAGCTGCTAAAAATTATTGAGGATTATTTATGGAACCTATTTCTATGATTATTGCGGCTTTAGGTGCTGGTGCGATCGCGGCTGCTAAAGATACCGCAGGAACGGCTGTGAAAGATGCCTATCTGGGGTTGAAAACCTTGATCAAGAAGAAGTTTGAAGGCGATGTTCTGGGACAAGCAATGGTAGATGCTAAACCAGAAGAAATCAAGCAAGCTGAAGGTTTGTTGAAAGATAAAATTACCAAATCAGGAGCCGACCAAGATCAGGAAATCATTAATCTAGCTCAGGATTTACTCGAAAAAATTAAAGAACAACCTGGGGGACAGCAAATAATCAATCAAACTCAAACCAACACCATGAGTGGAAATACTGTTGGTGGAAATGTCAACTTTGCACCTGTTCAGCAAGGTTAAGGATATCAGTACTATGGGCGAGTTAGTTGCAAATCATACATCTCAAGAACAGGATAATCTCTTAAAGGATACTAGTGTTGGGGGTGATTTGACTTTCGCTCCTGTACAGATAATCAACTATTATTATCGAGAAGAAGCAAAATTAGTCCTGTCTGATTCTACAGATGCTGATGAATATCTCCCCTGCCCTTATCGGGGGTTGTTTCATTTTGGCCCCAATGATGCGGATGTGTTCTTTGGGCGAGAAATCTTTATCGAAGAAATTTCAGTAGACCTAAAAGTTTTGCGATCGCTAAAAAATGGTAGCTTACGATACATTTTTTGAGGGAAATATACAAAAGCTGAGAGTTTAGCTCAATGATAAGATTACTTTATAAATTAGCATCCAAAAATCAACCAAGATTCAGCCAGATGGTAAACACACTTCGCTCTTTACCCCATAGTTGCGGTCTACAGCTTGACGTAAAAATTCAAGCATCTGTTTGAGGGTAAATAGATGAGAAAAAACTTGTCTAGTACTTCTTTTTAAACGGCTAAGATAATGCCATACTAGATAAATCCAAACGTTAATAATTAAAAACGCCAAAGCTACAAACAGAAGTCTAATTGTTGGATTTTTGATAGTTGTTTTAATGCGGCATTGATTTTTCATCCGATAGCTACTTTCAATTCCGAAACGAAGACGATAGTCATCATGTATTGAATGTAATGACAGCTTAACTTTATAAACAGCGTAAATAAAAAACTCCCGCCCATGCGCTCGTCTTTTACCATTTTTATATGTACAAACTATCCACACATTAAAAGTAACTGAGCCATATTTATCGCTGTTTAAAGTATAACTAGTCTTATAACTACGCCGCCCTCTAATTAATTGTCTAGTTCCGCCATGTTTGCCTCGAACAATAACTGGCATTTCAAATGGGATATCCAAAGCTTGTAACCATCTAATTACAGGTACACAGAAGAATTCTCTGTCTAAATATAATCGTTCTATTTTCAGATTCAAAGGTTCAATCAGTGCTAAAAGATAAGTGATAATCGCTGCCTTAGTATTTTGTTGTTGAATAGCTTTAATAGCTAAGGTGACTCGTTTATTTTTCTTAATTACATAGACAGTAGCGTAAGCATAAAAAGAACAAGTGCCACTTTTAGCTTGACTTCTATAAATATATGGGGCTTCCGATGGTGATGGTTCACCATAATAAGGAATTAAGTTAAAATCAATAGCTATTTTTTGCTTCCCCTGTCGAATTCCTTCTGGTAAACGGCTTTGTAGTGCTGTATTTAAGTCTAATTCTAGAGATTTTAAATCTGAATATTTATCTAAATGGTAACGAATATCGTTGCTTGTCGGAACATTTTTTAAGACTTTGGTTGTGTTTTCAATACTATCCCTTTGGGTGGCTGCTCGAATTAAAATTTCAAAGATATTTTGTTGTTCACATTTACCTTGAGTAGGAATTGGAATATGTTCTGTTAAACAGTTAACTACTTCATTTAAGGTTTTACTATCAGTTAAAACTGGCTCTCTTGAACTCATAGCCAAACTAAATAATCCTCAATTTTGCTTCTTTACCTCCATACTTTACAAAAATTGCATACTACAGATCCAGAACTATGTTTTGGTGGGCGCGTTACCCTTAACTTTTTCGGTGATTAATGAGTTTTACTTATTTATGGCTGCTCAAGGAGTTTTCTAAAAAATGTATCTAATAATACGGTTTTTTTGACAACAGTCAGTTTTATAGGTATGCTCTGTGCGCGATCGCAGAACTTTTAGGTCTACTGAATTTAAAAAAGCATCCATTACCTTGCAAGATAAGTTTAAAACCAATACAAAAGTACCTCTATCTTTGGGTATAAATATAAAATTTTTTGCGTAAATTATGATTAACCGATGGTTATGTTATTAATCCTTGCCAAAAAAAGGTCAAAAATGACTATTTTAGCTGTTAAAAATTATTGAGGATTATCTATGGAACCTATTTCTATGATTATTGCGGCTTTAGTGCTGGTGCGATCGCAGATGCTAAGGATACCGCAGGAACCCGCTCGTACCATTCCAGTTCAATAACTTCCTTGTTTTGTAACAAAGGACGTAGATAAAACCCCCAAAGAACGGGGCAACAAGCTGGATGGTTTTGACGATTTTCTGATATTTTGCTGGATAGCTATCACGCAATAAATATACAGGAAAGCTGCAAGATTTCGCGTATAACTTCTACGACAGTAGAAACTTTAAAACAGTGTTCCCAGCTTTCAGCATCAGTAATTTAGTCATCAAGGAAGCAAAAAACATGGCAACTAACTACACCAATGAAGCTATCCGTAATATCTTAATTGGTTTCGGATATTTAGCTCCTGATAGTAAGGTTCCTGGTAACAGTCCTCCCTGGAAGACAAATAACAACCCTTTGACAGATGAACCAACCGTCACAGCAATTAAAAAATTTCAGCAAGATTATCCACCCCTAAAAGCTGATGGCGATGCTGGCGAACAAACCAAGAAAGTCTTGTACGATACAATTGTCAGCCTTCAGAAAAATTTGAAACGTCACGGTTTCGCTACTGAAGCTCAAATACCTTCAGACAAACCGTTTTATGGGCCAGAAACTTATAAAGCGGTAGAGAGATTTGAGCAAAAACAGGGTTTGACGGTAAATGGTATTGCTGACAAGGAAGCACGCATACGTCTAAACCAAACAAGTTTACCAACGAATAACGTTAAGCTAATAGATGTGTGCATTCAATTCAAATCGAATCCGAAAAAGTCTAGTTATCTCGAAGCACTAAATTATTTAGAAAATCAGTTAAGTCCAGACATTTTAAAGAATTTTACCAACAAGTGGCGACAAACCAATGATGTCAATCCTGTAATAGTTAAGCTGACAGATGTGTGCAATTCTTATGAGGCAAAACCGCATCAAAATCAAGCACTCAATTACTTACAAGATCAGATATCTCCAGATGTATATAAGAAATTTACTGAACTTTGGAAGAAGTAGTAATTCCTGAAAGTGAAATTTGATATCAAAGAAAATTTTGCTTGAAGTCCTGCACTAGTTAACTTCCCACTCCGAGTGGCAGATCGTATCAGCTTGGCTACTTTTCCAAGAGAAGCAAGACAGACGACGAGCTTCGACCGCCTAAGATGCGCGGTCGAACCTACTGCGATCACTGCTTTTCATCCTTAATCTACGTGATCGCCTTGGCTTTTGTATATTCGATTGAGCCTTGTTCTAAGACGAAGAGAAGCTCTTTTGGTAGATTCAGCAAAGGTAGCCAATTTTTAACATAGGACTCCCAACTCATTTTGACCAAAGAAGCCAGAACCTGCTCTATAACAGTCATTTCCTTGGGCATAACGTTATGCCCAAATTTATCTGCCGCGTGCAGATTATAGTCGTGTGGCAAGGAATATTTGGTTGTATGACACGTTAAAATAGGGTTTCTCAGTCTCGTATTTTATTCATGAATCGGTGTTCTAGAACATCGAAGCAAAACACAATTGGCATCCAAGTACTATGGTTAGTTTCGTGAAAGTTAGCAGCGCTCCTGAGAGAATTAACGGTAAAAGTAAGAACAAGCATTAACCTGTACTGGGGTGCCAAACTAATTAGTCCTGACACTGGCAATGGTAAAGTCAAAACAAGCGGAGGTTTTGATATGGCTCAAGCTTTACCTAAACTATTGACTTTTGAAGAATTTATTGAATGGTTGCCGGAAAACACTGGAAAACGGTACGAATTACACGATGGGATAATTGTAGAAATGTCTCAACCGAGTGGAAAGCATGAAAAAGTTACGGGATTTTTAGCCGGAGAAATTACCGTTGAATATAAGCGTTTGAAACTGCCATACTTTATCCCCAAAACAGCTTTAGTAAAACCACCGAGAAAATCATCGGGTTACTTGCCAGATATCGTATTAATCAACGATGCTAATTTGCAAAATGAGGAATTGTGGGAAAAAGAATCTACTGTGACTCAAAGTGAATCAATTCCTTTGATCGTTGAGGTTGTTAGTACCAACTGGGAAGATGATTACTACACCAAATTAGGGAATTACGAAGCAATGAAGATTCCTGAATATTGGATCGTTGATTATGCAGCCTTAGGAGCCAGAAAGTTTATTGGGAACCCCAAACAACCAACCATTTCTATTTATCATCTAGTTGATGAAGAATATCAAGTTGCTCAATTTAGGAATTCGGAACGTATTATATCCCCTACTTTTCCAAATTTAAACCTGACTGCTAATCAGATTTTTAATGGTGCTTTGTAGGGTCGCAAAGAATATGGAAACCATAATTGCAAAGGTCAGTAGACCTAAAAGTTCTGCGATCGCGCACAGAGCATACCTATAAAACTGACTGTTGTCAAAAAAACCGTATTATTAGATACATTTTTTAGAAAACTCCTTGAGCAGCCATAAATAAGTAAAACTCATTAATCACCGAAAAAGTTAAGGGTAACGCGCCCACCAAAACATAGTTCTGGATCTGTAGTATGCAATTTTTGTAAAGTATGGAGGTAAAGAAGCAAAATTGAGGATTATTTAGTTTGGCTATGAGTTCAAGAGAGCCAGTTTTAACTGATAGTAAAACCTTAAATGAAGTAGTTAACTGTTTAACAGAACATATTCCAATTCCTACTCAAGGTAAATGTGAACAACAAAATATCTTTGAAATTTTAATTCGAGCAGCCACCCAAAGGGATAGTATTGAAAACACAACCAAAGTCTTAAAAAAATGTTCCGACAAGCAACGATATTCGTTACCATTTAGATAAATATTCAGATTTAAAATCTCTAGAATTAGACTTAAATACAGCACTACAAAGCCGTTTACCAGAAGGAATTCGACAGGGGAAGCAAAAAATAGCTATTGATTTTAACTTAATTCCTTATTATGGTGAACCATCACCATCGGAAGCCCCATATATTTATAGAAGTCAAGCTAAAAGTGGCACTTGTTCTTTTTATGCTTACGCTACTGTCTATGTAATTAAGAAAAATAAACGAGTCACCTTAGCTATTAAAGCTATTCAACAACAAAATACTAAGGCAGCGATTATCACTTATCTTTTAGCACTGATTGAACCTTTGAATCTGAAAATAGAACGATTATATTTAGACAGAGAATTCTTCTGTGTACCTGTAATTAGATGGTTACAAGCTTTGGATATCCCATTTGAAATGCCAGTTATTGTTCGAGGCAAACATGGCGGAACTAGACAATTAATTAGAGGGCGGCGTAGTTATAAGACTAGTTATACTTTAAACAGCGATAAATATGGCTCAGTTACTTTTAATGTGTGGATAGTTTGTACATATAAAAATGGTAAAAGACGAGCGCATGGGCGGGGAGTTTTTTATTTACGCTGTTTATAAAGTTAAGCTGTCATTACATTCAATACATGATGACTATCGTCTTCGTTTCGGAATTGAAAGTAGCTATCGGATGAAAAATCAATGCCGCATTAAAACAACTATCAAAAATCCAACAATTAGACTTCTGTTTGTAGCTTTGGCGTTTTTAATTATTAACGTTTGGATTTATCTAGTATGGCATTATCTTAGCCGTTTAAAAAGAAGTACTAGACAAGTTTTTTCTCATCTATTTACCCTCAAACAGATGCTTGAATTTTTACGTCAAGCTGTAGACCGCAACTATGGGGTAAAGAGCGAAGTGTGTTTACCATCTGGCTGAATCTTGGTTGATTTTTGGATGCTAATTTATAAAGTAATCTTATCATTGAGCTAAACTCTCAGCTTTTGTATATTTCCCTCAAAAAATGTATCGTAAGCTACCATTTTTTAGCGATCGCAAAACTTTTAGGTCTACTGAAAGTAAAAGCCGTTGTGATAAGGCGTGTAATCGCCAAACGTACCTGTGCCATCATCATTAGGCAAGTCAATCATCAAAACGCTCATATCCTGAGCTTGGCACTCGGCAATGATGGATGAGACTAAAACCGACTTACCTGAGCCAGTTGTACCCAGAATCAAAATATTTTTAGTTTTTGAGAGGTCAATTTTTACAGGTGAATCTCCTTCATCTGCAATCAACTCAAACCCTTGCATATCTGCGGGACTATTTTGCACTATATTGGTCAGTCCCAGAATTTCACTAGCAAAAAAAGTTTGCCGCCGATTGTACGGGCGCATCAAAATTGGTTCCAGCCTGATTAACAAAGTCTGCAACCAGATTAACCAAGCATATTCAAATTCACGGGTTAGCTCTGTAGGTTGAGAAATATAACCAGAAATCAGTCTGCAAGCATCATCTATTTCCTCTGCTGTATCTCGATAAACCAGCACCACCAGGCTTAAATTGAGTGGCACATCTCCTGTGTAAAGTTGTCGTTGTGCTTCCACCGAACGCTCAACATTAATTTGGGCAGAAACATCAATTGATTTTTTCTGCTGCACATTTAAATCTAACGCCCTGGAGCGTTTAGTAATCATCTGCTGGGCAGCACGGGTAATTCCTCGGTCAGCCGGAGAGAATTCCGTGATAATTTCCACATCAAAAATGTTGTGACGCGA
This sequence comes from Tolypothrix sp. PCC 7601, assembly GCF_025677855.1. Lineage (NCBI taxonomy): Bacteria > Bacillati > Cyanobacteriota > Cyanophyceae > Nostocales > Tolypothrichaceae > Tolypothrix > Tolypothrix sp. PCC 7601. The sequence continues at coordinate 62,290 of NZ_CP064884.1, forward strand.
AAATAAATCCCACAGAAAACGAATTTGATGTTTGGTGTCAGCAAAGATTTCTGGTTTGCGGCTCAATACCATTACCCCGACATACTTCTTCTCATCACCGTTTGGTAAGCAAATCCAGCGCTTATCTGCGAAAGGTACACCATTGTTGAGGATGATAGAAGTCAGATGAGGCTGATTGATAATTTCGATTGGTTTATCAAAACAAGCCTTTTCATCAATTTCTTCTCTCACACCTTGCTCATCAAATACCAAAGTGTGCGGAATAGTGACTTCTTTAGCTCCAATATTTTTACAAAGTTCTTGCCATAAATCTTTATCTGTTTTCGGCTGAGGATTTAACCCCATCTCTGCAAGAATCTGCTGGTATCTTAATGAGGCTTCTAGAGCTTTCGTTAATATTTGCGTTAATCTTTTCATGGTTAATTGATTAACGCCAGAATCTGTAAATCTGCGTTGTAAGAAGTTAGCCAATTTCACCAAAAACTTATCTACTGGGTCTGAGGTTTCTAAAGCTTCAGAAGCTATAGTAAATGACCAGTAAATATTGAGTTTGATATTCTTACGGGCTTTTTCTTTAGTGAGCTTTTGTGTGCGGGCAAGTCTTCCCCAGTCTAAGAATTCGCACTCTGGAGAAGCTGGATGATTTAAGCGTTGCATCAAATATTCTGCACTATCGCTATCATCACAGAAAGAACTCCATCTAAACGTGATTTTTTCTCTTTGTGGGACTTCTTTACAGCCACTTTCAAAAGCCTTGGCAATTGCTTCTATCTCTTGTGCAGAGTTGAATAAAGGATGAATTCCTGTGCAAGAATAACCAAAGATTAATTGCAGAGTATTACTACTTTCAGTTAAGTGCTTTTTACTGAGTAGATAGGCTCCAATAATGTAGGAATCTTTTTTGAGTCTGACTATTGTCGTTAAATCCAACCAATCTTCAAATGGGTTGAGAGTTTTTGGTTGAGATGAGCGAGCCAATTTGACTTTTCTGGTTCCAACTTTTTTCTTGTGCTGTGCTTGAGTGTAAGTGGCATATCCTCTTGTCCATCTGGGAATAATTGGGTAAATCTTAGACCAATAAAGATATGGTTTATCTCCTGAAAGTAGGGCGATTGAGAAACTTGCCCAAAATGCCAAACCTAAGCCCCAGAAAATATCTAATCCTAAAAGTAGGCTCAAAAGTCCAAAAACTACACAGAATACACCTGCAAAAATTACAAATTGTCTACCTGTAAACGGGCCAAATTTTGGACTTTCACCTAAGCTCTGATTGACTTTGATCATCTCTTGTTTCATCAGATTTTTAGAGCCATAGCATAGGGTGTCTGAAAGCAAAGCCAGAATTAACTACAAGCTGCGTTATTACCAAAAAGCAGAGATTGAAATACTACAATCAATATCACAGATATAAAAGTGAAAATTGGCTGCTGAATGACATTGCTCACTTCTTCACCGCGCCCATAAGCCGCAACTCCTTGATATACAGAGAAGCAGAAGTAACCAAATAAAACTATTGTCAAGGCGGTAAATAAAATCATTGGCAGACTAGTCAGAACTGCATTACTAATCGCTCCACCTGCTGACGCATTAGTAATTATGCATTCCATTGCTTTTTGGGCATTAGAAAATATTGAATCTGCTCTAGCTGCTCTTGATTGCAAGGCAATAGAGAGCGTGGTTGCTACTGAAACTAATTGCCAGCGTACTGGAAATAATCTATCAAGTAAGTTTTTTGTGGCAAGATTAATTCTTGCTTTACTATCTACTTGCATAGATGCTTTAAGCAAAGCTAAAGCCACAGCGAATATTTTTCTTTGCATAATGAATGCCAAAGATTAGTAAAGTTGTCTAACTGTCGTTTGAAGGCTGATGCCTTTCATTAGAGGCTATTGTGAGGGTTTTTCCCTCTAAGATTTGATGAATACTGATTATGAGCTTGGGTTCTTAATCTTGATAATTATCAAGAGCCATTTAGATGCCTTTGCCCTGACTGTTCCTTGCTTCTACGAAATTCAACTATTAGAAATCAACTTGATTGAGCAACAAGCTTAATTATTTTGCAAAGGAACAATAAAAAAACTTTAGTCCAAGTTACTAGAGCGGAACAATTTTTGTAAAATTATTTCAACTTTATATATATTTGTTATCACCATTAGCCAAAATTTCATTCCTAGAAATAGTTGACTAAATAATATTCTTATGCACTTTTCAATGCTTTATTTTTATTTGTAGACAAGTACGTATTTATGATAACTTTCTTGATAAAAAGTTTACAATAGCTGCGCCCGCCCTTGGCATTCGCGGAGCGTGTCGTAGACAAGCCTCTCGCAGAGAAGGCATCGCACTGCTGATAGAATCAGCAATTATGGTTAGAAAAGGCAATTCCTGGAAACATACTTGTCAATTTGCGCTGTTGCAGATTTGCTAGCATGAGTTGTAAGAGACTTCTGCCCCAGCGTCAAATAGTACATCCGTAGTTGGAGATACAAGCTGTCATAATCTTTCTCAGCTAACAATGATCTAATTCCAACTTTGTAGCGACGGAAAAATTCTGCTTTACGTGATTGACATAGTTCAGTACTAGTTTCGGCAGTTTTTTAGTCCTGCATCAGAACTTCCTCAGCATCAGCGGCTCTTACGCATTGGTATTACTTGTTGCTCAGACTACTGGCATTTCTGGCTGAAATACTTTATTTTTATCTGGTTACAATTCGTGCAAACGCAGTGAAATGATAATAGTCTGAGATAACAAAAATCTATAATCCATTCAAGGTAGATAAAAAGTGACAGCTTTAACCATTGCTTTCTTTAACCAATCAGGGGGTGTCGCCAAAACCACTTTGACGATGAATATTGGTTATCATCTTGTGGAACGTGGTCGAAAAGTCTTGCTTGTTGACGTTGATCCGCAGAGTTCCCTGACAACCTTTATGGGATTGGAACCTGTGGAGCTTGATAAAACTCTTTATCACGCACTGGTTCAACAGGAAGAACTAACGATTATCCATGATATTTACGGTATGGATTTAGCCCCTTCCAATATAATTCTCAGCAAAGCTGAAATGGAACTGGCAGGAGCGATCATGCGGGAACTTCGCCTTAAACAGGTATTGGAAAACGTACAAGACCAATATGATTTAATTTTGCTGGATTGCCCGCCTAGTTTGGGAATTTTGAGCATCATGAGCTTGGTTGCGGCAACACACGTCTTAATTCCTATCCAAACAGAATTTAAAGCACTCAAAGGCACCCAACTGCTGTTAAGCACTATTCTTGAGGTTCTCAACTTAGCAAATAAAAAATTAAAAATTGCTGGTATTGTGCCGACTATGTATGATGGACGGACATCTCAAGGAGAACAGAGTTTGAAAGCCATCAATGAACAGTTATCAAAAATTGGCGCGGTACTGCCAGCGATTCCTAGAGGCACTGACTTTGCCAATGCTTCCCAAAGCCGTAAACCTTTAGCTCTCTATAACCCAAAACACCCTGCAATAGAGTTGCTACAAGAAATTGCAAAGAAATTGGATAAAATCTCATGATAGCTAGAAAGAAAACGCCTGAAGAGTTTCAGTTTGGTGGAGTTCTTAATGCTTTTGTCAGTCATACTGAACAAAAGTCTGAAGATATTAATTTGCTACCGTTAGCAAATATCATTCTGCCTAAAAGCCAACCACGGCGTTACTTTGATATCCAAAAGCTGGAAAAACTTAAAGCTTCTATTGAACAATATGGCATTCTTGAACCATTAATTGTCCGTCCTGTAGAAGGTAATATTTACGAGTTAGTTGCTGGAGAGAGACGCTATCGAGCAGCGAAAGACCTAAAGCTTCTGGAAGTTCCTGTTGTCGTTCGGGAGTTGAATGATAAGGAAGCTATTCAAATTGCTCTGATTGAAAACCTTCAACGCGAAGACTTAAATCCTGTGGAAGAAACACAGGGCATATTGAACCTTCTAGCAGTGGAACTAGATATAACTCCAGAGCAGGTAAAATCATTGCTGACGCAAATGAAGCACGCCGCAGATAAATCTGGGCATAACGTTATGCCCAAGGAAATAACTGTTGTAGAGCAGGTTCTAGCTTCTTTGGGGAAAATGACTTGGGAATCCTATGTGAAAAATCGCCTACCTTTACTGAATCTACCAAAAGAGCTTTTGCAAGCTTTAGAACAAGGCTCAATCGAATACACAAAAGCCAAGGTGATCGCGCGGATGAAGAATGAAAAGCAGCGCAAGTCTCTACTGAAGGCTGCCATAGCTCAAGATTTATCTCTGACTCAAATCCAAGAAAAAATTGCCAAACTGAAAGCCGCAGAAGTACAAGGGGATGAAGGTAGAACGGATAAGAAAGCTACATATCCGCAGAGACTGAAAGAAATTTATACTAAGGCGAAGAAAGTTAAATCCTGGGATGATCCGGAAAAACAGCAGGAGTTTGAAGCGTTGTTAGAGAAACTTGAGAAGCTGTTGTAGAAATTTTGTAGTTAGTTTTCGGTCTTATTTCATGCTGTTGTTCGCCTAAAGAATAACAAAGATGACAGAAGCATTATTATGGGAAAAGGTAAACAGATATCTTAGCCTATGAATCTTCAAGCCGTCACAAATTTAAATAATATGTCTCTTCACGTTCTGGTTGAACGAGTTGAGTCAGGCTATTTTAGAGCATCAGTGCCGGAGTTGGCAGATTGTGTTGCCGAAGCTGAAACCCGTGAGGCGGCGATCGCGGCTGTACAGGAGAAGGTTAGGGTGAGGCTGGCGAATATTGAGGTTTTGACGCTGGAAGTTGCAAATAATCCCTGGACAGAATTTATTGGGATGTTTGAAGGAGATAAAGAGTTTGCGGATCTGGCGGCAGAACTGCGGACGGAACGTGAGTTAGATATAAGTGGCGCTGCATGAGTCTTTGGTTGTTAGATACGGATCATGTATCTTTGTTATTAGACCGTCATCCGCAGGTGAGCCGCAAGGTAGCTTACCAGGGGGCGGAGGTTGCGATTTCCATTGTGACGGTTCAGGAATTGTTTAATGGTTGGGTAGTGCGAATAAATGATGCGCGAGAAGTTGAAGATGTTGTGAGGTTGTATGGAAAGTTGAGCCGGACAGTTGCTCTATTCGGAAGGGTAAGGGTACTGGACTTTGATGAGAAAGCAGGGAAAACGTTTCAGCGATTGCTAAGAGAAAATCCAACATTATCGAAACAGCGATTACAGAAGGATATGCGAATTGCTGCAATTGCCTTGGCGAATAATGCAGTTATGGTGACGCGAAACTATCGAGATTTTTCTCAAGTATCAGGATTAAATATTGAAGATTGGTCGCAGCAGGATGGTTGAGGTCAGTAAGGACATATCAGGTAACACCGATTCATGAATAAGATACGAGACTGAGAAACCCTATTTTAAAGCACTATAATCTGCACACCGTAGATAACTGGGCATAACGTTATGCCCAAGGAAATGACTGTCGTAGAGCAGGTTCTAGCTTCTTTGGGGAAAATGACTTGGGAATCCTATGTGAAAAATCGGCTACCTTTGCTGAATCTACCAAAAGAGCTTCTCTTCGCCTTAGAACAAGGCTCAATTGAATATACAAAAGCTAGAGCGATCGCGCGGATGAAGAATGAAAAGCAGCGCAAGTCTCTACTGAAGGCTGCCATCGCTCAAAATTTATCTCTGACTCAATATGCTTTGAATCAAAATATGAGAAAAATTTTGAACCATAAACTAGAAAAGAGTTAACGAAAATTCAGGCTTTCGCGCTAATCACAAATTAAAACTTTGAATCAAATTATGAGTGAGAGTTTAAATTCTGAATCATAACTAGAGAATGAGTTGAAAAAACATAATTAGACAAAACTTGCACAAAAAATCCCTGAAAAAATTGTTCTAACTTAAACTTTCAATTCAAAATATGGTTCAAATACCCATGATATGGTTCAAAACGTTTGTTTTAATAGATATCTGAGTACAAATCAAATATTTCATTGAACAAGCGATCGCTCTGTTGTTGCGCGATCGCTAACCTTAAACCGTAGCTGAATAATAATGATAATCAAGTCGAAGGATTGATACAAACTTCGCTTTTATCAGTCTTTTTATCGGCTACACGATAATCATTATTAGTACAAAAACTCGAATACTAAAAGTGAACTAAAAACTGGATACTCATTTCTGAAGCATATCATGGGTTAAAATCTCAATTTTTAGTTCAAATCACACTCAAATCCAAGAAAAAATTGCCAAACTGAAAGCCGCAGAAGTACAAGGGGATGAAGGTCAGTAGACCTAAAAGTTTTGCGATCGCTAAAAAATGGTAGCTTACGATACATTTTTTGAGGGAAATATACAAAAGCTGAGAGTTTAGCTCAATGATAAGATTACTTTATAAATTAGCATCCAAAAATCAACCAAGATTCAGCCAGATGGTAAACACACTTCGCTCTTTACCCCATAGTTGCGGTCTACAGCTTGACGTAAAAATTCAAGCATCTGTTTGAGGGTAAATAGATGAGAAAAAACTTGTCTAGTACTTCTTTTTAAACGGCTAAGATAATGCCATACTAGATAAATCCAAACGTTAATAATTAAAAACGCCAAAGCTACAAACAGAAGTCTAATTGTTGGATTTTTTGATAGTTGTTTTAATGCGGCATTGATTTTTCATCCGATAGCTACTTTCAATTCCGAAACGAAGACGATAGTCATCATGTATTGAATGTAATGACAGCTTAACTTTATAAACAGCGTAAATAAAAAACTCCCGCCCATGCGCTCGTCTTTTACCATTTTTATATGTACAAACTATCCACACATTAAAAGTAACTGAGCCATATTTATCGCTGTTTAAAGTATAACTAGTCTTATAACTACGCCGCCCTCTAATTAATTGTCTAGTTCCGCCATGTTTGCCTCGAACAATAACTGGCATTTCAAATGGGATATCCAAAGCTTGTAACCATCTAATTACAGGTACACAGAAGAATTCTCTGTCTAAATATAATCGTTCTATTTTCAGATTCAAAGGTTCAATCAGTGCTAAAAGATAAGTGATAATCGCTGCCTTAGTATTTTGTTGTTGAATAGCTTTAATAGCTAAGGTGACTCGTTTATTTTTCTTAATTACATAGACAGTAGCGTAAGCATAAAAAGAACAAGTGCCACTTTTAGCTTGACTTCTATAAATATATGGGGCTTCCGATGGTGATGGTTCACCATAATAAGGAATTAAGTTAAAATCAATAGCTATTTTTTGCTTCCCCTGTCGAATTCCTTCTGGTAAACGGCTTTGTAGTGCTGTATTTAAGTCTAATTCTAGAGATTTTAAATCTGAATATTTATCTAAATGGTAACGAATATCGTTGCTTGTCGGAACATTTTTTAAGACTTTGGTTGTGTTTTCAATACTATCCCTTTGGGTGGCTGCTCGAATTAAAATTTCAAAGATATTTTGTTGTTCACATTTACCTTGAGTAGGAATTGGAATATGTTCTGTTAAACAGTTAACTACTTCATTTAAGGTTTTACTATCAGTTAAAACTGGCTCTCTTGAACTCATAGCCAAACTAAATAATCCTCAATTTTGCTTCTTTACCTCCATACTTTACAAAAATTGCATACTACAGATCCAGAACTATGTTTTGGTGGGCGCGTTACCCTTAACTTTTTCGGTGATTAATGAGTTTTACTTATTTATGGCTGCTCAAGGAGTTTTCTAAAAAATGTATCTAATAATACGGTTTTTTTGACAACAGTCAGTTTTATAGGTATGCTCTGTGCGCGATCGCAGAACTTTTAGGTCTACTGACTTTGATATCTCCAAGGAGTCCAATAATTTAGTGCAACCTTTGGACTTATCAAAAATCCCTGTAGAGCAAAGGGAAGAACGAGCTAAGGCGCACAGGAATGATGTGAACTTGATTGTTCTGCAATTAGTTTTGGGTTCGCAGACTTTTGATGGCTTCTTGTCGCAAACAATTGAGTCTTTAATTCCCCTGGGGACAAAGGCTTTTTACGATGATCATGATATTCAAAGACGCTTTGCACTTGCTAAGTCAGGGGGATTGGGTTCTGCAGCTTGGGAGAATACCCCGACTTTAGCAGATATGGAACATTTCTTTGACAAGCAGCATATTAGCCTGGGATATGAGGATGAGAATGTTGAGCGATCGCTTAATTATATCCGGCTGCGCTTTCAATATTGGAAAAATAGCAGTATCGGCAATGCCATCTGCCGTCCTTCAACTTTTGACACTGATGCCAAGTTGATTACTTTTGCACTGACGAACTTGCAATCAAGTAAAGATGCAGAGGTTTTCGGGATGTCTGCATATATCGCCGCTTCTCGCCAATCGCTCTCAGCACCGAATAGCGCGTTCTTCATGGATGAAAGCAGTGTGTTGTTACGGTTCGCTGCTTTATCGCGGTTGGTAGGTCGTAAATGTGCTACAGCGCGAAAGTCTGGTTGTCGAGTCATGCTGGCTGGGCAAGATATTCTTTCGATTGCTAATTCAGAAGCTGGTGAGCAGATTTTACAAAATATGCCCTGTCGTTTGATTGGGCGGATAGTGCCTGGGGCAGCCAAGAGTTTTTCTGAGCATTTGGGAATTCCTCAAGACATTATTGAGAAAAATGAAAGCTTTCGCCCCAATATCAAGCAGTTATATACGCTCTGGCTGTTGGACTACAACAACAAATATATTCGCTGTCGATATTATCCTTCTTACTCAATGTTGGCGTTGGTTGCAAATAGTCGGGAGGAGCAAGCAGCTCGTGACAGATTTAAAGCTATGTATGCAGATAAATTTCTATGGGTTGCGGAGTTTTCTAAGTATTACGTGGATTGCATTAAACAGGGTAAGCCTCTATGAAAAAGTTAGAATTTGTTACTAAATTAGCACAATATAAAGTCTTGCTAGGCATTTTAGGAGTGTTAGCGGCATGGGCATCTTTTGAAGTTTGGAAGTGGAATCAGGCACAGCATGAGAAATATATTGCTCAGAAAGAAGAAGCTTGTCAGCAAGCTATAGAAACAGCTAGTAATGATGTTCAAAGTGACCGATTTCTCAAATCTGTTTATTATGCAGGTTTAATGAATAAAAAATCTAGATTTCAATTAAAACAACCAGGTATAAATACTGAATTTCAAGCGAATAAAGATTATATTTTAATGCATTCTCAGCCAGTATCTCTAATACCTGAATCCCCGCGATATGAGGGAAGTTTATTTGCAAGGCTCTCTAAAAAAACCGATAACAAACCTCCTGCACCATTGATAGTAACTGGTAAGAAATTAGTGGGACAACAAGCAGAAGTAATATCTGCTTGCTCGCCTAAATCTTTTACAGTCTCAAGAGAGAACTTATATGAAATCACTCAACCAATTGACGTTACCCCTTATCTGCCGCCGTTTAGCAGTTTTTAGCAGCTTCATAATTCTATTTTTCCTATTTTCAGCTTTACCAGCTAGGGCTGGAGCATCTTTTCTTAATCAACTCCAACAGGTTCTTGTGAGCCTAAAAACTTCCATTGAGCAGTACAAACAAGAATTCAGCCAGCAGTGGCAAGAATTAAATGCAGATTTAAACGATGCTATCAGTTCTACAGTGGGAGATTTAGGAATACCTGACCCTTTAAAAGCTGGTAAAAAAATTAAGGTTGTTATTCAAGAACAAGAGACAGATTTAGTGCAAACTGATTCGCAAACCCAAGGTGATAATGCTCAAAGAAACTGGCATCAATCTTACATTTATGGACTGTCTGAGTCGGTTTTGGGTAGAGAAGGACAGAAAACTCAAGCCCAAGAGGGTGAAATGTCTAATCAGGCTTTGGCAACTTCATCTAATAACACAGATGAGGTTCAAAATGATGTGATTACTCAGGACATTCTCAAAAAAATGGCAGTGCAGAATTTGCAAACCACAATTATTACTAAATCGATTCATAGCGAATCCCAAAAACAAACTAGAGCTTTATCAGCCGCAAACATTAATCTGAGTGATATTTCCAGTAGGTTAGATGAACAAGCAAGACAAGAACAAGCTAATAGTAATTCCAGTGCTAAACAAATTATAGGTGCGGCGGCTTTTGCTGATAGTTTCTGGGGTAAGCAAGATGCTAAATAATCTGACGTTCTGGTACTTACTAGATGTAACTGGACATACTAATGCTGAAGATATCGTTGATGGTGCTATTAATGGCTCACGATTAGTTGTATCTTCATTTACTCAAGATTGGCAAGATTTAGCTAATGGACAGAGTGAAATATATAAAGCAGTAGTCACTATCTCTGCCTTATGTGGTGTTGTATTTGTTTCTTTTTGGTCAGTAGGTTGGTATTCACGCATGATGCAAGAAGGATGGAGCCATGATGTTTTAAATGAGATGGTATATCCATTATTGGTGTGTTTGATGTTGACAATCAATAATGGTCAATTACTTGCTAGTACTTCTTTAATGTTTCGGAATACAGCTATTAATTTAAATGATAAGGTGCTAAGTATTACGCGCAACGGTATTAGTTTAAGAGATGCAATTCGCACTACCAATATGAATCAGGCATTTGCGCTTTCAGCCCAAGCACAAATGCAAGAGTGTGAAAAAAAGCCTACCAGTGCCAAGGATAATCAAGGAAACCCGATAAATCCGCGAGAGATTTGTCAAAAAGAGAAGGCGGCTCAGGTGACAAAGCAAGCTCAAGACTATCGAGATAAATATGGATTACCTGCTTATTCAAATAGCTGGAATCCATTAGATATTGCTGGTCAAACTATCAATTCAATGGTGCAAGCTTTATCATGGATTATCTTTAGTGGATTACAAGCAGCGTTTCAGTATGTTGTGCAAGTAGCATTTTTATTGAATGCTTACATTGCGCCTATCTTTTTGGTGCTTTCGCTTTTTCCTTTTGGTACTAAACCTATCTATGCTTGGTTTGCAGGCTGGTTGGCACTTACTTTAGTACTGATATCATATTCAATTATTTGTGGAATTGCTGCTAGCTCAATTGTAAATGCAGATAGTAACAATCCTTTGTTTTTACAGTTGATAGAAGCGATTTTATCTCCGATTTTAGCAATAGCAATAGGTGCTGGTGGAGGGATGGCAGTTTTCTCTGCTTTCTCTAGTAGTGGTAGGTTAATCTCTGGGAGGATATTCAGATGAAATTACTGGATAAGAAAGAGATTAATTTTACTCCTTTGGTATCTATAGGACAAACTGTTATTTTAATATTTTTATTTTTAATTACTCTCGCTAATTCCAGTAGATTGGGTAAGATTTCTAATAGCAAGCCAACTTTAGTTGAACTTCAAGATGGAACTTCTATTAGGGCAGTTGCGATGGGAGAAAAAGACCGCACTGACCAAGCTATTATGGATTTTGTGGGGCGGACTATGATGAATTTGATGAGTTGGAATGCTCTACCCAAATCATCTGACGAAAATCTCGACCCCAGGAATTTAAAAATTGACCCTGGTATCCAGATATCTGATAAAAAAGTTACTACAAATACCTGGAATGCTGGATTTGCATTATCAGAAGATTTTCGGGCTAGTTTTTTACGAGAAATAGCAGCTTTAACGCCATCTGATGTATTTAATGGTGAGACACAATCAGCCTTAGTAGTGCGTTATCTTGCGCCGCCAGAAAAATTATCTCCTGGTCAATGGCGCATAGATATGGTTGCTAATTTAGTGGTTTTTAAAGGTAAAGACCAGTCAGGTAAAGGAATTTCTTTTAATAAAACTATTTTTGTCAGAGCGGTAGATACTCCACCTTTACCGAATAATCCTTCAAAACAACAGTTAGCAGCTTATAACGCCAGAATTGCAGGAATGGAAATTTATCGCATCCAAGATGTAGATTTGGGCAGGTGATGTTATGTCAATTCAGGTTGTTGAAAATTCAAATTCTTCTACTAATAAAGAATCTAACAATCGTAGCCAAGAATTTGCTCAGATGAATGGTGTAGAGATTGAAAAAAATTCATCATCATCGATAGAAGTAACGCTCTCTGAGCAACCAAAGGAACCAGAAGAAGTTGTCACAACTCGCCCGATAGCAGGACATCCTTTGTTGAAAGGCTTGACAGTTTCTGGTGGAGTTCTGCTATTAGTTCTGATTTTTTGGGGGATGATTGGCACATTGACAGGAGCTTTAAATGAAAAGGGCAATAATCAAACCCAACAAAATGCAAAAACTAACCAAGAGATGAAAAAACAAGAGGAGGATACGGAGGACGGAAATCTCAAAACTGCTATGGCTATCACTACCCAAAAAGGTGAATTGCAATCTATTAGTAAAAAAGATAATGGGGATGTATCACCCACGCCATCACCGACAACTACCCCAACAGCTACTGTTACTGTTAGGACTCAACCAAGAATAACGCGATCGCCAACCACATATCAAGCACCGCCACCACCTATTCCAGTTACCAGACCTAGTACAAGCTATCAAGCTACTCCCCCAATTAAACAACTTGCTTCTGTGCCTACCTCTGCACCGCAACCTAAACCCGTAAAATCTAATGTTGGCAATACCAACCCATTACCTTCAGTTAGAACCACTCCCAAAGACCCGATGCAGGAATGGTTAGCAGTAGCCAATATAGGAAATTATGCTTCTAGCGATTCTGGCAGTGGAGAATCCAAGCATGAGGAGCCAGATTTGAAAAATGCTGAGGTAGAGGGGGGTACAGGAGTTAAGCCAGTTAGTGTTTCTAATCCCAATCAAGATTCACCTCAATTACCGCAGACTAACTACGATGGTAAGCGGGTATTGGTTGGAACTCGTGCGGCGGGTGTGATGGAAACTCCCATTGCTTGGGTGGGTAGTGGCGTAAATAATCAACAGCAAGCACAGAATTGTTTAATTAAATTGTCGGAACCTCTCAAAGCTTTTGATGGTAAAGAAGTATTACCTAAGGGGTCTTATGTTGTTGCTATCCTCAATCCCACTAATTCAGAAATAGCTCAGATGACGGCGGTTTCTGCACTTATTAATAGTGGTGGTCAGACACAAGAAAGACAACTGCCAGCAAATTCTATTTTGATATTAGGTAAAAATGGTAATTTACTAAAGGCTGAATCTCGTAAAGGTGGCAGTAATTTAGGCAATTCGCTCATAGCATCTCTGCTAGGAGGTTTATCTAAAGCTGCTGAAATTCAAAATCGAGCTAATTCCGAGACAACAATTAGCTCATTAGGTACGACTACTACAACTACAAGTAATGGTGAGAAAGATTTAGTAGCTGGTTTTGCCCAAGGAAGTATCAATGAAATTTTGTCGAGGATGAAAAACTCCAATGAGCAGCAATTACAAAGACTACAGCAACAACAACAAGTGTTTGTTATTGAAGCAGGTAAGCAAGTACAAGTTTTCGTGAATCAATCTATTTTGATATGAAGTCGCAAGTCGCAAGTCGCAAGTCGCAAGTCAGAAGTTAGAAGTTGAAAGTTGGAATGAATTTTATTGCTAATTAATTTATCAAAAGCTCTCTTGCATTTTTCATTATTCTATCTCCTGACTTCTGCGATAATTTTCATGAATCAATCTATTATGATATGAAACGTTGCAGTTTATTCCTGATAACTACTTTAATTATCAGTGCTATTCCTAGCATATCTTTAGCATTACCATCCAATACGGTTTGGTTTAAAAAATTATCTGTTGATGCAAGCTTGGAGAGGGAAGAGTCATTGAACAGTAACTCTCTTGCTTCCCCAGCTTATCCAAAGCTTATTGCACTACCGCCAGCTATAAATGTATATTCACAAGATGCTCAAGGTCACAACTCTAATGGAATTGATTTAAAAGTTTGGAGTGGTTACGGGCTAACTATCAACTTTATCTCTACAGGTGAAACTATTAAGCAGGTTTGGCTAGGAGACCCTTCCCATTTTGCTCTTAGTTCTAATGGCAATTTATGTCAGCGTGGTGCATCAAATAATGAAAATTGTGGGAATGGAGGAGCTACAGTTTTATTTTTGAGGCAGATTAAACCGATTGATTTTCCATCTCTCACTTCTTCTGTTGATGGCAGTACTGTGATGACCGTGATTACTAATAGTTCTCTTGGTCAAAAACAGTATCAATTTAAGTTGATTCCGGCTAAAGGTAAGCCAGAGTACACAAGTCTTATTATTAAACCTGATTCTGATAGACCAAAGCCTCTATTAGTTGAAAAGCCAAACAACAGTAATTTTAACACTCCTACTAATACTGCCAATCGAAATTCGACTCCAATAAATAGATTCTCCAACAATAATTCTCCAGTTTTAAATGCTTCATCATTAAGAAATGATGCCAATTCTATTGCCGTTGGTTTAGCTGTTGCAGTTGGTAACGGCACAATTAAACCCAAATCTGGAGAATGGCGGAAAGCACAAGATACTATTCGCTTACTGAGGAAAGGTAAACCGAGAGTAGAAGCTATCCGATTATCAGGTATTCCCCAAAACCTCTTTAACCAATTAATTCAATGGGGGCAAAGGCGGTGATTTTAAATAAGGTTGTTCTCTTAACAATTTCTACTTCTTTAATTGCTATTTCACTATTAGAATTACCAAGTATAGCAATTGCAGAAATCCCAACAGTTACTCATACTTCTGGGAAATATCAATTAAAGTCTCCTGATTGGACAAAGATAAACTGGAGTAGTTTAGATACAGTTCAGGAGCCTGGATACATCAATGTTTCAGCAGATATTGCTGCTAAATTAGGCTATAATCCTTCCCGTTCTTGGTCAGCCGGACAGAATATTGATTCTGTGGTTATGTTAGGTGATGTGGATGAAGCTTTTACACAAAGTCAATTTACTTTGAACCTGATAGCTGAAATCACCTCAAATCAGATTGATTCTTTAACATTACAAGATTTTGGTTTGATGAAGTGGCAGACTCTCGGTTCAGTAGCTCAAGCAATTCCCAACTTGAAAAATATTAATGTCAGTCAGATTAAACCTATTCAAGACTTGCTAAAAACTGCTGGATTTTCTCCCAATGGTACGTTATCTCAAGTTTTATCTGACAACCCAAAAGCAAGTAATATATCATTCGGTAATTTAGATTTAAGTAAATATCCGTTAAGTTCAATTCCTCAATTAACAGAAACAAGGATTAGCAAATTTCTCAACTGGCAACAAAGTTTTATTAATCAAGTTCCTGGGTTGAATAAAGTACCTTTTGATAAAATGCCCCAACCGATTAATTCTGGGTTGGATGTCGTTGGTATTGCTTCTGTGGTTTTAGGTAAATCTGAACGTGGAGATTCTAGGGCAAGAGAAAGCTATTTTGTATCAGGTAAGGTAACTCGTTCTAATCAAACTGTTGCTGTTGCTTGTGGAGTGGGTCAAGAATGTCCTTACTTGGAATTGGGGGATGTTGCGGGGCAACAAGGCAATCTTTACGGTAAGCGTTGGGCTTCTGGTTCCTCACAAAAGGTAGATGGCGGTTTTGGGATATTGCAACGTGTTAATGG
>NZ_CP064885.1:0-57287 GCF_025677855.1 Tolypothrix sp. PCC 7601
TCGGTGGAAGGATAATATTGCCGGAATGGCTTGCTTATGCTTCCAATTAACTTCGGCAAAATTATACTTCTAATCCTAAGCATAGGTTGTACTCAGTTGCCAAATGTGTTAATCATAGCCAAGAGACTGCCGAATTTCACGTAAGTAAGACCTCACCCAAAGGTTACGCATCACTCCCGGCTTGGTAAGAAGTTGAGTAACCCGACGTTGTGTAGGTTTTTGTCCTTGTGAATGAAGCAATTGAGCAACATTTTGTATTTCTTGGCATACAAGTTCTCTTTTTTTCTTACCAATTGCATTATTGTATTCTTGGTAACGCTTGGAGATAGAACGAGAAAGTTCAGGAAAATATCTGTATAAATAGCTGTTATTTTTGTAACCTAGTCGTCGAGAAATTTCTAGGAATGAAGGAGGTGGAAATTCTTGAAGTGCTAATTCGAGAATAGGTTGAATTTTTTTGCTGTCTACTCACGCTTTTATAATCAGCGTGTCTAACTTTTATTATTTGACATAATTCGGGAAAATGATTCTGTAAACAAAGCGGATAATGTTTTAGACGAAACGCGACATCTTCTAAAGAAGGTGGTGGGTACTCATTAATTACTTCTTGAAGAACTATATTTAAAACTTGCTTTCTCTCGGAATTGATTCTTTTATAGGACTTTCTTGGTTGTTCGGCTTGATTTGTTGATGAGCCACAAGCAATATTATCAAAAAATAAAATATCTGTTGTTAAAAAAATCAAGCAATTTGATTCTCATCTGATGACTTAGTAGCAAAAGTTTATCTATTTGAGGTATTACTTTTCCTTTACACCATGAACCAATTGTTGCTTGATTTACTGAAATAGCGCGAGATAAAGCAGCTTGATTTGATTGAAATGCTTGATTAATAAAATTAGAAATTGTCTGACTAATCCGATTTGAATCAATCGGAGATATGATAGTGGGTGCAGATGCGATTAATTCTCCCAATTCGTGATTCACATAAAGTTGCCAAGCAATTTCATCCGCTTTTTCATTTGGTTGACTCCACCACTTTTGTATCGGTAACTCCCCAGCCATTTACCGCATTTATTACAGTGTCCGGTCTGAGAATCACCAGAAAGTACAAGTTGTTGATTCAAACAATGGGGACACACTGATAAAAAAGGATGGTGGTGGATTGGACAAATCTGAACTACATTAATACACCAAAGAAGTGGCTCATAAATACTTTTGTTAGTATCACGCCATTCTTGGTAACAAGAAGGACACCAAACACGCTCATGGCGAAGTAAATCCCTTTTAGAAAGCACCTTTTCCCAAGGTCTAAGGGTAAGAAAATATAAGTCTGTTCGTTTCGTCAGGATGGACATTGCACGTACTAAATTAGTTGCCATTAAGCCCGTTCCATTAGTTGCTGTTCTATCTCTATTAACTCCAAGTATTTTGCCGATACTTTCATTTCTTTCATTTCTTAAGTTTGATAATTTCGGTTCTCTACCCATAAATGGGGCAATTTCCTTTATCAGTAGCCTTCTAGTAGTGATGCAATGTTGTTCAGCTAGTCTAATGACATAGCTTGTTAAACTTTCTACATAAGGAGTCCCTATACCAATTGGCTCTAGATTATACAAACGGCTTCTTGGTGGAATCGGAGATTTTTGCGTATCCCACGATGGGTAAAGTTTTAGGGTTAATGTGGACATATCACTCAAGTTCCTACTTGACGACGCTTAGGTAATGGTTGTCCGACTTTAGACTGCACTTTTCTCAAAGTTGAGTTACTCTGTTGTGGTTGAATCTCAACTTGTTTAATGTCGTTATCAATTAGCGCAGATTTTATTGGTAAGCCCAATTCCGCACGCAGTTGCTGAACTTCTCCCTCAATTTGTGCCTGATTATTCTCTCCTTCTTTAATTTTTTTGAGGATGTTTCGACATTGGGCAACCGATAAGGCGCGACGTTCTAGATGTTTAAGCTCAACAGAGTCAGATCCTTCATTAATTGCATCGAACAATGCGTTCTGAAACCAGTTTTTAAGAATGCCTACACAACCCAAACTTCGCTCATAACAGTAATCCCAATGTGATACTAAATCAGGCTCTTGCTGTAATGGCATCCTTAGTTGAAAACCCCAAACCACACTTTGGAATACTTCTCTGTCTTGTTCTATATCAGCATGGTAACGGGGAAAATGTAAGTAAACACTACGTCGGCTTAACTGGTCGCCAACATCATGTAGGGTCAATAATTCGTATGTGCCTACTAGACCATGTACAACTCCAGTTCTGTTAGCTAATGACTTTATAGCTTCAGGTAAATCTGTTAGCTTGCGTCCAGAGGCTACCATTAGCATATGATGAGCTTCATCAATAAAAAAATATTTTGGGTTTGCGATGTTTAAGAGCTTGCTCTAACGCCCATCCTAAATCTGTTTCAATAACTTTTGACTCAATCACAATTTGCCCCGAATTGTTCCGATAAATACCTCGTGTGCCGTAGTCTATCTTATGTTCAATTAATGGTTCATTAAGGGCAAATAAGCAGCGCTTAATATGGTCTTTCGAGTTAAATACCCCTGATTTTTGAACCACTGCCTCAACTGATGCGAATGGTAAGCAACCTGGGTCAATTTCGAGTTGCGGTAAATTCGACTCAACTAACCACTTTTCAATTAGTAAACGTAGGGTAGTTTTGCCAACCCCTGTTGGACCATAAATAAAGATAATTCGTGATTCCGAAGAATTACTAACCGCCAGTTTGAGAAAATTGAAGGCTTCTTCTAGCCGAGGGTGTGCCATTGTATAATTGTCGAAGTACAATAGCTTTTCCGTCGTTGATTGTGTCAGTAATGCTGTGGGAAAATGCTTTTGATTAGACATGATTAATAAGAATCAAAAATTTGGAGTTTAGTAGGTATTTGAGTAACGCTTTCTACTTGAACTGATTCTGAATTGTGATTTTCACTTGACTCAAAAGCTACTGTTTCTATCAAATTTAATGATTCATGAAATTGAATTTTATTTCTTTCACACTCAATGAGTTTAAATACTTCTTTTCCTTGATTATCTCGGAGACGTTGTGCAAGTAAAACCTCTTCTGCTTCTGCTGATGAAAGAAATTCTGCTAATTTTTTGGCTCGAACTTTAAATTCTTGATGATGATTGGTTTTACGTTTTTGCAACTCAGTTGTTGCCAGCCAAATCTCTTTTTCTGAACGCCCTTTAAAAGCTGCATAATATTCGCTAATACATTCAATCCACTGACCACGAACATAGGCATAAGCAATCCCAATATCAAATGGGTCGTATCTTATTGCCACATACGTTTTGTGAATACTAGGGTCGCGGAAAGCCGAATTCCAGTAATGAATTCCTCGAATTTGTATCCCTTGGACTGGGTGAACTTTTACTTTCTGTGATTGTGTTGTTGGTAAAGTTAAAATTCTCAAGTTTTCGTCCCAGGGTATGAGTCGGTGAGTTCTTAATCCATACTTTGCCATACCTTGATTAAATGCGTCAGAAGGAGACATCCCTAAAGCTGGATGTTCTGTTGTGTCATATTCTGAGTAAGCCCATTCGCAAAGATACAGATACAATAACCCAAGAGTCCAAATTGCTAGATTTTTAGGGTTGACTGTTTTGGTCATCAACCTGACTTTTTTGGTAATCTGCGTGTTACCAGCTAAGTTATAAACAAATTGAGTGTTAGCTGTTCCAAATAAACGCTCGCAAACGCCACTAAATCGGGATGCAGCAGGGGGACGGTGTTTGAGCGTGCATTCAAACAGAGCTAACAAGCTCTCGAAGTAGGTACTGTGGAATTCTTTACCGTTGTCTGTGACTATGATTTGGGGCAAACGTGAGTAGCGCATTACACAAATCCGCAGTACCATCATGCAACTGCGGTAACTCGGAGGGTCAAAAGTTAAATAAACTGCTAATATTCTTCTGCTGTAAGCGTCTACCAGAAATGTAGCCCAAGGTCTGCCAAGTACTTGGTTTGTATGTGAACATCGTAGCTCTATGTCCAATTTTGTGTGGTCAATATGACAAACCTCTAAAGACCTATCTCCGTGTTTTGGTGTTGTTAGCTCTAATTCCCAGTAAAACGATTGTTGTGGGTAAGCTGCTTCTATGTCCTTCTCTGCTACAAGTTTGCTGCCAACCACTACGCTTTTTTATCTCGCTAATAAATGTTTTATAGCTAGGAATTTGGTCGTCTGGAATGTCTGCATTGACGCAAGCATTACAAAAAGCTCCATATACCTCGTACTTGCGTTTTTGTTTGTGGGTTTCGTAGCTTTGCGTAATAAATTCATTGATTAATTCTAAGATTTGTTCGGGTAACTTCCGGTTGCGGTTCCCTTTTTTATGGGAGTGATTTAAAAGCCCAATATAGCCGTAGCCGTACTGTTGTTGAGCCTGTTTATATTTGGCTAGCCAATCCCTTAAAGTGCGTTCTGGGACTGTTGGATTTTCTATTTTTTGACCTAACAATATTGGTTCAATACTTCTGTAACGTCGGTTAGCATCTTCTAAATCTTTTTGGCTTGCACCCCTTAATATTGAATTTAATTCGTCGGGGTTACTGCCAGCATACATCTGTTTATTAACTGTTATTTGACCCAGCCGAATTTTACTCTCTAGTTCGGTAACTGGTAAGTCAATCAACTCTCCTAATTCAGAGCGCAGAGTAATTTGTGTATGACCAACTTTTATCAATGTATAGATTTGACCATTCCAGTTTATTTGTTCTTTGGGAACTAAATTTATGACTGGAAGAGTTATTGTATCTGCACTTCGCAATGACAAAAATATCGATTTATGGGAAGAAGCATACTCTCGGTCACAAAAAACTTGGCATTGTTCTGGCTCAACTAGTAAGCACGCCCCTAAATCTATATAAATCTGCTCGCTAGCAATTAAAAAATAAATCGAGTCGGCGCTAATTCCTAACTTATTGTCAAGCAATTGATTCAGCGTTATCCCTGGTTGGGAACGAACAATATTTTCAATTAACTCGTCTGACCTATCCCTCAGATTTTTGGATTCATCAATAGCACGATAATAATCTTCTAAAAATGTTAGATTGCGGTATAAAATCCAATTAATTTTAGCATCTGAAAAAATTTGAAAATCAAATCCAAATTGTGCGGCATACGATAAAGCAGGTGGTGATAACCAACAACCATCACTATTAAAGCTGTAACGATGAGGCTGTTTGACAAGCAACTTTTGTAATTCTTTTTCTGTTTTACACTCTACCCACCCAGCGCTCGAAGCTCTGATAACGAAAAAGTCCGGGGTATAGAAAAATCCAAGATTTCTTCCCGACTTGGACTGGTAATTTATTTTAAATGCCGGAGGTTGGTCGTAATATTCCAGAACCGACTCATCATGCTCTAGTTCATAAATAAAGGGAAGCTCGACTTTATGAGACTCAAATTGAATGCTTTTTTGATTCTTTTTGCTGGGATAAAAACCTGAAACATTCTTTCTTCCACCCCCAACTCGTCGCGCTGGCTCACTAGACCGAATATCCGTAAGAGTTAAGATTGATAATTTTGATAATTTTTGGTCGCTACACCATTTTTTAAACTCGTAATCGGTGAGCATTTTTCTTACTCCCTGAAACTTGAGTTAGACATGCAGTCTATAACAATGGCACGTCAGAAGTAGCAAACACTAATTAATTGCGAGAAACAGTAGCCGATGATGACTCAAGCCATTGCACGGGATCTGATGTGTTATTAATTGTACCTCTAGCTACAAAAGCGTTTTGAACGAGTCATCTAATTTAACAATTTTGGCACGCTTATTGTTCCATTTTTAGTTTTCGGCAGTATTATCATTCCAATTGCCAAATTTTTGGCATCAGTGATTAACGACAGAATAAATGTTTTGAGCTTTGTCGTGGCAATATTATGGTGACATTTTTGGCAATATTATCCTTCCACCGACAATTCTCCAGGAGTTGGGATAAAATCTTCCGTCGCTTCCATTGGATAGCGATATGTCTGATTGTGATTTGAAACAAAAAATGAGATTTTAACTCATGATATGCTTCAAAAATGAGTATCCAGTTTTTAGTTCACTTTTAGTATTCGAGTTTTTTTACTAATAATGATTATCGCGTAAGGCATAAAAAGGCTGACGCAAGCAACGTTTGTATCAATTCTTCGGCTTGATTATCATTATTATTTAGCTACGATTTGAGTAGGCGATCGCTCTGTTGTTGGGCGATCGCTTGGACAATGAAATATTTGATTTTTACTCAGATATCTACTAAAACAAAGGTTTTGAACCATAACATGGGCATTTGAAGCATATTTTGAATTGAAAGTTTAAAGTAGAGCAATTTTTTCAGAGATTTTTTGTGCAAGTTTTGTCCAATTGTGTTTTTTCAACTCATTCTCTAGTTATGATTCAGAATTTCAACTCTCACTCATAATTTGATTCAAAGTTTTAATTTGTGATTAGCGCAAAAGCCTGAATTTTCGTTAACTCTTTTCTAATTTATGGATCAAAATTTTTCTCACATTATGATTCAAAGCATACTGATTATATTGACTGAGATATCCTGCATCTTTTAAGAGAGACGCAAATTCCGGCTTAAATTTAGAAGCTAATCTTACCAGTGTATTAATATTTATGAGTATCTCCTGATTCGGTATCATGAAATACGAGAAAGCCTTTAAGTGCTTTTTCTGCTCCTTGTTGACAATGATAAATAGCTATATCTGGCAATTCTTCAGCTAGTTTTTGTGCTGCATTTAAATCACGTTGGGCTTTTTTAAACCAAAACTGTACCAGAATACGTTTTGCGTTGTCCATAAAGTAATTTACCTTGTTCTATTATTTTTCTGGTCAGGGATGCGGGAACTGTTTTAAAAGTTTCTATATCAGTTTTGGTTTTTATAAGAATATCAACATCAATCATTAAATCATCAAGAGCATTGATTGCCCGCACTCCCCACTCAATTCGGTCAAAGTTTGGTATATCATCCGGTAAAATAACACATAAATCTAAATCACTATATTGATGTGGAGTTCCCCAAGCATAGGAACCAAATAGGATAATTTCTTCAGGATTTAGTAATGCTACTAATCGGCGCGTAACTTCTGCAATGATTGATTTGTTTATCGGTGTCATATTACTACTCAAGTAATTTCATTTTTTAGTAAGTCAGCAACAGCCTCTCCTGTAGAGTCAGATAAGTTGGATGGCTAAAAATGGACTTATCCCACTCTTCCTTGCAATAGCTTACCTAAATTTTCTTCTACTGGCTGACTAACAGTTTCATTAGTCAAAATTGTCAGCCTTACCCTTTGTCCAGCCAATTCAGATGCGTGTTGTAGAATTTCTTCCCAAGTTCCTTCAATAATCTGTTGTGTCATAATCAATGTCCATAATTATTGAGTTGGTTATATGTGTAATATTACCACTACAATTTACTCAAAACTATAATACTTGCCTGCTTTATCAGATAAAAACGGGTTATTAATTATTTCCTGTAATTTTAAATGATTGAATCATCGCTTCAGCAGTAGGTAAATACTGAGAATATTTTGCCGACTCTGCTGTATACGTAATAAAGTAAATCTTGCCGTTCCTCACAGTGCCCATTTCCATAACCTGGAGTTTACATTGTCCTTCCTGCCGAGTATAAGTTAATCTATAAGCGTTAAAGTTTGATAGCGTTGTGGATGATTTAGTCTCATCAGTAATTTGTGAGTTTGGATTAATATTTTTAATCTTGCTAATTGCAAAATGTTTAGATTCTTCTACAGATAGCAATTGTGGAGATAAGTTATTAATATTAGTCGTTATTTCTAAAATACAAGAATCAACCTGCTTGTAATTTTCTGGTGTAAATTTACTTACTTGACCGCCAAAATCACCCCCTGCTTCCACAAAATCACCGTTTGGTTCCATTTCTTTCCAATCGCCTGGATATTTAATTGCGATGCCATTAAGCTCTTTAGAACCTGAAAGAATAGGTTTTGGATTAATTTGAGATAAAATCCCTAAAACTATAGGAGCAATTACTACTACACCTACAGTTAGGAAAATTTTCCACGGTCGAGATTTAACAGAACCGCTATCTGGAAGATTATTTGGTTGTGGGCTTAACTTTGTCCCCGCCCCTGGAGACGACGGTAGTCAGTTAAACGTAACTGGGGCATTAAATACAGTGCCTTGGAAAACATTCTTCATCTCATCTGCCAACTTCTGATAGTTGATCACACTTGGCTGTTGTGGCTGAGACTTGAGGTTATCGGCTAGTTGCTGTATCAACTGAATAAAATTAGGATTGGGTTCAGCTTTAGCTGCTGTTGCTAATTCTTGTGCAGCTTGAGCCAATTCCGAATTAACCTTAGCCGCAGATTCTACCTCTAGTACAGCCTTGCCATAATCAAGTGTTTGTTCTGGCGCTTTCTCAATAGCAACTACAGTCTGGGGAGAGTGTTTTTTAAGGGTGACGAGAAACTCACCTGTCTTATCCCATAAAGCTTGTCCAACATTTTCGCCCGTTTTTTCTAAGGCTTTGGTGGCAATTACGGTTCCAATTGCGATCGCAGCAGTAGTTAGAGGTTCCATTTGCTACTGTATCCTATGTGTATGCTATTTTTCTATTAACACATGGTTGATGTGCTAATTTCCGTAATTGTAGGGAAAAAATTGAGATTTATCACCATTTTAATCTTGCGATCGCAACGCCTCGACTTTTGGTCATGCTTTAGTCGAATACTGGACTCAACTCTTGAAGATCAGATATTCAGGTGCAAACCACAATTCCCTACCATCTGCAATCAGCCTGCATTGTTCGCCATCAAAAGCAATCACCTCACCTGACAGCCCATCAAAGCGTCCTCCAGCAGTAATCGTCACGGTTTTACCAATTAGATCCTCTGTTGGCTTTGCTTGTGACTCTTGACACTCTATATCTGTCCGTAGCTCAGTATTATTTTGATTGTCTACGTAGACAATACCCGATTGTCTACGGTCATGTAGACAATCTTTTTCCTCGCTATCATAAGGTTCTTGCTGGCATTGGAGGCTATTGTCTACATTGTCTGCATCTAATATGCCTTTTTCAAAGTTTGGTTTTTGGAATGCAACAAACCTGACAGACCGTCCTTTACGTACAACTTCTCCGTAACCCATTTGCGCCATTTTTTCAAACAAGTCAGCAACGTAAGCCCCCGCTTCTCTACCAGCCCCCTTAGCGCGGTTTTGGATGGGGCGAGAATCTTTATAAACATCACGGGCGCTGATACCATCAGGATGCTTGTTCAATGCCGCAGCGTGAATTTGCAACATGATTGAGGCAATGTCATCGCTGGTGCTAATTTTTTCCTGCAAGATATGAAAGGTGCTGCGGTAGTATTGGGCAAAGGTGACAGCCCGTTTTAAGGTGGCTAGAGACAGTGTTTTAATGTCAGTGGTAGATGGGGTGTAAAAACACTCAATCAGGTGCAAAGCCAACGCTATCCGTAGGATGTGAGTATCAAGCTTGTTCATCCAGGTGCGGATACCAGCATGAGAAATCTGCTCGATTTGGTCGCCGATACTGTCAACAATTCTGGCAAAGTAATTCTGAGCATCTGGGGCTATTTTGACTGTCTGGGTGGTTAAATTGTCGAGCCACTCATAAAGTACTGGGAGGCGGTCTTTGAGTCGGCAGTAACCCCCAGGAACATACTTTTTCTTACGCTGTTCGGGCATTGCAAACAAAAAGCGGGCTTGCATCCCATTACCGTCGTCAGCATAGTCCAGTTAATCGCTGGGATACCACCATACTCATCCAGGGTGAATGTCCCCGCTAATGAGGATACGGCGGGCAACAAAGCCTGCCAAATCATTACAGGGTCAATATTGAGTTTTTCGGCATCATGCTTGATGTCGCGGGCTAGGGGGGCGGGTAATACTTCATCCCAATTAATCCTGGTTTTGCTGTAATCCATTAAGGATTTCAGCCGTAACTCGTCTTCTGGTAGTACTTCATTCACTTTGACTCGTTGGCTGGAAACAATGCTTTCAAATAATTTCCGGTCAACTAAATCTTCATACTGATGATAGAGATTGTTAAGTTTTTGACGTTCTACAAATTCAGAGTAATGAGACTCGATAATGGTGTAGACATTGCCGACAATAGCCTGGATGATTCTCTCATCATCGTTTTTAGGTGTAGACAATGGCGTAGACAATGAGCCATTGTCTACGTAGACAATAGATTTTGTACTTAGTTCTGATTTTGTACTGGTATCATTTTTCTGCTTTTTAAGCCAAGCGGAGTAACATCCTTGGAGTTTTTCGTCATCGAGGCTGGGGCGCTTGGCGATCGCGTCGGCTTTTTTCCACCAACCTTCGCGCTCCTGTGTACTGAGTGGCGGTGTACAGCGATCGCAGAACCAATCGTACAAAACTCTTGGGTTATCCAGATGGTCAATTCCTAATTCATGGAGGCGGCGAGATGTCGCAATCAGGTTCAGGCTCAGTTTCTGGGCTGCTGTGTTGCGTCCACCGTCGCCTGTGCCATGCTCAATCAAGGCGCGGTCATCCTTGCCCAAGAAAATTTCTAAGGGCGGGTGACCAATGACTGTTGGTTTTTGAGGTTTAGGCGTGGGTGCGGGCGCTTTTGGGGGCTGATGATGTTTCAACATCAACTCAATTACCCAGTTGGGGCATTTGGCAACTTCAATATCCTGGGGCGATCGCACCCAATGATAACTACCTGTATCTGGATGTACTGATGGCGGTAGTACAGATTGCCGCCCATTCCAGCGAAATTCTAGTAACTGTTCTTTACCGTTATCACCTTTGATGCCAGTTTTGAGGATGACATTATCCAAGACTGGCCAGTATTCCTCGCTGACCAAGTAAAGTAACTGTCTGCGGCCTGCTTTGCCAGAACTAAAAATTACTGTGTCGGGTAAGTCGTTATCGGCCAGCTTTTGTAATAGGGCTTCGGCGGCGTGTCCGTCGGCATCAATGGCTAAAATTCCGCCTGAGATTTCACCTGTGCGGATGCCGTAGCCTCTGGCTTTGCCTCGTAATTCGCGGCAGATTGCATCCCTAGACAAGGGTGCTTCACTCTGCCAAGCCTCACGGTAGGGCCGCTTTTTGCCATTTACTGGGGTTAATGCCCAATTATGAGGAATTCGTTGTAAGCCGGAAATTAAGTCTTTGGCGGTTACAGTCAGACGATTGGTTGCATACATTTTTCAAGTCTCCAAAAGTTGTGTTTACTTTTGGACAACTCCTCTTGTTGAACTGCCTTTGCTTGCGATAAGATTTTTATAGCGAAAGCGGAACAACAACTGAGTAAGTCGATCAAAACTTATGGAGTTGTCCGTCTATAAATGCAAGAAGCGCACTAGTTTTCGAGGCTGAGGGCGCTTTTTGCATTTTCAGTATTTACGTCATAGCTCTGGCAGCGCCCTGGATCGCGCCACTGTTGATATTCATTTGTCCAAGAACATTGGTTTGTTTCTTTGGTGTCTTTGACATAGGACATTAGTTTTTACATAGGTAAAATATGTGCGTTTTATACAGCGTTTGACGCTGATGCATCCCAGTTAACAGAACTTTCTGTTAGCTAGCGGGCGCTTTTCATCCCAAGATTGTCACACAATTGATACATCTCACCTCCAGACTTTGCAAAAAACGTTACGTTCACTTAAGCCACTGTTTTGATGCTGTTGATACCGTGACTCATCCACTGCGCCAACAACCATTGACTAGCAGGCTTGTCCAGCGCGGGTAGGACGCGGAAGTTAAAAACTTGCTCCCAAACTTCTTCCCCATGTTGAGAAACAAAGGCTTGCTCTAGCTCAAGAAAGTGAGCGTAGTCTTTGTTACCAATAGCTGTAAGCATCCCTAATATGTCATTTATAGGTATCTGAGTAGCTGTTAATTGGGCTTCCGTCATTGGTTTTTGTCCCTAAATATACAAACGTATCTAAGTAAACCACGCTTGGTGTCGATGATTTCGATTAAGTCCTTGTCCTTCGCCCTAGCGAGAGAAAAGCAAGCAAGTTCTGACGCTGCGGCTGACCACTCCCTAGTTTCTGTTTGCCAGTCCCAATCCTCCCCTGAGCGCCTCTCAGGTTCGTTATCTTCGGTCATTACTTGTCTTTACTCTCCTTTTTATCTGTTACCGCTTTCTCTAGAAGTACTGTTATTAAATTGTTCAAGGTGCGGCGTTCATCCTCTGCCCATTGCCTCAGAAACTCATTCATTTCTGGGTCAAGGTAAATGACGACACGCGGCTTTTTACTAGGCATTTCTGCAAGTAGACATAAATAGGTGTAATTGTTGTCAATTATCACCCCCATCAAAGCATTTGGGAAGAGGGTTGCTATTTGTGCCCACTTGTTGCTATATTAGCAAGTGTAAAGAAACAACGTCAATCAACGCAAAATGCCTCGGCGGTCATCCAAAAAGGTTGTTGTAGGCGCTGTTCTGTACACCTGTACGAATGTCCATTTCACTTCCACATATCTGCATTAAGCGGTTGCGTATCTGCGATTCGCAGCAATCTTGTGTGTCTAAACTCTGAAAAATCAAGAATTATAGCCGCGTGATTTGTCGAGATGGAAAAGTTGACAGTTTGCCTGTCCTGAACTGTTCCGCGACTGTGAGAGGCTGTTTTCTCTAAGTGTGACAAGCTTGTTCCTGTTCCTCTGCTCCAACGGTTCCATCAGTGTTCCACGACTTTTTTACAGTCTGGAACGGGTATTTATCCCTGTTATCTGGAACAGGAACAAAGTAAATAAAAGTAGCTAAATATACCATGTATAGCCTCAATCGATGATTGTTCATCTCGACAAATCACGTTGTAGAAAAGGAGGTATTTTGAGCGAAGTAATAACGCCCAATAGCGACAGCAAAGTCACAAATCCCAGAAAGTCGAGAGCAACAAGAAACATTCTTAAAATGATTGTTGATGCAGGCAACGGGCGGATTAAATGCCACGCACTTGGCTATACCAGTTGTGTGGACTCCATTGTCTGCACTGTGGCTGAGGCTTCCAGTTGGGGATTGATGGGTGCATTTGAATGGAACGACCAAAATTATATAGTTGGACATGATGCCCCAAACGCCAAAACTCGCACCATCATTTCTCGTACTGAGAATGGCAAGATTAAATTCTTTCCGCACATGGTGCTGGGTGCAATCACCAGCCATCCCTACATCCTTGATAGCGTTATTGGAAAGGGCAAAAAACGTAAGCTAGTGGCAGATATTCAGTGTTTGTCAATAGCTAGAGGCGAGTCCTTGTACTCCAATCTCCAAAAAGCTTCTCAATTCTCAGTCAATGGCATGATCTACGAGATTGAATGGCGTAGTTTTATCAGTTATCCAGAAGGGTTTGGTGCTGCTCTGTCTGCCCACAAAATCATCAAAGAGAAAAATCCCAAAGCCGAGCGATTCTACACCCTAGACATTGGCAATGGGACGATCACACTTACCCCTTATGAATGCCTTGGTAAAAAGCCCATTGCCGGAACACCCTTTATTGGTAGTGGGGGTGGAGTCAGTTCCATCGTGAGATTTTTTGGCATGGCTGCAATGTACGGGGATGACGGCGAAAGCGTCGCATCTCTTGATTACATCCGCACAGCTTTACAAAGGGCTGAAGTACTGACAACAGAAGATGGTCAAAAGCGATACAGCACCTTTGCTGCCATATCGCGCCGTGATATTGGTGATTGCCTCTACAAAGCCTTAATGGACTGGAGAGACAAACACGTCAGCGCCCAAACAATTCTGCAAGCTGTGGATGATGTTTTGTTAGGTGGACATTATGTTTTCTGCTGTGGTGGGGGCTTTGAGGTTGCGCCTGTTGCTGACTTCATCCAACAACAAATGACCAGTGAGCGCCTGATTGTATTACCCACGCCTGGGACTATCTCACTAACTGGACTAGAGGATCACCAATGAAAACTGAACGACTTTGTTACCACGTACCAAATGACCTTGTTCCCATTGTGCGGGCGCTTGCAGAGCGTGACGGTACACCGCCAAGTAAATGGCTGGGTGAAATTATCCGCGCTTATGTAAGAGAGCAACGACAGAAATTAGTCAATCACCCAAGTCAACGTGGCGTGATGGCCGCTTACATCAATCTCAACAACTTGGAGGCATTGAGCAATGATTAAAGCGCTTAGTCAAAATCAATTGCGCCGGCTAGAAGCTTGCTCGCGCTGGCTCAGAGAGATTCGGGATTCAGAATCATTTGCACAACTCGATTACCACCCAGATTTGACGTTAGGTGATGCCATCCAAGCAGTGAGCGAACTTTTACAGGAACACTCGCCAGAGTGTCAAAGAAGAACACCCTTGGCAGAGGGTAAGGGAGAGAAGCCCATACCGAAAGTGGGGGCTTGAAATCCTCTTGGTAGAAGAATTTCTGAATATTTCTTCCCTGCTCCCCTGCCTATGACGGTCAAGCGTCACGTTACAGCAACTAGGAGATTGAACGATGCAGCAGTTAGAGCCAGTGCTTTGCCCAACAGAACTACAGGGCGGCGCGGTCTATCAAATAGACGGTGTTTTGTACAAGTATTTATACTCAGACCCCTATGCGCGCATAGACCACCCTAGATTCAAGTTTGTCCCACTGCCAGGGCAACGACGGACGGCTGATTTGATTCTGAACAAAGCAAAGATTCGCAAGTGTTACCTAGTACCTGGCTATAGAGCATCGCAGGTATCGACGGTTAGTGAAAAGGCGGTGCAAATGAGTTTGTTTTGAGGGGCAACGGTCGCTAGTTTTCGAGGCAGGCGACCGTAACCACAGGATGCATCTACCGCCGCAAAACGATAAATACACAACACATAGGATTTTAACAGTGGCTAAACCCGTAGGATTTTTTAGTTTGTCTGCGGACAACAAATTAATTGCAGAGATGACCCAAACCTGGGGCGAGGATTTATCCGGGATGGCTGAGAATGACTGCCTTTGGTTAATTGGTCGCATTTCCCATGACCTTTGGCTTGGGAGTGATTCTAACGAAGCAATAACCGAAGATGCTGAGGAAGTAGCAAATCGGTTGCACGAGCTAAAGTCCTGGGAAAAAGTAGCGTTGATTCGGGCGCTGATTCAAGAAGCTTAGATTCACGGTTATGTACAAAAAGCAGATGTATTTAGCCCTAATTGGTGTGGGTGTTTGCCTCATGCCCGCGCTAATTCCCTTAATACCCAGGATTGGGGCATATATCGAGGCAGAACGGGTCAAAGCAGAAACCCAGTTACTTGCACAAAACCTGAAAACCAGTGAGCAACTGAAACGAGAACGCATTGAGCAAAGAGCGAAAACCAGCGACGCACTGTACCTTGCTGGGGTAATGCCCACAACTCAAAAATTGCGAATTACCAATTACATCGACAACAGCAGACGCAACCCACGACCAGACACAACAATTTATCAACTAGATGAAATGGTTGATGTTTTTGACTCCACTGGGCGCTGTATAGGGCGAATCGAGTCAGGGGCTTGGAAGTGGAAGTACTATTACCAGGGCTTGTGCGAAGGCGTTCAAAATGTTCAACCAGTTAGGAGAAATAAGTAATGGCAGTCAGTTCTAGCGCAGGTAAAGAGACTTCGGGCAGTGGCAGCACAGGCAAAGAAGGCAAAAAGCGGAGTATAGGCGAGGTTATTGACTTTTGCGCCAAGGTCATAGTCTTGGTTGTGGGTTTACCCATTAGGTTTGCGGCTGCAATAGTCGCTCAGTTTGTAGCGACAGGCGGTATGGGTAGGGCTGTGGTCGGTGGAATTCTGTTCATTGGCGGTTCGGTAATTAGCGCGGATTCTGTGTGGCAGCTAGTTTTTCAAGGACAGCCCGTAACCCCCTGGTTTGAGCAATACTGGAACTGGTTAAATGTGCCCGCCGCAGTGTTTAACCCATTCTTTTACCTGGCGTTCATGGTTGCAGTTGGGTTGCAGGTTGTAGAAGCTCACGCTCTACGCGGCAAGAACCCCGATTCAGCAAGGCGAGAACTTCAAGACCACATGGTTTATGACCTAGAAACTAAGCCCAGCGGCAAGATTGACCTAGTAGGGGACTTGTGGCGAGATTACAAAACAGCAGGGGTACGAGATCGCTCAAGCGCTGGGTTCGTAACTATTGCTGTGTGGGTGTTCGACCTAGTAACAACCTTTGCAGCCCGTAACCCGTTCCAGTACACAGACCCGCTGATGATTTTGGGTTGCATTCTATTTAATGTCGGCACGATGCTATCTGGTGAAATGGGCTTTGCTATTTGGCGCATGACTAAAGACTAAAAACAGTATCCCCGTCATCGAAGAGGCAGAGGGGCAGAGGAGATGGGGGGCAGGGGAGAAACCCCATACATAAATGTAGTTGCTCTGAACCGAATGGCACGCTTGAAAAGGGAAAATCGTTGAGGCAGCAGGGGTGCTCTTGAGCGGAGGAGCAGGGGAGAAAGAAGAAGTTTAAGGCATTGCGTTCGGATATTTAGAAAATCCCCCCTGCGCCCCTGCACCCCTGCCCCTCTGCAATCCTTACACTGCCTACCCTTCAGCTTTTCAAGCGTGCCATTCTACTCTGAACCCTTAAAGCCAGGGGAATCCAAAATCTTTCTCCAGACCTCTGCCCCTCTGCTTCTTCTGTCAAAGCTACCAACTTTGATCGGGACTACTCACTTAGAAACAGCGAGAAACCTATGCAAAATCATCTTCCGAAAATCACAACCAAACAAACCGAATACTTGCGCGGTCAATACCCCAGTCTCTCCTACTTAGAAGCGGGAAACATCGCCGAATGGTTGCAAGAGCGAAAAGACCAGCTTTTTGAATTAGCACGAGAAGCTGAAAATGCCGCAGATTTGACTCGTGTCTTAGGGTTGGTAGCTGGCGGTATTGGAACTATCTGCTATGCCGTCAACCCTTTTATGCTGGTTGGGGGCATGATTGGCGGCGCGGCTTGGCTGTGGTTTGTTGTTGAGCATCACAGCCGCACTAAGGAGATTGCACCACTGCCTTTTGTACGCGGTAATTTCATGGACGCGATCGCAAGAGCTGGTGATTATGATGCCAGGCTTGATTACCAAGCAGATTACCTAGCGAATACAGTAAAGTTTCTGGAGCGACCGGAAGCTGAAGAATATGCCTTCCTCCATGCCCAATTTGAGAATATTAGCCAATACCTCAGCCAAGTTGAGCCGGGGAAGCGCTTTTATGCGTACCGTTGGATGTTTGGCTGGTTTGGCAAGCTCAAAGGGCGACAGTTGCCCACCTATGAGAGCATGGTTGACCATTTACAACACGTAACAATTGATAGCCGCGTCAATTATGAGGAAGTGCAGGCAGTCCAGGCGACACAGGAGCTACCGCCTACCGTTGATATCAGGCAGTTACAACCAGCTTCTACAGAGATTACCAATACCCAATCTCCTACCTTTAATCTGACTGCACTGCCCAGTTTGCCCCTAAACCAAAGGGCTGAGGCAGTAGTCAATGCGTTGACTAGGGGCGGTTTTAAGATTGATGAGTGCTTAGGTTCTCAGGTCGTTGCTATCTGCGGCACTCAGAGGGGTGGTAAGGGGACGTTAGCCGCAATTCTAGCCACAATCAGCAAAGCGCTAGATTTTAGCTTAGATGTGCAATATTTCACTGCTGGAGTCGATATTTACCCGTTTGCTTGCAATCTCACCTCGGCTCTTGATTTTCCTCAAAGAGACTCAGACGCGGCTGATAAATCGGTGGCTGATGAGTTATTGCAATTTCTCAAAAAACTGGATGGTTCACAACCTTACGCTCACAAGAACCTACTATTGGTCATTGATGAGGCGATGCGCTTACTTTCACTGCTAGAGGAAGGCGATCGCACTTGGGCGATTCAATATTTACTTAGCCGTTTTGCTAAGTGCGGCGGCACGTTAATCATTGTCCTCCACGGGTCTAACCTGACTTCTGTGGTGGGCAAGGCAACGGCGGGATTGGCTGACACTTTCAAGCAATCGGTTTCATTTATTGGCTGTGTCGCCCAATCTGTAAAGGCAAAAGGCTTGAGAAAGATTAATGTTGCCAGTGGTGCTTATTTTAAGGCTAATCCTAATAACTTTGGTGAACCTATTGCTGGTGGGGAGTTGGGGGCGATACCAGAATGGCTCAAAACTGATTTGCACCCAGGAAACGGTCAGCCAGACCCAGCACGGACGCTGCTTAAAGTCTTCCCGGAGTTGGTACAACAGCATTTTGCCGCACCAAGTTCTGTGATTAGCCAGCTGGAAAACAATTTCAAAGCGGCACCACATGAAGATATTGAACCACCACAGGAAATGGTTAAGGATGAGGATTTTGAGCAGATTATGGTGATTGTCGCTCACGCTACCAGCTTTCCTGTCAGTTTTGAAGCTATTAGAAAATCGCGGAAGTGGGGTGAGGAAAACAAGAGCGTTCGCTATTTAAGACTTGCTTTAAAGGCGCTCACAGAAGCGGGGAAATTGCACGGTAATGAGAAGGACGGTTATCGAGTTCAGGGTTGAGAACTGGGGGAGAGCGGGTGGCGACAGCGGAGTGTGGGGGGCGGGCTGCTGAGTTTTTGGCCACTCTATGAGTGAATTATTGCCCGTCCCCCACACCACCCGCTCTCAACGCAGTGTCCCCAGTTCGTCGGGGCCTCATGAGTTGATGAGTTGAAGCAATTTTGATATCACTAATAGCAACGATTTATCAACCCTTGGTGTAGAACCCAGTATAGACAGCTGCAACATGAGCAAATCCTATCGGTGCAGATTATACCTGCTATTGGTCATCAATCTGCAAGCATAAGGAGGTTTTATCAGCCAACGAGATAATGCGGGTTGTAGCGAAAGCGATTGATAAGTTGAATTTGATAGCTCGTTGTCGCGTTCGTGTCACCAACGAAGATACAATACTTTTGGGGAATGATTACACGTTTTCGGTATTTGGTGTAATGCCCTAGAAGGCGCAAAAATGAAGGTAGACGGCAACGGACAAGGCAAGATATTAAGCCAAGACGAATTGAGGCGATTGTTCACCGAGGGGTTACTTACCCCACGCGATCGCGCTCTGTTTGGCATCTGCCTGTTTACTGGTTGTCGCGTATCAGAAGCTTTGGCTCTCAACATGACTGATATCAAGTCTGGAACCATCACTTTCCGGAAGTCTACCACCAAAGGCAAGTACAAAACACGGATTGTAGACATTCCACCAACGCTATCAGCCATACTAGCGGAGTATCAGCCCAAGGGGGCGGTGATGTTTCCGGGTAAGCGTGGTGTAACTGAACGGCTGACTCGATTCATGGCAGACAAGATTCTCAGAGAAGCCTGCAAGCGCATTGGGGTAGAAGGAGTTAGCACCCACTCGTTTAGGCGAACTGCCCTGACGCAGATGTCCAGTGCGGGGATACCTTTACGAACTATTCAAGAAATCTCAGGACACAGCGATTTAGGTACATTGCAGCGTTATTTAGAGGTTACGCCGGAGCAGAAGCGGAAGGCGGTTTCGGTGATTGGGTTTTAGATGGGCTAGATTCTGCTTATCCTAAAAATAAACTCCCATGCCCCGCCAACCTCGTGAAATTAAACCCGATTACTGCTATCACATTACGACTCGTTTCAGGAGTTGAAAAACTATTTTTTGGGTGGAGGTGCTAGTTTTTTATTAATTATTACCTTTCCTTCCCATCCGTTCATCGTTTGGAAAAGATTTCTCTTACCCTCCTCCATTCTCGTAAGTATCAATTCCTGTATACTTTCATACATTTCTTTCCATCTTCCTTCTTCTTTCTCCAATCTGTTCCCCCAATCTTCCTCATCAAATCGCGATTCCAAAAATATTACTCTTTTCAATCGGTTAATGAAATCGGTTTCACAACGAACAACATCCCCCTTCCCAATACTTAAAATTCTCAAAAACTTCCCAAAAAACTCAAATTCTCTCCTCACTAAACTACTCTCCCCTATTATATTTACAAATCTACTCCACAAATACAAATCTACTTTCTTTATGTTTTCTATAAATAAATCCTTTTCTTTTGTATACTTGTCTTTTAAACTCCAAACTCTTAAATATTCTATGCTGCTTAACTCGACGATATAAATTATATATTTTGGAGAAATATTAGAAATTAGAAAACCTATAACATTCTGCCCACAAAGGGTCTGAATATAATTTTCCCACTCCCTATGTCTAACACCTAGGGATTTTTTGAAATCTCGATTTTCTAAGGCTTGAATAAAACAGATAGGTATAATGAGTTTCAAATCAAAATCTCTCAGATATAGCTGGTCTATTACCTCAACTGGGTCAATAAGTTTTTTGCTTATTATGTTAGATATTTGTAATAAAATTGTATTAAGAACTGGCTCGGCTCTATATGGTTTAACTATCCAATCATAACTGCCAAGCAGTCGAAAATAATCTTTGGGAAGTTGACAAGCATTTAGCATTGTCCTATATTTTAACTGTTTAATTAAAGAAGCTAAAAGCAATGCAGCACGCAAAGCTCTATTTTCGTCTTTATCCCACAGCCAATTAACTAAAGCTTGTAACGCACTGGGAGTAGCAATACCCACCAGAGCATCCATAAC
The DNA here is from genome assembly GCF_025677855.1 of Tolypothrix sp. PCC 7601. Lineage (NCBI taxonomy): Bacteria > Bacillati > Cyanobacteriota > Cyanophyceae > Nostocales > Tolypothrichaceae > Tolypothrix > Tolypothrix sp. PCC 7601. The sequence goes on from NZ_CP064885.1 coordinate 20,581, forward strand.
CTGATGGATAGAATCGGCGGTTACAACTTCCTCAATTTTAGGCACAGCTATATCGCCCATACGTATCAAAGCCTGATCTAAATTCAGGCGAAATTCTATATTATCCAAATTGGCATACTGCTGAGTTAATAATTCCGCCGCACTTGATAAGTTAGTCAACGACAAAGCATTTACGACAGCCTTACGACGAGCATCTGTTTCACTTGTGTTCTCAAGGGTTTCTTTTAAAAAAGAGAACACATCTGTACGTCTTCTGTCGTCCGCAGCGACTGCTGCAAAGGCATGATTTACTATATCCTCATTTCCATCTTCTCCCAGCCGGGATTTAAAGCTATTAATAATTTCCAAAGCTAATGTCGAATCAACTTTTTGAACATCAGCCAAGCACTCAAATGCAACAACTGGATCTACTGTGCGTACTTCTGTAATTAAATTTGTACTATTAGAAGCTATTCCACACCAGAGTTTAAGAGTTTCACGCCAAGCATCTGGGTCAGCTTTAAAACGACTAATTAGACCATCAGCATTGTCCCGTAATTGATTGGCTGCGAAAAATTCCTGTAAGGTCAAGTGTGCGAACTGGTAACGTTCACCGCCATCAATAGCAAGTAATAGACCATTACGTTCTACAATTTCAACCAGTATGGCTCTGGTGCAGTCAGGCTGAAGATTGAGGTCAGGAAGTATGTTCATTACCTCTGATTCAACAGTTCTCCAATCTACGCTGCGACGGTCTTGTCCTTGTTGGTTAGCATTGTCTTGGAAGAAAAGTGCTAAGTGTTGAAGTATAAGTTTTTTATCACGCGCTTGAAATTTGTTGCGTTCTCTATGCCATTGTTCTAATAGAATATCTGTTGCTATCCGATAAAACTCTGCCCTTGAATGGGGTAGTACAACAGGGGTATCAGCATAAAGATAAGCAATAATAGTAAGCATTAGCGGATTACGCGCCAAAGCCATAATTCGCGGTCTGTCTTGCAACGTTTGCATAAGTTGCTCAACAGATTTATCTGCTGGCATATCTGGCTTCCAGGGAGCTAAAAATTCCCGAATCTGTTGGTCGCTGAACTCAACAACTTCTAGAGTCTTTTCAACTACCTCATGAAATTCATCTCTGTAAACAGCCGTGCGGCAAGTAATAATAACAGGACACTTCAGATACTTATCTAATAAATTTTTGATTTCATTAACTACCCGTTCACGAGAATCACTATTCACTTCATCAAGACCATCAAATAGCAATAGCAGTCTACCTTTATCTAAACTTTCAGAGACAAAATGTTTTGCGTTCTTGAAGCCATCTCTATCAAAGGCATCCTCTAAGTGTTCTTGTATTGTCTTTTCTGAAGAGCTTAATCTGTGTAGTTCCAATAAAATTGGAATACATTGGAATTTATTAAATAAGCTAGACCAACGACCATCAGCATAACAAAGAGCAATATGCCTTAGCAGCATTGTCTTCCCAGAACCAGGAGAACCTTTAACCATAAGTCGGCGATGGTTAGTTATAGCTTGAAGGGCATCAATCAACTCATTGTCATTAGTACCTGTAACTTTTAGTGGGACATATACATCTTTTAGTTTTAGAGGTCTATCAGGTCGAAACGAAATTTTTAATTTCTCATACTTATGTTTGAGTTCGTCTCTGTATCGGTTTAGTGCAACACCACGTAGTAATTGAATTCCTGATAGTTTGCTATAAATTTGATTTCCAACAGCATCAAAAAATTTACTAACCCATTTTGTTAAAGTATCTTTAAAAATTAGAACGATAAACAAAACTATTGCAGCTAACCATCCGTTTTCCGGCTTTAGGAGTTCTCGTAAGTCCTTCTTCTTTGCTTCGGAGCGCTTTTTGTATTCATCATCATAAATTCTTTTAATTGTTTTCGGTTCTATTCCTACAGCTTCTTTACCATATAAATCAAGTAATTCTTTAGTCTGTTTTCTTGGAATATCATCTTCAACATCATATTCAGCTTGCTGCTGAATCTCCTTTTTGAGTTTTTCTGTAGGTAAGGTAGAAGTTGGGGTAGGAGTAGGAACCTGAGAATAGCTTGGAATTAATGATGTATAAAGTACTAACCACAGTGTTAGCGTAAACAGAAGTGCGTATAATCGTTGCTGCTTTAAACTATTTTTTGCAGACTTTAATTTTTTAATATATTGAACTAGTTTCATAAATTCGATGAATAGCACATTACAACTATTACCCGACTATTTCTGCCACAACTTGGCTCATCTTCAGCCCCCGCCAAGCGCAAGCTGTATGGAATCGTCTGTGATACTAATGTGCATGGCTAGGGCGGCTTTTGTATCTTTTTAAAGATTTTATAGTTAATTACGCTTAAACAAAATTACAAATGTCTAAAATTTATTTAGACAATTTTGAGCGACAAAGTTCTGGAGTGATTACCTTGGACGATATCGGGAATCGTTAATCGCTATATCCATTAAGAGCGCCGGAATTTGCGATCTCGCCCTGCTACGCCGCCCAATCCCTACACAGTAACTCTGCCTGTTGCAACACCGTCGCCTTCTCCTGCTTCTCTGGTGGATAACCATACTTCCGCAGCAGGCGTTTAACTAACCTCCGCAGATTAGCCTTAACACTTTCTTTCACAGTCCAGTCAATGATGACATTGTTGCGGATAATTTGCACTAAGTCACGGGTGATCGCCGTTGTTGTGTCGGTAAAGTAGCCAATTCCGACATTTCTATACCAGAGTCTACACAGAATGATTTTAGGCAGTGTGATTAGTTCGCTATTTCTATTAATTACCAATTCTAAACTTCTCTTTATACAACCTCCATAATTGTAGGTAAATTGTATGATTCAACAGGATAGTTAGTGATGAACAGTTCCTTGCCTTTGTCTGCCTTCTGCTGTTTGTAATTGTTCATCCCGTATTGCAACTCCCACTCATAAATGTAGGCAAAAGAAAAGTTACGCCGCACTTGTTCACAGTTATCGTAAGTAATCAACCATTTGTGTGAACACTCCGACATCAGTTTGGCAAAGCGAGAATGGTCAAAACAGGTATGCAAATCACCTTTCTTACCATAAAGCTTAGATTGAGTCTTGCTGAGATAAGGTGGATCTAGAAAGATAAATACATCTTTCCCAGGTTCTTTAAGTAAGACGCTGTAGTCGAAGTTAGTTACACGGGTATTAATAAAGCAATTATGCAAAGCTGCTAACCGCTCAATAGAAGAGGCTGTAAACCGACCTTTGAAGGAAGCCTCAGAATAACCTCCACTCTCAATGGTTCCCGAAAAGGTAATTCGGTTAAGAACAAAAAACCGTACAGCCCGTTCAAGGGGACTCATAGTATTTGTATCTGCGGCAGCGAGAGATTTAAACAAGGCACGTCCATCCGTCGTCTCATTTTTAACTTTCCAGACTTCCTCCACTAGCTTTGGCAAGTTGATTTTGGCTTGATGCCAAAAGCAGTACAATTCTTGGTTGAGATCATTGACCCAGCAAGGCATACTGGGGTATTTCTGTAAAACATGAAAAAATACAGAACCTCCGCCGACAAAAGGTTCACGGAATTCTCTAAATTTAAGAGGTAAAAAGTGAGCAATTTGAGGAATTGCCTTTTGTTTCCCACCAGGATAACGTAATGGACTTTTAAACATAGAAAATTATCGTAGCAGAAAACGTATTTTTTAGTGCTTTAGTATCAAATTTTAAACAAAGTTTTTTTCATTTGCTTTGCTGCGGTATGTAAGCGCATATAAATTTAACATCTAAACGTAATGATTGTCAGACTGTACGAAGTGAAAATCTGACAATGCCCAGATTAATTTACTTTAAGTATCATTAGATAATAAACAGTCTTGCGAATAGATACTTCAACATTTTCTCTCCAGCCTGTCGGCGGGTTAGCTATAATATCATCAAAAAGCCAAGGTAAATTACCTACATTTTTGGACAGACTAATCGCTCTTTTATGTTCAGATTCGCTCAACTGACCAATCCATGAGCGCCGAATTCCTATTCTAATATTATTTTTATATTTTTCAAAATACTCATCAAAAGTATAAATCTGTATATCGGCAGACGATTGAATCCTAGTTGGAGCTTCTAAAATAAATTCTGCTGGATGTTTAGAAACTCCATAATTTGGGCTTCCTTGTAACATCAAAAAACTTAATAATTGCTTGAATTCTAGTTCTGAGAAGAAATTCTGCCACAGCCTGTCCCTCAAAATTGTTCCTTGGTGAAACTGAGTAACTTCATGATCAAGCTGAATAATTTTATTATTAATTTCAGGTAGTCCTAAATTAGAATAAAGTTTATATAAATTTGCTCTTTGAAGCCGATTAAATAGAACACTTGCTCCTGTTTGCTTAATAGAAATACCTCGACTATTAAGATAAATATCTGCTTTTTTGCGTGCATCTGATGTTGAAATATTATCGATATCATCCTGAACTTTTAAGGGAATATAGCCTCCTTTCCTTAACGGTGCTGCTATTACGCTAAGTTGCCCCAAATGCTTCAAACTAATTTGTTTCAAATTCAAAAAGATAAATCTGCATACTGCAACTTCATTACCAGCCATTGTTATTTACGTGAGAACTCTACATAATTAGAATTCCCAAACAGACACTAATATGTTTTGTTACAGAATTTTGCTGTACTGGGTTAAGCCTCAAGTTTTTTGAAAAAATTGTACGGTAAGAAAACTCTTGAAGCTGCAAGCACGCAAGAAGCTTGCTCAGTATTGGCTTAGACAATCGCTTTCCTGGTACGACCTCGCAATACGCCTGCTCAACATTGCCTCTCAAGAACTTTGCTATATAAGGATTGTGACAACCCTTGGTAAGAAATTAATTACTATAGTTTCTTACTGGAGTTTACTTCGTTGCCTTAATATAACAATATTGATATATTTATAAAGGAAGCTGTGCCTGAAACCCGTGTTGTTTTCTACCAGGAAGAGGAAGGGAAAGTTCCTGTCCTTGAATGGCTGACGCGACTTTTGAAAGAAGACCGCAAAGGTTATGCAAACTGTGTTGCTCGAATCAAACAACTGGCGGCATCAGGCTACGAACTCCGTCGCCCTGTGGCAGATTACTTAAGCGACGGAATATATGAGCTTCGAGCAAAGCATATTCATGTGCAATACCGCATCCTGTACTTCTTTCATGGGCAAAATGTGGCGATTCTGGCTCACGCTATCACGAAAGAAGAAGCAGCTGTACCACCAATTGATATTGAACGGGCGAGCGCTCGAAAGCTTTTATTTGAAAAAAACCCAGAAGCTCATACCTATGTAGAGGAGGAAGATAATGGCTTCGACGAATGATGCAATAAAAATAATTGATAAGCTGACTAGCAGAGACCCTGAGCTTGAGGCAATGGTAGCAGAAGCTTCAATTAATGCTCTTGTGGCTCAGTTAATTTATGAAGCTAGAACTTCATCGGGGTTAACACAGAAACAACTGGCTGAACTTATTGGCACAAAACAGCCTGTGATTGCACGGCTGGAAGATGCTGATTACGAGGGACACTCTCTGTCAATGCTCCAAAAAATCGCTCAGGCTCTTAATCAGCGAGTAGTGATTCATTTGACTCCATTGTCACATGAACAAAGCGCATAGTGAAATATAGGTGACAATGCTTTCATCAGCTTAATTTTCTGATGTGAGTTTTTCTAACTCATCCAGAAGCTTTAATATGCGTGTTCTATTCTTCTGAACACTCACTCCTTTATTTTTTTGTAGTCGCTTGCTAATCTCAGCTAATCGTTGAGCTAAAACTCTATCTGGTGTTGTTTCTGTTTCAGGTGTCAGTTCTTTTATTTTCGTCTTGATTTCGCTTAGAGATAAATTTTCAGCAATAGCTATCTTGAGTAAATCAGAACGTAGCTGTTCTGATTTTACTCGTGCAATTGCTTGAGCTTTAGTGTACTCAATCTCGCCCTGCCTCAGTACAGAAAGGATATCGTCAGGAAGATTTAGCAAAGGAATTCGACTAGAGCGGAATGTTCCAGCATTGAAACGTCCTATTTGAGACAATACTGTTTCAATCTGTTCAAGTTGAATCAGAACGTTCTGATTCAATTCAATACCTCTTTGTTTCGCGTTGAAAGACTGGTGCAAAATGGACACCACTTCACTCGGTTCTATTTCTAAGGAAAGCGACAAAATCTCTAGCACTGCCTCAGTTTCTTCCACTGGATTAAGGTCTTCCCGTTGTAAGTTCTCCATCAAGGCTACTTGGAGAGCTTGTTTGTCATCCAATTCATGAGAGACAATCGGGATTTCACCTAATCCAACTTCACGCGCAGCCCGTAGCCGTCGTTCACCAGCTACTAGCTCATACTCCCCATCATGCAGTGGACGAACTAGCAATGGTTCCAAAATGCCATGTTCTCTGACTGACTGCACTAATTGGGCTAACTTCTCCGGGTCGAAGTAGCGACGTGGTTGTTTGAGCGGTAATCGAATCTTTTCAATTGGGGCTGTAGTAGATGATGAGTTAGAAGAGCTACTAAGAAAGGCATCAACCGTATTTAGCTTTGGTGCTACTCGATTAGATTTTCTTGGTGGCATTAAACTTCCTCCAGTTTCTGAGCAATGGCTTCCAGGATTTGGACAGATGGGTGTTTAGGATCATAAACCGCCAAGGGCTGTCTTGCCATCGAAGCATCAGCAAAGCTAATTGTTCTAGGAATGGCCGGAAAAATTGTCGCTATAGGACTCAGTTGTTCATTGATGCCATCAAGAATAACTTTACCTTGGCTAGTACGGCTTTCGTGCATCATAGGCACTACACCAGCAATCGCCAGTCCAGGATTAATACGTTCTCTTACTTGGCGAATAGAGTCTAGCAGTAGTTCCACACCTAAAAAAGCTTTAAAGTGGGTTTGAATTGGTACAAGTACATGAGTAGAAGCTACCAAGCTCAGAATACTAAAAATTCCCAATGTGGGAGGGCAGTCAATCAGTACAAAGTCATAACTGTCTTGCACAGTTAATAATGTTTGCTTGAGCCTCCATTCACGAGCTATTACAGAATGAAGTTGTACCTCAATGGCACTCAACAGAATGTTGCTGGGAACCAAGTCTACATCGTGTATATTCTGGTGGAGCGGTAATGGAGCATCTTTTAACAACGAATCAGCAATGGTTTGCTTCAACTCGAACGGTTCTAAACCCATGAAGGCAGTAAGTGATGCTTGAGGATCAATATCCACTAGCAAAACTCGATGTCGCCGTTGAGCCAGCTGATAACCCAAATTCTGCGTCAGGGTGGTTTTACCAGTTCCACCAGCTTGATTAAAAAAAGAAATAATCTTAAGGGACACAGCGTTCACTGATGAAGCAACTAGAGTTAGTTTAGCTTAAGCTATTGCTACTGATGACTGTCTGGAATGTCACAATAATTACATACTTACAAAATAAGGTTTGTGTTGTGAGTGGTTATCATAGACTAAAATCAGTAATTCTGTAAATTTGTCAGTAATTTATTGATAATAATTAGTGCTAGTAGGCATCACATCAGGGTTAACCATCTATTAACTATTTACTAGATGCGTAGATTTACCTTCTATGTCATCCTAGAAAACGAGAGTTAATTCGGTGAAAGTGTTTGTTTTTAGTATTCACAGGCTTCTCTCCGAAATTTAAATCTCTACACATTTATGATTTTGGAGAAAATCGATGTCAATTTATGTAGGCAACCTCTCTTATGAAGTTACAGAAAATGATCTTAAGGGTGTTTTTGCTGAATATGGTACTGTAAAGCGGGTTCAACTACCGAATGACCGAGAAACAGGCCGTCCGAGAGGCTTCGCTTTCGTGGAAATGGGAACAGATGCTGAGGAAGAAGCACCTATAGAAGCTCTTGATGGTGCTGATTGGATGGGTCGTGGACTCAAAGTTAACAAAGCCAAGCCCAGAGAAGACAGAGGTTCTTCTGGTGGTAATCGCGGGGGATATGGTGGCGGCGGTGGACGCGGACGCTACTAAGCTTTGAAACCTAGAATTTTACAAGCCAGTCTTTAGGTCAGACAAAGAGTCTGTCTTTTCTGCATTATTAGCGCCTGCTCGCATCATTGATTAAGTCAATTTAATAGGAGAGATAATGACCCAAATAGTAGTGGATGACAATGAACACATTGAGTCAGCCTTACGCCGGTTTAAGCGAGAAGTTTCCAAAGCCGGGATTTTTCAAGATATGAGGAAACATCGTCACTTTGAAACGCCGATTGAAAAATCCAAGCGCAAAAAACTTGCCTTGCACAAACAAAGTAAAAGACGTTTCCGCACTTGATAAATAACATAGATATAAATCAATGCCCTCAGATATTTTATGAGGGCTTTATTTATGGAAATCAACACAAGTAATCAAAAAATAAGAATGAAATTTTCTGAGCTAGCTGAAAATCAATATAGGCAAGAGTTCTGAGAGCCATTATCGCGCACTGTTCTTGCTCGGTCGCAGCTGGGGGCGATCGCTTCTATTTGATAAAAATCGGATTTTGAGCAGTGAAGCGGATTCAAATGGGGCGCTCCCAAGGTTCACTGTACTGCCGATATCCCAGACGCTTGAATGCAGAAATCATCCGCACGTTATTGACAGAAGTATCACAAAACACCCGCCAAACTCCTACTTGTTGTAATGTAAGTGTTCCTTGTGACAATAGATCGTTTGCAAAACCATGCCCTCGGTACTCTGGTAACACGCCAATATCGTAGATACTTCCTTCCTCTTTGCCTTCTTTGGCACATCCTGTAAAGATAACCGGAAGCACAAACCCTACAATGTCGTCATCTTCGTTAATCCCAAACTGCCACCAGTCATCTTGATACTCAAAGCCATCACTTGCCAAGTTCAAAAATTTCTCAGCCGCTTTGTCAGGCGAACTTTCTGAAATTTTTCTCTGATGACTTTCATCCATTGATGAAGCCATTACACGCGCAACAATTTTTATTAATGGATTGTCGCGCATTGCCTTGACTGGCTCAAAAGTCAATCGCCGTGGAACTTCAATTAACGGTTTAGGCTCTTCCCAAACAAAGGGTACTTTTAGGTAAGTTTGCTGACCCATAGGCAATAGCAACAAAAATTTATTACGCCTTTCATATTACACGATACTACATAATCAGCGTGACAGTTGGTAACTTAACTTGCATAAGCACTTAACTGTATTTACAAACTTTGGAATAGCCCCGACCGAGCAAGGAAGTTGCACAGCATTGGCTGCCCTAAACCTTTACTACAAACGATTGACAGCCTTTACAAGATAGCCGTTTCTTAACTGGCTTTCTTACTGAGACTGGCTTCTACAGTTGAGAGTATATGCTCTACTCTGCGCTCAAACCCAGATTCTATATAGCAATCTGCGGATATATGCACTCTGTTTACGGCATTTTCACGGCTCAATACGGTTTGATGCAGTCAGTCGTATTTAATTGGGAGACAGTGCAACGAGTCGTTGGAATGCGGATGGTGCTGGACTATTTGTGAGATGTTGGCGTATCACCTCAGCACACGCAGCCGGACTTAACAACGAGGTATCAACTTCCAGGTCATAGATGCCAGGAATGTGGACTTCACTTTGCCATAACTGAACCGGACGTGGCACCGAGGAGTCGTCCTCACTGACCACGTTCCATCCCGTTTTTTGTCGTCTTTCCATAATTATTTCAATGGGACAGCGAACGCCTACGAACAAGACCGGCAATCCGTTTAAACGCCGGACACTATCGACCAGAATGCCTCGCTTCGTTGCGTATGCGTCATGGTGTCCGACATCAACCACGACATTCAGTCCCAAGCGGCTATGGGCGGCGATGGATTCATACATGGCACTGTACAGAATGGGAACGAGGGCTTCGATGTCCTGGCGTTCTCCTCCTGGCCGCAGACCAATCCCAGGCAGGTATCGTGCGGGAGTCATTTGCATAAACCTATCGACACCCAAGTTCATCCATAGGCCATCAAACGTCTCTTGAATCACTGCGACAATGCTCGACTTCCCCGATCGCGGGGTACCATTCAAGATGATAATCTGTCCTAGCTCTGGTGTCTGTCCCATGATCAATCCTCGCATCCTTAATATATGCATTTTTAATATATATAGTTAGCAGTTCCACATAATTAGGATTTCGTTGAATCTGCAACTGAAAGTGCTTCTACCTCTGCAATGAGATATTGCAGAGGTAGAAATTTGCTTTCTTATGCTTTCGACACGCCTATGAACTTGCACCAGCTTCAGCTACAGCAGCACCTTCTTCTGGTTTAGGCTCTTTCACTTTTTTTTCAAAAATTTGGATTCCGGCATCAATCACCTCAAAACCATTCTCTGTGCGTTCGCCAAGCTTACCCGATATAGCCCCTGCCCAGTCAGCAAACTCAGATGTGTTGGCTTCAGCCAAACGAGAAGCTTTTTGCATTAACTTGAGCAGTAAAGACTATGCCGTTCTGATCGGTCAATGAGACTTCAACTTTTTTGTTCGCTGCTGGTGTAGCTGTTGGTAATTCACCACGCTCATTTAATTGTCACTTCGCTCTTTACTTGCATAGCTTGCCTCTAGCTCAATTTCACTATAATTATTGCGAAATAATATTAACAAAAACTAGCCAACGCTTTTTCAAGAGTTTCAGCAATAAATTATCTTTGCTTTTAGATAAAACTATCCGTTTTAGTAGTGAGAACTGATTGATGTCCCAATATCTCCCAATACGTCCCAACAGTCATCATCATCTTTCCAAGAAATTCTAATAACTCCCAAAGTTTCCCAAAATTTCCCGAACTTTTCAATATTTAATCTACTCTATTGACATAATTCTCATTAAGCTGAAAAGTCACCAATAATTCCCAATACTTCCCAACACAACTTCAGATATTCCCAAACAATCCCAATATTTCCCAAAAATATTGACCTGAAAAACTGACTACAAATCCCCGCACAGTACGCAAAAATGTTTTGACAGATTTTTTTGGAGAGAAAGTAGCGAAGATACCGTTGGCAAATTTGCCAACGGTATCTATTTCTTCATAGCCCTTAACGGGGAATAGTTACACTTGGATCTAATTTTCGGGCTTGATTAAATTTAGCGTTAGCACCTTTAATGTCTCTATCCAACTGCGATAAAGCTTGACCTTGGTTAACCAGAAATTGAGCCTTTTTGGTGTTGCTCCAGTTAGCATAGTTGAGACAGGTTTGGGCTGCGCCTTTAGCTTCCTCAGTTTTGGCATGTACAAGGGCGGGATGGTTGTATAAGCGATCGCACCCTATTTTTAGCCAATCTTGCCAATTACCACCAAGCCACAACCTTAGTGTGCTGTCATCGCTACCACTGACAATGTACTTGCCATCGGGACTGAACGCCAGTGCTAAGACAAATGATGTATGACCATTGAAGGTGTGGAGCAACTTGCCGTTGATATCCCACAACCGTAGTGTGCTGTCTGCACTACTACTGACAATATACTTGCCATCGGGACTGAACGCCAGTGCCGAGATAAGTTGTGTATGACCGTTGAGGGTGTGGAGCAACTTGCCGTTTGTATCCCACAACTTGAGTGTCCTGTCAGTACTGCCACTGACAATATACTTACCATCGGGACTGAACGCCAGTGCAAAGACAGATTCTGTATGACCGTTGAGGGTGTGGAGCAACTTGCCGTTGGTATCCCACAACTTGAGTGTGTTGTCTCCACTACCACTGACAATATACTTGCCATCAGGACTGAACGCCAGTGCCGAGACAGATTCTGTATGACCGTTGAGGGTGTGGAGCAACTTACCGTTGATATCCCATAACCTGAGTGTCTTGTCATAACTGCCACTGACAATATACTTACCATCGGGACTGAACGCCAGTGCAAAGACAGATTCTGTATGACCGTTGAGGGTGTGGAGCAACTTGCCGTCTGTATCCCACAACTTGAGTGTGTGATCCACACTGCCACTGACAATATATTTGCCATCGGGACTGAACGCCAGCACCCTGACAAGTTGTGTATGACCGTTGAGGGTGTGGAGCAACTTACCGTTGATATCCCATAACCTGAGTGTCCTGTCAGTACTGCCACTGACAATATACTTACCATCGGGACTGAACGCCAGTGCAAAGACAGATTCTGTATGACCGTTGAGGGTGTGGAGCAACTTGCCGTTGATATCCCATAACCTGAGTGTCTTGTCATAACTGCCACTGACAATATACTTACCATCGGGACTGAACGCCAGCACCCTGACAAGTTCTGTATGACCGTTGAGGGTGTGGAGCAACTTACCGTTGATATCCCATAACCTGAGTGTCTTGTCATAACTGCCACTGACAATATACTTACCATCGGGACTGAACGCCAGTGCAAAGACAGATTCTGTATGACCGTTGAGGGTGTGGAGCAACTTACCGTTGATATCCCATAACCTGAGTGTGTTGTCTCCACTGCCACTGACAATATACTTACCATCGGGACTGAACGCCAGTGCAAAGACAGATTCTGTATGACCGTTGAGGGTGTAGAGTAATCTACCATTTGTATCCCACAACTTGAGTGTGTGATCCACACTGCCACTGACAATATATTTGCCATCGGGACTGAACGCCAGTGCTAAGACTGATGCTGTATGACCGTTGAGGGTGTGGAGCAACTTACCGTTGATATCCCATAACCTGAGTGTCTTGTCATAACTGCCACTGACAATATACTTACCATCGGGACTGAACGCCAGTGCCGAGACAGATTCTGTATGACCGTTGAGGGTGTGGAGCAACTTACCGTTGATATCCCATAACCTGAGTGTCTTGTCTCCACTGCCACTGACAATATACTTGCCATCGGGACTGAACGCCAGTGCCGAGACAGATTCTGTATGACCGTTGAGGGTGTGGAGCAACTTACCGTTGATATCCCATAACCTGAGTGTCTTGTCTCCACTGCCACTGACAATATACTTACCATCGGGACTGAACGCCAGTGCCGAGACAGATTCTGTATGACCGTTGAGGGTGTGGAGCAACTTACCGTTGATATCCCATAACCTGAGTGTCTTGTCTCCACTGCCACTGACAATATACTTACCATCGGGACTGAACGCCAGTGCCGAGACAGATTCTGTATGACCGTTGAGGGTGTAGAGTAATCTACCATTTGTATCCCACAACTTGAGTGTGTGATCCACACTGCCACTGACAATATATTTGCCATCGGGACTAAACGCTACCGCACTGACACTTTTTGTATGCCCCAAGAAGATATTGCGCTCATGAACAGATTCTATAGCTTCCGACAAACTAGATTGAACTTCACTCAGCACTTTGTTAAGGGATGACTGACTTTCACCAGTTGCCTGAATTGCTGAAATTAATTGCTCTACATTTGTTTGTACTGAAAGCTGATACTTAATATTTGCACCTTTTTCACGCAAACTAGCAATTTTTGCTTGTTGTTTGGCATTAGCTTCCTGTTGATGTGATTCTTTAGCAAATTTTGTGGCTCTAGCTTCTTGGTTTTTGGCATTAGCTTCCTGCTGACGCGATTCCTTGGCAAATTCTTTAGCTTTAGCTTCCTGAGTTTTAGCGATCGCAGTTTGTTGTTTGGCTATACCTTCTTGCTGACGCGATTCCTTGGCAAATTCTCTAGCTTTAGCTTCCTGAGTTTTAGCGATCGCAGTTTGTTGTTTGGCTATAGCTTCCTGCTGACGCGATTCCTCGGCAAATTTTGTGGCTCTAGCTTCTTGAGTTTTGGCGTTTTCAGCCTGTTGTTTAGCGTTTTGGGCTTGTTCTTTAGCAATAGCTTCCTGTTTACGCGACTCTAAGCCAAAAATTGTAGATGCGATCGCTCCTATAGCTACTACTGCTACAAAAGAAGCCACTGCGCCTAACTGGAACCATTTATTTCGCCGACGCTGTTGAATGCTTTTTTGAACAAACTCAGATGCTAAATGCGAAAGTAAACCGAGTTCCCCATATTCTTGTAAGAAATTCTCTGCTTCTGCTAATTTTGGCCCGGTAAATAGATAATCTTTCGACTTGTTTTTACTTTCCCACTCTTCTGCTGCTGCTTCAATCTTACGTTCAATACGGATTGCGACTCGGTTTTCTGTTACCCAAGAACGCAACTTTGGCCAATAGCGAATTAGTGCTTCATGGGCTACATCCACTACTGTCACTGTCTTTTCACTCTCACCCCTTGCTTGTAGTTCTGATGTAACGACTAATCTCGCATCTGCCAATTTGCTCAGTACTTGTTCCACCACTGCTGCAGATTGCTGGGAGTTGATTAAATCTGTTTTAAATACCTGTCTGCGGGTATCTTCTGTTCCCTCTCCCAAGTGAGTTAATTCGATAAATATGCGTTTAGCAGTTGCTTGTTCTTCTTTAGTCTTGAACGCATCATAAACTTCATCTGCTCGTTTTTGTAGTGTACCTTTCACTCCGCCCATTCGGCTATATTCTGCCAGTGTTAAGCGGTTTACCTCTCGTTTGCGCCACAATTCTGTCAGGGTGTATTGTAACAAAGGCAAAGTACCAGGGCCTTCGACATCGGCTAACATTTGTTCTACTAGTTCCCGCTGTACTTCTAAACCTACTTGATAAGCAGGTTGGGTAATAGCTTCTGTCAACTCCTTTTTATTCATGGGAGTGACAGTGATGAGATTTGCTTGAATTTTCTGTGCCAATCCTGCATATTCCTGTTCTGCACATTTGCCAAAGAAATCTGCCCGCATTGTCACTACAACTGTCAACAGAGAATTATTTAATGCCCCTAAAAAGCATTCAAAAAACCGCTGTCTCTCCCTTTCATTTTGACAGAGAGTAAAAACTTCTTCTAATTGGTCAATCACCAGGATGAAACGCTGAGTGTTAGCATCAGTTTCTAGTTCATGGGATAATTCTAGCGATCGCAATGTAGTTTGAACTAATTGCGTTAATCCGCTTGCACCTTTGTTAAGTAATTCTTCAGCCGTTGCTAACTCTTCCCCATAGCCAATTACTCTAGCTAAACTCTGCAGGGGATGTTCTCCGGGGCGAAAAATCTTGATTACCCATTGATCGCTTCCGCCTAATCTTTTACCTAGTTTCAGCTGATAAAGTAAACCTGCTTTCACTACACTAGACTTACCACTTCCAGAAGCCCCAATCACTGCTAAAAAATTTCCTTGCCGAAGATTTTCTAACAGCGAATCGGTTAAAGCGGTGCGTCCGTAGAAATATTTGGGGTCTGAATCGTTAAACTCAAAAGCTGCTAAACCTTTATAAGGGCAGAATTCTGCCATTAACACCGCACGGTCAATTTTTTCTTTTTGTCCCGTGAGGATAATTTCGCCGCCAGTGTTGTGAAAAATAGGACGCTGACGGGCAGTTTTTAACTGTTGCTGAACTAAGTCAACGAGTGAGTAATTTGTCACCCAGTCTTCAGCATGATTTTCTGGTTTTAACGCTTCTACTAATGCAGCACTCAAAATCCCATGATTGCTACTCAAGTCTTCATAAGCGACTTCAAAGCCACGGGAAGCGGCAATTAAACACCTATCCTTAGTTTCAAAACTCCCCGGATCGGCATCATGGAAATTAATAAATTCGCCGCTATGACAACAATCTAACCAAACTATTTGCTGCCGTACTGGGGAAGATTGTAAGAGTTTACGTAACCAGTCTAGGGAAAGTCCCCAATCTCCCATCAAAGGACAAGTATCGCTGGTGCCTAAAAAGCCTTCTATGACTCCACCTATATCTTTGCGTAAACCATGCCCTGCAAAAAATAACAAAGCTGTATCAGGAATGCTACGTCCAGGGGGGTTGAAGAGTTGGACAATCGCTGTTTCTAATTCTTTAATTGTTAGCTGCTGTTGCGGATCGACAAACCAAGATCCATCCTGATTATAAGCTGCTGGTAATCGCTCGACATGGAACTTGCCATAGGTTTCTAAGACTTGGGCTATGGCTTCAGCATCAATTGCTGGCGCTTGGAGATGCGGCGGGCGATCGCTAGCTTTTTCAATCAGCGTCGGATAGCGATTAATCCCGATCACCAGTGCTTCTCTTTCCATAGTCGCCAATTAATTTAAGTATCGAATAAACTTAATGTTAATCATGTAACTTCAAATATTCGTAATTTTCCTCATGGAATCTACTGAAATTAACAATACTTTATTAGCGCTATTGCTTGCCTTGAAGGATTCTGACATTTCTTTAAGCAATACAGAACAATCTGATTTATACCAAGCTGCTGAACAACTTTCAGCTAACCCAAAAGCCTGGGAAATACTCATCGCACCCCGTCTGTTGATGACGATTCAAGCTAACGCCGCTTTAAATCAACGCTTTCAAGCTGCAAAATCGCAATTAGATAATTTAGGCGATCGCATTCCTCTGAACTTACTACCTAGCGAAGCTGAACTCGAACTAGCTGCACCAAAGCATAAGCCTCAACCGACAACCCGTGCTATTCCCCAAGTTAGCGCCTCTGATTTGAGAAGCAATGAAATTACCAATATGGCTATTAGAGTAATGACAACTTCTAATCCTGCGGAAACTGCTAAAAAATTAAATGGTTTTGAACAATTCCAACAATTTTTAAGCCAAAATCTTAGTCAAAATCAGTAATTTGTCGTTAAGGATGTGTTATGACATCGCTCATAACGCATCCTACTAATATTAAAAAATATAAAATTATTTTCTTAAATGACTGCACTTATCTATCCAACTATTGACCTCTTTCTCTATGACTTGAAGTATAGTTTAGGCGATACTTCAGAAGAGATCCGACAGAATCAACAATCTTTTTTTCAGAAGATACCTGAATATATTCGACCATTTTTGCTAGAAAATGGGCAAGATTTACAAGGTGAATATGTTCATCTCCTGAAAGATGTATATGCACCGACAAAACATGATAGTGAAAAATATGAAGGCTATATTTACCCTGTACTACTTGGTGATAGTTATGGTCTACTTCTAGAATGTGCTTTCAAAAATAAAACTGATGCTCAACCTGCTCAATGCTTTGCCAATATTAAAGCGGAAATTGAGCAAACTTTAAAAGGTCAAACAGCTAATATTGGACAAACTTGGATGCTCTCTGGCTGGTTATCTGCCGAGCAAACCCAAAGCCCAGAAGATATTGCTCAAGCTTGCTATCAAGCATTAATGCCAGGTTTCGATTGGGAAGGAGATTTACAAGGTCAAGGGCATTTTTTAGGAGCAGATATTTTTGAACTCACTCAAAATTGTCAGCATTTCATTATAGTAATATATCCTGACGAAGCTACTTTAAATTTATCTGGTAAATTTTATGCGGATTGGATGCGTTTGTTCTATTATCGGCACAAAATATTCTGGGCTTATAGTCAAAGTCGGATATTAAAACATTCTCTGCAAACTTATTTTTCTAAAATTCAAGCTGGCAGTAATACAGTTGAAAAAGCCAGAAAGCATGGCAGTGAGTTAAAAATACTGCATACAACATTAATTGATGTGCAAAATACCCTCAATGAATATACCAGAGAATTAACTATCATAGATTTCCAGGGTGGCACAATTGATATTAACTTAAGTAATTATGAAAAACGGATAGGTAAAATTAAACAAAAATCTCAAAAACTTCTAGTAAATCAAGAAACAGAAGTCAGATTTTTAACAGAGTTCAGTAAATTAGTTAAAGACAAATACCGCTTCCAAATAACTAAAGACTCAGAAAACCTAGAACGAGGTTTAAAATTACTTTCAGATACTATTAACGCAGTTCGCAGCCGCGTTGAAGTAGAAAAAGCTGAACGCGATCGCAATTTTCAAACCTTCGTTAGCCTGTTAGCTGCGGGTTGGACTTTTGGCTCTTTTGTCGCCGCTTTACCAGGATTGGGCGAAGATAACGATAACCCTGTCAGATCCTACCTAATTAAATCTTTCCATCTAGAATCCAGTACAGAAGGCGTAAAGACAATCAAAGAAGTCAAGACAGTACAACAATTAGATACAAAAGAAGGAAAGAAAACCCAAGAGGTAAAAACAATTACAGAGGAACCAAACGAAGAACCTTGGTGGCTAGTCCCAGCAACAACAGGAATTTACACCCTCAGCGGATTTATCATCGCTATCTTATTACTTTTGCTTTGGCGGCGTTTGTCGCGGCGGTACACATAAGATACTCCTAAAGAATTAGCCGTAACGCACCATATTACACCGCAGTGCGTAACGCACGAAGATAGTGATTTTGTGACCAATATTGTCGAAAATATGCGCCTAACTGGATGCCTAAACCAATCATGGCTGATGGATCGGGCGGGTGATTTTGATGAAACATTGGCTGTTGTCGATTTAAATCAAAATTAGTTTGTTTGCACTGTTTCGGTGATGCAGTCCCTGATGGTTATGAGCGGAGTACTGTTGAGTTATCGGCTCAATCCCCGCCGTCTTGGTTGTTCTAGCTGTTGTTCAAGTTCTTCTTCTAATTCATCTATTACCAAATCGAGCAATTCTTCTAATTCTGCTTGGGTGCGTGGGATTGAACCTAGCTTGATAGTTTCTTTAATGTCTTCTGCTGGTTCTTCTTGCTCTAGTAGGTGGGAGATAATTTTTTTATCTCGGTCGTCAGCTGACAATGCAGTTGCGCTTAGTGCTAGTGATAGTTGTTGATATCTCTGTTGCTTTGGGTTAAGTTCGGGTTGTTCTTGGGAATGTTCTTGATGTTGGTTGAGTTCAACTTGTGTTAGTTGTTGTGTGGGTTTGGCTGGATTTAATAGCAGTGAAATAATGCGGTGGTCATCGCGTTTTGGTTGATAGTCAACAGATTTATGTTTCTGCAATCCGGGGAATGTGTAAGCGGCTCCCAAAGAAGTACCGCTAAATTGCTGGTCTTTCATTGAGTAGCTGATGCCTTTACTCTTGCCGTTGCGTGTAGTTCCGTGGCGAATTTTTACACCTTGGAGTTGCAATCGCTCAATTAGTTGCGGCATTGTGGGTGAGTCTGCGGTGGCGCGGTCGATGAGTTCTTGGAGTTGTTGCTTAATGGGGGGTTCTTGTGGTGAGGAGCGATCGCCTTTTAAATACTCTTTCTGTTCTCGCTCTAGCCGTCTTTGTTGCCCAATACTTGCTTTACGCGATAATTTCTCGTGGCTACCTAGAGTTGGTTGTAAGCCGTAATCTCTTTCTAGCTGTCGGATGATACTTTCACTGCGTTTGTAGTCCCAGCTATCACGTACAATTTTCCCGTTATCTAAACGTATGCGACTGGCGCAGATGTGGATGTGGTCGTGTTGGGTGTTGTGGTGTCTGTAAACTACGTACTGGTTGCTGTCAAAGCCCATCTCTTCGAGATAGCGATTGGCGATTTCATTCCAAGTTTCATCGTCTAGTCGCTCGTTGTCTGGTAG
Source organism: Tolypothrix sp. PCC 7601 (assembly GCF_025677855.1). Lineage (NCBI taxonomy): Bacteria > Bacillati > Cyanobacteriota > Cyanophyceae > Nostocales > Tolypothrichaceae > Tolypothrix > Tolypothrix sp. PCC 7601. The sequence goes on from NZ_CP064885.1 coordinate 39,934, forward strand.
TGATAATGATGCGTGATACACTACTCGGTCGGCTTCGGGGTTTAATTGACGGGAGATTTTGAATTCTCTAGCTAGTGCAATGGCATTGTTGCCGCCCATGTTGCCACCAATGAGTTTGGCATCTTCTTGAGATTGAAGATAGTCTAAAAGTCCGCGAAATCCTCGCCCTTTAGTCTGGTTGCCAATCATCTGTTTCTTCGTCCTCTTCTTCAATGAAGGTTTTGGCTATTTCTCGTTGGCAGTGTTGCAGCAGTTCTAGTAGTTCCTGTAAGAGTTCTGGTGATGCTGGCGGTGGCAGTTGCATTTTAATGGCGGTATTTGTGGCTTTGGCCAGTTGGTTGATGTTGTTGCCAATGCGCGAAAGTTCTATATATGTGGCTACTGTGACCCGGCTTAGTCGAGGCGGTGGTGGTGGGATTGGTCGCAGTAATAAACAGCGTCTTGTTAATTCTGCCAAGCTCATGCTCGCGTCTTCTGCTTTGGAGCGAATCATCTCGTATTCTATGGGGCTGAATAGCGCTTGCAGCCTTTTGGTGCGGACGAGTGACTGAGAAGAACGCTTGGTCATAATGTCATTCCTGACAAACTGCAACTTTTGAGGGGGTTTCCAAAGGCGGGACACTTCCCCCTTTGGCAAGCCTGTTGTGCCGAGCGCAGCGACAGCTGCACGCAGTGCAAGACATGGCTTGCTTCTAGCCCATTTTCGGGAGAGCGGAAAATAGGAAAATAATCAGGGTGGGGATGCACAGCGAGGGGGTTCGGGAAATCTCATGCGGCGGCAGTTGCCGCCATTGGGCTGATTTGTTCACGTAGAAGCGAACACAGTATTTTCAATAATTTTTAAATTAAATTTTGCTACATCTAGAAAATAGTAGATTAGGCGATATATAGCAATAATTATCAATTTTTATTAATGGCTATGGGTAGAGAGAAAAATAATGAGCGAGTTCCTGTAAGCAAGGTTGATGAGGCAATTAAATTGCTTCAGGATTTAAAACCCAAGGAACGAGATGATATTTCGGCTTTGGAGACTGTGCGTAAACTCAGACGATACATTGAGAAACTGACTTCGGAAAAATATGGCTATACCTTTGATGAAGTCTCTGAAATGTTGCAGGGACTGGGGATTAATTTAAGCGGGAGCCGGATTAAAACTTTATTGGCTGAGGTGAAGAAAAATACTCGCAGTAAAAAAAGCCAGAATTAGGGTCAAATCCTGGTGTAGCTCTTAAAATTTCTACTCAGGCTCAGGATTTATCTGCAAGTGGTGCTGATGGGAAAACACAGACTAAAAAACAGCAGAAAAATTAGTGGTTTTAGGCTGTAATCGACAGCAAAGCATAGCAGAGATTAGTGGCTGCTACATTAGAGCGAATAGGGTTAGTTTATTTGTATTGGTTTGGTATTGGTTTGCAGTCAAAACTATAACTTTATTGTCAAGTTACAGATGATTGCGATGATTGCATTGGGGCAACAGCTAGGAGAATAGATTCATTTGAGTAAACTTCAGTAGGCAGACAACTGAGTGCAGCTACCAGCAGGTTAGCCCTAACTTGGGGGGTACATTCGTGTAAAACTCGCTCCATTGCTCTATTACCAATGGTTTTGGCAACTAGCGCTACCTCGTCTAATAAGCCGTCTGGGGATAATTCAGGTTGTTGGCACAACATGGGGAAGTATTCGCTAGCTAACCACTGTTCGTCCTCCGCCAATTCTGTAAAATTTTTATTACTACCGCTATGAAGACAATCTAATAGCAGGAGTAATATTTTTTTAAACCTAGCCCAGCCGCCCCAGCGTTGGGTAAATCGGCTCACCCAGCCCTGGGTAGTGTCTATGATTTTCGCAATCTCCGTTTGGCCAATTTTCTGCTTCGACTGCCAAAGTTGGGTAAAAGCGTTGACAATGGCTAGTCCAGTCTGCTGCTCAGATCTGCCAGCTTCGGGGCATAGTTGGCAGGCATCAATGCTTTGTAATTTAACATTGGGGAGATGGTCAGCTAAGAAACTTAAGTCATAGTCAGCACAGAAGTAGAAAGTCAGCTGTTCGGTGGGGCGACGGTGAGAACGTAAGCGCCCAATTTCTTGGATGATTTCTGCTTGCACTAATTCGGTGAGATACTTTTGGAAAATGCTTTCTGGGTCGCTCAGGTTGACAGGGTGTCCTGTCATTACCTGGAGTTGTGCTGCCAAAACACCAATATTTTGGTAAGGAATGCCAAAGCTGGCTAGAGCGTCGGCATCACTAAAGCGATTAACGCCACGACCATCAACAAAGTGACCATATTCTTGGCGGTCAGCGGCAGTATCAGCGATCGCTTTCCAATCAATAATGCCCAATTGGGAGTGCAGTTTGGTCAAAGCTTCTTTGAGGGCGTTGACACGGGCTATCAGGGATGGTGAGCGATACTTGGGCAGTTTACCTAAACCAGTGACATTAATTACAGTTAAATTGCTGTAGTCTGGGCGTTGTTGCTCAATTATTAATACGGGGTCAGAGCTACCGAGTTTTAATTTTAATTTGCTCTTTGTGAGAGTAGCATCGAGAAAAATATTAAATTGGGCAGAGTTGACTAGTTCAATATGCTTGGGGTTTTTCCGGTAAATGCTCAATACGCCCCAGGAACAGCTAAAAGCACCGTCACCTTTCCAAGCTTCTAGGAAATCAGGTAGCCAGTATAAAGGCAAGTCGAGAAATTCTCTGCCAGCGTTACGGGCGCTGTCCTTGGTAATTTGTTTGGCAGCGTAACGGGCGGCGGCACTTTTTTTGAGTTGCGTGTCGCTGTTAACATCAATGGTGTCTAGGTTTTCTAGGAATTTTAAATCGGGTTCTAAAGCCTGTCGTATAGCTTCAATATCTAAATCAGGTGGGAATTGCGGCAGCATAGCCCGGATACTGGCATCATTAAAGCCATAGCGGTCGGGAGAATCGATGTCTTGAGTAAATAGCGGATGTAAGGCTTGGATAACTGGCTGGAGTTGAACTAGCAGTGATGGTGCGTTGAGTGCCAGTTGACCAACGGTTTTTTCAAAATCAGCTTGATTGACATCAAGGGAATGCACTGGTTTGATGAGTGTGCCTGCTTCTTCCCAAATGCGACCGACTGTAAAAGCTTGGTTGGCAACGTTGATTAAGTCGGTGGGGGTAGAATCGGGGTGCGCTCTGAGTTCACGTTCGGCGTGAATAGTTGTCCGTTTTTGAAAGCGGAAGCCGTAGCCGTCGCCATTGGCGAAACGGCATTGGTTTTTCAGGGAGCAACCATTACAGATGGGGCTAATGTCGCTTTCTTCAAAATTAAGAGCGGTAAAGTTTTTGTTACGAAATGCGTTGAATAAATAAGTTCTGTGACAATTGCCCACGGTGTCGGCAGTTTCACCCGGTTTAATCCAGAGTTGGAAGTCCTCGCCTAAAGGAGTTTGGCGGGTAGGGTCAAGTTTGAAGCCGTTATGTCGGACTGGCAGGTCAACAAAGTTGGTCTCGATGGGCAGTGTGGATGGGTTGCGGTGGTTGGCATCTTGGTAAATGAGTTTATCAATGCCGAATTGGGCAGATGTGAGTTGTCCAGCATTATAAGATTTGCCCAGTCCAGGATGGGAATTATCTAAAATATGCGTCCAGCCTTTGGATACAGCTTCTAGCCAAGCGTTTATGTGTTCTTCTGGCTGGCACTGGATTCTAATATCTTCTGTAACTTCGGTTTTATGGGGGATATTGCCCGGTTTGTAGATAATAATCTGGGGGGCAGAGGAAGCGGTATTAGTTTTTGGCAGGGGCGTTCGTGATGGCGGCGTTTTAAATCCCTTAAATATCGCCGCAAAAGGTGCTATAGCCTGCTTTAATAAATCTTGGAAGCTGGTTAAATCTTCTTTAACTCGTCCTAGTTCCCACTGTTGACGGTCAATTTGTCCTTTTGGGGGCAGGGATGGTTCATACTGCCGTTGTGGAAAGCGAAAGCCGTACTGCTTGGCAAAGTGAAACAGTGTGCCAATCGTGATCCCCGCACGTCGGAAACTGCGAATTTTAGCGGGGATGTTCCAGGTTGTACCTTTGATGCTGGGTGACCACTTTTCAGCAATGATTTCGGCTTCAGATGCCCCGTAGTGATTGACCAAAGCCATCAGCACTTGGCGGCATTCGTCGTAATTGCCGCTACCTGGGGTGCGTGGGGGGATAAATGAAAGTGCTTGTTGAATTAGCTGCTCAATGTCCCAGCCTTCGGTGTTGGAAATTTCGCGCCACTGTTGGCGGCGTGACTCGATTTCTTGGATGCGCTGTTGGTATTCTTCTCTTTCATGCAGCGCGATCGCAATTGCCTCAGTTACCCATTCTGTTGGTAGCGTTGCTTGGGGGTTGACCAACAGAAATTCTGCTTCTGTGTTGCCATAGAAAACCCGGCTGGCATCTTTACAGGCAGGGTCATGGGGCAACTGCTGCATGAGAGAGCGCGTACAAGCTTCTACTGTGTCAGCACCCTCAACATATTGGGGCAGAAGGAAAATCAACCGGAACTTATGCCAGTCTGGTTTGTGACTGGCAGTGGTGTACATTAAAGCGCAGTGTTTTTGAATGAAGGGATGGACTAGCGCTTCTTCAATGGTTAATTGCGGAGTGTAAACCTTGATAGAATTTCCGTTGTCATCCAGTATTGGCTTGCCATAGGCATCACGGGCGATATCAGAATTATCGATGTCAAGTAATAGCCACTGAGAACCTATAACATTGGCCTTACTGCGCCATTTACCGCCTAATAATCCAGCACAGATGGCGTGACCTGTTTTAATGTGCTGCTGGACATCAGCTAAAGTTCCTTCTGCATCTCGGAAGTTGGCGGCTAACTTTTTAAAGTCCCAGTCTTTATTTTTACCTGTGGCGTTAAATGCAAACTTGATTTTAGTATCTTCAATAAACTCAAGTTCTATTTCACGAGTTAAAGCGGTCTGTTTAGCAGCAGCAGCTTGCGATTCTACTGAGTTATTAAATTGTTGTAATTGTGGCATCAGCCCATCCTCCAGCAAGTTTTTTGGAGGAATTGGAGCTATCCTGTGGTAGTAATCTTGACTCTACAAACTTTTAGAAATATCAGAACAAAATTTAGATTAATTCCTGAGTTGTTGTTTGTTCCTGTGTGGCCAGCGTTACAATGGCTTAACACTCCAAAAGTTAGGATAAGATTACTATTAGGGATATTAATTAGGCAGTCAACCCAATACCCCAATTCCAATTGAATAAATTGAAAGCCTCGCTGTCCTTGCAGGACGTGAGGTTTTCGCCTTTTAGCCTACTCGTATTTGGCTAACCAAGCCTTAATAAACTCAGTTACTTCCTCCTCTTGAATAACAAACGCAGTGCCTTTCCTTCTGAGAGCCAGAATTTTGAGACTTCCTATCTCAGAATAGAGTTGGTCATTGTGATGGGTATCCGCCAGAGTAGGCGGCCATAAGACCAAAACTTTCGCTGTGGGTGTCTTTTGAGCTTCACGAGATGACATCCCAAACAAATTTCTATTTTTATCAAGCCAGCTTTTATAATCTGCTAGTTCAACTAGAGGGCAGGGTTCCCAGGTTCTTAAACCACTCTTGTTTTTCCGCTTAACCTGCAAAACTTCCCTTTTTTCGTTGTAGACAATCTCGCTGTCTCCTTTTGAGCGAATCGAGATAAATAAGTGAGTTTTGCGTGGAAACCTAATAAACAAGTCAACAGGGTTCTTCGACTTTATCTGAAGCACTGGAAAGACTTGTATTTCCTCACTTTTAAACTGTTCTAACAGTAAGGCTGTTAATTTTTCTAACCGAGCCAGTTTTTCAACTCGTACCAATGGCTTGTAAGCCAATGCAAAAAGTAACCAGCCCGCCGGATGAACCATGCCGCCTGTAGCCAGCGCAGCACCACTAGCCGCTAGAGCCACAGTGGACTCATAGTCTTTCGCCTCCCGAAGCATCTCTAACGCCGCTTCGTTGTGCGGCGGGAGTTGAAAATCGGTTGCTGGCTCTTTCGCGGTAGTCATTGGTGACATCAAAAATTGTTTTGGCTGATGACTAATCTCTCATCCTTTACAGGGTCGAACTTTTCTTCATCTAAGCTATATGGTTGGTTTTTCAGTCATGTATTTTGCTTGGGCTAAGTTTAAGTAAAAGTGATCGCCCTAATCTTCATCCTGCTTTTTTAATTTAGTTTTTTTTGTATGTCTTGCCGCAAGCGCTTCGGAAGCAAGAATTTTTACCATTTGACTCATAGAGCGTTTTTCAGTTTTGGCTTCAGCAGATATCAAGTCGTAAAGTGCTAAGTCATCTTCATCTGTGAAATAAATATTTAATCTAGTTCCTGTGGGCATCGTAACACTATCTGGTGTTGGAATACCCCTATTGTCAGTCTAAACCTCTTACTTGTCACTGGTGTTATGCAGTGTTATGATAGCACCAGAAAGCCAGAAAACGACACAAAACAAAGGCAATAGAAGCCGGAAAGTGGAGTTAAGGCTAACCAATAATTGGATATTAGGATTTGAGTCAATTTTCCTAAAAATTGGCTTTAATTCCTATAATTCAAGACTTTTACCAATTATCTGAACCATGACAACCACATACACCGATGCCAATTCTTGGCTAGTTCAAGCATCGTCGCTTGCCAATTCTGGGCTAAATACCCTTATCGCAGGTAAAGACCCCGGTGCTGGGTATGGGAAGGCAACCTATGGTGATTTTTGTATCATGATGCCTGCCGCATACTCAGTAGTTCGCAACCGCAACATCCACCTTCACGAAACCATTTCAAAAGATGGGTGCTGGGTGCGCTATGCAGAAGTGCGATTCGTTAGCTAGAAACTAGGCTCCGTAAGGATTCTAGGGGATTAGCTGCTAGGTAATAGCCTAGATAACTGAATAACAATGTAGGTGTGAATCCTACCCCTCAAGTGCTGAGGTGAAAGCCCTTTCCCTACTGTAGAGACTAGCCATCAATCGGTAAAGCGGGAATGAAAGGCGCTCTTACTGGGAGCCTAAACCTGGTAAGGAGCCGAGCAAGATATCCATGAGTACGAAAGAAAGACACGTTTGAATCATCGTAAAACGCATACAGCGAAATCAGGCTGAAACGCTGCGCCAAAAGGCAAAAGATAAGGGATTGGCGGGTTTCTGACCGACCAATAAGCACCCCCGATAAACTCGGTGAACAGTGTCACTCTAAAGGTATCAGTATTGTTATTCGGAACGAAGTAACCCGTCAAACGCTCTCAGGTACGCACTGAGCAAGGCGCAAGTGTGGTCGAATACCTGAGTAAGTGCTAACCGGATGCCTTGACGGGCAAGATTGAGTAAGAAGCGAACGCTTGGCTGTAATGGTCAAGATAGGCTGACGTACTCACGATGATTTGGTAGGAATGGTCACATTAGGAAGTATATATGTCTAAAACACTGAGCAATCAGATGGTGGAATGGAATAGCATTAACTGGCGAAAGCTAGAACGTGCTGTTTATAAGCTTCAGAAAAGAATATTCCAAGCCTCTCTACGTGGTGATACATTAGCAGTACGCAGACTCCAAAAAACCTTGATGAGGTCTTGGTCAGGAAAAGCCTTATCTGTCCGCAAAGTAACCCAGGATAACCAGGGTAAGAAAACCGCAGGAGTTGACGGCATCAAGTCATTAACCCCCAAGGCTAGACTTACTTTGGTACTAAGCTTGAACATTAACCAAAAAGTTAATGCTACCCGTCGTGTTTGGATTCCCAAGTCCAACGGTGACAAGCGACCCCTAGGTATTCCCACTATGCATGACAGAGCGACTCAAGCACTTGCCAAACTGGCTCTTGAACCAGAATGGGAAGCTCGTTTTGAGCCAAATAGCTATGGATTCCGACCAGGAAGAAGCGCCCATGATGCAATCGAAGCAATATTTAACAACATCAAACAATCTGTTAAGTATGTTTTAGATGCTGATATATCGAAATGCTTCGATAAAATTAACCACTCAGAATTGCTCAAGAAAATCAATACATTCCCAACAATGCACAGACTTATCAAAGCATGGTTGGAATCGGGTGTAATGGATGATGGACAATTCTTTGAGACTAAAGAAGGCACACCACAAGGCGGTGTAATATCTCCCTTACTAGCGAATATCGCCCTTCACGGGCTAGAACAGCTAGTAATAGATTATGCACATAGTCTAAAAGGTAAAAAGAGAATAAATCAACAAACCATATCCCTAATAAGATATGCCGATGATTTTGTAATACTTGCCAACAAAAAATCTCAAATCGTTGAAATGAGAGATTTAGTCTCAAAGTGGTTAGAAAAAATGGGTCTAGAATTGAGTCCTAGTAAAACCAGAATAGGGAAAACCCTGTTTAACCCGACAAATAGCCTAGAAGAGTCAGAAATGACCAAAAACTCTGGGTTCGACTTTCTCGGATTCCATGTTAGACAGTACAAGGTGGATGACAAACAGTCAGGAAAATCAACTAACGGTAAACTACTAGGATTTAAAACACTCATCAAACCCAGCTTGAAAGCGATTAAGAAACACTACGACGCAATCGCAGAAATTATCGACGCTCACAAAGCAGCCCCACAAGCCGCACTAATAGCAAAACTCAACCCCATCATTAGGGGATGGGTCAATTACTATTCGACAGTTGTAAGCAAAGAAACATTCTCTACGCTTGATTACCTAGTATACCAAAAGCTTTCCAGATGGGCGAAGCGTCGCCACTCAGGTAAATCTGGGTCATGGGTAGCCAATAAGTATTGGAATACAGTAGGCGGCAACAACTGGGTATTCTCAGTAACTAGAGATGGTCAAGTAGCCGAAACCTTAATCAGCCATGCTAGCAAGCCAATTGTTAGGCATATCAAAGTTAAGGGGACAGCATCGCCATTCGATGGAAACCTGAAATACTGGAGTTCTAGAAGAGGAGAACACCCCTAGTTCCAACAAGAGTCACAAAACTTTTGAAAGAACAGAAAGGTAAGTGCGCTCACTGCGGATTGTATTTTAGGGAAGACGATTTAATCGAAATTGACCATATCATTCCAACTTCCGTTGGCGGAAAGGACAGGTACGGCAACCTCCAATCATTACATCGTCACTGCCACGACAGCAAAACTGCCAACGATGGTAGTAGAGGTACTCATAACTTGAGCCAAGTCATTGAGGAGCCGGATGAGGTGAAAGTCTCACGTCCGGTTCTGAAGACGAGCGGGACTCGTGAGAGTTTCGCTTAGTTTAATGGTTCACGCAAAGACTTGAAAGATGTTCAATTCTTTTGGGGTAGTGCAGCTATTGCCCAAGCTGACCACACCCTGCTACACGAAGATAAAGCCAAAAAAGCAGAACTGGCATTAGAAAGCATCCTTGCAGACTTAGCAGTTCTCAATATTCCCGATGGCATGAAACTGTCAATTAGCTTGAGCAACCACAACCCAGAACGCTGGGGAGAGGAGATTAAACGCAGAGTTCAAGGTATTCACACCTTCCAACACAAACACCCCGTCAATCGAGAAATTGTCACCAAAACAGTAGAAATCGCAGTAAATGGCATTTATCCAGAGGGGTTTGGCAGTATCGCTCATTGCTTATTTGGTGAACCAACCTTAGCCCTTGAAGAGTCTGAAGTTGCTATCGCCCTAGATATCGGTTCATCCACTTGGCTAATTACCGTATTTAACGGCAATGGTGCAGTTATAGACCGTCACTTGATTGAAGGTGGATGTGGTGAGTTGCACTCAATGATTGCAGAAGCATTAGACAAGCGGAATGACAAAGTAAGTCTGCTGTCCAAAGAAGTCAAACACTCATCTTCTTTAGTGAACCGAGGGATTTTAGAAGGAACTTTAACTTATGGAGGTAATCACCTCACAGGTAAGAATTTTGAGACTGAATATAGCAAATGTCTTGATGATTGGTGGTCTACAAGAATTGAAAAATTCGCTAATTTCGTCAGTTCTAGCAATTACTTAGACCGTGCTAAATACCTTGTTGCTTGGGGTGGTGGTGTTGCTTTACCAGTGGTGGATCAAAATCTTGCGTCTTTGGGTTTTGTGGTCTTAAAAAATCCCCAATTCATCAATGCATTTGGATTAAAGCTGTTAACAGAAATTGCTACAGGAGCGTAAAAAGTGTCTGATAAAACGTCTTACGAATCTCGGCGTATAACCATTTCTTACTTAGCAGTTGAGGAACTGTGTCAGATGTTCAACATTCCTGCTGATGCGCCAACACAAGCACTATCAGCAGCAGTAGAAAAGCTCATTTTTCAAGGTGGTGGCAATTTTCAAGCATTGCCCAAAAATCAAAGTCAGGTATCAACACCAACAGCAACTCAACCGAATAAAGCAGGAATAGCTTCTATGGTCAGCCAGTTTAAGGGACTAGCTTCATGAATAACCTAAATAGAGTTTATGACAGCACATTACTAAGCCAATCTAAGGTTTACCAGATTGACTCTTCGCTGTACGAATATCGGTATAAAACAGGCACAATCCAAGCACCACAATACATCTTCCGCCCACTAGCAGGACAGCGAAAAAAAGCGGATTTAAAGCTGAATCATAAAGCTTTAACTACCCGCTGTTATGAAGTTGAGGGGGCAAAAATAAATAGTTCCGTACTCAGCCAGGAATCATTGCAATTATCAATATTTTGATGAGGTGAATTATGCAGAATCAACCACTGCCAGAATTAGTTGCACAAGCCCAACAATTACTAACCCAAATCAGGCAGCATCCCCAATTCCCAGCACTGCAAATTGATGCAGATGTCACGATAGGCGATGTTACCCAATTTCTCAACGCGCTGGGGTGGGAAGCAACAGCCACTGCTGTAGATGTATCGAAAGAAGGTTTTTTTCAGTAATGGGGAGAGCGATCGCACAGCCTGAGAAACTATTGCGATCGCCCTCAGGTTGTCAAACAACACACAGAGATTTTAGCAAGATGAACAACGAGAATCTATTTACCGCCGCATTAAACGCGCTCACTCTTCATGGATGCCCAAGAGAATTGGCACAAGAAGCAGCAGAGATAGTTGCTAACGATGATCCATTCCTACCCAATTTAGGTAGAACACCAGAGCAGCAGCAGATAATCCAAGAAACACTGCCATACTTGCAATCTGGAGGAATTTATGACCAATTTGAAACTATTGATGAAACACCAAATCCTCTAACTCACGGGCAATTTTTAGGTAATTTTGGCTCTGAATTACCAGACGAAACGATTTGGAGACTTGCAGAAGGCGATTCAACAGCACTAAATGACATTACGGATCACGCAACTAGAGACAAAGCAAACAACATCTTTACAAGACTGGAAGAACTAGGAGCGTGGGAACCATGAGCCGCACCGTAAAACTCAAACTGGATGCACCCATCACCTATGCCGCAATACATTCCCTTTCGGGCATTAGCCAAGAAACCGTATTTCAAGCCCTAGACGGCAATGAGACAGCAGCTGCAACTGTGGCAGATTTTAGAATCAAACAAACTCAACGCGCCCAAAATGCTAAGGCAGTATTCGGCAACCTATCACAAGGTTTACAGGCAACTGAAGCAGTTATGGCAGAAGAAACCAAGTTTCTCACCGACGCAGGGACTTCAATAAACCGGATGGCTGATAATTGGTCAAAAGTCAGAGTCAGCGATGCCCGTTTGGGATACGGCTTAGAGCAAAAGGTTATCGCCTCTGACAACCAATTAAGCCTTGAACAATTCCGCCACTCTAGAACACTTAACCTACTCGGTGAATCACACCGCGCCGAACTACGGGGTATTGAGATTGACTCAACTAGGGCTAAAACTCAACTTTGGCAGCAGGTTCAAGCCAAAAAATCAGAATTGACCCCAGGCGATAAAGCACGGGAAACACTGCGAGAAATCCACAGACACGGTTCAGCAGCAATGCTCCGAGTCAAAGGTTTCTTCAGACGATTAATTGACTAAATTGCCCTCATCCCCCAGCAGGCTCACTGGGGGATAGCCATTTAACAAGGTGTCCCTATGTTAACCAACAATCAGAAAACACCAATATATTTTGATGCGGAGATTGTAGACGAGCGTACACAGCATATTGAGGGCGAACAATACGACAGCGAACAGGTACAAGAAATTATCGCTCTCACTGACAGCAGCATAACTGTACTTCGTGGCATCGCTTTTGGTGCAGCACTAGCAGGTTTTCAAGTCGCATCAACGCAATCGCTGTATCTAGCTGGCAGTGTAGGACTGTTCCCGGCAGTAGTAGCAGGTTTACCAGTGGGTGCAAGTTTTGCTGCCACCCTCTGCTACTTGCGCTTTGAAAATAGTCTGATTCCCAAAGTCACCAACCGTCAAAAATTCGCCATTGGTGTTACACGTACTGCAATGCTCATGGCTAGTTCGTGGAAATTAACCGGCGATGCCCAAAACATGGATTCTATTGCCCGTGGCAGCTTCTCTGTATTCACCCAACAGGTGAGAGAGTTTGAGGGCAGAGAGCAGCCAAGCAAAGACAATTTTGGCTTATTGTTGGGCTTTTCTGTCTTCGCCGCCATCGCATTGTTCTTGTTTTTGCGGAAAAAGTGATGATAAATGACGTTAAACCATCGGAACTAAATCAACGCTCCTACAGCCTGCCACTGCGTTTAAATTGGGCAGTAAAACTATCTGTGGCAGGTGCGTTAGTTTGTGGCATAGCAGCCCATATTGGCGACGGCATAGCTAAGAAAGACATCTGTTTCTACCCGAAGTCAGCCAGAATCCACGATGCACCTATTCAAGCAGGTGACGGCAACCCAAATAAATTACTTTTGGGTAAAAAGTATTGCCGATACCAACAGAGATCGCAAATTCCAGAACCCTACCTCAAGGCTAACCAGTACCGTACCAGCAACCCAAACTATAACCCTTGGGCATTTCTTGAGCATGATGGCTTATATGTGTTCCGCTCACTGAGTGCCGATAACCCGTTTAAAATTCATTTGGGGATAGGGGCGATGATATTGGGGGGTATAGGCTTGTGGGCTACAAGTATTGCACAGGACTATCTCAGCGATATCAGACCGCATTACCGAGCAACCAAACTCTTTGAAGGTGTGAAAGCGTCTTACACTGTAAAACTAGGTGAACAGTTGTTAGACCTATCGGGTAAGGAACTGCTCAAATATTTGAGAGGTATTAAAATCGCTGAGGCCAGACAGCAATTCCTAGCCAGCATCACCCCACAGCAGGTAACAGCTTTACTCATGGCGATGTCGGCTGATGACTATTACGAATTTGGACACCTGCTCGACTCTGGGCAAAGCTTTGAAAAGTTTGAGCCTCAACAGCAGCCAGCTCCACAGCTACCACACGGCACACCAGGAACTGTGGAGGAGCAAATGCAGCAACCAGTAATCGCACCCGACAGCAACACCGCATGGGTGCAAAACCTCATCAAACAAACTGCCCTGATTTGGGGCAACCAAGGCGGCGGTAAATCGTGGCTGGCTCGTTATGTCGCCAAACAGAAAAAAAGAAACAGGCTACCGAGTTGTTGTGCTTGACCCGGACAGCAACCGCGCCGAATGGCGAGGGGTTGAAAGTTACCATTCTTGGTCGGACATCGAACAGCAGATCCGCGATTATGTTGAGGAATTGGAATCAAGACTGACTACTTTTAATAATTCGTCCTTAAGTGAGGAGCAATGGCGGCAGAAACTTTGGAGCGAAGGCAAAGCTTTATCCCTAATTTGTGAGGAAGCAACCACCTACGGCGACTTTATTAAAGATGAGGAATTGCTGTCAAAATTTGGCAAGTTAGCACTGACCAAAAGCCGTAAACAAGAGATGCCTTTAACTGTGGTTGCTCACAACAATACTCAGACTTGTTTGTTTGGCATCAAAGGGCTATATAACCTTGTTTCTAAAATGCTGCAAGTTGAATGTTTAGCGCAAGTAGATCCAATTACACTGCAACCAAAATCTACGGGTAAAGCCAAAGTTAAACTCGATAGCTCTAACGAATGGATATTGGTTGAACTGCCCACAATGACTGCAAAAATATCTGATTTTAGTGACAGTATCTCGGCAGCAGAAGCTAACCCAAATCCCCGCATTGATAAAGCCACATTGGAACGTATTTATGAACTAGAAATCAATATTGGTGAGCAGGCATGTGACACCCAAAATCCACCTAATAAACTTTCAACAATGGCGCAAAAGTTATATGAATATCTCACCAGAACTGAACGAGTAGAAGCTGATGTTAGGGAGTTTAAAAGTAACTTTAAAGTCAACGGTGAAAGATTCACTGTGGAGCAAATCAAGGGCTGGATGTACGAAATTGTTGGGGCTAACTTAGCAGACTGGATAGGCGAGGGTGTTATCAGACTCAATCAAATTTGACTGCTTTTAGTTGCTGGTGTCTACTCTCAAAATTACCCTTTTTCGTGGACACCGGATACCAGACATCACAGACACGAAACCTTGAAACCCTTATACAGTATAGACATTGGCAGACACTACCCCAGACCAAAAATGTCTTTGTCGTGTCTGCTAGACACCAATAATAAATCAGTTATTTAATCAAATATCTATCTCCCAATCTGAGATCACCAAGTTATTAATACGTTGAAATTCTCTTGTGTTATGGGTGATGAGGGTTAAGTTATTTGTCAGTGCGATAGCGGCAATTTGTAAATCATACGCTCCAATGGGCGTGCCTAATACTTCTAGTTGAGAGCGAATTGTGCCAAATGTCATTGCTGCTAAATCATCAAAGGGTAGTGATGTGAATTGGGCTAAAAATTGTTGTTGTAAGCTCAGATTCCGTTGTGGGTTGGCACTTTTCATTGACCCATAAAATAGTTCAGCTTTGACGATTGAGCAAACGGCAATATCTTTAGTGGCAGTGGATTCTAGTTTCTGTTTTAAAGTGGCATTTTTACCACGCAAATAGATAATGCAGGTGTTAGTATCAAGCAGGAATTTCACTCTATTGGTTGGCGGGATGGTTGTTGTCCTTGGGGATGGCGGAAGAATGTTTCATCTTCGATACATCCATAAAATTGAGGCTGGGGATATTCTCTGATGAAGGTTGGGTTTTCTGGTTGTAGGGACTCAATGAGGGTTTTGAGCAATCGGGTCAGGTCTAATTCTTTTGTGAGTTCAGCTTGGGGGGTTTGATGTAAGGATTCTCTTAGTTTATTTGGTTGTGTTTGGTGGGTGTTGTTATTGTTTGTAGTTAGGCTTTGTGCCAGGAGTTGGATAATATACAGTTTGTCGTTAAATGAAAGCTGAAGTAGTTGCTGTTCGAGTTCTGGGATAACCATTACGGATTTTTAGTCGAGGATAATTTTATTTTACTTTCAGCATTTAAGGTAAGGCTCTTAACCTTGCTCTTCATAAATACTTGAGAGTATCAGGGTATATGCCAGGGCATACCCCGTCAATCTCACACAATGCAGGAAATATTGTATATCTCGGCAGATTTCTAACATGAATGCTAGTTTGCTGTATACTTTGCGTATCGTTTAAATGCACTCAGCGAAAAAACTACGAATATAGCTATAAGAGCAACCAAAACTTGCTGAATTGCAATAGATAAAGGAACAAAAACTAATAAACCTATAAGAATAAGAAACAAAAAGGAAAAATAAAATCCTATAATCATTGAACTATAACGTTTAATAAAAGATTGCTGTGTAAGGTTTTCTCTAGTGGAATTTATGTTATTTATATAATGTGTCTGATTGTTGTTTGAAATATTAGATTGCAAATAGCGTTCATTATTTTCTGCCATAGTTATATTCACAACATTATTTAGAACTTGTAAAAGAATTTCTTGATTTGATTCTGATTTAATTGCTTCGCCTAGATTTATAACAGCTTCCGCAATTTCAGGATCTCTTTCAGCTACTGTCTCAATCTCTATTAAAGTTTCACGATAGTTTGATTGTCCTTGCAAATCTTTTTCAACAACCTCTGGATATTTTTTTCTCATCACTTCCAGAAGTTTTTTACCAGCAGTTTCATATGCTCGATCACCGACTTGCTCACCAATTTTTTCAAAATTTTTAGTTAAAACCAAGCTTGCAATTGCTATTGCGACAGATGTTAAAGGTTCCATAACTGCTTGAATCTAATGTCAACATTAAAGATTATTTATCAGATTTAAAAAAAAAGTTCGATGTAATTTTATCGTAAAGTTTTTCAAAAAAATCTAAAAAATTATTAGATAATTCATCAAAAGGAATCCTCAGTAATGTTGCTAATCCTAATAGTAAAATAAATGTACCTACTAACGGAGAAGCTGAATATATTAAACCTAAACCTATCATAACAGCTAATAATGAACCAGCGTTGATAGTTCTTTCTTTATTTTTTTGACTTACCAGTTCATAATCTTGTTGTTTATTTATTTGTTCAATTTGATTTTGCTGCAACTGTTGTCTGAGAATAGTTTCTCTCAATGCTAAAAGCTCTCTTATCTTGTCTGGAGAATCTTCTTTAGCAATTAATTTATCCAAACTATCCAAAGGAGGTTGAGATTTTAAAGGAATTATAGATCCTCCTCTTTCCTGGAAAATTTGTAGCTCTTGCTTAATTTTCTCAATTTTGTCATTCTCTGGAGCTTGATCTTCCATAAACTTTGCATTAAATAATTACCACCTTAATATACGGCCAGTTAGAGTAATCATTAGCTAAACTGGCAAAAATGCTACAACTAGAAACTCGGATATTACCATCGCTAGCTATTGAGCTATGCTTTATTGACTACGAAGGAATGTAACGCTGATAAGTAGCTTTTTTAGTATCGCCACTAATAGGTTGCTATCAGTGACTCATAGCAACGATTTATCAGCCAGGGGTATAGAAGGAGTATAGACAGTTGGGCAAGCCGCAACATGACTCGCTTCATATTGGTACGGATTATACCTGTTTTTGGTCATCATGCAGCCTAGATAAGCAAGTTTAATCAGCCTACGGAATAATGCGGGTTGTGGCGGTCGTGCTGTCAGGCTGATTGATAAGTGTAGCGAACTGCAAACATAAACGCTTCAAACTGCAAACAAGGCAATTGTCGGTGGAACCATAATATTGCCGTTTTGGTACGCTTATGCTTCCAATTGACTTCGGCAACATTACGCTTCCAATGTCTTAAATCCTTGCAGGCTCTATATTCGAGGTCAAGGCATTGAAATGCATCAACTTAAAAATGAAGTTTTGAAGTACCCTATTTTGGCAAGTTTATCGTTCCATTTTTAGTTCCCGGCAATGTTATGGTTCCGATTGTTTAATTAGGGTTGCGATCGCACTTCGGAAAGAATGAACATTACAGCCCCAGTCGCGGCAGTATTATGGTTCCAGTTTTGGCAATATTATCCTTCCACCGACAGCAATTG
>NZ_CP064886.1:0-46854 GCF_025677855.1 Tolypothrix sp. PCC 7601
AACAAACCGTAATGTTCTAGAACCACAGTGGAAGAATCTAATTCAGCACTTCCGCCGTTACCTAGCTGAGGATTCGATTAAGCAACGCGACAAAATTGTGGAAGAGATTGCCGAATTGTTTCTTCCCCTCTGCTTTCCCGACCGTCAATTCCCGACTGAAGCAAACGACGTAATTACATTGTTGGTGTCAGTCACTTTCATGATTTTGGGTTACCAACGCATTGTACCGGGAACTAGGACAATGGTGGCAGAAGGGCTAATCAGAGAACCAATTGTGGAGTCTACAGCAACGCCAGAACTGCGAAAGATTATCCCAGAAAATATTCTCGGTTCGTTCTCTGGGGTGAAATACAGTTTTAAGAAAGCACAGACAACTCGTACTACCGCTCGAAATGTAGAACTTTCCTATATTACCTTTGTAGGTGCGCCACGAATGTTGATGCACCGCTTTTATAAGTTGTTAGAAGCAGATGGAGAACAATCAAAACCAGCTATTTTAATGACTTCGGCAACGTCATTTCTGGAAGCAAGTCCGGCTTACCACATTAATGCTGGCCCGCATTATTTACTCAAACCGCGCCAATCTGAACATGACCCAAAACGCAGCGTTTACCGCTTCAAATGGATTCCCGATCGCGAGCGTGGCGATGAACCCCTACGATACAGTGGCGCTGGCGAACTTCAGGAACGCAATCTCAAGCGAATGGTGGACGCACTGGTAAAGGGTGGCATTACAAAATCAGAAATTTTCAAGTCTATCCGCAATTTTGATGTAAAAGATGGCATACACCGCAAAGCAGCCTTAATCGTCAATAGCTACGAGCAAGCTCGCACTATCAAAAAATTTCTTAACGACTATCATCCAGAGGTTGGCAGACGCACAAAAGCAGTTGTTCGCTCCCTCAAAGAAGGAGAGCAACCGACAGATTTTGTTACAACTGCCCAGTGCGAAGCACTTGGAGATGATGAAACCTGCGATATTTTAATTTTCCCCATACTTGCAATTGGTCGGGGCGTAAATATTGTTTTCACCAAAGGGCAAAGGAAACTTGATGCTGCAATTGGCTCGATTTACTTTCTCACTCGTCCTCATCCGTCCACGGATGATATGCAGCTTTTGTACAGCCTAGCAGGACGGTCAACGCAAGAATTTGATAGTAAAGTTTTTACCGAAGCAGAAGACCTGAGCGCGATCGCTACTTCTTGGCACCAGTCTCGAAAAAATCTCTGGCGATCTGCCAATCGATTGTTACGCGAACCCTTGATGGCTAGCCGTCTTGGTTCCGATCTATTTAGACCATTTACAGCTAATCAAATGGTTGCCATTTTGCAAACAATTGGGCGAGGTATGCGGAATGGCTGTCCAGTAGCAGTTTATTTTGTGGATGCAGCTTGGGCGATTCAATCCACAAAGGATAAACCCGACTCTGGGCGAGACAGTATGTTGGTGCAGATGCGAATCATCTTAGAAGAATGTGTAAATCATCCCGATCCTGTAATTCGGGAAATTTCTCAGGAACTTTACGGCGCATTTCTGACACCTTTGCAACGAATTGAAGGCGTAATTTATCCTGAAAGTCTGCGTTCAGAAGAAGAGTTGACAGACGAAGAAGATTTCGATGAATTTTCACAATTATTGGAAATGTAGTACAGAAATTCCTCTGAAAGTCTGCACTCAAAAGAAGAGTTGATGTACTAAAACAATTTCGAGATTTTTCACAATTACATAATTATTGGAGATGTAATAATGGGTAGCATTTTTTCTGATGACTTTGAGTTTAATGAAGATTTCTCCGAACTTGAAGAAGACGATGTAACTGAAACAAATTCACTTTCGGAATCCTTATATATTCCACTAGGGAAGCCTAAAAGTGTCAAACGTTTCCCTCTAGCCTTTACGATACCAGACGATTTGCCAACCGTATTTGTAGAGGGCTATACGCTTGCATGGACAAAGGTTGCTCTAGGCAATTTAGCCGCGATTCAAAAAGGAAATCGCACTGATGGACAGAAAAATATTAAAAATCTCCCCTATGCTTCACTACGGGGACTTCTGGAAGTAGGACTCAAAAATTTAGCACGACTGGAGTCGAATTTAGGTCTTAGCACCTTTGCTTTAAATACTAAAAGTACAAGCGAACCAGAACCTTTTGCTTATCTAGTTGATGACAGTTTAGGAGCAATTAAAAAGTCTCTTCAAACAATACTCGACAACTGGATTACTAACTTTCTTCGACCTTATGCTAAACGAGAACAAATACCAGAAGAAATTCTTGACAGACTAGAAGAATTGGGAGAAGATGAAGAAATTTTTCAAATTATACCCTTTAAATACCAAGCCTTACCTTGGCCTTGGTCGGAGCAAACAGGTACAACTAATCCCGATACCAGAAAAAGTAAATATTTGTATCGGGTTCTAGCTGATCGCGTAGCTCGCCAAATAGCTGGTAAGGAGATTTTTCGCGGTCTAGGCCCAATGAAGCGGATTATATCCAGTGGTGGCGGACTCACTTCCGGCGTTGCAGAACTTATTACTAAGCCAATCAGCATCACTGGCAAACCAGAAAAAGGTACATTCAGTCTGGTGGTACGCCTAGAAGTAATAACATATCCTTCCCTTCATCAGCCTTTGCTGAAGATAGATGTTTCTAAGCGGCGCTGGATAAGTCAGTTAAAATCCCCTGAGTTTGACCGCAATGATATTAGTGGCTTTGTCTTTTCTCTAGACTATCCCGACCGCGCTTTTAGTTACCGAGTAGTTTGCAAAAAGGATGATAATAAAAACTGGCAGTGGACGACAGATAAGGATTTTGAAGCTTTGCGTCGTGAACTGAGACTAAAAGCGCAGACTTTTGGTGGGCAAGATATTGCACTGGGTAAAGCCAACGATAACAACAACACAGTAGTGCTGACTTACCGCAACGGGCTTCAGGACGGTGCAAAAGAATATGGAATTAAGGCAGGTGTACCTGAGACTGATAAGTTAGAAGCATTTGAGGCAATTGCAAACATTCTTGAACCAATTGGACTTCAAAAATTTGAGGGTTACTCGCAGGTGAAATCCAGCCACAATTCGGACGATACAGCATCACGTATGATTAATCCTCCCACACTGCTTGGTGCAAGTCTTGAAGCGCTTGAAACAAACTATAACCTGGAGTTTACCCCAAAATACCTTGAACAATTTGACGATAATCAGTTAAACAGCTTGTTACGCAAACACTTTGACATTGCTTTGGAAGAGATTCATCAGGGAAGAAAAGCTCTCCAATTTAGTACCTCCAAATCGAAAGACCAGACAGATGAACTTGTATCACTTATTCGGGCAAACCAAGAGGCTTTGCGGCGACTTTACCCAAATGAACGGTTGTTACTCATCATCTTCTATGAAAACGAGTTGCAAACAGAGATGAAATTGCTAGAGGCAATTATTCGTGTTCTGTGGGGAGAAACAATAGAATTTCTAGTCACTCGTCTACCAGCAAACACTCATGGCCCCAGAGTTGCATTACCAGGCAAAGAATTAAAAGCCAAGGAGCGTTCGGAATGCCGACGTGAGGCGTGGCAGCCTATTGTAGAGCAACTTGCTGTGCGCGAACAGCGAACTTTTTGCTTGATAATGGCGCGAGAATTTTACCCAGACCCCAAAGGACAGAACAATCCAAAACATGATGATAGGGTGAATAAACCTTCAACTCGCCAAGCTTTGGCTGCAATGGCTGGTTCTTGCGTACAGTTTGTTTTACCAATAGAGAAGACTCAAGCAACAAAACTTTTTAAATTAGAAGATTTCTTCCATCGAGTACAAGCGGCTCTGAAAGATTTGCTGTCTGCCCATTCTGGCCGCATTGATGGCGTACAAGAGAAGGTTGACAAGTATTTGAAAGATATTCCAAGAGAAGCCAGACCAAAAGAAATTTTGGCGATTACAATTGTCCGTAAACAGAGAGGTCGTGTTCGCGGCCCAATCAAAGATACATTTTTAGCAGTGGCAATGCGCCTTAAGGTAGATACAGGCAAGTGTGAACTTTGTTGTGCTTACGACAAAGGAAATACTTTAGCAATCAGCCCCTGGAGCAGTTTTTCTGATGCGATCGCCTTCATTGCTCAACTGTCTCCAGTAAAACTGGGTGATAAAAATGAAGTGCGTAAGACTCGATTCATGGAATTTGTGAAACAGATTATTTCTAATTCTGTGGAAGAAGGGGCACAGCCACTAGTAATGATTGATTCTTCTAACTGTGTCCAACTGTGGCCTTGGCTTGCAGATATCAGAATTAATGCAAATGAAATTAATTTTGAGCAAATGTATCAATGGATGGAGCAAGAGTGGCAGGGCGCACGCATAGTTCGGATTCGTCAAGACCTTGCCCCCGGAATTATTGATAAAAAAGAAAGGCTGTTAGCTGAAACCTCTCTAGAAGACACACGGTCTAAAGAGGAATTAAAAAAATTGCCCTCAATCCTCAAGCTTCCTTCAGCATCTGATGCTAGGGGATTATTCCGACTTACTGCAACTAACCAAACGGGATGTGTTGCTTACTTATCTGTGGGACGTAAAACACTCCATCAATATACACGCGGTCAAAGTTGCTATTGTCCAACACAAATAAATACACCTGTAACCCTAAAAAAAGATGATGGTTCACGAGAAAAAGTTTTAAACCAGGCTGGGTTAGAGGTTCATCAAGTCTCGGAAAAACCACCATTTTTGGATCAGTGGCCCACTCCAAACCCTCTTGAGATTGTTGTTACATTGCGGCAACCCCAGGATGACCCTGATTGTATAGCTTCCCTTGTGGAATCACTACGCTATAGCTTTGGTCATTATAGCGAGTGGACTGTTTTACCTGCTCCCTTGTTTTTTGAGCGTGTTGTGCGGGACTACATTAGCGAGTTTGCGATTGAAGATGAGGATACTGAAGTTGAGGTAGAGTCATAGAAAGGACGTTCACAAAGTGCTCACGCCTGCGAGGACAAGCTGCAAATTAGGACAGCTTGTAAAGGACTGTTACGCCGCCTATACCGCTGTTGATTGGTACGTATGTATTAAAAAAAGGTGGTAAATTAATTAAGGTGCGATTGGAGTAGCAGGCGATGACCGACTTAGAAAAAGCTAAACATGCAGCTCAAGTGTTCGCCAATTACGAGTTTCAAAGGATTACGGTGTGGATGGTGGAGGAGATTAGTACCAATTATATGGTATTTGGGCACACTGAATCACCTGTAGACCTAGAACGACTTAGCCACAAGAGCAAGCAGAAGTACATAATAAATGTTGTGGGCGGCATAGGTACTCGGTACACTGCAGAAGAAGCTTATTTGATGGCGCGTTCTTTAGAGAGGGGAGATTAAACCCAGCTAACTGCTGTAAATTGGGGAAAAAATTTGCTTGGATGCCCCAAGTCTAAACCAAGTTTCCTGCGATGCGGGAGTTTGGTCTGAACAGGTGCTGGATGTTGCTCGATTGCTATTGGAAATAAATTACATCCAATAGCTACGAAACTTTGTTTGGTTATGGTTGTGATGCCATGAAAATTACAGATTTACCTGCATCAGTGCTTGAGGAACTTTGCCAAAGCGAATATTGGCGAATCGATATCGACCCCGGATTTGATGCTAAACACGAGTTTTTTATCCGCTGGGAGTACTTACTGCCTAATCCGCGTACAGATGATTATACCGAAGGCGAACTTGCAGAATTTATTAACTTTGATGGGTATGACTTACTCCTGCCAATAGGACGTGCCCACCATCCCCATCTCCATCTACTGCGGTTGAATGCAAGCTTAGATAAAAACTCGCTGACGTTATTTTTATTTGATACCTACCACAGTACTTGGTTCTCTGATATAAGTGATGCCCGCTACGGATTTCTCGCCGTTGCCGATCGCTATCAGAATCATGACTGTGACTTCTATGTTGCCTCCTACTATCATTTTTCCTACCTCGTTGGGCGTGACTATGAACTGGCACAACAAATCATGCAGCAACGGTTAGGTACTTAATCGAACTTTGTCATACATATGACAAGACTACAAGTTATGGGAGTCGGAAATTTAAGTTTTTGTAATGGCTTGTTCTTCATCCAAGAGTACTTTAATTTGATTGAGCAATTTCTCCAACGCTTTCTTTTTCTTCGGGTTATCCCAGACTTTGGATGAACCAAGTTGTTTGCTTAATTCCTTGTACTGGGTTTTAAGTGATGGGGTAGTGTCTGCTTTCTCCTGAGCGAAGATATCTCGTATCCTCTGTTGGATTTCTGTAAGTGATAAATTCTCTTTGATTGCTGCTTGCAGTAAAGGAGCGCGTTTTACATCCTCCTTCACTTTAGCGATCGCACGCGCTTTGGTGTACTCAATTGACCCCTTTTGCAGTGCCTCTTTAATATCTTCAGGGAGATTGAGTAATGGCAGGCGATTAGTACGGAAGGATTCGGCTGAAAGCCTGCCAACAGAAGAAAATACGCCCTCGATTATGGCAATATCTTCTCTTGCGATTAGGTTATCCGCTTTTTTATTTCTGTTTTGGCGGATAACATTATCCGCGTTCTCTCCTTCCTCCTTTTCTTGTTGGCGGATAACGTTATCCGCTTTTTTATCATCTGAAGGATGGATAACATCATCAAGGGTTTTGCTTTCCTTCTTTTCTTTTTGGCGGATAACGTTATCCGCTTGTTTTCGGTTGGCTTTTTCCATACGGTTGAGCAGGCTAATTACCTCATCCTGGGTTGAATTCAGGCGCAGTGCCAGTAACTCCAAAATTCCGATTGTTTCCTCATACGCATTCAAATCTTCACGCTGGAGGTTTTCAATTAATTGCACCTGCTTAACCGTGTCGTCGTCCATTTCCTTGATGACAACAGGCACTTCCTCCAACCCGGCCATAATAGCTGCTTTGAAACGACGCTCGCCCGCAATGAGTTCGTAACTTCCATCTGGTTGAGAGCGCACGATTAATGGTTCGAGGATGCCTAGCTCTTTAATAGATAGCGAAAGTTCTTCCAACTTTTTGGGGTCAAAATAACGCCTGGGTTGGGTGGGCGGTAATTTAATTTCCTGGATGGGAATTGTGCTGGTTAATTTGTTAGATGGCGTTGCGGGTTCATCTTCGCTACCGCCAAACATTAAATCTATTGGGTTAGCGTGTTTGAGTTTTGCGGTGTACGCTGCGTCTTTTTTACTCACAGAACCTCCTAGTAAGTGTGGCAGACCTGTGGGTTTAGCCCGACGACTCCACTTTTAATTTGTCTAACTCTTTGGCAATCTTATTTAGGATTTTGACTGCGGGGTGTTTCTTATCATACATTCCCAACGGCATTCTGCGCTCGGAGGCATCCGCAAAGGCGATAGATTTGGGGATAGGAGGATATATCGTACCAATTTGGGAAAGTTGTTCTTCCACAGCTTGGAGAGTGCGGGTTTCTTGTGCGGTGCGGCTATCGAGCATTGTGGGAATAAACCCAGCAATTTGTAGTCCTTTGTTGAGCTTTTTTTTAACCCTGGCGACAGTATCAAGCAGTAGGTCAGTACCCAGGAAGGATTTAAATTGACACTGAATAGGTACGAGAATGTGGGTAGCAGCAGTCAAACTGAGGATACTTAAAATGCCAAGGGACGGGGGACAATCAATGAGGATAAAGTCGTAATCATCGCGGATGGGGGCAAGGGCTTCATGGAGGCGATATTCACGTGCGGTGGCAGCTGGTAGGAGGAGTTCGGCGGCACTTAAATTGATATTGGTGGGTGCCAGTGCCATACCCTGGATTTTTTCAGGGTAGACAAATAATGGTTCTTCATCAATTATCGCGTTATAGACAGTTTTTTCTAGTTCTTCAGGGTCTACACCCAAGAAGTTGGTTAAAGATGCCTGTGGGTCCATGTCCACGAGTAGAACGCGGTGCTTGTTGGCTGCGAGATGGTAGCCCAGATTGTGCGTCAAAGTTGTTTTGGCAACGCCCCCTGACTGGTTGAATAACGTAATGATGCGAGTTTTAGTCACGATAGTTGGTTGAGAATTTTTTATTATGTGGGGATAATTATTGAGATTTTTTTGTTATGTGGGGATAATTATAATGAGCGCGGATAACGTTATCCGCTTTTAATGAGGATACAGTAAAGCCCCCAATACCAATGATTGTAGCTGCGAGTGCGACCCAATACAAAATTATCAAGTAAGGTGAGGTGAGTTCGACGGGTGATTTGACCTTGGTAATAGCTTGAGGGTTCAATCATGAAGTAAGCGAGCCTCCTGTGGAGAAGCTAAACGCCACAGGCGCACGCACTCGCGTTCGCTAACACTAATCAGTCATGGTGGATTTTGAGTCTCAATTAGACATGACTTATTTTGTGATATAGATGACTTTTGCCAACAATTCAAGCAGTTGTGGCAACAACAAGCACAACCAGATAAGCGTTTTATCCATAATTTATGCCAAAAATAAACTGTCAAGTGCCACGCTCAACTTACCAAATAGCCTATACGCTTACCCACACCTACTGATAACAACATATGTAGGTTCTGTAACACAATATACGCCCCCTGTTTTTTGCTCTACAAAGTCCATTCCTTTATCAAAAATAATTTTGTATCTTTGTCCGTCTTGTCGTTGCACTTCTAGTTCTCGTGCATGAGGAAAATAGGAGCGTTGATGCATTGGTTGAACATTAACCTTTGTCGAAACTCCTATTTTTTCCAGTTCATCGAGTGCTGCTTCCAAGTCAGCTTTTCTCTCTCGTGCTGACTCTACTTGCGAATTTTGTAAAACTCTAATCGTCACCGAGGAATTGGTATCAAAATTATAACCTTGCAAAAGGTTAACTAATAATGTTGCCCCTTGACCATTTAGGTAGCGGTCTTGATATACAATTTTACTTATTGTGCTACCTGAAAAAACACGATTCAATTCTAATTTTTGTTGTAATTGTGACAATGTTAAAGTACCCCAGTTTTTCTCTGGAAAGATAACTAAATTATCAGGGTCTTCCAAGTCGCTGGCTTTGACAAGTCTAGCTTGAGAGCGCAAGTTTTGTAGAGATTTAAAAACAGTATCTACTCCCTCTAAACTTCTAGTCTGAAACCACTCCCACTTTCCGTTATCTTTGGATTGATTTAGTTGTAAGGCGATTCGATTTTGTTGTTGAGAATTAAAACATAAAATTGGCAATACATTATTAGTAGTTTGGTAAATTCGTAGCAAATCTTGGTCTATCCATTGTTGCAAGCGTTTTCGCAATACTTGTAAATTTCTCCTTTCTGATTCGGTGACAGCCCGATTTACTTCTGGTAATTGATTTAAAATTAATTCCAATGCTACATCACTACGTTGCCTTACAGAGTAAACTGCGTCTGTTAATAGCTTTAACCAAAGTAGTGGCGAACCGTTATTTAAATTAAACGTATCCACTAGGCTTGGCAAGTAAATAATAGTTACTCCCGCAGCCATTCGACAAATTGCTGGCAGACGTTCTGCTATTTGAGATACTTTAACTTTGCTAGCATCAGGAGCAAAATTTTGTAGTTCTGGGTCTGGTTTAACAACTAAATCTTTCAGGAATTTTGCTACTTCATGACGGTTTAATTCTGCATGAAATGGCTGATTGGAGTAAGTTCTGAGACAATCGTAACAACTGATGTCACAACTACAAGATGTAGCAAGTTCCCAAGCTTTTTTTAAGACATCAGCAAAGCGCTCAGCAATACGTTTGCTATAACCTGCACCTCCAGGAACATTGTCATAAATAATTATCTCTGCAAGTCTGTTTTGTAAGGGTCTAAATAAACCGTCTAATTCAGTGCGAGGTACATCAATTACTTGAGCCGCAGCAGCCAATAGTGCATATGTTAATGAGCGCCAAAATCCCATACCATCAGTACCTTGGCTGGAATTTTCAGACATAGAAGAAACTGTTATATCATCACCATAGTTAATGACTCCACCAAATAGTAGTATCGGCTTTGTTTCAGATTCAAATTGAATTTTTAGTAAATCACTACGAAATTCATGACCTAAATGAATAGGTGGGAATCCACTTCCTGAACAATCTCTACCTGTAATTGGATGTTTATGAGCAGGTAATGATAATTTCGAGTTTGTAGTCTGTTTTGTACCGCGTTTTTTTGTGCTGTTGGTGGCACGTTGTTTTTGTACTAACTCGCTCAAGTCCCTACCGCAACTTTGACAGATAGCAAACCCTTCTTTAGTAAAGCCTCTACCTTTCCCCAAAATTCCTTGATTTGCTAAGAAAAATGTACCGCCTTGGCTCACAATTAATTTGTAGAAATCAGATTTATAAGCTTCTGGATTTTCTCCATCCTTGGCTAAAAATACCTGTGATGTTGGTTGGCGTAGTGGTTTAGTATGAGGTGTGACTCTTGGTTCAGTTGTCCAATCTGTAGTAAATGCTTTCGGTACTTTATAAGGTTTCATTTTAGCAGCAGAAGGAGGGTTAGGTATCCAACCACATACAGAACATTCGTCTACAGGTTCTTCTTGATTTGAAGCTTTAAAATTATTACAATTTTTGCAAACCCAATAATATTTTTGTTCTAAATCATTGGGTCTAAGAATAGCAACACTTTCATATACTCTGTCATCGACTACAATATCTTGACCGGGAGCATATTCACCCAACGCAAGACGACGATCGCGCTCAAGTCTGTGTCTTCCTTGTGATGATTTATATTCATTACTTTCCCCAGTAAGTAAGCGAACTACATCTATTGGGAACCCATAAATAGGTAATACGCTTGCTTGTACTAATTCATCATGCAATCGGCGTTTGGATATTTTTTCTAATTCTGCTTCAATGCCGTCACGACGCTTTTCTAATCCCTTACGTTTTGTGCGGTCTTTTTCTGTATTAATATCTTCTCGAATAGCTATCAGTAACGGAACTAAATTATTCCAATCTGCTAACTGTTCTCTCTGAAAAATGGAGATAGCTTCAATAAATTGATTAAGTATCTCAATTACACTACCTGAAATTTTAAGTCGATTTATCCATGATTGAGCAATAGAATTAGCAGCATCGCTATGTAACCACTCCTGTAGTTCGCAAACCGTTGCATTTGCTGGTGGCGTGAAATTAAGAGCAGCACAAAAATCTTCTAGTGGTAAACTAAAGAATTCGGCAATTGTTACTTGCTCTGCTCCTTTTTCTTTATTTTTTAAAAACTCAGCTAATAACTCAGCGCGAATATGACGCTGTTGAATTTGTAAATTACCAGCATCCAGTTTTGGGATTTGATTATTACCCGCAATTAATTGTTCAGGTTGTTCAAAATAAAAGCGGTCGTGGGGGCGACGTTGACCGTACATTAAAGTAATAGCAACTCCATCCGTCCGTCTTCCAGCGCGTCCTGCGCGTTGTTGGTAGTTGCTGACGTAAGGTGGAAAGTTTCGCAAAACTACAGCTTGTAGTTCGCCAATATCCACCCCCATTTCCAAAGTTGTCGAGCAACTGAGCATATTAATTTGACCGCGACGAAAACGGTTTTCACGTTTTTCGAGTTCGCCAACTCCTAATTGCGCGGTATGCTCTTGCGATCGCAGTGGTAAGGGTAGATTATTTTTGATACGATACTGTTGATAATTCTCGTTTGTTGCCTGTGCAATTTTCTCGCAAGTATACGCTTGGAGTGTACCAGGACATTTGAATGTTGGACATCCAAACAAATTAAGAGTAGCTTGAGATTTATCTAATTGTGATAAACCTGGGACGTGGATAATTTGTTGGCAACAATTACATTTATACCAGTCTTGCTGTGTTTCTGTTAAATTGAGCAGATTCCAGTTGAGTTGATATCCTTTTTGAGATTGAACAAGTATGCCGGATGATTTTAATATTTCATACAGCCAAGTAAAATCTTCCTGTGTAGGTAATTGTTCACTAAATATAATTGAATAGTACCAGCCTAAGCGGTTTTGCCCTTTACTTTTTTCCCCTGTTTTCTTAAATTTTGGCAAGATAGTAAGAGAGTCTTTGTATTTTTTAGATTCTCCAGGCGGTTTTTCCAAAAATAAATAATTTTGTGAACGTCCTTGAGAGTCTAACATCGAGTCTCTAGCACCCGGAACCCCTCCAATTTCTGGAAAATATTGAGATGCTCTTTCAATACTAACGATGCCATTACGACGAATAATGTCAGTAAAAACAGTGAGAAATATTTGAGCTTCTAGAGAAGAAATGCTAAATCTTTCTGCTACAGAGTTAATTAAACGTTCATCTTCTATTTGAATATGACAAGCCAATAATGCTAATGCTTCTAATGATGTACGTCGCGAAAAACGAATTGCAAATTCCCAAAGCAATAACTCTTTAGCACGAGCCAGTGCCATTGGTTCGCAGTCAAATCTATTTTTGAGTTTTTCTTCGTTTGGATCGTCAGGTCTGTAGCTGAGATAATTATACTCAGATTTTCTATCTGGATGAGGGATAGAAGTTTCCAAGAATATTTCTTTTAAGCGATTAATAAGTTGATTTACAGATGTGATTCCTTGATGATTTTTGACATCTTGAAATGCTTGCCAAACAAATTGTCTATATAGGATTTCTGTGTGGTTTCGTTGATAGTCGGAGCCAAAAAATGCAGCATCCTGTCGCCCATCAGAGAAACTTAAAAGTTTGCGTTTGGAGGCATCTTCTCGTACTTTTTCTGCCTCTGGCAACAATTCAAAAAGGCTATCAATCATCGCCACTAAAGGAGCGTCAGTATAAGCTATAAATAACCTTATAGCTTCAGAGCGTAATGGTTTTGCTCCACAAGCAGCACATTGTTGTAAATAAGAGCCTTCTAGATTATCATCTTTTTGATTACTATTATTATTTTTTTGACGATACCATGCTAGACGAAATTCGCTTTTCTTCTTGACCTTAACTTGTGGAGTAAAAGGTTCAGAGGAAGGAGTACCAATCCAGCCATGACGCTGGCTAATTAGAAAAGTAGCTGGTAATTTATCTGTATTTTCTTGTTCCTCTTCGCCATCTTCCTCTTCTTCTGTAACGTTCTCTATCGTGTTAGGAGTGACGGTATAAATATTAGGGTTATCTCTTAAAAATTGCAGGCTTTTGGGAGGAGGTTGTATTTTATTTGATTTACTATCCCACTGCAATAAAGAATAAGCTTCACCGCATTGATAACAACTAGCTAACTCTAATACAGGAGAGCCACAATCATCACAAGTCATCTTTTCGTTGAGGTAAAGACGACCGTATTTAAGTGTTTTTTCTGGATAATTTGGGTCAGAGAGTGCACTAGAGCATTCATGATTTATACAAGCATAAATTCCTTCTAAACTCCGAAACAGAAGATGGAGTCTAACTGGCAGTAAAGGTAAATATTCAGGATTTTCTCGCGCTAAAGTACCTAATTGCAGCAAACGAGCAAAAGCGATTTTGGCATCAGTATCATTAATAGTTCCATCTGGATTGATGGGTAAATTTACTCCCCAAAGTTCTGCTGATTGTGTAATTTGTTCCCAAGGTTGAGGCTTGCGGCTAAGAATATTAATTAAGCGATGTACTATTGGATGTTGCTTCAGTGCAAACCAGAGAAATTTGTGAACATCTCCATTAGCTTGGGAAGTTGCTATTTGTAATTGTTCTTCTGGTACAATCCCACGAAGCTGGTCTAGCCATTTATTTAAATCATCATCAAAGTTAGGTAATTCTAAAATACTTAAATATCCTAAAATATCTTCACCAGTAAAATTTTCTGGTAATGTATAAGGTTCGCCTAATCTATCTACAGCATCGCGGCGACTACCTCTAATTACCTCTGCAAAAGATTCACCGAAAAATTTTTCTGCAAATTCCAATACTTGGTTATCAACTGAAGCATCCCCTAAGCTAGCACTAGTTGCAATGCAGCGGATATGTCCTGGCTTCTTAATACCTACTGCAACTTTCAAGCGCTCAAGAAGCATAGAAACTTCGCTACCAGTAGAGCCATTATAAGTATGAGCTTCATCCACAATTAACATTTTGAAAGTTGATGCTGAAGCAGCGAAAATTTTATTTCGCTCGACAGGACGAATTAACATATGCTCCAGCATGGAGTAGTTTGTAATTAAGATGTGTGGCGGCTCATTCCAGATTTCCTCGCGGGAAAGGCATTGAATTTGTTGTGTTTTATGCAGTGCTTCTTCAACTAATCTTTCACGAATACTGTCTAAATTTCCTAGTTCCTCTTCGGTGAATAACTCTCTAAGTTCATTTTCAGCAAATAACTCTTTAAGTTCCTTAGATTCATAAGCAGAAAATTCTGCTGCTAAAGCTTCGATAGCTTTTTCTTTTTTCGTTTCAGTTCGACTGGTATAAAATCCAAATTTAATTCTAATTTCATCTTGACGACAAAGTAACTTACGCAAACGTTTAACTTGGTCATTAACTAAAGCATTCATGGGATATAAAATTAAAGCTCGTACCCCATGAATTAATAAATTATCTTCTTCCTTGAGTAGCGTATCTAACATTGGTAACAGGAAACATTCTGTTTTTCCTGAACCTGTACCTGTAGCGACAACGATATTTTGTTGTTTTTGTATAACTGCTTTAACTGCTTTTTCTTGATGTTCGTAAAGCGGACGATTGCTAGGTGTAAATAAGCTAGCCATTTGAGGATGCAAAACACCCTGATTTACCAACTGTGCAACACTTTTTCCCGGTTGATAGGGTTGGGAGCCTTCTAAATATGGCTCCTGCCAAATATTTCCTCGCTGTTCTAGTTGATATTTTAAAGCGTAGCGTAGATGAGGATCGCGTAGCGGATAGGCTGTCAGCAAGTAACGAATAAAATCTTGACGAGGTTGCTCAACTGCTGCAATCGGGTCGAGATAGTTACTGTTTTTCATCATACTAAAAGACATCCTAAGTTTTGAAAAATAGTTTCTACAATGGGGTGATTAATTGATTGAATTAACCGATTTCTATAACTCTCGTTATCGGGTTTGGATAATCGCCAAAGTAATTGAGCATAAG
Source organism: Tolypothrix sp. PCC 7601 (assembly GCF_025677855.1). NCBI lineage: Bacteria > Bacillati > Cyanobacteriota > Cyanophyceae > Nostocales > Tolypothrichaceae > Tolypothrix > Tolypothrix sp. PCC 7601. Next base: position 14,982 of record NZ_CP064886.1, read on the forward strand.
CACTTGGTAAAACTGTACCTTGGAGATTTAATTTACCCTGCGGTTTATCCCACTGAATTTTTAAAGGAAATCCTGTTTGGCTATCTTGGTAAAACATTGCCAGTATTGCTGTATCTGGTTCTAACTCATAAAAAGTTCGCTCCTGAAACCAGAGATATTCACCAGTAGAAAGCTGTAGTAATGTTTTATCTTGTAATTGCTGGTAATTTACAGTCAGCCAACGATTTTTCTGTGGAGTATCACGACGAGGTACATATTGAGAAATAATGTCTTTACCTTTCTTATCATTAATCAAAAATGGGTTTTCTTGCCACGGAGAACGTAAAATTCCCTTAGAAGGTTGGCAAGGTCTAGGTAAATACTCAACACTATCAGCAACAATCAAGAAGCGAATTTCTACTTGATTAAGGCGGTTTCTTATTTGATTAAAGCCATGTACTTTTGGACGGATTGATAGCTCATCGTTATTTTGCTCAGTTTTTAACACTTGATGTGCTAAAGAAAGATATGCACGATCGCCCCTAAATCGTAACCCTGTCAAGTTATCTCGATTTAAAGCCAATACCGTTGGTGGTGCTATACAATAGCTATTTCGTACTCCTGCATAAATTTCACCTTCTGCTTGTAATTCTCTCAATGCTTCTTGAATTTCAGTTTGTAATTGCTCTTGTGACTGATTAGGCTCTAAAGTTGAACGCAGTAGAGAGATAATTTGATGTTTAGTTAACGTCGTTGCTACAGCAGGATTGCTGGAATTTCTATGGTTACTTAGCAGCAATGTAATTTGTTCAAACCACATCATCTTACTCCCAGCATTCTAGTAACCTGTTCTGGATTCAATGGTTTGCGTTCAATACTTTGAAAATTTTCAATTTTTTGCAGATGGGTGGATGCAGTCTTGAAATTACTGATGTTTAGTAAAACTAAATCTTCGTAAACTGAATCTTGTGGAATCTCTATTTTCAAAATTAAATCTTGCAATTGATTTTGTTTGATTGATAATTCCAGATATTTCAAAAAAACTTCACGTTTCTTGGAACGAACAGTTACTAAATACCAATTACCATGCTCAACCGTCTTGACAATTGGAGTTGGAAATTTGTCGGAATCAGCAGTTGGCATAATTGGCATAATAAGATTATTTTCTTTTGGCACAGATTCTGGACTTAAAAAGTCCAACAGACCTTTGAGTTTGTCGAGTAAAGAATGTGCATCTAACCACTCAGGAAAATAATATTGATGACTTTCTAAACTAGAAATGCCAGCTTGCAGTTGTTTGATATCAAAATCCAAATTTAGTTGTCTAACCGCAGCTATTAATGCCTCTTTTGACTCACTATTACCCAAAATTGTATAGCAGTAATTTTCTCTAACTTCATCTTCTTCTGTAGCTTGGGGCAAGTCATATCTACTACTGCCACACCACCAACCAAGGTTTTCTGGTAACTGCTGTCCCCAAATTAGTTGAATATGGTAGATTCCGGTTGATAAATTGAGAGGAACCTCAATCTTATTTGAACCTTTTTGAAGCAAGGGTACTTGAATTTCTACTGGCTTACTGTCAGGTAAAAGTAAGTTCCAACAGAATAAAGAGTAAAATTTGTCAGGTAATAACCCAAATATATTAATTGCGTCTTTTGTCCCAGTCCAACTGATATTTTGTACTACAGTTTGCATCTCAATAAGTCGCTGTGATTCGTAGCCCAAACGCTGATAATCTAGGGCATACCAATTAGACTCAGGTAGTAAATCATATAATGAAGCTAAACGAATTTCTAAAACTCCTGATGCATTAGCTTGTAATTGGTAAGGTATCTTTTCATTATCATTGTATAAAACCGTAATCCAGTTAAGATTGGTTCATCATCCGTTAATAATTTCCAATTAATAATCTGTGATTGGCTATTTGCTATGGTTAACAAAATTGAAGATTCTGGTTTTGTTAACCTAATTAGACGACCTCGCCATCCTCTAATGCTAGACGGAATATAGCTATCTAAAACCTCAATCCCGTCAGCAAATTCTGGCTGAATATCATTAGGAGTGAAGAAAATTATTTCTTCTAAACCAATAATTACGGGATTTTGATTTTGTAAAGGTAAATGCTCTCCCGTAACAGCATTAAATAACAAACATGGCAAATTACTGTTAATACCGTGATATTGCCATTCCATCAACTCCTTATTGTTGTGGTCTAGCAGTTGACAATTCCATTTGTCCAATGCTTGATTAACTTCAATTACTAGTTCTGGAATTATTAAATCTCCATTTGTAGGAATTGTATCCTCCCAATCGGCTTGTGGAATCTGGCAATATGTTCCTCGTAAATTTCGCCATTCTGGCTTCCACAAAGCTTGCTCAGGTAATAGTAATTGTGTGTTTAAAGTATCAGCAATATCTAAGCTCATTGACAGAGGTTTAATACGCCTGGTAATAAGATTTTGACTGCGGCTTGAACCTGGTTTTGGCGTTAAAACCTGAATTAAAGCATTCCAGTTTCGCAAGAAAAAATTTTGCGGTAAATAATAATTACCTAATAGTTCCTCTCGTTCATTATCATCCTCTAACACTTGAGGAGAAGCATTTTGCCTTTCTAATTCTTGTGCAATTAGAGCAATACCTTGAAGTAGTTGTCCAGAAATTGGTTCAGTTTCTTTGTCCTCAGCATAGCTGGCTTTAAGAAAATTAACCAGCGTCCCCCATTGCGGATGTTTTTCTTGGCATAAATCCAATAATACTTGTGATAAATCCTCAGCAGGAGTATGAGCTATTTGCCACCAACCATATTCATCAGCTATTTCTTGAACTAATTGAGCAAAATGACCCAGATTTTGTTCTGGAACGCCACTTTGCAACCATAATGTTGAAATGTACTTATATCCACCATTTGCCCTAATTAAACCTAGTAAATCGATTCCTTCATCTACAATTCGACGCAGAGCTATTTCCACTCTCTGATTGTGATTAATATCTAAGCGTTCGCAGAAACCTTGCCAAAATCTTTCATTGGAATAATAGTAAGCATATTCAGAAAGAGCGCAAGTCAAAATTTTGAGCCAGTTTTGCTCTAATTCATAAAATTCACTTTGCAGTGAATCGTATGTAATTCTGTCAAACTGCTGCAAGTTTTGACCAACAATATCAAGTATTTGCTCACTAGCTTGGCGTTTAATACGAATACTACCAAGAAATCTATGTCCAACTGGACGATTGCGGTGTGCCCAGTGTGGTAATATTTGCTCTTCCCAAATGTTTTTAGTATATTGAGAATTTCTGAAGTTAGAGCCTAATCTTACTCTTGGCTTTTGGTAATTTTTATTTGATGCCTGGTATGAAGAAGTAGCTTCATTTACCTTGAGAGGTAATTTTGTTGATAATTCACTTTTAGTATCCCTAATTGAAGCTTGCTTATTTTCTTCAGCTTGTTTGCGTGCATCTTGAAGCTGAGATATTTCTACTTGAAGACGCTCTTTTTCCGCAGCCATTACGCCCAGTTCTTGACTTAACTGGTCTTTTCGCTGCTGTTGATTGAAAATTTGCTGTTGTAATTGGTGAAGCTCCGTTTGTAAATTACTTAAATCATGTTGTAATTTTTCATAATTATTTTTTACTACTATAATGGCCGAATTCAGTGCAGCTAAATCTTGCTTTAAAGGATGAATTTGGTTTTTTAGTTTAGCTATTTCATTTTCTATTTGCTGCTTATTCTGTTCTAAAATTGTGAGGTTATAACTAAGCTCGTAACGGTAATTTTCTTGAAATGCTATTTGTTTTTGTAATTCATCCAGAGCGACTCTATGAGACTTAATAAGGCTTTGTATATTTTGTCGATCATCCGAAATTTTTGCTATTGCTGAATTAAGTTCTGTTTCTTGGTTTCTTAAATCCTGAAGTTGCCTTTGTAAAAAATTAGATTCAGTTTCTAACTGCTGTTTTTGACTTTCAAGAGTAGTAAATATTTGCTCAAATTCTTGTTTCTGGTTTTGTTGTGCTGCAACTTGAGTCTGGAATTGATACTGCTCTGTTTGCAAAGAACTGAGAGCCGCTTCTATCTGTTTTTTATTTTCAGTAGCAGTAGAAATCGCTTTTTGTAAATTACCTTCTTCCAGCTTGAGAATCTCAGTTTGTTTCTCAAGTTCTGTAATATTTTGTTGCAAAGATGACAATTGATGACTCAATTGCTGCTTGCGCCATTGTTCTGTAGCTAAAACTCCTGTGGCTGTAGCAGGTAAGGCAATCAGTCCGGTTATAGCTGCGCGTTTAATATCCCTATCTAGCGTCAGACTTATACCAAAGCCAACACTGAAGCTAAGTAAACCTAAAATTAACCAGTTCTTAGCCATGTAACCTGAGACACCTATCTAAAACCACGGTTTTACGTCAGAAAGCAAATAGCCTGTCTTAATTATTACTTAAAATTTTTAAAGGGTATATGATTCCACGCTCATACTTTCAGTCTGGAGAGCGCGGTTGCGTATAACCAATATCCAATTTCTCCATCGCTTTACGCTTAGTCTCCTCACCCCGTCGGTCATACTTCCCCGTGGTTACAGGAGAAGCGTGTCCGGCTAATTTCTGCACCGTAACGATATCAACCCCCGCATCCAACAAGTCAGAACAAAACGTCCTTCTAAAATCATGGGGACTAAATCTCTCAACCCCAGCCGACTCCGCCCGTTTTCGCACAATCATTAATATTGCCTGGGGAGTCATCCTTCGCCATTGCAACTCTCCCCCCTTGCGGATGGGTAATAGTAGCGGTCCCGGTTTGCGTGTGCGGAGTTTCAACCACTCTTCCACCGCTGCAATAGCACGGGCCGGCATATACACCGTGCGGTCAGTTTCATTCTTACTACCAATAATCTCCAACGCTCCGGTAGCTAAATCTACATCTTTCAAATGCAGGGCAACTACCTCAGCCCGTCGCAACCCACACCGCAGGATCGCAATTAACGCCGCATCCCTTACCCCCACAGGCGACTTGTCAGCTTGACAAATCCCCATTAGCGCTGTAATTTCATCAAGTTTTAGCGCCCTACCCCTAAGTCTTTTTTTTGCCTTTATAGACGGTAAATCTACTGCTTTCTGGTAGTCAGTTGCAGCCATCAAATCTAACTTAAACGCTTCAGTGAGTACCCTCCTTAAAGCACACAACATCTTATTTGCCGTTGCCGGGGCGTGTTTTTTCATCAAAGCAGACCTGACAGCAGCAGTATGTTGATAACGCAGCGATGCCCAGTTGAGAGTCATGTAATCACATTTGTCGTTAGTCAACAAAGCCGCGATCGCATTGAGGGCTTGTTCCATAGTTGGTCTCGACCCAGATGCAAGACTATCCAAGTACACCGCTGCTGGATGAGCAGTCAGCGGTAATGGCTCCGTTAAAACCAGTGTCTTGACTACCCCTGGACGCATTAATTTATCAGAACTAGGCTTCTAGTAAACAATCATCCCACGTAATACCCATCGCTTATACTTAAAGTCAAGTGTTTGTTTGCATTTCTTTATAATTATTGAGTAGATATATTCTCTACCGTTGGGGGTGGTATAGTCCGTCCGAAGGATTCCATTCCCAACCCACGCTCATTGGATCGCGGTTGCGTGTATAGCTAAGAAATTCTTTGCTACTGAGTTTTTCTCTTTCTGCAATCAAGCTTTGGGGGGTAACACCAAGTCTTGGGGCAAGACTTTCGTTTGTCCTGGGTTGTAATTCAACTTGTGTTTGTTGGTATGGGTATGATTGTCTTCTTTGTTTAGGTTGACTGTTGTATCGAGTTGATAAAATAGCCCGTTCGATTAACTCCAGTTTTTTGGTCATTGCTTCGAGCTTGGTTTCCACCGACTTATCTCTATCAGCAAGATGGGACTCCAATTCCTCCAACTTCTCCTGCAATTGTAAAACTTGTTTGCTGCCAGCTAAATCGATATCAATATTGCTATCAAATGTTGCTACTAACTCCTCTAATGCTTGCAGCAAGGCAATTGTATGCCCCTGCCGATGTAGCTTGGATAGTTGCCGAACTATCCCAATTAGTGGGACAGGCACGCGGATCATCTCGCTGGGTGGGGACTTTTGTTCAGCCATTTGATATCAATTTCGATATCGACAAGCTGATTTTAAAAGTTATGGCGTGTCACCGGAATTTACTGAGTATTAATCATATCCAACTGTTGTAATATTGTTACATATCGACATATCTTAGTCAGGCGATCGGGTCAATTTTGGGTTTGAAGGGGGAAGAAGCGATGTCTTCTCTACGAGACGCTTTCAGCGAACGAGAGGCTGCGCCCTAAGCGTAGCTATGCCGTAGGCTTTACGAGACGCACTAGCGAACGCGTCTACGCACTCTCGCGCCCATGCCTTCATGCGATCGCCTCCGGCGAGGCGTAGCCCATCGCACTTGATCGAATAATCTGTTGTCTTCTCCTACAACCAACTCTCAGTTATACGCCAATCAACTCCAGTAACGCCTCTGTGGATATCTTGCCACTAATATCAGTACCTTCGAGCAAGCTATCTGCTAAATCTCGCTTGTGGTGATGCAAATCCACAATCTTATCTTCAATAGTATCTTTTGCTACTAAGCGATAGATAGTCACCGGGCGTTGTTGCCCAATGCGATGGGCGCGGTCTGAGGCTTGGTCTTCTACGGCAGGATTCCACCAAGGGTCCATGTGGATAACGTAATCTGCGGCAGTAAGGTTAAGTCCTGTACCCCCCGCTTTCAGGCTAATCAAAAATACATCACCTGACCCAGCCTGGAAAGCATCCACCCGTTTTTTGCGCTCTGGAGCGGGGGTACTGCCATCTAAATATTGATAATTAATACCTTGCTTATCCAGATAATTGCGGATGATGTGTAAATGGTCAACAAACTGACTAAACACCAGGGCCTTATGACGATTCTCCAGTAAATCTCCCAGCACCTCAGCAAAAAGTTGCAGTTTCGCGCTGGATAGTTCAGTATCAGGCATAACGAGACTGGGATTACAGCAAGCCCGCCGCAGTCTCATAATTTCTGCTAGCACTTGCAGGTGTTTGTGCCCAGCAGTTGCATCACTGTCAGTCAGTTTGGATATTGCCTCACGGCGCAACGCTTCATAGAACGCCATTTCCTCCCGACTCAACTCTACGTGCAACAGAATTTCGGTACGAGAGGGTAATTCTTCCAGTACTTGATTTTTCAGGCGACGCAACAGAAATGGTTGAATGAGTTTTTTGAGTTTGTTGCGTACAAGTTTATCCTGAAATTTCTCAATCGGAATAGCAAAGCGTTGATTGAAGCTTTCAAAGGAACCTAGTAGCCCAGGATTGATAAAGCGGAACAAATTCCACAATTCGCCAAGGTGGTTCTCAATCGGAGTCCCAGTGGTAATTAGTTTAAAACTACCTTTGAGATTCATTGCAGCCTGGGAACGTTTGGTGGTCATATTTTTGATTGCCTGGGCTTCATCCAGCACAATTGTTTGCCACTGTACTTGGGAAAGCATTTGCGATACTTCTTCCTGCTGCAACAGACCATAGCTGCACACCAGCATATCAAAGGGTTGTAAGGCAGATAGTAGATTTTGGCGGTTAGCGCCTCCAAATTGCACAATATTAAGAGTAGGAGCGAACTTCTGGGCTTCACTCACCCAATTCATGCACACGGAAGTTGGGGCAATAATTAGGGTTGGCCCCTCATGGGCACGTATCAAGATAACAGCCAATGCCTGCACGGTCTTACCGAGTCCCATTTGGTCTGCCAAGCAGGCTCCCACACCCCAATGTGCCAGCCGCGCCATCCAGTTGAATCCTTCCATTTGGTAGTCGCGCAGTTCTGCTTGGAAGGTAGAAGGGAGTTCCGGTTGCAAGCTTTGTACTTCCTTCAACCGCTGGATATGTGCCTTCCAATGTTTATCGGCTTTCACCTTACCCACCTCATCAACAAAATCCTCTAAGCCTAATGTTGCTAAGGGATGAAAGCGGATACCTTTACTGTGCTTTTCTGAAAACGATCGCAATTCATCAAGGCGTTTGCGAAAAGCTTGGGTTAAAGCCAAGAATTGACCATCTCCCAGGGGGATAAAACGACTGGGGGTTTTATCCAAGAGTTCTAAAAGTTGCTGCATATCCAGCACTAGGTCTTTATCCAGTTTCAACTCGCCAGTAGCTGCAAACCAATCTTGCTGGCGTTGAATGGACATTTGGAAATCTTTCAAGTCGGCTTGGTGCTTGACACGCAGTTTTTCTCCTTCCGGCCATTCCAGTACTACAGTATCCCCTAATGCTTGCAGTTCTAGCAGTAATTCCAAACAGTCTTCTGGGTCTTCTAATAGCCATTCCCTATCTTGTTCTTCAGCCTGAGTTAAGGTAGGACAGGCATTGATTGCGGCATTGGCAAGTTGTTTTTCTTCCTGCAAATTACGTCTGGTTTGCAGCCGTTTACCTTCTATCTCTGCAATTACAGTCTCACCACCCGTACCAGGGCGGTAATAGGGGCCACCTTGGGCAAAGGGGCGAGACAGTAGGGATACTTTCAATCCAGCGTTGGCAGGTAACAGGTGAATGTGGGGTATAGTCTGGGCTGGTACTTCTTCTGCTCCCTCTAGTCCGCCACCAATGTCAGAATGCACGGTGACGATGCCAGAGACGGCATTGATGGCGGCTAAGACTTGCTTTTCGGCAGTGGCGGGAACTAAGAGTCGGTTTTCCTTACCGATAATCTCAGCGATGCGTCGGTGTTCGGCAGTAATTTCAATTACCTTAATGCGGGTTGGGGTTTCTTTAATAGTGAAGATATTCTGTGATGGCTCTAGTTTGGGAGAAAATTCTAAAGTTAAGCGATCTCGTTTTCCTTTTTTGACAATTAGTTCCGGTTCTCCCTTGACGATTTCCACACGGGTGGTGGGTGCATCTTCCCAAAATACCAAAGGGTGTCCAATTAACGCAGAGATTGCCTTGGCGCTGAAGGTATACTCAACTTTGCCACGATATCCATAATCATATGAAGTAAATGTTTCAATGCAGCCGCATACCCTCAGATCCTGAGATGTAAGATAATCAAGCTCACCCAAATTTCCGCTTAGACGCTTGATGGCTATGGGACGGCCTTTACTCCACTCACCTTTGGCGTTAACTTTTTGCTCCCGTGGTTGCAAGATACATTTGCTAGGGTAGAAAGTAATAAACCATGCCAAGCGCAGTTCTGTCTGAGCTTTTACTGGTGCTGGCGGTTCCTTCTGGAGATTTGCCAGTGCGTTTAAGCACATCTCCCAAGGTTCTTGTGGCTGCATCACGTCAACGATGCTGTCTATACCGATATCTTCACGTAGTATTTCTGCTTGGGTTTCATAGCTGCTATTCGGTTTGAGTCGGGACAAGAGTTCTGCACTCTCCATTGCTAACCAGTGATAACCAGATGCCACGGCTTGCTGGTAGAATTCCTCTAACAACCTGGGTAAGTGTTTTTTGGCTCTGTCGGCATCTACCCAGTAATGGCACAGAGCGAAAAACAGGGTTTCTAGGCTGTTGTGTTCTTCAGGGAATAGAATGCGGTTGCTGATGATGAATTCTTTTTGAGCGATGTCGCCTAATTGGACTTGCAGCAAGATTTTCAACTGTGCATAAATCGACCTCAGCCAATGGTCTGACTGACGTGCCAGCAGACTGGTGTAATCGAGTGCTTCTTGGAGACTGTCCCGCGAACCATCTTTGATTAGTGCCAAGATAAAAAACAAGCCGCCCATAGTGCTAAAATACACTTGACGCTTGCCTGTGGCTTTTTTGAGGGATTTGAGACCAGCAGTGTAATCTGCGATCGCTTGCTGATTATCACCGAGTAAAAAATTCAACCAACCCTTGTATACTGCGGCTTCCGCTTGATAATCCTCAGATATGCACTCCAAACTCTGTTGTGCTTCTTGGATACAACCCCGCAGTAGTAGTTGTTCTGTCAAAATCAGGTGCAAGTAATCTGAGGAATGTTCGCCTCCTGTAGCGCATTCTTCTTGCAGTAAGGTAAAGGTTTCATCAGCAGGAGAACATAAGAGCGCGGCGTTGATGAGGATGATGGATATGCAGTTGTCATACAATTCTGGTGGCAGGGTGCGAAACCAATCGGCATCGAATGGGTTAGTGCAAATCTGCTCGAAGATATTTTCTATAGATATCTTGTCTTTGCTGTTATTGTATCTGTTGTAATCTTCAATCTGTTTGTTAATGAAACTCAGGTTGTGGCTGTAAAGACCAATGCGGACTTCCCTGATAAATTGGCTTTCCCTTTGGAAATACACTGGCCCATCTTGCCAACGAGCTTTTACTCCTAACTTGTTATGCACTGCTTTGACCATGTATTCAAAACAGCCGGCTTTTACTGCCGAACGAGTAGCAATCTCTACCAATAACGGATGGCATTGAGGCCCTTGACCGTGTTCTTGAACCAGCAAGCCTGCTGCTAGCAATCCATCGATATAGGGCTTTAATGTAGGGTTAGTGAAAGACTTATAATTTTTATCGCGCGCACCGATGTAATTGAAACATTCCAAGAACGAAGTTCTGTTGATCGGTTCGTAAATTACCGAGAACAGTTGGACAATCTTTTCTTCTAGTGGTGGTAGCTGACGGTACGCTTGGGCGAGTTGGGTTTGTAGTTCTTGGTGATCAGCCTCAGAATCGTTCATGGTAATCATCGGGCGCGTTACATCCAATCATGAGAAATTTTCGTACCGTTAGAGTATTTTACATCTATAACGTACTAGTTGTTCTTAGGCGATCGCGCTTCACGCTGCCTGCATCACCCCACTTTTTAAGCTAGACATTTTCGGGAAAGCCGTACCCAATAATTCGTATTGTTACTACCTTTTATTTAGTCAAATTTTAGGTGCGGTAATCCTGAATTTTATAAGTGAGATTAACCGTATTTTCAGTCATTGTATTTCGCCATATTCTAATAATCAAAGCAATGATAAATCCTGAAGTAAGTAAATAAAAAATTACAAATTGGAGAGAGTTATGGTATTAGTACGCTACAACCCCTGGCAAGAATTGAACGCACTGCAACGTCAAATCGACTCCTTATTTGAAGATTTCCCAGCACCCACTTTGGCTAGAGCTATAGCAGCCGAACTGCACGAAACCGAAGAAGCCATACACCTGAAGCTGGAACTGCCTGGAATCGAGGCTAAGGATGTAGATATCGAAGTCGCCGAGAATGCAGTGAAAGTGGTTGCCGAACGTAAAGAAGAAACTAAAACCGACAATAATGGTAAAACAAGAAGTGAATTTTACTACGGCAAGTTCCAACGAGTAATTCCCCTGACTGCTCGCATTCAAAATACCAACGTCAAGGCAGAATATAAAGACGGTATTTTGAATTTGACTCTACCTAAAACCGAGCAAGAAAAAAATAAAATCGTCAAAATTAACCTTGGAGAAGCTGCGGCATAGAGTTGATATCAGTCAACAGATATTCAACTAATAGTGGGTGAACGAAAAAAAGTGTGGGAGAGGAGTTAGCGGACAAATTCCGCTAACATATCTGAGATGCCATAAAACCAAACTTCCCATGAACAACCACCAATCAATTCTGTCTCACATCAATGACACACTCCAGGACTTACCGGAGTGTCACCATTTAGAAGAATTTGTGGGCGAATTTTACAATATGTGGCTAAAATTAGGGAACTTTGTGCAACAAAGCTTATTCCAAGCCTTAATTGAAGAAAAAGAAGCCGAATACTCACATCCGAGAACTAAACGAGAAAAAAGATATTACACTCCATTAGGTGAAATGGTTGTTGTACGTAGAGCTTATGAGACAACAGATGGTATTAAAGTCAAAGTTGATGAAGAGTTAGGACTACCAAAAGATAAATGGCTACCAATGGTATTAGAATTAGCCTGTGCCTTGGGAGTTAGTAGTGAATTTCCAAATTCTCACTCCTTGTTTCAAAAATGGACAAGACTAGATTTGACACAAAAAAACCTTAGCTAATCAAGTAGAAAAGACAGGAAATCAACTACAAACACAAGAGTTTCAGGTTCGATGTGAGCAAGACACTTCTTCACAGTTTGGAATTCCCAATCAAGAGCAGGAACCACCAGATTTATTATATGTGGGAGTTGATGGAGTCATGACTCCCTTGAATCAAAAACAAGGATATAAAGAAGCAAAAGTTGGTGTAATTTTCTGGAGTAAAGACCATCAAAAAGTTGGTAAAAAAAGAGGTGTTATACGTACTCGGGAATATGTAGCTACTTTAAAATCTCGACCAGAATTTACTCAGAGAGTATCCCAGTTATATAATCAAGTAGCAGGTACAAAACCCACAAAAACCGTAGTAATTGGTGATGGCGCACATTGGATTTGGTCGATGGCATCAGAACAATTTCCAGGTTCGGTGGAAATTCTCGACTTTTTTCATCTCTCGGAATATGTGTGGGCAGTAGCGAAAGCAGCGTATCCAAATAACGAAGACTATCAATTGGATTGGGTAAAAACTCAACAACAATTACTAAAAAAAATCACAATGGAATACAGTAATTGAAAATTGTCATCAATTCCCCAAAAAGAAGAAAGATTTAAAGGGAGCTATTACCGATTTAGAGCGTTATTTAACTAATAATCAGAGTCGGATTGATTATCACTCTTATTTAAAAGCTGGTTTAATGATTGGTTCGGGAGTGGTTGAAAGCTCCAATCGGCGTGTGGTTACACAAAGATTAAAACAAGCGGGAATGCATTGGTCTTTATTTGGAGTTGAAGGAGTTATGGCATTAAGGGCAGCATATTTAAGTAATTCAACTCGATGGTCAAATTTTTGGTCATCCAAATCTTACAATTACAGTCAGGTAGCGTAAAGTTTACGATAAAACTTGTCCTTTGAAGTTAGTACTTACATAGTGGTCAAAACAAGAGAACAGAATCTTTCAGATTTAGCACATAGAATAGAACAATTACAAGCCAAAAGAGAAGAAATCAACCAAGAAATCTCTACTCTTCTTAAGAGTGATGTAGCTGCTAATAGTTGTTGGATTGTTCGTTACCGCGCCAAAGGTAAGGGTGGCGCTTATTGGTATTACAAGTGGCAATCAGGAGAACCTATCTTTGTTACCAAAAATGGTAGCAAAAGTTGTCATCAATATATTGGTAAAGCAGGTAGTCCTGCTTTTTTAAAGGCAGTTGAGATGATGAAAAATCGGACAAAAATCGAAGCGTTAAACCAGGTGCTTCATACATTAGAACTAGGACTCAATGACCTAGTTGAAGAAGCGGCAAGATTTCAAAAATAATTCATACTCTCATAAGAGTTAACATCTATATGAGTCAGAGCTTAGTTAGCGTATGATGTACGCTAACTAAGCTCTTCCCCACACCTTTTTTCGTTCACCCACTAATAGTGTGACATGATGTTAAACCTGGTTGAAATTTATCAACCAGGTATTTTATTTTAATAAATACTTGTTAAATTGCTTTAGTTGGAATAAAAAGTGCGATTGGAAGTTCGGCTAATTCGAGGTCAAGATAACGCAATAGCAGAATAAGTTCATGAGCGAACAATTTGCCAGTCCGATGGATTTGCTGTTTGATGAAGAATCGTTGCTTTTGGGGATCGAAGCTGAGGATGCGGTAGGAGGTAACATCGGTGCTGGTTTAGACTGGGGTTCTGCCATCGGTCAACTAATGCTCAACCCCGGATTGTTCACTCGCCTAACTACTTTACGGGTTTCGCTTAACCGGGAAGTGCGATCGCTACTCAACGATTGGAATTTGGGAACTGCGACTTCTGTTGCAACTTCTACAGCACGGGAGCGCCTGCTCCAAAAGTTGAGAATGCCCACCCCTCAAGTACGAGAACGCATCGAGGCTATTTTACTGAGGGATGAACTTTATGGCGAAGAGTTTATTTCCAACCGACAGGTGCTGCGCGAACTAATTCTTGTAATGCTGACACAAGAAGATTGGGAAACTATAGCAGCAGTTGCGGCAGATTCATTGAAAGTGCAAATTATGCACCAAGCCTCGGCTCTGGAAAATCTCGGCGAATAAATATCAAGATTGTCCACCAAATCTAGCAATCAATTCCTCCCGTGACAATTGCATGAGTAATGGCGTAAATTCTTGTGGTGGTAAGGCTAATAATAATTCAATAATTGCGCTTAATTCTTTATCTAATGAACCAAAGCGAACTTGTAATAAGTTTTCGACAACAAGACGTTCTCCTTCCAGTTTGGCTTGTTCTCGGTCTTGTTGATACAGTGGTTCTAGCCGCATAATTAACTCCCTATCATCATGTAGCTGGAGTTTAATTTACCTTAATTTATAGCATAAAAAGCCGGAGATATTATCCCCGATATGGTTTATTATGAATTGACAATGGGATATAACTGATAAATAAAATATCAAGATTGTCTGCCAAATCTAGCAATTAATTCCTCCCGTGACAACTGCATGAGTAATGGAGTAAACTCTTGTGGTGGTAAGGCTAATAATGGTTCAATAATTGCTTGAAGATTGTTATCTAATGAACCAAAACGAACTTGTAATAAGTTTTCCACTACAAGGCGTTCTCCTTCCAGTTTGGCTTGTTCCCGGTCTTGCTGGTAAAGTGGTTCTAGCCGCATGATTAACTCCCTATCATCTTCTTCTAAATTTTGATTTACTCTCAAATTCTGGCGCAGGTTGTAAACTAATTCTAGCGTCGCTTTCTGGAATGGATGATTTGATGGTAGTGCTTTTAACTCATTAATTGCCTGCTCTTGTACCCTTCCTCTACCCAGGATTCTCAGCCATAGTGTTTCTAGGGTTTGTGGTAACTGATGGATGGCTACAATGGCTGTCCGTAAATAGTCTGCCATGAAATGTACTCCAGGCAACCAATCTTCACCTTGAACTGCACGAAATCCTGACAACAGCGTCGTGGATGCTGTGGGGGTGAGAATCCATAATTTGGGAATTTCTAATTCTTGAATGGGAGTTTGATTTTTATTAGCTTCTCGTTGTAATGCACCCCTAACTTCTAATAATTTCAACAGACAATCACAAATTTCTTCTTTAGATGCCGCATTGCGGAATGGCTCAAAGATAGCAGGATTAGTCGCAAACTTTCCTAATAAACCTAATGTTGCTAAATCGGTAGTTTGTTGTGCTGCTGGAGAAAAGAAAACATCAATTTCTCGCACTTCTCCTGCTACACGACTGGGGGCTTGTACTTCTCCATAAGGTTTTAGTAATTCTTCCAGATAATCCTTGGCGAATTGGTCATGAATAAATCGAGTCATTCAATTTGATTTATTGGGAATGATTGGAAATAATTAATAATATTTTATCTGTTT
The DNA here is from genome assembly GCF_025677855.1 of Tolypothrix sp. PCC 7601. Taxonomy (NCBI): domain Bacteria; kingdom Bacillati; phylum Cyanobacteriota; class Cyanophyceae; order Nostocales; family Tolypothrichaceae; genus Tolypothrix; species Tolypothrix sp. PCC 7601. Next base: position 30,298 of record NZ_CP064886.1, read on the forward strand.
TTACAACTATAATAATTATAATTTGTTATTATGCTGTCATATCTAATCAGTGTTATTAGTAATTGTCTTGAGATGTGATAATCGTACTCAATAATTATCTAGAATATAATTTTGAGGATTTTTGAGAATAAATTATATTGTTTTATATATTCCCATGAAACAGAAAAATACCCAGGCAGCGATCGCCACCAAAATTAAAAAGTGGGTTGAAGCGGCTAAACAACTCCGCACCGAGAATATTATATTTGCGCTACCTATCACCCGATTAACCAGCATCAAAAGCCTTTGTCAGGATGAAGTTGCAGCCGAACAATTTGCTCTCTACCTCGCAAAAGTGGTACGAAGGCAAACAGAAGATGATTCCTGTCCCAGTAATCTCAGTCCCTCTGAATGGGAAATTCACAAAACCATAATTGCCGATGCCATTGCAGAGATGGAACGCTACCTAGAAACTCCCACTTATGAAGGAAAGCAATCTCTACAGAAGTTATTGAGGCAAATTGATGAGTTGCAGGGAGATGATTTCCGCAATGTTCATTGGACTACTGTACATTTTGTCAAGAGTGGTTATCTGCTCAAACTAGATTATGCTATTCGCTGTTTTGTTGAACGGGATTTTCCCTACTATGCTTATAAATTAGCTAGAGAATATACAGAATCTTATGAGCCTCGATATGGTTCGGGTTTAATTCCTGAATCTGCTCCAAAGCTGCTGGAAATTGCTGAGTTTTGGTGTCATTATTATTTTGGACAAAATTTGGCAGAGAAGTTTCCCAAATTAATGATAATGAATCAAGACTCAAATTTAATTAAAGAGTGAATTGACGTAAAGATGTCTATCGACAAGAAGGAACTGGTACGCCGTGTGTCCCAACGAGTGTGCAAAGAAACTGGCATTGTGGAAGAAGTCATTGATGCAACGCTTGAAGAAATTTATGAATCCCTCAAACAGGGAGACAGTGTTTCCTTACGGAACTTTGGAACTTTTTATATAAGAGTAGAACGAGGAAGTTGGGTTTTTAAATTTAATCCCTCTCAACGGTTGCGTAAGTTGTTTGGCTGGTCGTCTACTTACAAGGGGTAATGGTAGCGAGGCTTTTTGAGCGTGCCAAAACCGTAGCTAAAAGCAACGGCTGCGAAAAGGAATTAAATGAAAGCACTAAGTTGAGTTCTTGAGACACTCAAATCAAACTCTAAGGAAATGTACTTTCAACTCAACTGTTGCTCTAGGGCTTATTAATTATTTTTCAATTCACAATCATCTTTGTATAATTACTACAAAATTTGTATATAAATTGAGTAGAATTTGAACTTGATTTAAGTTATACCATTTATTTGTGAAGATGCGCCTATAGGACTTACCCAAAACTACATAGGTTCTGGGGCAATACCCTTTGCTTCTTTACGAGAGGCTGCGCCCTAAGCGTAGCTATGCCGTAGGCTTTACGCAACGCTAGCGCGAACGGGAAGCCTTCGGCTACATGAATTACCCCTACGTGAATAAAGCGCAGCCTCACATAGAATTGATATTAGGTAATAAATAAAAACATCTAGCTCAATTAGATGCTTGGGTTTATTATTTTCTAGGAGTTGTCGCTATGAAAAATGCCTCCGGCGCATCCTTGCGAACGCAAAACCGAACTACCGCCCCCAAGCATCTGACACCAGCATCGAAGCTGATATCTACCTGTTTGCCCGATTGCGCCAACTATCGCTCAAACAACGGGTAGAAATGTTCGCCACTTTTTTGTAAATGATAATCTCATGAATCAAAATAGCTTTGAATCCGTTAATCCTAATGATATAGATGAACTAAGTCCCTCTATTTTGCTGGAAATACAAGATAATGTTAGACAAGTTATAAGCGATAAATTACCGCAACATTTACAATGTGAAAAGACATTATCTGCATCAGAAGCGTCAGAGGCGACAGATAATTCTGACTTGTTTGAAGCTATTTTTAATGAAGTATTGCATAGAACTATTTCTTCAATAGTTTCAGGAAAACATAAAATTGATGAAAATAATCTGCAAAATTCCTATAATATAGTAAATAACAATCTTCAAGGCTATAGAGACAGCCACCAAAACTCATTATTTAAATCACAGCCATTTGAGGCTATTCCTACAGCAGCACTTATGCTCTCAAGCATCAACTCTCAAATCAAGAAAGAAGAGTCGTGGCAAAAAAATGAAGAAGGGATAGCAGTTGCACAACACAAAGCTAAAGGCAATCCCCAAAATTATATTGAGCATTATATTAGTACTCCTGGTGATATAACATTACTTCCTTGGAATGAAGCCCAACAGATTATCGATAAATTTGGGTTTACTAGTGCCAAACTGCATTTAATATTGGCTGCCTATACAATGGAGCAGGAAAAACCTTGGGAGAGCTTATTTACTGTAAAAGGCAGTGATTTGATAGAAAAAATTGGTTGGGATAAGCGAACTGATTTACCTAAATGTCAAAAACTTTTAGAAATAGCAAAAACCGCATTTGCATTGGATTGTTTATTAGTTAAAACAGTATGGATAGAAGGGAGAAATAGAAAAGGTGGTATAAATGCTAGTACCCCTGTTGGTCGCATGTGGAACATCACGATTGTGCCATATGGTCAGGTAAATACATCTGGAAAAATAGAAGAGCCTGATGAAGTTCAAATAATTGTTCAACCTGGTACTTGGACTAAATACTTTTTAAACAAAGCGGGAGCCGAATCGCGGGAAGCTTTATATCAGTTTGGCTACTTAGCCCAGAATGTCTTAAAAATTGACCCATATCATGAAGAACTCACGCTAAGGTTGGCTATATATTTGACATTGGATAGTCGAGTTCGCCTTGATGGAAAATATAAAGTAGAAGAGCTTTTAGAAATTGTATTGCCCAAAACAGAAATAGATAAAGCTTTATCAGACTTCCGTAGAGCTTACGACCTAAAACAGCGCTGGGATAACGCTCTGAAGCATCTGCTTAATTTGGACTGGCAAATTGTGTTTGACCCAGAAACATACCCCGAATGGCTAAGACCAGAATATACGCAGAAAAAGCCTAAAGGCTACTTTAAAAAACTACTGGATGCCAAGCTGACCATCAAACCCCCACATCCTATTCCTGAACTAATAGCATCCAAAGTTAAGCCAAAGGTACAACAATTACAGCCTAAAGCGAAGGATACAACGCCAGAAGACATTAAATTGACTGGCAGCCAAGTGAGGGAAGCGCGTATTGCCAAAGGGTGGCCACAGACAAAGCTGGCTAGCGTTCTTGGTGTATCCCAAAAGTTTATCTCACTAGTTGAACGAGGCGATCGCCCCCTCAGCCTACAACAAGCCGCCTTTGTCCGTATCCTCTTAGATATCAAAATTTAGGTATTAATGCTTAAAATGTCTTGACCACCAGCCGACTATCAACTTCAAGCGGCAGGTTTTTGTTCTAGTTTAGTTCTAGAAAAAATTTAGTTCTAGGGAAAAAAGTTGAAAAAATTGGCTTCAAAGCCTTGTCATGTATAGCTTTGAGCTTTAGAACAAAAACTCTAGTATCCCCGGATAAAAACTCTAGTATCCCCGGATGAACTATCGCTATAACCCTTGCTAAATAAGGGTTTTTTTCTTCGGAGAAGATAGATCAGTTTTCAAACATTGTTCTTGCGGATATGGCATGATCTTGCAATAGTACTTATACGACTGTCTGCTGAGGGGGTAAATCACGCAAAAGAAGTGCTTTTTTGGGTACTTGCCAAATGCTCCGTGTTTGGCTTGAGTGGGTTACAGCGTCAGATGGTCACAAGCAAAAGACTGCATTTACCAAGGAATTTTGTCTATGGATTTAAAGATTAAATTGCCGGATTTACTCAATCAACTTTTGTCAGGGGAGTGCCGCAACTTCCAAAAAAAAAGTTGGGTAGTCCGCTAGGTGCTTGGTTTCAACAAAGACTTATAGCCTAAGCCTAGTAGAGTGAAGACCGCGAGATGACTGGTAATCATCTCAGCACACTGGGGAGCTATCCAACTCCTCAAACAAAAAGATTTTTAAATTTGATTTCATTCTAGGCTATAAGCCTCTTGTTGACCAACTAGGCATTAAACCGAGATAGATGTAAAAACCTGCAATTTGGGTCTGAAACCCTTGTGCTACTTTCATTTTGAGAAGAAAGCTAACTTTTTCAAGAACCGCAAGCAACGAAAAATTGGCTTTTTTAAGCCCAACAGCAGTTTTTTACATACACAGAGGCTTGATGCCGACTAGCGGCTACCCGATGACCTTTATTGGTGCATCGAGGAACGCCATTTATGTATCTGCCACAAAACTCAGACGATTTTGCTAAATCAAATCGGACGCATTTTTCCAAAACCAAAATCAAACCCCACCTGCCAGCCGACAGTGTGGGCAAGTGCTACGTAAAATATTTCTGGCATCCATTTGGTGCGATAGTCGCCCCAGTACCCGCCTTCGTCTCCAAACCAGCGTGGCGTACCATCGACTATTACCTCCAGCCATCCCAGTTGTGGAAATTGCATCAAAACAGCCAGCAGCTAGTTGGCATCCGCTTTGATTCCAATACCCGTTACGCCATAATTGACCTCGATGCAGGCGGCGACTACCATAACCTAGAATCTATCAACCGCATCAAGTCCGCCCTCGAAGACATCGGCATAGTCGATATCATCCCCATCCAGTCCAGTCATAGCGGTGGCTACCACCTGATAATAACCTTTACCACCCTTCAGCCCACCTTCAACCTAGCCTGCGCTCTAGAATACACCCTAAGAGACGCAGGATTTATCCCCCGCAAAGGGCATCTCGAAATCTTCCCCAATGCCAAAGCTTGGGGTGAAAACTGCATAATCAACTACAATGCCATCCGTTGCCCCATGCAACCAGGAAGCGGTGCGTTATTGCTAGATGATGACCTGCAACCAATTAGCGATGATGTTTCTGTCTTTCTCGATTATTGCGATCGCGCCGCAGTCCGTCAAGATTTAACCCGACTCAAACGCGCCATCAAAAAAGCCAGAAAGCGTCACAACCGAGAAAGATATCGCAAGCAAATGTCCTCCGACGTTGAGGCATGGCGTGCCGACTGGGAAGAAATCATCGCCACAGGATGGACAGGGCTAGGACAGACTAATAATTTATTACAAATCTTCGTAGGCTACGGCATCGTATTTCTTGACTTAAAGGGTGAAAACTTAGTTAACTATGCCCTCAAGACCGCTACAAACGCCCCTGGCTATATCCAATATTGTCGCCACCAGCATGAAATCGAAGCCAGAGTGCGGCATTGGATAGAATGTACAATTCGGCATCAGTGGTACACCCCCTATGCCAGCTATCCAGAACGCCTGTTGGGGACATTTGCCAACACCTTTGCCGAAGCGATCGCGGGTATAAGGGGCATAATCAAAACCAAAGACAACATCATCCCCTTTGACCGTCGCAAAGTTTTAAACCAGCAACGCAGCCTAGAAGCCCAAAAAAGGATTCGGTGGGCAGTAAATGCCTTGGAATGGGGTACAGGCTTACCAGAGGGCATAACCGACCGTACAAAAGCGATCAGCAACGAATATAAGCAACGTTTTCACAAAACCCTTTCTCAAGAGACACTGCGGAAACATCTACACCTGTGGCATCCCAAATGGTACATAACTGACCCTTGGGCAGAAAATAGCTCAAACCCTTGCCATATAAGCAAAGACGGGCATTTTGACAACCCGCATAGCCCTGAAAAAAATCAAAAAGCCCAAAATCCTTACCAGACGGACATCAACGGGCATTTTCCCTATATGAAGGTTATGTGTTTACCTCCTGCTGCTACAGCCCCCCAAGGGCTGGAGTCAGCAGAGGAAGTTGAACAACCTGATGTTTCTCAGGAACACTCAGCTGTCATCCAGTCGGCGGGAAATCTTAAATTCATAAATTCTTCTAATACTGCTGAAATTAATTCAAATAAAACCAGCAATCAATTAGAGAATTCAGTTCATACAAACATTTTACAATCAAATGAATTCAGTTCTCATCAGGATTTTATATACCCCTGTAGCTCCGGCACGTCGTCAAAAGTTGATAATCAAAACTTATCTAACACGGAGAATAACGGGCTGGGTATAGTTTCGATACCTGCTGCGGTTGCACCAGAATCACCACAGGAAATTGCTAACAATGGGCGGCAGAGTGCATCCGAGGGTAATTCAACACCTGCTAGCGTGACAGCAGAATCATCACTCCAAAGTGCCAACAACTGCTTGCAGAGTGCATCCAAGGATGATTTGATACCTGGTGTGGTTCCACTAGAACAACCACTCCAAAACGCCAACAACAGCTTGCAGGGCGTATCTGTTTGTGAAGAGACTGCTGATGTTTCCTACCGCATCGAGGAACTCAAGCGAGTGACAAAACTACGGCTAATGGCTTTAACCCAAGCTAGGGCTAAGGTGCGCCAATACTGCGTAATCACGGGACATATTCTCAGCACTCAAGAACGCGATCGCTTAGAGCAACGTGCCAAAATGCAATTCTACCTCGATTCGGGATGCTCTGTGCTGGTAGCAGAAGCCGAAGCTTGGGCAGCCGTGAATCCTGGTTGTCTGCCGTTTAGCTTAGAGTCAGCTTTTGCGGAACCTGCCAATGAGTGATAGTTGCGTTACAGGAGGGCAGCGGGAGAGCCTCTCCTTCAAGGGGTGGGATGAGTTAAATTCAGGATAATTTTTAACTTAAAAACTTATTGAATTGGTTCAAAAAACCCTTCCTCAATCATTGATTCGAGACCAAGTTTATCTACTACGGATTCAATTACCCATCCCCTACCTTCATATCTTCCCTGACGGTAGCATTCTTGCTTAATTTCTTCTCGCCGCTCCTGTTGTTTTCTACTCATTTCTTCTGGGCCTAGATTATGTCTTAAAAACTTACTTGTGACTTCAAAACTAATGAAATTAGTGAGTGCGAATAGGCACTCATCCAATGTTCCTTCTTCTAGAAAATCATAATCAGCTTCTTTGGCATCGACTAATACCCAAGCTTCCCAATGGTTGCTTAACTCAAATATTCCTTCTCGATAGTAAATAGGCTTATTTTTGTTGGAATTAGTTTGACGTTTTGAGTTTAGTTGAATGACTTCGGCTAAAGGTCTTTTCCTACCCATAAATAATACCTTAATTAGAAAATTTTTCTTCCGATTACAGATATTGAAATAATCTGTTTAATTCCCTTCATGTTGAAAAATTTCAAGTCTTTATCTCAATTAAAAATAGTTCATCATCTGCGATTGTTCTAATATATATTCTTTGAGTCTTTCCCATCCCCATTGTTTAGCTACTCGTAGCGATAGCCGATTGCGAGTACTAAATATAATGAAGATTTCGCCCGCATCGTTTTCATTAATATCAACAATCCACTGGTTTCTAAAATCATATCCCCAATGAAGCGCAGCATCCTGCCACCATTGGTCGCAAGGGTTCTTGAAATTGGAATTATCTAGGTAATGGTCTTGCCAGTTATAGGGTTTCCACTGTTCTTGAAGTGCTTTGATTAAAAATGCATTTGGATGCTCGAATTCTTCCGAGTTGGCTTGCTTCCAATACCAATAGGCGATTGTGGCACGCAGCGCATCTTCCATCCCTACAATCGATTTGAGGATAATTTCTTGTACATCTTCCCGATAGAAATCTATACCAATATGAGCAAGCGCATACTTGTACTGGTTGAAGATTTCATCTTTAGCTTCGAGTTCGTCGTCATCATATAAATATGCAGTATTGAACGACTTAATACGCAGCATTTTGGCTGATGGGCAATGAAATGTAACTCTCTAATTTTAGTGGTAAATGAATCCCAAGCGATGCCTAGATTGCAAAGTACATTAACGATACCTTGCAAAGCGGGGAAATTTCCAACACCAAGTTCTAGAATAAAAGTGCAGTCAAGCGAGCTTGTAAAATGCCTTCCCCGTTCCCCGGTATGGACCCATATCTTGAAGGCTACCTGTGGAGTGACGTACACAATGCCCTTGCTAGTAAAATTCGTACCTTCCTCGTCCCACAGCTGCGTCCCAAATATGCCGCACGGCTGGAAGTATATGTTGTGGAAGATATTTCCCCTTCAAGTGAAATTGGTATTTTGTACCCAGATGTCAAGGTATTGCAGATAAGACAACGCCGCGACGTAACTCCGACTACCCCCACATCGAATATTGCCACAACCCCCGCACCACTAACGCTTCCAGTTATCCAACCAGTCGAAGTCCGCATCCCCACAGTCGAAATTCGGGATACTGCTAATAACGTACTGGTAAGCTGTATCGAAATTCTTTCCCCCGTAAACAAACGCGAACCCGGTTTAACTGAGTACCGTAAGAAACGCCAGCGTTTATATAATGCCAACGTCCATCTAATTGAAATAGACTTGCTGCGCCGGGGAAATCGACCATTTAACCACCCCCGCCTTCCAGATGTTCCCTACTTGATCACCTTAACGCGGGCTGGGTCTGGAGTAATTGATCTGTGGCCTGTGACGTTACAAGATACTCTCCCGACGATACCCGTTCCCCTGCGCGAAGGCGACCCCGATGCTGTACTGGAGTTGCAAGCCGTGCTGAATGCTATCTATGACGAAGCTGGGTATGATTTATCGATAGACTACACCCAATCTCCACCCCCACCAGCATTGAGTGATACGGATACTGAGTGGATGTACAAACGGTTAGGTAAATCTTCTTTGTAGCAGGTATAGAGTTGCTTCAATATTTAAGATGCAGTTTGTAATTCAGCATTAATACTTGCTGCTTGCCGGATTGCCTCTAAACGTTTGAGGTAAAATTCATCCATTTTGGCAATAAATTTACCATCAATAATTTCAACACCCAAGGCATCAGAAACTGCTAAAAAATCCAAGAATGTTGCATTTTGATAGTCTTTATCTTCAAATAATTTAATTTGTTCTTCCGTGTGTCCGCATAACGCTGCCAGTTCTTTTGGCGTGATTTTAAAAGCAATTCTGGCTTTAATTAATAAGTCGGATATTTTATTCATGCACTCCACTTGTAGAGTGATAGGTTCGTTGGGATTATGGGCGGCTAACATTTCATACTCAACAATTTCATCCACAAGTTTCTGCCGCAACGCATCGTTAGAATCTTGAATTAACTGCCAGCCATCCGGGTCTCTTAATCGCTTTTCTTCATTCGCCCTTAATTTCCGGTTGGCTTCAGCAAACTTTTCTGCCCATTCCTGGGAATATGCCAGTTGTTTATCATCTTTAATCATGGCTCCCACTCCAATAAGTTAATAGCTACAATACCCTTACGATTTTGTTTTCTATCGCGCTGAAAAAACTCTATTGATATTGTAGACTCATCCACGGGTTGGTCGGATGGATAAATTTCCCCTTTATACTTAGCTTTCTGTGCTGCACTGTCATAATATTTTAATATTAGTGGTGCATTTTGTCTGAGGTAATCTATATTTACATCGTCTCTGTCCCAGCAACAATCAAAATCTCCTGGGTCGATTTTATTTGTCACAAAACTGCCATTGATGTAAATTGTACGGCATTCTGCTGCTTTTAGCTGTTTCATTAACTCTTCTAAACCTGAAATCATTTTGGCTCTTGTAGGTGTGTACCCAAACCTGTCTTTAAACTCCTGCCACTCGCCAAAATGTACCCCTGGTGGTAGATTACCGTTTTCATCAAACTCAGGAATCATTCTTAATAAATAGCACCAATTTTACTGATTTTAAAAGCATACCACTGAAGCAAATAAATAATACACAATTCACAGATTATAGCGGATTTATATTGTGATTTTTGGCTCTAATTTTTTAATTAAAAAATTAGCATTCAGGATTGTTTCAATATATAGTCCAGTTATAGAAAACTCCTATTTGATTTGGGAAAAACCAAGGTAACTATAAGCTTGCTATACAAAGGTTTCTTTCTCAGTATACTTAGCAATATTCAAGTAGATTCCTATATCTCTGCTAAAGAGACTTCCTGATGTTTATTTTTCAATTGTTGAATTACAGGTATGAGTTTTTGTAATTGTGTTATATCTTCATCACCCAGTTGTGGTGGTTCTACGGGTTGCCATTCTTCTGAGGTATAGGAAGCTTTCATCACCTGAATACCATCACTGTTACGTATCAGGGTTAGTTGGTTATTTTCAATTATCGCCGAGTATTTATTACCTTTAAATGCTGTACTATTAAGTACTAAGAGATATTCCGCAACGATGGGGGCAATTTCTCGCATCCGAGCAATTTGTTCTGCGATATCGGGCTGTTGCTCAGTTGGTTTCTCCTGTGATAGTGCGGATGGTTCTGCTGCAACGCCAAGAAGAATTCCGTTATCGTCTTTAACAGTTATAAGTGCTGGTACTTCTTTAAATTCTTGGTTTTGCGTCGTTTCAACTGTTGTAGGGGATGAAGGTGGCGATATTACCACAGTTTGTTTTTTAGCGAACGGTTCATTTGCTATTGTTGGAACTTCTTCAAGTACTGGCTCCAAGTTTGCTGTTGAATGATATTGTGTACTTAATACTTCGATAGTTGCTGTTTCTTCTGATGCTCCATCGGATGAAGAATCTTGTTTAAAATTCCATTCAATCCAACTTTCCAGATAATTAATCCGCTTATCGTCAATTGTTCGCCCGCGTTTGTAACTTTCAATTAGCGACTCAATTGGATATCGATATTCTTCTTGATAGCTAACTTTTAAATGTTCCCGGATGCCAACATGAGTATATAATTTCCCCAAATCCCCACCTTTAAACGGCTGTCCATCCAAGCAGTAGCTTATCCCTTTGAGCTTACCAGTACGGGTAAACTTGCAATCTACTTGGATATTTTCTTTTAACAATCGGGCTACAAATACTGGCATTGCAGGATTATCTACTGCGGCTTGTTCAATCTGCTTTTGCAACCGTTCAACTATATTTTGGTTTCCAGATTCTTCAGCTTGTTGTACGTGTTTAGGGTAAGCCTTTTTCTTATCGACTTCCCAACTGGACGGTTGAATAATTAAATCGTAATTTTTTTCTATTTGACGCAAGATTTTTTCTGTACGGTAATAGTCTAAATAATCGTCATTGCACTCGCCATCGTAGGATACCCGGTTAATTACCATATGTGCGTGGGGTCGAACTTGCCCGTCATATTCCGCATCGTTATGCTGCACCAAAATAAATTGGTTGTTCGACAGTTTCAACCCCTCTCGTAAATCTTCCGCTATTTGGCATAATTCCCATTCGTCCAGGCTTCTATCACCGGGGGCCGGACTAAACGATAGGTGCAGTACAGGTTTTTGGACTCTGGGGTTTTTATTGGCAAAGGAGCGAAACTCCCAAGCAAGTTGGGTGGGTGTTTCTCCTGCCATATTAGTATTGATCAGCCGCGCCGAAGTTTTGCCGAGGACGTAGGCTACACAACCGTAAAAGCCATTTCCCTTGGTGATGTTGCCAATCACTTCTTCTCCAGCGGGAAAGCAACTACTTGGTCGGGTTGTTCCGGTTGTTCGGGTTGGTTAGCCACAGGTGTAGATTGTTCTGATGAGGGTAGTTCAGGGTTTTCCGGCATTCCCAGTAATATCTGCTTTATTTCCAACAGTAAGGGTTTGAGGGCTTCAATTTCAGGGCGAGGGTCAACTGCGATTGCCTCCGGCACTGCGCTCCGCGCAATCGCTTCTCCCATTTTTACAGCACGGTTGATGGCATAGGCAATTTGGTTGATGTTATTGCCAATTCGACCCAGTTCTACGTATGTCGCTTCGTTGATGGCGGGTACTGGGGGAGCAATGTAGATGCGATCGCGCTCAACACAGTAGCGGATAAATTTGGAGAGATTCTTCCCCATACCAGCAGCTTCGGCTTTGGCTTCCCAATCTTCTTTTTCTGATTCAGTTAGTCTGAGGCTGACTAGTGTTGTGCGTTTTGGTTTGGGTTTTGACTTGCGTCCAGCTTGAAAAACTTTTTTGGCTGTAGTGGTCTTACTATCCATCTATATACATCTATACAAATGAGGTTTTTCAAAGAAGTATTTAAATCTACGGTAAATTGATAAACCCACTGTTTTTCTATCGAGTTTTGGGGGTTTCCAAAGGGGGAGGAACCCACTTTGGCGAGCTTGGCGGCGCGAAAAACTAGGATTTATATGAAGAAATGTAATACGCCGCCATTGCTCGCTACCCAAAATGCGACTACGGTATACGAAAAGTATAGCAAACACGGGAAGTCTTGTACAGTAGGGGTTTGAGCGCGAGTGCTGGAATTAGAGGCAGGTGTTCGCTTCCTCCCATTCTTCCCCTACTTTCCCCCAGTTCTCACCCAGTTCTCACCAAAAATATGGACAATTCTTTTGCTGGAAAAAATAATCATTTTTATTTGTAGAGATAATTGTCCACTTTTAAGGGTAATAAATGGGAATTTTACCCCATTTACTCCCTACTTACTCCCCTTTTTTGTCCCTCCGAGTAAAATAGTAATAATAGTTACTTATTTATACTGAGAAAAGTTGTTAGATGAAATCCACTGATGTTGTAGAACTTCGCATACGTAGAAATCAGAAGTCAGATGCTGGCAAGTTAATTAAATTTTTAATGGATTATGAAGCGAACCAAGCGGTTAATCCTGCTGGGGATAATGCGACTAAGCTTGCACTGAAAACGCTGCGGCTGTTTTTTATGCCCTATGTTTTGGAGGCTCTTGGCGATCGCTCTGGGGCGAGGGAATGCGCGATTTGGTGTATCCAACAATTGCAGAATCATATCTGGCGGATGGTACGACATTTTGAGTTGGATAAGTAGGTGATGGCGTTCCGCCCCCTGTAGGTGATGCTCTCAAAGGGCGATCGCCGTATTCGTATTGGTTAATTTTGGTTCTCTAAAAATATACTTGAGCGTAAGTTGCGGTGCTACCCATTTTTGCTTGCTTTCAGCTTACTTCTTAACTTAACAAGACCGCTTGACATTTTGTTTTACATCGAATAGTGTAAACAAAGTTTGATGTATAAAATTTTTGTAACTCATGTATTTTGACGACGTGCGTCAGTGGCAGGGAACTGCGGAGGCACTTACAAAAGAACTAAAACGCCAGATTGACCAGCTAGGACTGTCAGTAGAAGCACCTGCCCTGCGGACTGTTCGCTCGTGGCGAGCAAAGCAACTCCTATCGCAACCCAAAGGCGAAGAATTTGGATTTCGACAAATTTTGGAGGGGTTAGCAACAACTCTCTTATTGAAGAAAGGCTGGACACTAGCAGCGATAGCTCAAATTTTGCCTTCATTTCCTGAAGACGTTTTAGAAAGGCAAATCATTGCAGAAGCTGATGGTCAAGACCCTACATGGTCACCTGCTTTTGCTACAACTGCTTTGCCACTATCTACGGGACATCGCCAAGTATTCGATTTGGCTGAAGATGCTATTGTCCTGTTGGCGCAGGGAATTCTTCGCCAATATGACCGGGTTCTTTCTGGTAGAGAAATCGTGTGCCAACACGACAGTATGCCACCCGAACTCTATAAGGCAATGTGTAAGTTGGGTCGTCTATATATCGAAGAAGGACTAACCGATAGCGCTGCTTGCGTGCATACTGTTTTGGAACGTGCTAGATACTCGCTTGTTTGCGAGCAGTGGAAATTAGAGGTTTTTCGCAACTCTGATTTTCGCTTCGGTGGAGTTACCCTAATTGACCCAGACTTGCGCGTACCAACCTCAGATTGTTCCGAGATTGCTGCTATCAGTGGAGCCTTTGGCGAAGACAATGTGATTGAGCATCGGCTGCATAGATACTTGCGTGAAGCAACTGAGCGAATGGGAAGTCGTCGCCAGCACAAAGCCTATACTGCTTTAAGGGAGCTAGTTGGCAGGTACTCGCTTATAGTCGAACATCAACTATGGGATTATTTGGTTGACAACAACCTAACCCCCATACAGGGCACGATAATTGACACATTCTTCGATTCAGTACCAGACATCTGGCTAATCAAAGGGCTAGCTCATCGTTGCGCCCACTGTGGCACGTTGATGCGACCGCATCCTAATAAGAAAATTTTTCCAGAAGGGCGCTGTCCAATCCGCCAGTGCAACAGCCGCAAAAGACCAAAAGTTTTGGAGAAGTTAGACCCAACTCAAGACCGTTTATTGATTGCCAAGCCTCAAATTCTCACCTACTGGACTGGCCCAGCAATTGATGAATTAGAAATTTTTGATACAGCCCGACAACACGGGCTAAATGCTGAACTGTACCCAGAATCTGATTTATGTGATGTGTCGATAAATGAACGGGCAATTGGTATTGATGCTAAATCTTACACAAGTCCTGTATCTCTAGCTCTACGCCTTAACCGTAGCATTGGGGGATTGATTCACTATCGTCGTCGCATTATTGCTATTAGCGACCAGTTAATTGAAGAAAACCCTAGTTACATTTCGACCCTAAAGTCAACACTAGATAAAAAGGGTGACTCCACTACTTTAGAAATTCTGCCAGTTTCCTTGGTAATTGAGTTTTTAAAACAGATGTAACCTGTTCCACATTTAATTTGTACATTAAACGCGGACAAGATGCCCTCACTACGGAAACTTTAATTTTTACCTTATACAACTTAGATGCACATTAGCTTAGTAAATATACTCATCCAAAAATGATATTTTGACCTTTGCATAGCAATGCTTTGATGTTCATTCGCGGATATGTCTAAGTAGGTGGAAATAATTAAACTTAACATTCCAACTAGCAAAAATAATCTGGGAAAAGCTTTCCCCTTCTTCATTCTTCCTCTTCCTTCTTTCTTTTACTTATGCGAATCAAACCTGATTTCTGGCAAGGTGCAGACCGAATTTGTTGGCTGTGCGTCTTGATGGAAGAATTTATTGGTACTGATTCACTGGAGTATGCACCAGTGGCGATGTCAGGTATGGCGAGTATCTTGAATGCACCTAAATTAAAGCAAGCTCGTCAAGCCATTTTCAATATGCGGCAGATGTCGCTGACTTATGTTACAGAGCAGTCAGTAAAACACGCGGTAGCGCTTTATAACGACCATCACTACTGCAACAAAACAAAAGGTACCTATGAGATTGACGCTCAGACGCTTCGCTTCAAAAGAACAGATCCTTTAGAAGACCCGTTGATTGCAAAAGCGCGTAAAATTCTCAATGCGCCAATGTCATATCAGCTACATACTGCAACGGTTGCCGACCCTCGTCAGCCAATGGTGGTTTCTTTAGGTCAAGAGACAACGGCAGTGAGAGTACCAATCAATCCTATCACCGCCCCTCTTGCCGAACGTCGCACGCATTCTCTCAATCGCCAGCCCAAAGGAAAAATCCGCATTCCCCTGAAAGAACTACGCGACTTAGCTATTGAGATGGACGAGCGTGAGTCCAAAAATCCCGAACGGCGCTCTGGGAGCTGGGCGAGTCGTTTTGAACACTTTGACCTGATGATACCGTCTATTGGTAAGGGACTGCGGAAAGAAGATGACACATTGGAACTAGAGGGTATCAAGCATTTAATTGGCTTGCCAGGGGCTGGTAAAACAACGCTTCTCGTGCTGACAGCTATTTGGTTGGGACGAAACGGTTACAAAGCCATGTTTCTTTTCCCCTCCATTGAAGTAGCCAGACAGTACATGGCTCAACTGGCATTTCATAAAGTTAAAGTGGGAATGCTAGTGGGTCAAAGTGATGAGACTCGTCGTCGTCATGCAGATAATATTGCTGAGGCAATTGCAGCTGGTGGAGGTAATGGTGGCTTTGCCCACAGTTTGGAAGGGGCAGAAGTATTTAGTTTGAATTGTGTTTTACCAGCCTTTTCAAATGCTGATACTTCGATGTGGGGTTTTGGTTACGCACCTTGCGAAGAGATTTTGCAAGGTGGGGGTAAGAAAGGGCAAATGAAGAAGTGTCTATGTCCTTTGTGGACAATGTGCGGTCGTAACAAAGCACCGCGAGATTTGATAGACGCAGATATTTGGGTTGGTCATGTGCGCTCCCTCGATACTCAAGTGCCACCTCATGCGATTCGAGAGAATTTGCGATATTTTGAATTGATTGCCCGCACGTTCGATGTAGTTGTGTTTGACGAAGCCGACATGGTGCAATCAGTTTTGGATGCTTACGGGGCAGCAACTTTAAGCATCTCAGGTTCGGACACGTCAATTCACCGGGAAATTCTCGAACAAATCCATAACCGCTTTGCTCGTGGGGAAAATCATCGACTATCTGACCGGGATGTAGAACTCTACAGTCGTTACTTAGCGGAATTTGGCAATCACAATACTTCGCTGATGACCGCCATTCAGAATATGCCCTCGTCGCGGGTGGGAGAACGTTACGAAAACCAACTGCTAACTGTATTGAGGATTGTTAGTGATTTATTAGATGGCTTTGAGAAATACTCCAAACGCGATCGCCTTGATGATCTTGAAGTCAAACTTGGTTTCAGTAAAAGTCGGGCGCTGACTGAAGTTTGGGAATCAGCAGCTTACCGTGCCTTTTACAACCGTACAGGTATTGAGGAAACAGACTGGGCTAAAGCTGATTTATGCGCTCAAATTCTAGA
>NZ_CP064887.1:0-42150 GCF_025677855.1 Tolypothrix sp. PCC 7601
TTGCTGACTATATCTAACATTTTTAATGCCCGTTTATTGCCCACGCTCCTTTCTTCTTCTGAAGTAGCAACAAGTCCGGGCGGCACGTTAGGATTATCAGCATCTGTTTAGGAGCCAGAAAAATTTGAATTTCGCTTTTTGCGAGCTTCTCTCTTCTGCTGGGCTTTCTTCAGCCTCTCATGATCCTTAACGCTCTTGTCGTTAGTAACAGTCTCTTGTGCTGGTTTGTGTTCGGCAGTTGGAGTTATGGATTTAGGTGGCTGATTTTTAATACTTGAGAAGCCAAATGTTTCTTGTACATCATCCCAATCTCCGACCACCTCATCATCAACGCACCCAGCTTCAAAGGCTTTCTTAATCAGAGGTAAAGAATCTATTGCTTTGAGGTCAATTAGCACAGAAATGATATGACCATTTAACTCTGGACTATTTTCTTCAAAATACTCTAGTTGTTGAGACACAGCAGCAACACAATTCGCCTTCTTCTCTGGATATACACAGGCAATTCTTTTGATAGTAACCATAGCTTGAACTCGCCAAGTTTCGTCATGAGAGTCATCAGCAAGATAAGCAGCCAGTGCTGGAATTGCTGGTAAACCAATCAGGCTTAAAACATCCGTCAATTCCTCAATCAAGCAGAACAAGACTTCATTATCAAAAGCATCATCCATTTTGGGGAATAAGCTAATCAATGGCTCAATTGCTGATTCTGCACGGAGTTGTCCTAATACTCGGATTGCATGAAGAGGCGCATATTCTAATAAACTGTATTCACCAAAAAAACCAAAGTCATCATCCTGCATATTGTACAAATCCTCATCACATGCCATACGGATCAACTCAGGAATATCATCAGCCGTGATGCCTAGTGCCTGATAGTCAGGCCATTCAGATGGGGATAATTTTTCAGTTCCTGGCTGATAGTCAAGTAATTGATTAACGGGACGTGAATAACTATTTCTGGACATAAAATAATGAAGTCAATTTTTCGATCTGGTTGGACAAACTTTTTGATTGCACTTTACTCTTAACAGTTATTTCACTCCAATTACAACCACATCACGGGAGAAAACTGCGCTGCTGTGACGAGCGTTTTTGTAGCTTTAGGAAAGAACGCTGCTATGCAACAGATGGAAAAAAAGATAGCTATTGGAGTAAAATAAAAAATTTTAGAAAAGTATTTCTTAAAAAAGTTGCTAAAACTGAGGGATATCAAGAGTTTTGAGAGCCAGTGCCTCGCAACTAAGATTGCGAAGTATTGGCTTGAAAATTGCGATTACAACAGAGAAGTTAAATTAATACTGCTTGATACTATTAGGAATAAGTATTGAATTATACTGGCTTGAGCAAGACTGAATAATTATTTTTGAAAGCTTTATCGTAAAAATTTTGTATGTCAAAAGTTCCAGAAAAGTCACTAGGTGAACGCGAAATTTTTCTTAGAAATGCTAGTGGTCAATTATTACTTGCCACCATTGAGCTTGGTTGCCGAGATTGGACTGACAACGGACGGCACACTGAATGCCGGATAAAATTGAGGTGGGCTGGTGGCGAAATTGAGTGTATTGATAGTCATTTTTTTGAATCTTTCAAACAGATACGTAAACAATTAGCCCTGCAAAGTATATATCCAATGTGCTACGGAGCAAGCCGCAAAATTGTCATTACAGGAATGGCAGCAGATATGAGTTTAGGTCTAAAAGTTTATAAGGCAGAGATTGGTAATTTTCCTAGCCGTAAACAGCTAGTATCTATTTTTGATAGTGGCGATGATATCTTTCCAGCTTCTGTTGAAGAACAGCAAGAATTTCAACGTGAATGGGCGGAATCAATCAGGAGAAAATGAATTGTAAAGGAAACCAAAGTAAGCGATTCACCCTTCAACTGAGCAAGGAAGTTACACACATTGGCTTCTGAAAGCCCTAACAGCAATTACTTATAGGCAATAATAAAAACCTTTTCTTACCAATTTCTTACTTGATATTCTATAACGGGGCCTGTTAGGTATTAACTGCTGTGTTTTGGAAGCTAAAGTTATGACTGCTCTTGAACTGTTGCAACGCTATGCTGCTGGTGAAAGACGCTTCATTGAAGTTGATCTCAGTGGTATTAATTTGAGCGGAGCTAATTTGTCAGAAATTGATTTGTGCAGATGTAATCTCCGAAATATTAATCTTTCTGGAGCAAATTTACTTGGTGGGAGCCTCATGGGTTCCGATTTGAGTGGAGCAAATCTGAGCAAAGCTAATTTAGAAAGTGTTGCTATGCAAGGAACGAATTTAGAAAACGCTACTCTGCTCGGTGCTAGAACTATCGAAACTGAGTTTGCTGGAGCTTTCTTCCGCAATACCACCACTGAAGAAGGAGATATTGTTCAAGGATCTGAGTACTTCGACTAACGCCATGACCACAGCAATTAAAGATTAATTAGCTCAAAAGGTTTTCAGTGTGTTATTTCCAAAATTTAAGAACTCGTTGCAACTCTTGCGGCGATAGCGGAGTGCTGGGTGGGGCTTTTATAAACAAGGCTTCCACACGCGTAAACTATTGCCCCGTCCCAGCACCGCAAGAGTTGAGCGAAGCGGCAACGAGTTCGTCGGCGCAACATGAGATCACCGACTAAAACCACGCTGCTGCTGTCTGCGTTTCTGTTGCTCTATGTGCAGTATTTCGAGCAAATCCTCATTCCAACTGTGATTATTAGGTGGAAGTTGCTTACTTTGGGGCAACAATTTTAATACAGTTTTGGCTGTTTCTTTACCTTGGTCATCTTTACTAAATGCCAGCCCAATTCTGCTGATATTTTTGAGAAATTCTAGTGGCAAGTTATCCGGGTCATCCACTACCAAGTACATCGTTTTCACTGGTGGCAGCCCCTTGTGTGCATTCATATCCATATGTGCTAACGTCAGTGCATCAATGGGTGAGTCGCACAAAAATACTCTCTCGATTTTATCGTCTGTTTCTCTACCCAAATTAATGTGAAACCAACTCTGTCTTGATTGGGTGTTTTCGCTGTTCTGGGAACAGCGATCGTCTTGCTTTGGGGTGTCCCAAACCAGTGTGCCTGATTTTTCACCGTTGAGAGAACGCTTGATAAATACAACTTTTCGCTGCTGGTCTATGTAACCCAACCCTTTAAGATGTAATGTTTCGACTAAAGTTGATGAGATGCCACGTTGCTGAGTCAGGTAATTTTTTAATGCAGGCCATAGCTTCTCATCTTCTGATGGTGGCGTGAACTGGGGTGAACTCTGTTTTTGCTTTCTATTGGATACCAGTTGATTGTTAGCGATTAGAACTAATGCTTTAGCTTCCTCAGTAGTCCATCGGGCGGGACTAGCTAATATAATTTCTTCAACTTCTTCTACTTGCCGATTATCTAATAACGCTCTATTAGCAATTTCTTTGTCTCGGTCAGTTACTAATAAGTTTTGCAATTCGGTACTGTAATACTTGTATAACTCAGCTGAGGAATTCTCTTTTAGCTTTGGTTTATCGGTGGTTAAAGGTTGAGCTTTATTTTGAGCAATTGCATCCACTGTTGTTTGAGATGAAAGCTGTTGCTCCTTTGGAGCAATTGCCGGTCGCAGGTCATCTAATGTGGTTCTTCCTTGTTCTAACTGCTGCTGAGACGCAGACAGTTGTTCTATTAATTGTGGTAAAGTTTCCACCAAGGTTGACTCGGCTGCTAACTGTTCAATAAAATCAGCGATTGCATCCACAGCTTTTTGTGATGAAAGTCGTTGTTCCTTAGGAGTAATCAACGCTCGCAGGTCACCTAATGTGGTTCTTCCTTCTTCTAACTGTTGCTGATGCCCGTACAGTTGTTCTATAACTTGTGGTAACACTTCAGCCAAGGTTGACTCGGCTGCTGACTGTTTTATAAAATCAGCGATCGCATTTATGGGTTGTTGGTTTAGGACTGTTCGCCCAACAGGATTGTTTAATAGCTGCTCAATCCGGGCATCATCACGTTTTGGTTGGTAGTCAATGAGGAGATGTTTTTGCAAACCTGGGAAGGTGTAAGCTGCACCCAATTGTGTACCACTAAAAGCAATTCCATCTTTCTCGTAGGAGATACCTTTAGACTTGCCATTCCTGGTAAATCCTGTTCTGACACTGATACCAGATTGCTGCAACCGCATGATAAGTTCGGGCATTTGGGGATGATCAACAGATGCGTTGTCAATTGTCTGCTGAACTAGCTGTTTAATACTCTTGTCTGGTGGGGTATCGCGTTTACCTGCCTCATATTCTTCTTGTTCTCGTTTAATGCGCCGAAATTGTCCTGTGCTTTGTGTGCGATTTAGTCTTTCTCTGCTGCCTTGGACTTGAACTAATTCATAATCAATTTCAATCTGGCGTAAGACTTTTTCAGAGCGTACATAATCCCAGGAATCATCAACTAATAAACTCGTATCCATCCTGATACGGCTGGCGGCAATGTGGACATGATCATCATCGGTATTTTGGTGGCGGAAGATGACAAACTGATTGGCATCAAAGCCCATTTCTTTCATGTAGCGATTGCCGATTTCACACCATTTATCTTCAGAAATTACATCATCCTTGGCGGCTGACAGAGAAACATGATAGACAACACGTTCTGCATCTGGATTTAGTTGTCGAGACAGTCGAAATTCTTTGGCTAGTTCTCTGGAATTTCTACCGCTCATGTTACCGCCAATTAGTTTGGCATTTTCGCTCGATTCCAAATAATCCAGTAACTTGCGAAAACCTCTACCCTTCGTCTGCTTCCCAATCATCGTCTTCCTCCTCTTCTTCTGACCAGTCGTCCGATTCGGTGTCAACTTGTGCAATGTCTCGTCTGCACTGATGCAACACTGACAAAAGTTCTTGCAACAATTCTGGGTTGGCTGGTGGAGTACGCCCCATTTTTATGGCTGTGTTTGTGGCTTTGACAAGCTGATTTAAATTGTTGCCGATTTGTCCTAATTCCCAATATGTTTGTAAACTAATTTTGCTCAGTCGTTTGGGCAGTGGACGCAACAATCCATTACGCCTCATTAATTCACTGGCTGACATTCCCGCGTCAATTGATTTTATCCGCAGCAAGTCCAGTTCAATATCGCTCAACCGCATTGAGAAGAGGTGGTTTCTTACGAGTCTTTTTGACTGTTTGCGATGAGGCATAACTTAATATTTGGGGAGGAATGTGGCTGGGGGGTTTTTTAAGGGGGTACTCCCCCTTGAACAAGCCGTCGTCCGAGCGGAGCGAGGTTTAGCGTCAGCTAAAAGACATGGCTTGCTGCTAGCCCATTTTCGGGGGTAGCGGAAAAGAGGAAAATAACCGGGGGTGGGATGCACAGCGAGGGGTTTCGGGAAATCTCATGCGGCGGCAGTTGCCGCCATTGGGCTGATTTGTTCACGTAGAAGTGAACACGGTTTTTTCAAGAATTTTTAAATTAAATTTTGCTACATCTAGAAAATAGTAGATTAGGCGATATATAGCAATAATTATCAATTTTTATTAATGGCTATGGATAGACAGAAAAATAATGAGCGAGTTCCTGTAAGTAAAGTTGATGAGGCGATTAAACTACTTCAGGATTTGAAACCCAAAGAGCGAGACGATATTTCGGCTTTGGAGACTGTGCGTAAACTCAGACGATACATTGAGAAACTGACTTCGGAAAAATATGGCTATACCTTTGATGAAGTCTCTGAAATGTTGCAGGGACTGGGAATTAATTTAAGCGGGAGCCGGATTAAAACTTTGTTGGCTGAGGTTAAGAAAAATACTCGCAGTAAAAAAAGCCAGAATTAGGGTTAAATCCTGGTGTAGCTCTTAAAATTTCTACTCAGGCTCAGTATTTATCTGCAAGTGGTGCTGATGGTAAAACACAGACTAAAAAATAACAGAAAATTTAGTACTTTTAGGCTGTAATCGACAGCAAATCATAGCAGAGATTAGCATCTGCTAAAGTAGAGCGCATAGGGTTAGTTTATTTGTATTGGTTTGCAGTCAAAACTATAACTTTATTGTCAAGTTACAGCTGATTGCATTGGGGCAACAGCTAAGAGAATAGATTCATTTGAGTAAACTTCAGTAGGCAGACAACTGAGTACAGCTATCAGCAGGTTAGCCCTAACTTGGGGGGTACATTCGTGTAAAACTCGCTCCATTGCCCTATTACCAATGGTTTTGGCAACTAGCACCACTTCGTCTAACAAGCCATCTGGTGATAATTCTGGTTGTTGGCACAAAATCGGGAAGTATTCACTGACTAACCACTGTTCATCCTCCGCCAAGTCTGTAAAATTTTTATTACTATCGCTATAAAGACTGTCTAATAGCAGGAGTAATAATTTTTTAAACCTAGCCCAACCCCCCCAACGCTGCGTAAATCGGCTCACCCATCCCTGGGTAGTGTCTATAATTTTGGCGATCGCTTTTTGGCCAATTTTCTGCTGCGACTCCCAAAGCTGGGTGAAAGCTTTGACGATGGCGTGTCCTGTTTGCTGATCTCGGCTACCCGCTTCAGTGCATAAAGTACAGGCATCGACAACCTCTAATTTGACTCCCGGTAGTTCATCTAATAGGAAACTGAGGTCATAATCAGCGCAGAAGTAAAATGTTAGCTCCTCATTGGAGCGACGATGAGCGCGTAATCGACCAATTTCTTGAATGATTTCGGCTCTGATTAATTCGGTGAGATACTTTTGCAAGATGTCAACTGAATTTCCCAGCTTGACTTGCTGACCAGTCATCACCTGAAGATGTGCAGCCACCGCACCGATGTTTTGGTAGGGAATGCCAAAAGAAGCGATCGCGTCACAGTCACTAAAGCGGTTAACACCACGACCATCGACAAAGTGACTGTATTCAATGTAGTCTTCCGTCTTGAGAGCAAGTTGTTTCCACTCGATAATGCCCAGTTTCTTGTGTATCTTGTGGAAAGTTTCCTTGAGGGCATCAACGCGATCAGTTAAAGAACTTGAGCGTTTTTTCGGCAATTTACCCAGCCCAATGACGTTAACCACCCTTAAATTACTGTAGTCGGGGCGTGACTGCTGGATAACTAGCATCGAGTCATCGTAGCCAAGTTTCAATTTCAACCGCTCCGTCCTGATAGTAGCATCAAGGTAAATATTGAATTGGGCGGAGTTGGCTAATTCAGCATATTTAGTGTTAGGACGGTAAATGGTCAATAGACCCCATTTACAAGCCAAAGAACCCTCACCCTTCCAAGCTTCGAGGAAGTCGGGGAACCAGTACAGGGGCAAATCAAAGAACTGCTTACCTGCAAGTCTTGCGCTGTCCTTGGCCACACGTTTAGCAGCATAACGGGCGGCGGCACTTTTTTTAAGTTCTTTATCGCCTTGGATATCAATGGAGTCTAAATCAGCCAGAAATTCTAAATTAGGCTCTAATATCTGGGCAATGGCTTCAATATCTAAATCTTGCGGAAAGTCGGGTAACAGATCCCTTAATTCAGCGTCATTAAAGCCATAACGAGAATGTGGTTTAATATCTCCATTGAGGAGCGAGCGCAAAACTGGTAAAAAGGTCTGAAGTTTTAACCATTGCTCAGGGGGTAAGCCGCCTGCAACTAAGGAACCTACGGTAGTATCAAAATCCTTCAACGTCACTTCAATTGAGTGAACAGGCTGAATGAGTGTACCGGCTTCTTCCCATATCCGCCCCACGGTGAAAGGCTGACCAGCAGCATTAGTTAACTCAACTGGGGTAGAGTCGGGATGCGCTCGAATTTGGGAGTAATTTTGAATGACCAGCCGCTTGTTGAAACGGAAGCCGAAACCCTCACCTGTGGCGAAACGGCACTGATTCTGATTGAGACAACCGTTGCAGATGGGGCTAATAGCACTTTCTTCAAAATCTAAACTACCAAAGTTTTTGTCACGGAATGCGCCAAATAACGGAGTGCGGCTACAGTTCCCAACAGTATCGGGAGTTTCAAGAGCTTTTGGCTGTAGGAGAAAATTAGCGCCCATTGGGGTTGTGCGGGTCTTGTCGATTTTTAAGCCATTGTGCCGCACTGGCAGGTCAACAAAGTTAGCCTCAATGGGTAAGGTGGATGGGTTTCTGTGGTTGGCATCCTCGTATATTAGTTTATCAATACCGAACATGGCAGCTGTCATTTGTCCGGCATTGTGAGATTTACCCAGCCCAGGATGGGAATTGTCTAAAATTTGCGTCCAGCCCTTGGAGATGGCTTCCACCCATGCGGCGATATGTTCTTCTGGTTGGCATTCAATGTAGATATCGCCTGTAAATTCGCTGCGGTGTGGGATATTACCCGGCTTGTAGATGATTATCTGCCGTCTTGGGGTGGTAATTTCGGTTGCTGGCTGTGGGGAAGTGGGTTCTGGCTTTGGTGATGCGGGTGTTGAAAATCCTTTAGCTGCTGAAACCAAAGGGGCTAGAGCCTGCTTTAATAAATTTTGGAAACTGGTTAAGTCTTCTCTTACTCGTCCCAATTCCCATTGCTCACGGCTAATCAGTCCTTTATGGGGCTGGAATGGTTCATACTGCCGTTGTGGAAAGCGAAAGCCGTACTGCTTGGCGATGTGAAACAGCGTGCCGATCGTAATTCCGCCACGCCGGAAACTGCGAATTTTGGCGCGAATGTTCCAGGTTGTACCTTTGATGGAAGGCGACCACTTTTCCGCAATGATTTCGGCTTCGGCTGCCCCGTAGTGGTTAACCAGTGCCATCAGTACTTGGCGGCATTCATCGTAATTGCCGCTACCTGGGGTGCGCGGTGGAATGAGTGAGAGTGCTTGTTGGATTAGCTGCTCAATGTCCCAGCCTTCAGTGTTGGAGATTTCGCGGAATTGTTGACGGCGTGACTCGATTTCTTGGATGCGCTGCTGGTATTCTTCTCTCTCTCTCTGGGCGATCGCAATTGCCTCAGTTACCCATTCTGTTGGTAAAGTGGCTTGGGGGTTGACTAGGAGAAATTCTGCTTCTGTGTTGCCGTAAAATACACGGCTGGCATCTTTACAAGCTGGATCATGAGGCAACTGCTGCATGAGGAAGCGCGTACAAGCTTCTACAGTATCAGCACCCTGAACATATTCGGGGAGAAGGAAAACCAACCGGAATTTATGCCAGTCTGGTTTATGACTGGCAGTAGTGTAAATTAAAGCACAGTGTTTTTTGATGAAGGGGTGAGCTAGCGCGGATTCAATGGTTAATTGGGGATCGTAAACCTTGATGGAATTTCCGTACTCGTCCAGTATTGGTTTGCCGTCCTCATCACGGGCAATCTTGGAATTATCAATGTCGAGCAGCAAACATTGAGAACCGATGACATTGGCCTTGCTCCGCCATGAACCGCCTAACAAGCCAGCACAGATGGCGTGACCTGCTTTAATATGTTGCTGGACATCAACTAGAGTGCCTTCTACATCAATAAAGTTGGCGGACAGCTTCTTAAAGTCCCAGTCTTTGTTTGTGCCACAAGTGTTGACAGCGAATTTAAACTGACTTTTTTGCAGTTCGTAGTTGCTATTAATCACGGATTTTTCCCTCAAATACTTTGGTTTTCAGTATTTGGAGGGGGTTATCGTGCTGCTACATCTTAATATCTATTGAATTCGCTGCGTTGCTTGAATTTGCCCAATTTTGGCTTTGAAAACAAAGATTTGATGACTTTTTTAGCCAAAATCTGCCAACAGAAGCACATGAAAGTTGCCACAGCTATCGATATAATAGTGTGAAGGCAGCACGGACTAAATCTCATTTCCAATCAGTGGTTTCTAGTGCCAACTTTTCTTCCACTGCTTTGGTTTGTTTGAGATCCCCTCTCCTGCTCCAGTAAATAGAATATGAGTTTAAATCTCGGATAAAGCGTCACTACCTAGTAGTGGCGCTTTTGTCCATTTATCTTTTGATACTGTTGTATATTTACCTCCGTTGTACGCTTCATTTCAGTACTTGCCTGATCTTACAGAACAATCGAACGCTTGACATCCAACTTCAATACGAATTATCCGTAACGTTACTTAACAAGTCTGCTTGATGGTGGTTGTACGTTGGGGTGGTAGTCTTCTGGAGTTTCAGTCATATATTGCCCTTAGTTTTCTTGGTTTTCTCTTCAGGCTTGCTTCCTTCTGAGTTAGTCCTTCCGCCCTCTATTTCATCAAGATATTTTTGCAGTGCCTTTTCTACAACTTCTGAAATTGTAGTTTCTGTAGATGCAACAAAAACACGAAGCCTTCGGGCTAAGTCTCTCTTGACCAGTCCTGTAACACGAGAATAATCAGGGTTTTCTCTCCTGCCCAAATCATCAGTCTCAATAGTTTGCTCTACCATTCTCCCACGATATTTTTAAAACATTTTTGTGTTCACCCGTTATAACGGGTGAACGTTAGTCTATAATATCATCATCAAGCCAAAAAATGCCACCCAACAAAGGCAAGAGAAGCCGGAAAGTGATGCTATGGCTTGCCCCTAACTGGATATCTGGATTTGTCTAGATTTAGCTAAAAATCAACGCCAAGCCAGAAATATTAAGACTTTTACCAATTATCTGAACCATGACAACCACATACACCGATGCCAAAAATTGGCTCGTTCAGGCTAACTTGCTTGCCAATTCTGGGTTAAACACCCTCATTGCAGGTAAAGACCCTGGTGCTGGGTATGGAAAGGCAACCTATGGTGATTTTTGCATCATGATGCCTGCCGTATACTCAGTAGTTCGCAATCGCAACATCCATCTTCACGAAACAATTTCTAAAGATGGGGCATGGGTGCGTTATATGGAAGGGTCACGCCTTGACTTAAAAGACGTTCAATTTTTTTGGGGAAGTGCAGCGCTTTCCCAAGCTGACCATATCCTACTTCATGAGGACAAAGCCAAAAAAGCAGAACTGGCATTAGAAAGCATCCTTGCAGACTTAGCAGTTCTCAATATTTCCGATGGCATGAAACTAGAAATTAGTTTGAGCAACCACAACCCGGAACGCTGGGGTGGAGAAATCAAGCGCAGAGTCCAAGGTATTCACACCTTCCAGCACAAACATCCTGTTAATCGAGAAATTGTCACCAAAACAGTAGAAATTGTAGTCACAGGCATTTATCCCGAAGGGTTTGGCAGCATAGCTCATTGCTTATTTGGTGAACCAACCCTAGCCCTAGAAGAATCAGAAATTGCCATTGCCCTTGATATTGGTTCATCAACTTGGCTAATTACCGTATTTAACGGCAATGGTGCAGTCATAGACCGCCATCTAATTGAAGGTGGATGCGGTGAATTGCACTCAATGATTGCAGAAGCATTAGACAAGAGAAACGACAAAGTAAGTCTGCTGTCAAAAGATGTCAAACACTCATCTTCTTTAGTGAACCGAGGGATTTTAGAAGGAACTTTAACTTATGGAGGTAATCACCTTACAGGCAAGAATTTTGAGGTTGAATACAGCCAATGTCTTGATGATTGGTGGGCTACAAGAATTGAGAAATTTGCTAACTTTGTCACCTCTGGTAATTACCTAGATAGAGCTAAATACCTTGTCGCTTGGGGTGGTGGTGTTTCACTGCCAGTAGTGGATCAAAATCTTGCGTCTTTGGGCTTCGTGGTCTTACCAAATCCTCAATTCATCAATGCGTTTGGACTGAAGTTATTAACAGAAATATCGACAGGAGTATAAACAAGTGGCTGATAAAACGTCATACGAATCTCGGCGTATAACCATTTCTTACTTAGCAGTTGAGGAACTGTGCCAGATGTTCAATATCCCTGCTGATGCGCCAACACAAGCCCTAAGTGCAGCAGTAGAAAAGCTCATTTTTCAGGGTGGTGTCAATTTACAAACACTACCAAAAAATCAAAATCAGGCATCTACACCAACAGCAATTCAGCCCAATAAAGCAGGAATAGCCTCTATGGTCAGTCAGTTTAAGGGAGTCGCTTCATGAACAACCTAAATAGAGTGTATGACTCAACTTTACTTACAAGGATCGAAGGTTTACCAAATCGACCGAACACTGTATCAGTACCGCTATAAAACAGGCACGATCCAAGCACCACAATACATCTTTCGTCCACTAGCAGGACAACGAAAGAAAGCGGATTTGAAGCTTAATCACAAAGCTTTAACTACTCGTTGTTATGAAGTTGAGGGGGCAAAAATAAATAGTTCCGTACTAAGTCAAGAATCATTGCAGTTATCAATATTTTGATGAGGTGAATTATGCAGAATCAACCACTACCAGAATTGATTGCACAAGCCCAACAATTACTCACCCAAATCAGGCAGCATCCGCAATTTTTAGCACTGCAAATTGATGCAGATGTCACGATAGGCGATGTTACCCAATTTCTCAACGCGCTGGGGTGGGAAGCGACAGCCTGTGCTGTGGATGTATCGAAAGAAGGCTTTTTTCAGTAATGGGGAGAGCGATCGCATCCGCCGGCAAGCTAGCAATCGCCCTACCTTGGTGTCTACCGCCGCATAACGATAAACGACATAAGGATTGTAAATCATGACGAAACCATTAGGCTATTACTGCGCTCTAACACCTGGAGATGGAACCTATCTGGACTGGTTGCAAGATACTTATGGTTCTTGCCTTGAAGGGATTAATCGCATCGAAAAACTGCATTTTTTGAAAGCGATAACTGAAAACTTAATCGCTACTGAAATTGCTACACAGGGACAATATTTACTGTCAGAATCGGCTGACACTATCCAAAAACTTCAAGAGGATTTGTATCAGTACACGCCAATAGGCGACCACTTGGGACTAGCGGAAGCAATCATTAATCAATTAAAAACTCAACAATGAAGTACCAAAAACAAGCCATGCTGGGGCTAATGGGTTTGGGTTTAATTGCTGCACCTATGTTCATTAAACTGCCTCAGCAGTTCTACACTTTCTCTGCTGTGTCGAACTTAGAAGCTAGAGAATCTGTTGAACGCTCACGCATAGAACAACGTAAATTAACCAGCGACAAACTCAACTCTACTGGCATATTACCGACCAGTTTAAAACTCAGAATTAGAGGCTATTTAGACAACCCAAAACGCAACCCAAGACCAGACACCAGCTATTACCAAGAGGATGAACTAGTTTATGTTTATGACTCAGGAGGTCGCTGTATAGGGCAGATAGCAGAACGCCGTTGGCTTTGGAAGTATCACTACAAAAATGTCTGCAATCTCTCACCCCAATTGGAGAATAATAAATCATGAAAAGTGCAGAATATAAGCCGCCAAATAATTCAAACTCGACAGCTGCAACTTCCCCAAAAACTAGCAACAAAAGAGTCACTAATTACGCTGAAATCTTAGCGCAATGGATTGTTGATATCATTGCCCTGCCCGTGACCTTCATTACCCACATCTTCGTCCAGTTTGTTACCCCAGGCTCATCAGGCACAAAAATACTCGGCGCAATGGGGTTCTTCCTTGGCACACTCCTCAGTTCTGATGGAATTTGGCAGACCCTCTTTCAAGGCATTCCGATGTTTTCCTGGTTTGAAACAACTTGGATTGGCTGGTTTGGCTGGCTAACGCTACCGTTTAATCTATTTTTCTGGCTTTCACTTGGCATATCGGCTTTAGTTCAGGTAATGGAAGCCCGGAGCTTACGGGGTAAACGCCCAGACCAAGCCAAAGCCGAGTTTGAAGAATCCAAACAGTACACCCTAAGTAGCAAGCCGAGTGCAAACATTGACCTGACTACCGCACTGTGGCGTGACTATAAGGTTGCAGGCATGAAAGAACGCCATGCTGGAGGGGCAATTGCACTGTTTTTTTGGATCTTCGATTTAACCACAACCTTTGTAGGTCGCAATCCCTTCGCTTACACCGACCCTGGCCAAATTTTGGGGTGTTTAGCTTATAACTTCACCACGATGATGGCAGGCGAAATCGGTTACACAATCTGGCGATTGACTAAATAAGTAAGCAATTCATAGCCCTCTACCTGCAAGGGTGGAGGGTTTTTAGTTGGAGAATAACTATGGAATTTTCACCCGATATTCATCAACCAGTACCGCAACTTGCCACAAAGGAAACTGCCTCACTGAGGGCTGACTATCCCTGCATTGAACATTTGGAAGCGGGTAACATCGCCCCTTGGCTAGTAGAAAGGCTGGATCAATTATTGGTTCGTGCCAAAACTGAAAGGGCAGGGATGAACCTAGCTAAATGCGTCACTCTAGCAACGGCATCAATTGGGGCTGTTTGTTATGCCACCTCTCCACTAGCCCCCATCGGTGCCCTAGTTGCGGGTCTGGGTTACGCTTGGTCAGTGGTACAAGATATGACCGATTCCCACTGCTTTGCTCCCATTCCCTTTGTGCGGGGTAACTTCCTAGAATTTCTCTCAGCAATGGGTGACAGCGAAGCAAGAGCCGAATGGTTGAATGGCTCGAATGAAATTGTGGATTTAATGAACCACCTTACACCCACAGAGCGTAGTGAATTTGTGATGCTGCGGCAGTACACCAACACTCTCACCGATTTTCTCACGAGTGTAGAAGCAGGCAAGCGGTTCTATGCTTACAGGTGGCTGCTGGACAATTTCACCACTTACAGAGGTGCATTTCCTACTGTTGAGCAGTTGTGCAAACATTTGGCGCAGGTGGCCCCTGACCCCAGAATTAACCATGCACAAGTGACTCTCATTCAGGAACAATCCCAACTGCCACAACCAAAGCTGCCTTCACCCAAGTTTGTTGAACTGCCACAACCGCATTTTGTCCAGTTGCCCAGTCCCCCAAAGACTGAACCTGCTGCACAGGCAATAGCACCAGATATTCAAACGGTGTTAGCACTGCCACTACACCACCGAGCGATCGCAATTATCGATGCACTAACCAACAGTGGTTTTGATATCGCTAAGTGCATTCGTGACCAAATAACCGTGATTGCAGGTAATCAGCGAGGTGGTAAGGGGACATTAATGGCGATTTTAGCCATTTTAAGCAAGGCACTGGAGCCAAATACTAAGATTCATTACTTTACTGCCGGTTCGGACATCTACCCGTTTGCCTGCCATCGCCTAGTGTGCAGACTGAGTTACCCCCTATTGGAGGGTGCAAAGGCTGATGCTATTGTTGCCAGCGATTTGTACCAATATCTCAGGGAAATGGACAACGCCGCCCAAAATAGTTACACAGACATTATTTTGGTGATTGATGAAGCTGTGGCTTTGTCTGACTATCTCAGTGATGAGCAGAAGCAATGGATCATTCGCTTCCTGTTCACTCGTGCCAGCAAGAAGGGCGCTCAAATTTTCGTTGTGTTGCATGGAAAGAATCTTACTTCTTGGGTGGGGACGAAAAACACCGCAGGTTTTGGCGATACTTTCAAAACTGGGGCTACTTTCATTGGCTGTGAAGCCACGAGTAAAAAGCTGTCTCCACTCAAGTCAATCTCACTCGCAACTGGGCGTTACTTTCTGGCAGAAATAGACAGTTTTGATAAGGCGATCGCACAGGGTGAAATCGGCACGATTCCAGACTGGCTCAAAACTGAGGTTAATCCCCATTCTGGGCAACCAGATCCGGCGCGAACACTGCTTGTTTATTTTCCTGAGTTGAAAAGTGATTCCCCGGCTTTGGCTGATTCTGTACCAAGCAGCGATCAGCCACCGGATGAGTTTTTGAATCAGGCCAGAGCATGGATTAATGACAATTGGGTGATACCAGATGCTCCTCCGCCCACTTTCCCCCCAACAAAGAGCGATACCGACCGATACCAACCGACTGATAAGGCTTCTGAGCTTTTGGAATCGTCAGGAATCGATACTGGAAACGATACCGGAATCAGTGATACCACCCCAGAAATCGGTGATTTTAATACTCTTGCTGATGATACCGTCAAGGATACTGACCGTCGCTATACTCCTGCTTTCCTGACGAGTGAACAATTGGTTGGCATCGTCAAGCAGATGGTTGATAAGAAGATGTCGCAAACCCAAATCATCCAATCTTTATGGGGAGTGGAGAAAAACGGTAAGGGCTGGAAGCAGGCTTACACCGAATATAAAGAACTGTTCCCATGAGTTATGTTGAACAGTTAATAACTAATACCCCTACTAAAGCTAGGGGTTTCTTGCTTTCGCTCCCGGATTAAGAGGGGATTTCTTTTGATGTTAATTGCTGATTGAGTAAAAAGCTAATTCACTGACAATTATATCTGTAAATATCAAATGCTAACTGGCTATTAAAAGCCACGATGAAAACCAAAAAGCCATTTAATTACTTTTCCGATACAAAAACCTATACCTAAAAATATAATTAAATTATTCAGGTATGTGGAGGTTATGGGGATGGAATTAGGTATACCCCGAAGTGGGATTGTTACAATAGGAAAAGCAAACAAAAATAAAAAACTCTTACGGTTAAAAGCTGCTGATACTCCTAATGCAAGAAAAATAAAAAGCCAAAATGTGTTTATTAAGTTAGCTAGAGCTAGAAAAGGTTGTAATACATTAGTTATAGAAGTCATAATTTAATCTTTAAGATTTTAAGATATATATTTTTTCAATGTTTACTTAGTTGTAGTATTTTATAAGTATTAACCAAAAATAATAATAGTGTATATACGTAAACAATGAATTTACTATGCAAATTAAGGATAAAATTAATAGTGAATAAGCAGCAAAATTACGGTTGTTTTAGTGAAACGAGACTCCATTTATTACCAAATTTTTAAACGCTTTCCTGCGTTAATTTTTGAACTCGTTGATGACCGTCCCCAGCAGGCGCAGAATTATCGATTTGAGTCAGTTGAGGTGAAAGAAACCTCTTTTCGCATTGATGGTGTCTTTTTACCTCCAGAGGGTGCAACACCCAGGATTATCTTTTTTGCAGAAGTTCAATTTCAGAAAGATGAAGGTTTGTATCATCGGTTTTTTACCGAATCAATAATGTATTTGAACCGGAATCGGTCTTTCTACGATGACTGGTACTGTGTGGTAATTTTCCCGGATCGCAGTTTGGAACCAAGTGATACAAGAACTCATCGAATGTTTTTAAACAGCGACCAAGTGCAGCGCATTTATTTGGATGAGTTAGGTACTCCAGATACTCTGCCAATTGGCATCAATTTAATGCAGTTAACAATTGCATCTTCTGAATCGATGGCTTCGCAAGCCAAGCAATTAATTGAGCGAGTACAATTAGAGTCAACTGGCACACTGCCAAAAAACGAGATAATAGATATTATTACGACAATTGCCGTTTACAAGTTTTCTTCGTTAAGTAGAGAGGAAGTGGAAGCGATGCTGGGACTAACTTTAGAGGAAACGAGGGTTTATCGGGAAGCGAAAGCCGAGGGTGAAGAAAAAATATTGAAAGCAGCTGTCCCCCTGTTACTAAAAACAGGAATGAGTATAGAACAGATTGCTCAACAACTTAATGTTGATGTAGAAGCTGTCCGGCTGGCTGCTATTGAGAACACGGAGGAGTAAGCACACGGGAGATTGGCGTTTACAAGTTTTTGTAAGTTTTGCCGTGAAGACTTAGAAACCATACTCTTACTGAACATTGAAGAAACACGAATCTACCGAGACTTGGAACGTCAAACCTTTCTTAAAAGCAGCAGCACGCATGAGTGAGCATGGGTTACAGCATCTTGGAAACTGAAAGTCTACTCATCCTAGTTACCGATAATTTATCTGTAACTACTGTATCTTTAACTCAAATCTTTCGTAGTGATTGCCCTTCCATCCTCCCCTATAGCGATATAACAGTTTCAGCAGACTCGCCCTGCGCGTGACGAGAACGAAGATGTAAGGTAATTTCTGTATCGAGTCGTTTGAGGAAAATGAGGAGTTTGCCCTCACTGAACCGTTGAAACTCTCCTTTCATTAGATGAGAGACTTCTGGCTGCGGAATGCCAAGAAGTTTGCTGATTTCTCGCTGTTTCAGGTTGCGTTGTTTCAAAAGGCGCAGTACCTGAATCCCTATCTTGCCCCGCATCAAAAGTTCCGAAGCATCATTTAAACCAAGGTCAGCGAATACGTTGCCACTGCTCTCTTCCAAAACGTCCCTTTTATATGAAATTTCTTATAAAACCTGTCAGACAATAGCATGAAATGTTCCCTGCACCACAAGAGAGGTAAATTTTATTTACAGTTGTTTTCCCTCTACACCATGTCTAGACACTGGTGCAGAGAAAATTGATATCGGTTTTGATAGCAACGATTGATCAACCAGAGGTACAGAAGCGAGTATAGACAGCTGAGAAAGCCGCAACATCAGCAGATTCTATTGGTGTGGATTAGACCTGTTTTTGGTCATCGCGCTATAAGCATAAGCAAGTTTTATCAGCAAACGTCAGAATGCGGGTTGTAGCGTTGGGAATTGATAAGCAGGAATTAAGTGCGTCCGTTGGGTTCAACTCGGCCACGAAAGATATACGATTGTGGGCTAATACATTGTGTTATTGCAGTTTGTGGGAATAATTAAGTCTTGTGATAAAGCCGATCAACAACTCGCTTAACGCTATTAGGGTGCCACTGTCTACCAAGTTTGGTTTTGTATCCATTCATATTCATCCACTTAGAAATTGCCCCAAAAGACTTACCAGATTTATGGTGCTTGCGGATAGCTTCAATTGCGTCTAATTCTTCCAGATCAGGAATTAATTCACCATCAACAGCCTTCTGACCAAAGGCGGGAGCGCCATAAGCATAACCACCGTTGTCGGCTTTGGCACGTCTACCGCCTTGGGTACGCTCGTTGATAATATCTCTCTCCAACTTGGCGACCGCAGACATGACAGTGAGAATCATGTAACCCTGCGGTGTGGTTGTGTCCACTTGTAAATCTAGAAGAATTAAAGCTTTCCTTTGTGGTTGGAGAACATCATCAACCAGTGCCAGCACATCTCTAGTATTTCTAGCTAATCTGTCTAACTTTGCTGCGATGATTCCATCAGCACTTTCAGAAACAAGTTTTAAAGCTTCAAGAAACTGGGGGCGATGAGTCGTGTTTTTACCACTGCCTACCTCTTCAAAGATTTGTAACAGTTCATGATTAAAAGCGTAGCAGTATGCTTCGATTTTCTGGCGTTGTTCTCGTAAAGAGGTGTTTTCTGCTTGTGACTCGCTGCTGACTCTGACATAACCAACCAATTTCATTGGGATTATTTACTCTGCCTATGATTCAGGGATTATAGCATTACGGTAATTGAACTAACCGTAATGCACCAACTGGCACATATAGATACATAACTGGCAATTACACAAAATATCTCTAATCTCTCTATGGAATTAGTTCAAGTAGAAATTGAGCATAAATGCTTAGAAAGACAACCCATAGATAAAATGAGCATGGTGTGCCAAAGAAGGAGTCCTTAATCTATGGATGGTTTTAATAAGTGCAAATACTCATCATACTCTTTTGCGCTTGGCACAGTTTTAATCGCTAATAGGGATTTAAGTTATACCAATTTGATAATGTTACTAAAAGTCATCAATATAGCGTCTTTACAATTCTTTTCATCACAAATAATTTAGGATTTTGACATCGGTATAAAATTATTATTTTCTATATTTTACTTCATCATAGGCTTAATATCATTTAATTGAAGAGTTTCTCCTGATATCTCGATCACTAATTTATTTACAACATTTTCAATCTCTTGAGAAGACTTACAAAACATTAATTTTTTATTCATTTTGGTTAATTGATTCTGAAGACTATATTCTTCTTCTCCGTCCTTAATTTTTTTTTGCAGTTCTTCTCTTAGCTCATAATGAATATCTTTATATTCGGGATTAATATGGGCAGACTCAGAACTTCCTAAGTGATGCCCAGCTAAATGGTCAATTTCCCGAATCCAAAATTCTAATTCTGGTTCTGTTAGACATTTATAAAGTATTTCTTCCATATTCTCCTTGTCTTTTTTTTGTAGATAAGCCAACGAGCATAACTGATAATATCTCATTTTATATTCTTGTAGCGTATTCACTGATTCTTCAGAATCTTGTGTGTTGGATTCTTTATCAATTTCTACTTCGACAATTTCTTTATGAAAATAGAAACGTAGTTGATAAGTAGCTTGTTTAACTTCTCGTCTGATTTCGGCTTCAGTAAAGTGTCTCTGAGTGTGTAATCTTTTGTACTTAGCGATTTGAGCGTAACTCATTTTGCCGTTCATAATCATATCTAAAATTTCATAGTAAGATACAGAAAATTTTTGTAAAACTTTCAAAGAAATTTGAATATTTTTGATATCTTTCTCTATTTGTTGTTCTGAAATAAATACTTCATTTTCTGAAGTAGATTTTTTTTGTTTTGGTGCTTCAGATACCATCATTTTAAAGCTAATCCACCGTAAAAGACTTGTTATGCTATTAACATCTAATTTAGGAATACCGTAATTAATAATGGCAATAATTAGCATGGCACGCCAAAGATAGTTACGAACAATATCTTTCTGTTTCAAAACCCTATCTTCAATCTCATCTTTCCTCAAACCTCTCTCCGAAGAAGATTCTACGAAAGATAATTGCACTGCAAACCGTCTTATAACTTCTGATACTGACCAAAAAATAGGAATAGGAGGTTCTAAAAAACCTTTGAGACGCGAATTTAGTGGAGTTTCAAGTACTGATGCATCGCGTCCTACTCTTTCTATAAATTCCGAAGCTGATACTCCTTCAGCATCTGCTTTCTCCTTGATAGCATCCCAGGCTTTGTCCGTGACAGACAAACTTCGCACTACTTTTTTTTCATTAGGATTTTTCTTTGGTTCCCGTGCCGAGTTTGTTTTATTTTTTACTGACATAAACAAATAAAATTGTGAGTGGATTAAATAATATCTTACACTTTATTTTATTAAGTTATTAATATATATAAGTTATTTAACTATATATGTTATTTTTCTATATTCATAAATATTACAGTTTATTAAGTATAAAACACATACATAAACTTTCTGCTAAGTTAAAAACATAACTAATTATTGAGTTTAATAAACCATTCTGCTAAAAGGTAGTTTAAAGCTTAAAGTATATGTATTTTCAGTACTAATATTTGGGAGGATATTCAAAGTAACAAATAATTTATAAGTTATTTAGCACAGTAAGAATTTTAAATCTTTAATTTAAACTGTATAAATTAATGCAGTAATTGTTCTGGTAATTGATATATAAAAATCGACTCATCAATTTCTTGCAGTTACTTTACTTTCGGAATAACTTTTTACTAATTTAATTCGATATAGATAAACTGGAACTGGTACCGATTGCCGTAAATAAGCCAACCATTCAGAATATACAAAAAGCTTATTTTCTCGACTTTATTCATTCTGCCTTCAGGCTTCTTACTTCTGCCTTCTGCCTTCATCTACTAGTTAAAACGATATTTTTCACTTAGAGTTTATTATGTTGTAATTTTTGATAGTCAGCCCTTGTAATTACAATATAGATAATTTTTTTAACTGAATATTTTTTAGTTACATACAAGTACTTTTCTATCCTTAGCTCTGAAAATAGAGAGGATTGTATGGTAATTGCTTTTATGTCCATATTTATCCTTTACACCTTTTTGGGAGTAGCAAAGATGAATGCAGAAGAGCTTTTAGACGAGTATAGAAATGGAAAGAAAAAATTTATTAGCGAGCGCATTATCAATCAATCATTTCAGGGAGAAAGGCTTATTGATATTACTTTTCAGAATTGTGATTTGAGTGGAACAAACTTTGCAGGATGTGACTTGAGAAATGCTCAGTTCATAGCAAATACGAAAATTCTCGGCACAAATTTTTATGATGCAGATTTGACTGGTGCGTATTTTAAAGGTGTAAAAACAGGTTTATACTATAATTGGCAGTTTGCCATCATCGCATTAATATTATTTATTTGTAGTTTATCAGGGTTTACATCGGCAATTTTATTTACTTTTTGCTGCTATTATTTGAGGAGAAAAAATACTTTATTATGGGTAGTTATTCTCGTAGCAACAGCTTTTATTGTTTTTATCAGAACAATAGCAATAATTTATTTTAATCCTACTATATCATACTTGAATATAAATCTATTAAATTTGAATATAGGTTTATCTATTACGGCTATTGTGGGGTTTGCACTTATTGGAATTGTTGCAGCAAATGTAAATGAATCAGAAGCAATAAAGTCAATGTCATTGATAATTTTCTTTATACTACTAATTCTCGCCATATTTGTTTTTGGACAAAATATGCTAAGTCCTATTGAACAAAACCTACAAAGGTTAAACATTGTTACATCGGTAATGATACCAAAATTTGGTGATGGTAATTACCTCAAAGGAGTAAGCACTGGATTTATTGGTGCGATCTTTGGTGGTATTTACAGCGAAAAATCAATTAGGGGAGACAAAGAATTTGCATGGATGTGGAGATTCTTTATTCAGACTTTAATAGAACATTGTGGAACACTTTTTACAAAGTCCCAATTACGTAATGCTGACTTCACTGAAGTAAATGTAAAAGGTTGTTGTTTCAAAACAGCCAAATTTTACAATACTAAATTCCTGAGAGCTTCATTTTTAGAGCGTGCTGATTTTAGAGGCACTTCCTTACAAAAAAAATCTATTCAAAACTTGGCGAGAACTAAAGATGGATGTAGAAAAAATTTTAATGGAGAAAACTTGACAGTGATAGACCTTGAAGATGCATTTTTAGAAGAGGCTAGTTTAATTGGCACAAACTTGATTGAATGTAATTTAAAAGGAGCTAGGTTACAGTTTGCAAATCTTAAACGAGCACAGCTGCAAGGAACAATTTTAAGTAATGCTATTCTGACGGGTGCTTACATTAAAAATTGGTCAATCGATTTAAATACAAAGCTGGAGAATATCACTTGTCCATATATTTCTATAGCAGAAGAACCTTATGAAAGGCAGAGACCAGAAAATCGACATGAATTTTCTGAAGAAGAGGCATTTGCAAATTATGTTCGTACAGAATTAGAAACCATAAATATATTTCTCAAATCGGATAGAAATGATTGGGCGATAGCAGAATCTTTGTTTCAATTAGCCAAAAATAATCCTAATGAACAACTGAGACTTCCAATCATAGAAGCGATGGAAAATGGTAGTTTATTGATACGTATTCCTGTTGTTGGTAATAAGAATAAATCTGCGTTACGTAGGGAATTTCTAGAAATTTATAACAAGTTAAAAAACCTGCCTAAACAGACACCGCACAAATATGAAAACCTAGATGTATTAGAAAAATATTTCGGTATCAGTGGAGCACTTATTGTTAATATAAATACTAATAATATGCAGAAAAGTTCTATGTCAGAATTTAATCATTCAAAATACGACCAAAAAGGTTCTATTAATCAGTTTGTAGACACCGCTCAAGAAGGCAGTAATATAAGTTTTAATCAGAATAACCATACACCAGAGCAAAAAACTCTTGCTGAAGCGGCTAGCGAAATTCAAAAACTCCTCAAGCAATTAGAGAAAGATAACCCTACTGCTAATGAGGCTGAGAAAGTTGCTTACGTTAATGAAGAAACTACCCCTAGTTTCAAGAAACGTGTAGCTGGAGCATTTCAAGCTGGCGGCGAAACAGCAATTGATGAATTTATCTTAGATAATAAGTATCTCAAAGTGGCAAAGGCGACTATTAAAGGTTGGCTACAACCTGATGGTTAACTGATTTATTTGGTTTTTAAATATCAAACAAACGGGGGTGCTGTCTAAGGAATATGTACAACCCTAATCTTTACAGTGAGCCTGTTTTACCTTGATGTCGTCAAACAACCTTTAAACGACATTGGGGCGATCGCAAGAGATCGCGGATTGGCTTGACTAATAAATTATTAGTGTCTTCCTACCTCTTTCTCCTTCAAGAAGACGAACTCTTCTCTCCCCAAGTGGTTGAAGCATTTTGATATCGCTCTCTTGCAACGATTTTCTATCAAGGGTATAGAAGCGAGTGTAGACACTTGAGACAGCCGCAACAAGAGAAAAACCCCAACACTGTGACCCCCTGTGCTAGATAATGGTGTGTGGTATTGGAAATTGCCATTCTCGATACCGCAGCCAGGGTGGGGTCATGAGTAAAGAGAAAGAATCCGTCGAGTTAGTTGTAGTCCAAAAATTAGAAAATGCCCTCAGTGCCAAAATTGAGGCGTACTTTGCTGGTGTCATTGACTCTGACCCCGATGTTTTGGAGGAATTGCTCAAATCCAAAAATAGTGAAGGAACTCGTCGGGCTTACCGCAAAGATATCACGGATTTTTTTACTCGCATGACCGGGCAGCGCCCTAACCGAGATTCTATCTTGGAGTTTTTGCACCTGGAAGGTCACAAAGCCACGCTGGTAGTGACTAAGTACAGAGCCATACTTGCGGAAGCGGGGTTATCACCCAACACGATTAACCGCCGACTGGCTGCAATTAAATCTCTGGTTGCTTATGGGCGAAAGCTGGGGGTGTGCAACTATGCAGTAGATGTAGACAGTATTCCTGTGCAGGCTTACCGCGATACTAGCGGTGTGACTGAAGCGGAATTTTTGAGCGTGATTAAACAGTGCGATCGCTCGACTTTGGCCGGGAAGCGGGACTATGCTTTGTTGCTGCTACTCTGGGGCAATGCGCTGAGGAGAAATGAGGTAAGCACTTTAGACTTGAAACATTTTGATGGCTCTAAGGGGACGCTATCAATTTTAGGTAAGGGCAAGCTTGTACGAGTGACGATAAATCTGCCAAAAGTCACTGTGTTAGCGATTACTGATTGGGTGATTGAAAGGGGTGGTGATATGTCGTCGTCCCGCCCGTTGTTTACCTCGGTTGACTTCCAAAATTTTGGTCACAGGTTAACCGGGGATGGTATTTATAAAATAGTCAAGCGATTGTTTAAACGGGCAGGGGTTGAAAAGCACATGAGTCCTCACCGTTGCCGCCACAGTGCGATTACTGCTGTACTTGAAAAGACCGATGGCAATGTGCGGAAAGCCCAGAAACTCAGTAGACACGCAAAACTAAATACGCTGCAAATTTACGACGACAACCGCAATCGTGATCAATTGGAAATGTCTGAGTTATTAATGGACGGGTTAGATTGAATTGATTTCAACACCTGTTATAAAAAATTTGAAAAGTTAATACAAACGAATTTTTAGTTTTATGCGGCTTTTAAACATCAACCTTCACTGATAGAGATTTTAACAAGATGTCGCACTGGCAAACCATCTTCTATTGATTGACCGCTTGCATAATTAACAATATTAGGAAACTCATCACCGTACCAACAACCAATAAAGTCATGAAGTACAAAATCTGCTAAGTTTCTTGCAATAGGTCGAACACTATTAAATGAAACATTTTTTTTGACTTTTTTACCTTCTCTAGCACTAGCTGAACAAAGCAGATTCTCTTTCGTAGAATCTTTTACCGAAGCTCTAATTATACCTTTAATATTATTTGCAGGTATAACTAGAGTATTAGAAGGAGGAAGTTGATTTGGCCCAAACAGAAAATAGCAACTATATGGTGAAATCTTTATCAAATCATTGCATTGTCCTACATCTATAGTCCAAGAAGATTGAAAATTATTACCATTATGATTTAGCTTTTTACACTGTATAAGAATTGCATGGCTCTTTTTAATTTCATTATTCACAAGACATTCAAATATGAAAGCAATATCTGCATTCCAGACGTTCTCTTGCCTTTGAGTATCTCTATATGAAAAGTTAATATAGTTTATTGCACGTTTATGTTGCCGTTTCCACGTTTGTAAGAATCTATTGAGTGAATTAAACTCGGATTCTAAAAACATTAAGAGCCTTTCTGTGAGTGATTCTTCATGCTTACCATAGTTGTCCTTGAAAAATTTTGAAAAATTTTCATCTGAGTTTCTAAGAGCTTGATAAATAGCATTTTCTACATTATAGTCATTTATCCAAGTAAGTCCTTTATTTAATTTTAAAGTAGTGGATAAATCTACTTTATTATAATAAGCATGAGCATAACTTGTGTTAGAAACAGATAATTCAGTAGGAAAATCTTCAATAAAAGTTTCATCAAAATAAGATAAAATAACTTTTGCTCTTAGTACAATGCTATAATCATACTGCTCATTTTGAGCTATTTTTCGTAGTTCATCTAAATCATCCGCTTTAATGGATGATACAAGAATAAAAATTACATCTTCTTCTATTTCATGGCACTTTAATAATAAAAAGTTAAGTAATAACTTAGTTATTTCATTATCCTTATTAAAAGATTTAATAATTTCATTTTTAATTACTAAACGCTTTCTATTGTTAAATATGAAGTAATTATGTCCATTTTTTAGCAAAAGGCTATTAAGATTGTCTAAAACAGTATTAAACTCATTTTTTGATTCACTTTGTAATTCCACATATTCTAAAATAAGTATTCTTATAAAATCTTGATATTTCTCTTCTATTACTATTGTTAGACTGAAGAGATTATTTAAAATACGTTTTTTGAGTTGAGCTTTTTCGTTGATACAAAATCTTATTAAATGTTCCAAAAATCTTTTTTGTTTATTATCAAAATACTGTTTTTTTCTGTGACGATTAAAATCCTCCTCCCAAGTCTTTAACAGGTCATCCTCAATAAAATTCAATATGTGTGTGAAGATATCTGAGATATTTGAAGAAAGATAGGTAAAATGTTGTAAAATTTCTTCATAATTTGCTTCCCAATCCTTTAACTTTGACCATAATTCAGTAATAATTTGGCGCGGGTTTTGAGATAGAGGGTACATAGATTTAACTTCTAACAAAGTGAAATATTTAGGAATAAGCTTGCAAATAGAAATAGAACAGTAAAAGGTGTTAAGTCTGAAATGCTTGCTGCATAGTTTTTTG
The DNA here is from genome assembly GCF_025677855.1 of Tolypothrix sp. PCC 7601. Classification (NCBI taxonomy): domain Bacteria; kingdom Bacillati; phylum Cyanobacteriota; class Cyanophyceae; order Nostocales; family Tolypothrichaceae; genus Tolypothrix; species Tolypothrix sp. PCC 7601. The sequence continues at coordinate 26,803 of NZ_CP064887.1, forward strand.
AGTCGTCAATCAGAGCAGGCTTAGTTCGCCTATTATTCCTGTCATGTGAGTGTAGTCCTACTCCTCCTCAAAACTATGAGTTTTGAACTTCAAAGTCCGACAATTTTCACTTACTGTGCGAATCACATGGTCTGGTACTCCGTCAGGTAATTGTACCTGAACTTCCAAAGTTACTTGTACATCTGCACCTACTAAACTTGCTAGGTGTTGCAAAACTTCGTTGGCTACAAGTCCAGCATCTCGCGTAACACGTAGTGGATCTAAATCAATTGACCCATAAAAACGGCGCAGTTGCTTCTGTGGTGTAGTAGTGGAATTGCCTGAACTTGTTTCAGTATTATTTGCAATAACAGCGCTGTTGTCATTGATCGCACTCTCTCCCCTAGCAATCTGTTCTTGTTGTCGCCTCAGTTCTTGTTCTTCCGCATCTGCAATCAGTTGCCGATCTGCGACATCGGGTTTAACCAGCCAGCTTTGGCTGCTGAGTGTTGCTGTAATATGTTCGCAAGCTTTCAATCCTAAATAGCGTTGCTTGGCTTCGTCGTAGCCAGTTGCATAAGCAAAGTTTTCTGTCCGCAGTAATGCTGCTACTCCTTCCTGAATGGCATCTATTAGCACTTGTTCATTTTTCAGTCTGGGTAAATACGGATAGTTAGTTAAGTATTTCCACAGTGCTTTCAGGTCAATGTGGTTGGCATTGCGCCAGATATAAAGGTCAAGAACTTCTAAGCGCAGACGTGAGGCAGAATAATTAGCAATCAGGTGTTCTTCATGGATTAATTTGCGACTGGCACGAAGAATTAGAGAATCTTGTCCTTGGAGGCGAATTTCTTCCCAAATAATGGGATTTTGTGGGTCGGGTTGAGTAGGAACTAGCAACCACTGGTAAGTTTCTTGCAGTAAAAAATCGACAGTTTTATCGGTATCTTTTTGCTTTTGCGTTGCTTGATTACTTTGAGAAACATCCAGGTTTAAAGCATCTTTGTCATCAATAATAGAATCCCAAGCTAAAAATTGACAAACAGACTGCACTAAACCATCAAGTTTGGTCTTGTCTGGTGCGAGGAACAACAGCAGATTCTTACAATAACGGGGGCTAGCTCCTTTATAGGAGAGAATTTCTGTAACTTTCTCATAAGCCGAGCTATCTTTGGCTTTGCCACTGTGGGAATACTGTGGCCCCATAACAACTAACCGCACGCCCATGTTTTCATCATCTGGGATATCTGCACTAGAATTTGGGGCTACGTGGACTCCAGCAAATTCACCACGCTGCTTGTCAGCCCTGAGTCTGCGAATAATCTCTTCCCAAACACGGTCTGCATCTTGTTGAATCTGGTTAGCTCGGTCTTGGGCGGTGCGGGTAACATTGGGTTGAGTTGATATCCAGTAACGATTACCATCGCCTACATAGAGATAAGTAGCTTGGTCGCTCAGGCGGCGCAGGGCATCACCGAAGGTGGCAGCACTTTCACCAGGCTGGACACAGCCAAGTTTGATGCGGCGGTCTTCTAATCCTCGGTTGGCGGCTCTTAAAGTGGGGGCAGAACCAAGGTAAATGGTACGGGTAACGCGGCGACAAGCAGAGTAGCGTCCCAGGTTGGGATTTTGACCATCCAGGGCAACCGGCAGGGAGTTAGTACCATCCACGTCTTTTTCAATTACTGGCACCCAGGAGTCTTCTAAGTAGCGGGTGAGTTCTGACTGCACTTGGGTGTCAGCCATAGGTACGTTGGCTGGTAGGATCATTAAAGAGCGATCGCTCTGCTCCCAGAGAAAGTGAATTACCTTGGCCATCAGCCGCAGTACGCCCCTAGTGCGTTGAAATTTATCCAAGGAAGACCAGTCGCTGTAAAGGCGGTCAAAAAGTTCGGGATGGATGGGATAAGCTTCTTTCAGGCGGCGTTCGTAGTCGGCTTCCCGGCACTCTAGAGGAAATTCTTGGGACTGGGTGCGATACATTTCGCTGAACGCCCGCACCACAGCATCACGGGCAACATATAAGTTGGTGTCAGTAAGCGGTTGGAACAAGCGACGACGGACAATTTCAAAACTTTCTTCCGCACTCGCAGGTCGCCAGGGGGACTCAACCCGACCAATAGCATTTTTTAAGCGGTTGAGGGCTTCTTTACCTCTATCGCCCCCAATTTCAATGTCAGAAGCAGGTATACTGACTACTAACAATGTGCGATCTGCGTTTTTGGCTGATTCGCTTATGGTTTGAGCAAAGGTGAAGTGAGTATCAAAGCTGCCTGCTGGTAAATCCCTGCCATCATGGAGTTGGCGGGCGTAGGATACCCATTCATCAATGAGAATGAGGCAGGGGGCATAGCGGTTAAATAGATGTTTGAGGTTGTCACCTGGGTTAGTGGCGGATTCGTCGGCTTCTCGTACCATCTCGTAACCTTCTTTACCGCCTAATTGCCAAGCTATCTCGCCCCAAAGTGTTCTGACAACAGTACCGTCTTTCTTTTGGTGCAGTTGACCGGGAGATATTTTATTACCTACTAAGACAACAGTTTTAACATTCTCAGGCAGTTCTGAGACACCAGCCGTGGCAAACACTGGTTCTAATCCTGGTAATTCGCTGGCAGAAACTCCAAAGCACAGGTGATACAATGCCAGCATGGCGTGGGTTTTACCACCGCCAAAGTTAGTTTGCAGTTCAATTACAGGGTCGCCGCTTTGACCAGACAGGCGGAGTAAAGCATTGCTCAGTAGTTGTTTCAGTCCTTCAGTCAAATACGTGCGGCGAAAGAATTCTGTAGGCAAGCGGTATTCATCAGAACCTTCATCTAAGTAAACTTGCCACAGGTCAGCAGCGAATTCTGCTTGCTGGTAGCGACCAGAAGCGACATCGGGATGGGGGGTGACTATTTCTCGCCAAGGTTTTAGACCGCCAACGGGATTGGTTTCTATGGCTGTAACTGCTGCTTTGCGAGTTTCGCGGCGGGCTTGTTCATCAAAGCGGATGCGGAGTAGTTCTTGTTTTTGTTTTTCCACAGCATCAGCTTCTGGGGCGGAGACAGCAGTTAAGAGGCGGGTAATGCTGTCAAGGGCGCGATAGGTGTCATCTGTAGAGAAAGCGTCATTGTGCGCCCAAGCGTTGCGCGTGACCATTAACTCGCCAACTAAGTTTTTTTCCGCATTGCCTAAAGTTTCTTTAAATACATCCCGCCACTGATTCCACATCACTTTCAGCAGTTCGGAGACATCCTGTTTCAGGATTTGGGCAACAGGGCGGCGCAGGTTCCGGTCTTCTGATACAAAGGGAGTAGCGGCGACTACCCATTTATCACCGTATTTGGCTCGCATTTCCCGTTCTACAAAGGGATATAAGCCTTGTTGTAGTGACTCTAAGGCTCTGCCTACTCGTTCGCGGTTACTAATAGCCATAGTTAAATTTTAGACAATAAAATCAGAACTTTTCCGGCTAGGCTCTTAGTTAGCGTAAGTGGCTGCCTTAATTTATAGTATATTTTAAAACTTACGTAACAGCATACACAGTATGTTACCTAAGATTAAGCGGGTGAAATCCCAAAACAATTTTCTCTTTGGGAATGCCTGCGGCTACTAACTTTTAGGTTACGCCATCTTCGGTGTCATCCCGTTATATGCAAATTTTGTCATTAATTTCTCTTAAAAGTGTACCAATTGCTTCTTTAAACAAAGCTGTAAATATGCTGTCGCGCACTGCCAAATATGATAATGTCACTATGGCATAATATCGTCAAGTTTCAGTTGTAAGTTGGGAAACAGAGAAGAGGAAATAGCATCTCCCAAGCGATATTGTTGCTGCTGATATACACCATTAACTAGTTGACAGATTGTGAAGGTAGGTTGTTTGGGATTACCGATAAATTGCAAGCCACCCAAACCGCGAAAATCTACAATCCAATATTCTGGTATTTGCAGAAAGGCATATTCTTCAACTTTTCTGGCATAATCATCCTGCCAATTTGTACTCACCACTTCAGCAACCAACTGAATAGTATTGCCATTACAAATAATCGGTTCTTTTTGCCAAAGTGGTTCGTTGCTAAGTTTTGCTTTATCTAAAACAATAACGTCTGGACGGAGTGCTGTTGCTTCAGCAGCAGGTGGTTTAATCAAACAAGTTTTTGGAATCAGCCAGTTAAAATTAGCACGAAGAATTTCAGCATAAATTCTCCCAGCAATATTTCCTGAAACTTCTTCATGAGGGCCAGTTGGTTCCATGTCGCGTAGTTCTCCGTCAATGAGTTCGTAACGGGGGTTGTCCCCGTACTCGACTAAAAATTGCTCGAAAGTGAGGAGTTTAGGTGGGCTGTAAGTCATGTTGCTGCACTCCAAATTCAAAATGAACAATGCTCATCAAAAGGAATAGATAACAAACTATACTTCACGGACAAAAATGTGTTGTATGCGTTATCCCACAGCAAAACTGGTTAGTTGACGCATTTTTGGTGTATGGAAGCCAATGACAATATCCTGTTTAGGTACACCCATTTCTAATAATTCCGCAGCGATATCTACTTCAGTGGTATTTTGCTGAATCCAGATTTTTTCATTTTTGATATCCAGGTGCATGATAGGGCCATAAACCCGTTTTTGTTGATTCCAACCGACACTGATAATTTGGTAATGGTCACGTTGTGTATCAAATATTGGCTCGACTTCTACATCACCATAACTAGGTTTATACTGTGCATATTTCTCTAAAAGTTGCTGCACTTTTAGTCGATATTCATCTAATTTAGCCATTGCACTATTTCCTCCGTTTCAATGTTATAAATCAGCAGTAGAATTTTGGTTTCCTGCACGACTGTTTGAGTAAAGGGCAAGCTAAAAAAATCGTTATAAGTTACTGAAGGGACTGCCAAATATAAAATTCGTTCTGGGTCTTCTGTCCGTAGGGCAATGCGATAGTTGATAAATTGCCCCAAGGCTGTATGAAATTCTGATATTTTTGAGGCACTGGCGAAACTTTTAATTTCAACTGCTATTTTCTCCCCGGATTTTTCTGCGGCGATGAGGCGTTCTGCACCTAAATCAATTTGCACATCTACCCCACCGCAACGAATACTTAACGGGTCGTCTGTAATTGTCCATCCGTCTTTTTCTAGGGCTGACCTCACAATGTCATGAAATAAATCTCGCGCCATACCTATTTATGTTACTTAAAACAACTCTCCTTGCACTGGTTCTGGTTTGGTTTCTGCGGCGAGGCGCGAAATTTCTGCCCAAGAAATAACTAGGCTGTTGTAAGCAATGGCTTCTTGTGTCCAGCTTTTTCTGCCGCAGATGTTGTATAAGCGATAAGCCAAGTCTCGTGCTATTTCGCCGCGACTCCCTAACTGGGATAACATGATGGCAGCACCAGTTTCTCCTTTTTGGTCGAGAGTGCGGATGAGGTATTGGGTAGTTTCCCAGTCAGAGGTGCGGGTGTCGGTGGCTGGGTTCCAGTTATCAGGTAATTCGTCACGGCGCAGCAGTCGGACTTTGCCGCCTTTGGCTGTGAGTATACCGCCGTTAACCAGTCCTTGCACGCTGGTGTTTTTGGCTTTGGAGAGGGTTTCGGCATCTCCGTACAGTCCTTCATTAAATTGATTTTGCTCAAACCAAGTCAATGCCCAACGAGTATCAGCGTCAAATTCCCCTTCTTGTTCGGTGAGGAATTCGTCAAGCATTTGGTTGATGAGTTGCAGGGCGGTACGTATCCGCATGGGGGAGCCGTCAGCGTCGAGAACTTGAGTGTAGCGGGAGAATATCGCCATACCAGGGCCGATGCTGGCTTGGGCTAAGTCTACGGGGGCGATGTTGCCTTGTTGCAGGTTTTTCAGTGCTTCTGGGAGTTCCCGTTTGAGTTCGTTGAGGAATTGGCGGCGGGTGGTGGAGGGGGCGGTTTCTGGGCGGGGGCGGCAAACGAGAACAATGGATGAGGCAAGGGCGTTGACAGTATTCTTCAGTGCCTTGGACTGTTCCGTTCGCATTGGCCAAGTACCTGTGATGCTAAAGCCAACTTCAAGCAATCCTTCCAACATGGTTTCCCATCCTGTCGAGGCTATGACTAAATTTCCATTACTACTTTCTTCTTCATCTGCTTCTTCTTGTTTAAAGCCATAGTAGACAGTTAGAGGATAATCAGGGCTGACTGCCTGACGCATTTGTGCAAAAGCTTTTCCTAATCCTTCCTCAAAAAACTTACGAGACTTATCTTTATCTCCACAGAAACGGTAAGGCGTAGCAACTAGTTCTTGTTCCTTTGGAGTCAGCAACGTACTGAGCAAATTAGGGTAAATTCTTACTAGTGACCGGCGCAGCCAAACGTAAAAAAAATCGGACAAGTCAGCATAACTAACATTGTCATAGTAAGGTGGGTCAGTAGAAATACAGATAGATAATCCCAAAGTTGAACTAGCTGCATCGCGCTGTGACACAGAAGACAATGGATTTGCAGCAACTTTCCCAAGCAAACTGTTGATAGAGTTAAATGTACCTAGTAATTCTCCACCTGCATCTGCAAAGGGATTGGCTTCTGGAAAATCCCAAACCATAGGAATTGCTTGTCGTCCAAAAGCTCGACCAGTTTTGTTTTCATTAGCACGCCAAATTCCTAAAGTGCAATGAAAGGCTGTTAATTTACTAACTCCCATCCCTATGTAAGTTGCTATAGCATCAGCGTAAGCTGTTGTACCAGTACCACCCTCGTTGAGTGGTAAGTCATCCGTCATCTCAACTAACAAAGCATCAGTTAATACTTTTTCCCGTACTTTGCTAACTAAATCGCTAAGAGTACTGAGTGCTACTAGTTGACGAGTAGTAAAAAGTTCGCCAAATGTACGCATTCCGTAATTGGGTGTTTTAAAGTCACGAGGGTTATGTGGTAAATCAGCGTCAGGCTTCCAATCGGGTTGTACTGAACTAGCAAGGGTTTTCTGCTCATCGTTTGGAGACAAATACACTCGCTGACGCTCACCTTCAGCTACAATAGCCATTAACTGTGGGTTCATCCTTCCTGCTCTACCCTCAGTGCGAATGTAGTCAAAAGGTACTGGTGTCCCACAACAAATACAAATTGAACCCTTGCGGCTAATAGTCCCATCGGGGGCTTTCAGTGAAATACTTTTCTGCTCTGCTTCCGTATTTGCTTCTATGAGCTTCTTCTCTTGTTCTTGCTTTGTTCGCACTTCAAACTTTACAACTGGCGGCTGCTGACTGCGGTTAATTACAGGCTCAACCCAAGCTTCCTTACCCTTCTTAGTCGAAAGCGCAAATGATCGCACCAAAGGCATTTGCGCCCCACAAGCCGGGTTAGGACATTTCACAGTTCGCGCCCACAACCAAGCAATTACCGTCGCTTCACCACCACCATACTCCTGTGGTAAAGTTACTTTTGGGTATAAATGCCCAATCCGCTTAAAAGCCTCATCCCGCATCCATTGGCCGTAATAGCGTATATCCTCTGCCAACCCTTGCGCCCCATACCACCGAGCCGTTTTTAACTTCTTTTGCGCCTCTGGGTTAACTGGTGGTTTATCCTTAAACTTCGGCGGAATTTCAATTAATGCTTTGGTAATCAACACCGCCACAGGATTTAAATCACTACCATGTGCCTCCAAACCTAACCGTTGCGCTTCTAAAGGAATTGAACCACCACCACAAAATGGGTCATAAACAGGAGGTGCATACTTTTGCAAATATGCACGAATTTCTGCTGCACTTGTTGGTGGTTCTTCACCGCGATTCCAAGCAATGGAACGAGCTATTTCCCGTTGAGCAGCTAGGATAATTTCAGGATTATTTAAAGTATCCCAAGAAACTAAACCTTGAACTATTTGTTCGGTTTTACCCTTTTTTTCAACTGTAATAATTTTGCCAATAATATCAAATAAACGTTGTCTTTCTTGCTCCTGTGCTTCTTCAGTAGGAAACTTATCTGGGTGACTCGAAGGATCATCTACTAAAGAAGCAAATATTACTGCACGGCAAGCAGCTAAAGGTCGTCTCGCCCACCATAAATGTAATGTGGAAGGATGTCCATGTCTGATTGATTTTTCTCGCGCAGATTCTTTATTAATTGCTTCTAAAGGTAAAGCGACTTCAATTAATTTTCTCTTCATTAATAGACAATTCCTAAATGTTTTTCAGCACAACTTTGACAGACATCTTGCTGTGACATCCATCCAGATGGCAGTTTTTGAGAACAAAATTTACAGACACCAAAAGTTTGAGCTTGTGCCTCCTGAGCAGAGGCTATAAGTTGAGCAATATCAAAGTTTTTTGAATTATCTAAATTAATCCGCTTCCAAAGTTTACTTGATGCAACAGGCGTATGCGGCCCTAGCCATTGAAGCGTCGGTAATCTTAACTCAATTGCCTCTGGCGTGAGAATAACCACAATTCCTTTTTCATCACGGAAATCACCCAAATTAATCTGGATTACATCTGGTGTTCTTTCTGCACGCGCACCCGGAAGCATCTCCAGAATTTGTAGGGCATATTCTTCAAATGTACGTAATTCAGTGACAGGATAACGCTGTCCTGGCTCTATATAAATTTCTAATAAATTATCTTCTTGATTCAATGTCACAAGGTCTGATTGATTTAATTCAAACGTAGTCCCAGCTAACTGTTTATAAATATCTTCTAATACTTTTTTAATAGAATTTCCTAAACTATGACAATTTGGTTTTAGCCCAGGAATATCAGCTACATAAAATTTATTTTCTACTTTACGAATAACAATTTTAGCTTTCATATAGTTCTATCAGCCTTTAATTAGGCTTTTTTATTAATTTGGCTAATTTCTAACAAACAAGAATGTTAACTTGGTTAACTTCCCCGTTGCCATAATTCCTGCCAATTGTAGTTTACGCTCGTGACGGCAAAATCCGGTTCTTTTTGAAAGGGACGCTGTACGTAGCGAATAACACAGCCATTATCCCGCACTTTGTAAGTTCCCTGTGATTCTTTCACTTTCCACACATCACCTTCGGTAAATTCCTGGGACTTAGGCACTTGCACCAGTGCCAGAATAAAATCATCAGGTTTATTCAGGGCAGTAATAATTTCATTTTTGGTAACAGTCACAGTATCGGCTCCCTCTATCCGCCCCTTGACTTCAATAAACCGCAGCCGTCCCGTACCTGGAATGCGAGATTCTATATCATAGCCGCATTTGTCACCACTCACGTCTTTTGGTTCATAACCCAACTGCTGTTCAGCAGCAATTACCGCTTGCATCGCCAGCATTTCCACCCGTTGCTTTTCTTGGGCGAAAGTATTAGCTGTGGCTTGACGCTTCCCTTGCAGCCGTTGCAGTAAACCCATTGACACCACCAATGCACCACCAACCACTACAGGGGGTAGGGGGGAAATACGGCGTTCCTGCTGCAACTCATCCATCCGCTTTTGCAAACGCGCTTGCAGTTCATCGGCTCTAGTTCTGGCTTTGGCTGAGTTAATTTTGGCGTTCACCTTACCAGCCATTTCTTGCAGTTGCAAATCTGCGGCGCGATGATCCCAATAATTGATTTCCTTAATCAGTCGGTCTTTCACCGCCGCCATTGTCTTGTCTATCAATTCTTCTTTATGCTGCTTGACTTCCTGGAGGTGTTGGGGGACGATGTGAGCGATCGCGTAAGCTGCGGCTTGTGCTTCAATATCATTGAGTAACCACGATTGTTCTAAAATTGGTTCTATCAGTGCTTGGTCTGCTTCTTTGAGAGCCTGATAGTTTAAATAAGGCGCGTACCCGGCATTTTTGACGATTAAACCTTCATCCCCGTCACCTCTCCCGGCTGGGGATGAGGGCATAATTTCCACATACTGCATTCGCCGCGATACTATCCGACGATTACCAGCAGCATCAGTACGCGCATCTTGAATAGAATGTTCTAAGTACACTAAGGCGCGGACTTGTTCGCTGGGGTCGTTTTCGTCCACGAGAATACTGCCTTGTTTGAGGACATCTCTGTGGCGTTCTAGTATCAAGTCAATGGTGGCATCAAGTAGAGGATGACCAGGACAAACTAAAGCTGCTAATGGCTTCCCCAGAACGCTAATTAGTTGCTTGTCAAAACAAATCCGCTCATAGCGGGTCAAAATTGCATCCCGCGTACCTACAACCCGTCCCCGGTTGCGAATCACGGCGGGAACATAGGTTATTTCGTAGCGGTGGGTTTCTCGTTCTCTGACAGTTCCGCCTAACTTTTGAAAAGCTTCTAAGAAAAATGAGGCGACGAAGTGCGGCTGTAATTTCCTGGCTTCGGCTCGTTCCATCTCTTCCCGAATTTGCCGTACTCTAGAGATATCCATCGTATCTCGTGCCAAGGCTTTTTCTTCTAGTAACTGTTGCAGGCGTTGGCGGTCTAAGTAGTCGGCTACAACTTGGCTCAATCGTGCTTTGGTTTCGGGAGAGTCGCCATAGCGAATTGCTTCAATCAGCAGTTCTCGCAGCTGCACACCATCAATGGCTTTACCCAGAACATCAAATACTTTACCGCCCAACGCATCCTGCTCAATTTCTAGTTTTTTCAGTAGTGCTAGGTAGACATCGCCTTCACGGGTTTCTTTGGCTACCAGATTCCACAAATGACAAACTTCGGTCTGCCCAATGCGGTGAATGCGCCCGAAACGCTGTTCTAAGCGGTTGGGGTTCCAAGGTAGGTCATAATTAACCATCAGGTGCGCCCTTTGTAGGTTAATTCCTTCCCCGGCTGCATCGGTAGCAATCAGTATTTGTACATCTGGGTCTTGGGTAAATGCTTCTTGGGATTTTCGCCTTTCTTCCCGCCCCATACCACCGTGAATTGTGACCACAGCTTCGGGATTGCCCAAGAGAGTACCAATTTGCTGCTCTAAGTAATTTAAAGTATCACGATGTTCGGTAAAAATCACGAGTTTGCGGCGATAACCCCTAGCATCAAACAGTTCAGCTTCATTTTGCAGAATTTGGGAAAGTTCCTCCCATTTTTTATCTGTGCCACTCCGACGAACTCGCAAGGCTAACTGCTCTAATTGTTGTAACTGGGCAATCTCAACTTTTAGTTCGGCAATTGTCCGCGCTGCTGATGCTTGGTCAACAACTTCTTCTTCCGTCGCCTCTCGTTCATCACTGGGAATATCTTCTTCAAATTCGTCCACATCTTCAATCAGGACTGTGGACAATTCAATCTGGGCATCGTTTCCGCGCTTTGATATTTCTTCTTCTCGCTGGCGTTTCTGCAATCTTTCCCGCCGCCGCCGCAGTGACTGATAGATAGCTTCTGGGGAGGATGCCAAGCGGCGTTGCAAAATAGTCAAGGCAAAGCCCACTGTTCCCTTGCGTCCTTGATTATCTAAAGCGTCAGCACGGTTAAACTCTTCGCGGACATATTCTGTTACCTGCTTGTACAGCACTGCTTCCTGGTCAGAAAGTTCGTAATCAACTGTATAAGCACAGCGTTCTGGGAATAGAGGCGTACCGTCAAATTTCAGCAAATCTTCTTTGACTAACCGCCGCATCAGGTCGGAGGTATCGCAGACGTGAACGCCATCCCGAAATCTGCCTTCAAAGCGATCTCCGTCTAGCAGGGCCATAAATAGCTGATAGTCCTCTTCCTTGCCGTTGTGGGGCGTGGCGGTCATTAGCAAGAAATTGCGGGTGACACTGGACAGTAATTTCCCTAGTTTGTAGCGTTTAGTTTCTTTAATATCGCCGCCAAAAAAGGAAGCGGACATTTTGTGGGCTTCGTCGCAGATGACCAAATCCCAGTCGGTTTGGGATAACTTGGCTTGCAGGTCATCGCTACGGCTGAGTTTATCTAGGCGGGCAATTACCAAGGGCATCTCTGCTAGGGCGTTCCCAGTGCGGGCTGCTTCTATGCGATCGTTAGTGAGAATTTCAAATGGTAGATGAAAACGCTGGTATAATTCATCCTGCCATTGGGCTGCTAGACTGCCAGGGCAAACAACAAGGCAGCGATGCAGGTCGCCGCGAATAGAAAGTTCTGCCATTAGCAATCCCGCCATGATGGTTTTACCAGCACCAGGGTCATCGGCTAGCAGGAACCGTAAGGGTTGACGGGTGAGCATTTCCCCGTAAACTGCCGTAATTTGGTGGGGTAGGGGTTCGACTAAGGAAGTATGTACAGCTAGCAGGGGGTCAAAAAGATGAGCCAAGCGGATGCGGTGCGCTTCCGAGACAAGACGCAATAAAGAGCCATCAGCGTTGAAACTCCAGGGGCGGTCTTGAGTGACGATTTCCAGTGTAAGTTCGCGATCTCGATATAGCAGCTCGTTCCCTGGACGACCGCCAGCGTCCTTGTATGTTAATTCAACGACATCAGAGCCAAACCATTTTACGTCAACAACTGTAACCACCTGGTTGGGCAATATGCCTTTAACTGAGCTTCCCTTCGTCAAATCCTCTAGCAGCATCTACTATACAGTCTTTTAGTAATAATCAGTTATTCTTTATACTAAATGGCTGAATATATATGTCAACTGAAATACGAGCTTGTCATTCATCTATTAACAATGCTTCTAATTGTTGGAGGAGACTGGCAATCTTTTTAGCTTTCTTAGGGTTATCCCTGGAGTAATATTTTTAGGCGACGTATGGCGACAAAATGCGCCTTGGCTACTTTTACCCCATCTACATACGATAAAGTTATATAAAATCTGCTGGAATTTCTATTCTTAAATAAACTTTTTTCATTCGATACACGTAAACTGGAAACTAAAACCGAGTCGGTTGACCAAAAGTTAACGTATCTTCTAGGAACAAAAGCCAGTGTCAAGTTCTAACCAGCAGTGCCGCATTATAGCCCTGTTTAATCAGGCGGGTGGTGTCGCCAAATCGACACTGACCCAAAACCTGGGATACCACCTAGCGAAACGAGAACACCGCGTTCTCCTTATCGACATAGACCCCCAAGCGTCATTGACCAAATTCATGGGGTTAGTGCCATCTCAGTTACAAAAAACTGTTGCTGATGCCATTATCAACGAGCAGCCCTTACCGATTCATGAGGACATTCACGGTATGGATTTAGCTCCTGCTAATCGAGTCTTGAGTGGAGCAGAAATGCAGTTAGTAAGTGCTGCCATGCGTGACTTCCGCCTCAAGGAAGCCATTGAACCTGTTCTAGATGAATACGATTTCATCCTGATAGACTGTCCCCCCAGTTTAGGATTGCTTTCTTATATATCCTTAGTCGCAGCCACACACGTACTCGTCCCTGTAGAAACCCATCTCAAAGCCTTTGAGGGAACAGACGAACTTTTACAAACTATTACCCACGTTAAAAATAAAGCTAATCGCAAAATCCAAATAGCAGGGTTTGTGCCTACGCGGTATGCTCACCAAAACTCAGCCGATAAACGAGCTTTGGCAGCTATCACTGAACAACTATCTGCTTGGGGTCGTATCTTCCCAGCAATCCCCAGAGCCACCGCTTTTGTTGATGCGACAGAAGAACGTGCGCCCCTAGCAGTATTTGACCCGAAACATTCTGTAGTAACTATCCTTGAAGAAATAGCTAATTCTTTGGAGGCTTTGTGATCCGACGTAAGCAAACTGATAAACCCTTTGGGGGTCAAATTACAACTCCACCCCCTGCGCCTTGGTTATCCTCACCAGATGGAGAAAAGCTAGCCGCTACTGAAACTACTATCAAACTTGAAGATATAGTTCTGCCTCAGCACCAACCCAGGCGATACTTTGACCCACAAGCATTAAAAGAATTAGTTGAGTCAGTCAAACAGCATGGCATTCTCCAACCTCTGTTAGTTCGTCCAGGGGCGGAGGGAAAATACGAATTAGTAGCAGGAGAACGACGCTATAGGGCAGCACAAGAAATAAAAGTTGAAGTTGTGCCTGTGGTTGTGCGTGAGCTATCAGATGACCAAGCATTTCAGTTGGCTTTGATTGAAAACCTACAACGAGAAGACCTTAACCCTGTTGAAGAAACTGAAGGTATCTTGCATCTGTTGGCAATCCGCCTGCATTGCGATGTAGAAGCTGTCAAATCCTTACTGTATCGCATGAAGAACGCTCACAGCAAAGAAGAAAAGCAGCCACCAGAGTCATTAGATGAATCTAGGAGAAACGTTTCTCCTAAAAAAGAAGAAACGGAATCTGAGGATAACTTTTCTGATAATTTAAATGAGGAGACAGAATCTAGGAGAAACGTTTCTCCTAAAGTGGATTTGGAGCAATCAAAGACGGTAGAACAGGTATTTGAGAGCCTGGGGCTAATGAATTGGCTATCGTTCACTACCAAGCGTTTACCGTTGCTCAATCTGCCCGAAGAAATTTTAATGGCACTGCGAGAAGGAAAACTGGAATACACCAAAGCCCAAGCCTTGGCACGGGTAAAAGATGAGGAACTGCGAAAAGTTTTCTTGTCACAAGCGATAACTAACGATTGGTCTTTAAGCCAAATTAAAGAACAAATCATCGCCAGCACTGCTGCTGAACCACCAACGTCTAAAACACCTAATCAAATACCAGAACGGCTCAAAGATATCACGCAGCGCATTAAAAAGCGTCAGCTTTGGAATATTCCTCGCAAGGAAAAACAGCTAGTAAACCTTCTAAACAAACTAGAAGCATTACTAGGGGATGAGTAAATTGGTATAAGTTGTCAAGTAATCTCGAAGAGGGGGTTATACCCAAGGCTTAGTGGAATATATCAAGCAATTTGGTGAGATGCGATAATTTTAATCATTGCTAAATTTCTAGGATTAAAAGCTATTAGCATTAAGCATTTTTTGAATTGGTCAAGAAAAAATCTCTCTCATTTCTATACAGCCAGCTTCTATTGGGTGGAGAAAAAGAGAAAAAGCAATCGTGTACCTAACCGGAGATGAACCGAGTGGGAGAAGCAAAACGACGCAAACAGATTTTAGGTGATACCTACGGTACACCAGCAACAATAACCCAAACAATACAGATTGCTAAGAAAAAGAACGATGCGCTGTTACCATCCGGTTTTCTACCTGATTTTGGGTTAGAAGTGTCCGCACAAATAGGAGAAGAACCTTTTCACTTGACAGCCCTGGAACTAAAAGACTTAAAAGTACTTGAGGATGCTAAAAAAAGCAGGTTAGCAATAAATTTTATCCCCTTACAGTTTTCTATTACTACCATCAGTGCCGATGTCAATCCACCGATGATCTTGCGAGAAACTATGGTTTCGCTAGAGATTTACACCTCGGAACAAAGTAAAATTGATGCAGTAATAGAAGCACTGAGTGAAGGCATAGATGTAAAAGCCAATTGGTCAAAAAGGTTTTTTACGGCACATCCTGTTCACAAAGAATTGGTTGTACCAATTCATTTACTGCCTTATGAGGAAGATAGGTTAGGTTTACAACATA
>NZ_CP064888.1:0-39436 GCF_025677855.1 Tolypothrix sp. PCC 7601
CCACACCAGTTATGAGGAGTTAAAGCCAGAAAATCAAAATCATCAACAAGACGTAAATTCCAACTCTGAATCAAAATCAGATATTCACTCCAATGTAAATTCAAAAAATGAAGTAGACCCCGCTAAACAGGTGTGGGTGGTGTGCGATGACGCAGCATCAAGCACTACAGCCGATAAAGGTGGTGTGGAATCTGCTGTGGCGACTGACGTTATTGCTATGCAAAACAGCTTATTGACAATAGAAGCCGAAATTAGGCAAGCGATGGATGATTTAGCACGAGTTTGGCAATCCGGGGATGCGGCGGTGGCAGCAGTGTTAAAGTTTTGTCAACAGGAAGTTATTGAAGGGATATTCCGGCAATGCACGACTGAGCAAGTTGACTATATGAAATACTGCTTACAGTTCCATGTGTAGAGTGAATCAATTTTGGATTTTAGATTTTGGATTTTAGATTAACTAAAAGTAATCCAAAATTTAAAATTTACAATCTAAAATTTGGTGGTGCGTGGATGTGTAGATTTATTCCCCGAATGAATTCGCAAGGCGAAGAGCAGTGCGCGAGCTTAACTTATGGATCTTCAATCCAAAATTTAAAATCTAAAATTCGGTGAGGAATATTTAACCGTAGCGATAAATAAAAGTCACTCTACAAAATTATGCAGAAATTTTGATGATTGCCTTGGTAATCAATGCCTAATCGGTGGCGACAACAAAAACTGCATAACCCCCACCCGGCTCAGAACTATATAACGGTAAGCCATCAAATAGTGGTGGAATTGCGGTTAAGTTATCCCAAAATTTAGCCTCATTCACCAAAAATTTAGGATTTTGATGATTCAAAAGGCTTAATTTAATTACTTAAGCTCCATGATTCTCCTGCCCAGCCTTAAATTTATAATTCATCCTTTCGGTATGCGCGTTCCCAACATTGGTCTGAGTTTCCTTGCCCTAGTTATCGCCACTGCTTCCACGCCGATAAGTTTTAGCCTTTCTGCAGCACCAGGAGAGTTAAGAGTTCTGGCGCAAACGCCACAGGCGCGGAAGGCGGAAGCAGATAGATTGTTTAATCAAGGTATTAAGCAGCATCAAACCAGTCAATGGAAAGCAGCATTGCAGTCTTGGCAACAAGCACTCTCTATCTACCGGGATATTAAAGACCGTCAAAGTGAAGGGAAAGCACTCTTGAATCTCGGTGGTGCCTACCTTTCCTTGGGAGACTACCCTAAAGCCATTGACTACTTACAACAATCGTTGGCAATTGCACGCTCTATTCAAGACCGTCAAAGTGAGGGGAAAGCACTCTTGAATCTCGGTGGTGCCTACTATTCTTTGGGAGACTACCCTAAAGCCATTGACTACTTACAACAATCGTTGGCAATTGCACGCTCTATTCAAGACCGTCAAAGTGAGGGTGGCGCACTGGGAAATATCGGTGGTGTCTACTATTCTTTGGGAGACTACCCTAAAGCCATTGACTACTTACAACAATCGTTGGCAATTGCACGCTCTATTCAAGACCGTGAAAGTGAAGGTGCAGTACTGGGAAATCTCGGTGCTGCCTACTATTTCTTGGGAGACTATCCTAAAGTCATTGACTACCAAAAACAAAGCTTGGCTCTAGCACGCGAAATCAAAAATCGTCAAGGTGAGGGTGGAGCACTCTTGAATCTCGGTACTGCCTACAATTCCTTGGGAGACTACTCTAAAGCCATTGACTACTTACAACAATCGTTGGTGATCGCACGGGAAATAAAAGACCGTCGAGGTGAGGGTAATGCACTGGGAAGTCTAGGTGGTGCCTACAATTCCTTGGGAGACTACTCTAAAGCCATTGACTACTTACAACAATCGTTGGTGATCGCACGGGAAATAAAAGACCGTCAAGGTGAGGGTAATGCACTGGGAAGTCTAGGTGGTGCCTACTATTCCTTGGGAGACTACTCTAAAGCCATTGACTACCATCAACAATACTTGGTGATCGCACGGGAAATAAAAGACCGTCAAGGTGAGGTTAATGCACTGGGTAATCTCGGCAATGCCTACAATTCCTTGGGAGACTACCCTAAAGCCATTGACTACTATCAACAAAGCTTGGCTCTAGCACGCTCTATTCAAAACCGTCAAAGTGAGGGTATTGCACTCTTGAATCTCGGTGCTGCCTACAATTCCTTGGGAGACTACCCTAAAACCATTGACTACTTACAACAATCGTTGGCAATTGCACGCTCTATTCAAGACCGTCAAGGTGAGGGTATTGCACTAAACAATCTAGGAGTTGCTTACTACAAACAAGGCAATCTTGCTTTAGCAGAGAGTACCTTAATAGTAGGCATGAAAGTTTACGAATCTCTCAGAGGTCGAGACTTAAAGGATGGTGAGAAAGTCTCAATTTTTGAAACGCAAAGCAACACCTATCGCACTTTACAACAAGTCCTCATTGCCCAAAATAAAACTGATGCTGCTTTAGAAATATCCGAACGCGGACGGGGACGTGCTTTTGTGGAGTTACTTGCTTCTCGCTTATCGGCTAACTCTAAAGAACAATTTCCCACCCCACCAAAAATTGCAGAGATTAAACAAATTGCCAAATCACAAAATACCACTGTCGTTGAATATTCAATTATTTATGATGATTTCAAAATTCAGGATAAACAAGAATGGAAAGAATCAGAACTCTACATTTGGGTAATCAAACCCACGGGTGAAGTTAGCTTCCGCAAAGCTGACCTCAAACCTTTATGGCAAAAAGATAAGACAACTTTAGATGAATTAGTCACCCAAAGCCGCCAGTCAATCGGTGTCAGAGGTCGGGGAATTAAAGTAACTCACAACCCCAATGCACCCAAAGGTAAAAACCGCTTCAAACAACTGCATGAATTACTCATTAATCCTATTGCTGACCTTCTTCCTAAAAACCCTGATGAGCGAGTAACATTTATACCGCAATCATCTTTATTCCTCGTTCCCTTCGCCGCGTTACAAGATGAGCAAGGTAAATATTTAATTGAAAAACACACTATCCTCACTGCCCCAGCAATTCAGGTTTTAGATTTAACTCGCAAACAAAGACAACAAGTTAAAGGTAATCAAGCTTTAGTTATGGGCAATCCTATCATGCCCAGCGTTGCCCCCAAAATTGGTGAAGCACCACAACAATTAACTCCGTTACCGGGTGCGGAGACCGAAGCAAAAGAAATAGCCCAACTGTTAAATACCAAAGCGATTACAGGTAAAGATGCAACCAAAGCCGCTTTCATTCAAAGATTACCGCAAGCCAGATTTATTCATCTAGCTACCCACGGACTACTTGATGATTTTAAAGGTTTGGGTGTCCCCGGTGCTGTCGCTCTCGCCCCGGATGGTAAGGATGATGGCTTGCTAACTGCGAATGAAATAATAGATTTAAAAATTAACGCTGAATTAGTTGTATTAAGTGCTTGCGATACCGCCCAAGGTAAACTCACAGGTGATGGTGTAATTGGTTTATCTCGCGCATTAATTTCTGCGGGTGCGCCCAGTGTCGTCGTAACTTTGTGGTCAATTCCCGATAGCCCTTCCGCATTATTGATGGGGGAATTTTACCGCCAGTTACAGAAGAATCCTGATAAAGCCCAAGCACTACGCCAAGCGATGTTGGTGACGATGAAACAGCATCCTAGTCCAAGTAACTGGGCTGCATTTACCCTGATTGGCGAGGCGAATTAATGCAGACTACGCTCTACCAAGTTGAGGGGAAGTTGTAATGGTGACAAACATTTTTAGCTATCTATTATTCATACTCAATTGCCGATTCTCCAAGAGTAACGCTATCACTCCGTTTTAGTGAAACGGGATTATAGTAGGGTGTCCGACGAGATACGGATAACCACTCAAGCTCTTGGCTCTCAACTACAAAACAACTACAAATCACCTACAAAAATCCTTGCCTTATAGAGTAAAAGTCCAAAAAAAATTCCCAAAAAAGTGATACTTCGTCCCCAAAGTTTCCCATAATCTTCCATATTCAGGGCAAGTATTTCCCTAAATATCCCAAAAAAAGTGACTTAAAGGAAAATAAAATCAGGTTTTTCAAGCTTATTGACACTATTCTCAATAAGCTTGACTTAAATCATCTTCAAGCTTCCCAAATTTTCCCAAACTTCTCCCAAAAGTTGTCATTAATTTCCCAAACTTTTCCATGAATTGGTTGGTTTTTGAATTCTTGGGAGAGACTTGACCCTGCCAAAAAATTTCGCACAGTACGCCAAATTTTGGGAGCAAGTTTTTGAGTCAAAAATAATTTTAGAAAAATAGAAATCAAAAATATACTACCAAAAGCTACATTTGTACTACAAGATGAGCCAATGGTTTAGAACTTCAAATCATTGATGAACCTTTAGAGTATTTTGAGTGGCGATAGTTGAAGAAGGCAAGAGGCAGAGGGCAGTCCCAATGAAACAAGTTTCATCGCCAAATATGAAAGAGTTTTTCTCCAAGAGCTTCCCCCGCTACAAAAGCTCTGTTATCTCACCTTCTCAAGCCGCGACGCGGTTGTGGTGAGGGCTGTCGAGAAATAGATAACCTAGCTTGAAGTTGCTGTTGTTTGAGTTCTATCTCATCTTTAATACTCATCAATCGTGACTGTAACTCAGGAGATTTAAGTATCTGTGCCATAGTCTTCATTTCAACAGTCTGCTGCTCTTTCTCCCAAGAATCATGATTTTCTCGCCTTGTTTCATAGTCCTGAATTTTTAACTGAAGCTGGTGTTTATGCGTAACTAATTCTTTAATAGTTCCGATAGTTTGCAATTGCTGCTCTAAAGCGTCATTGTACTTATTACTCAACTGATGAAGCGGAAAAAGCTCCATTGTTCTAATAGCTTTCTCTTGATAAGCGTGTTTTAACCACAAACTATCAATTTGCGGCTGAAGCTGACTAATTTCGCTTTCAATAGCTTCCCTATTAATAGGTATTGGGACTTGAGCCAGTTGTTGATCAAAATATTCCTTGACCGCTTGTTCTAAGTACAGTAATTCTCGGTTAGTTAGTGCATCAATGGCCTTCTTAAACGCCATTTGAGTTAATTGACCACTAAAACGTTGTAGCAGCAGTTGTTTACGCTCAAAGTCGCTTAACTTTTTAGGTGGTGCAGGTGAAGCATGACGCTGTTGATTATTGTTATCCCGCCATGCTTTGAGAGTAGATGCTTCCGAATATGCTTTCTCGTATGCCAAAGCCCCTTGAGCCACAATTAAATCATCAACGCCTTTAGAAGGCCCCGGTAATGTCACCACACTGACGGATGCTCCCTGTTCCTCAAGCAGCCGCCCAGTGCGCGAGATAGCAATCTCTATATTTCGTTGAGTTTCAGGTCGCGTCTCATAGTCAAAGCAGAAAGTAATTTCCCGTTCTGGTGTGGCGAAAACAGCTAACTCGTCCATGAGCCTAGCTTTCATCTTTTCCCTCTTCTCATCCTTACTACGATAACCTGCGTAAATCCCAGGCAGTCCAATGGCAGGGTGTCCCTGACTTAACAAACTGGCTGCTTTCTTCGCTCCCTCGGTGATAGTCACTGGGAGATTATGCCTCCAAACACAGTACCAAAATCCCGATACGCGATCGCTTTCGCTGGGTTGTACCCCAAATTTTTCATAAATGCGATCAGCAATGTCATCAGGCACATCTAATAAGAAAATACTCAGTTCAGTTTTTGGTGGATGCTCATATTTAATAAATTTGCCGGGTTTATCAGCTTTTTGTCTTGGGTTATTGGGCTTATAGCATCCCCATAACTTCCTATCAGGTTTATCTCCAGGCTGTAGATTAGCAAAGGATTTGGGATTAACGCCAGCATCACACCACCAGCCGCCTGATTCAATATGAGTATACTTACTCATAAAGTCAGACGATAACTTACCTGTATTAGTGCGTGGCAGTCGGTCGCTGTACATGAGATATTCCCAAGCTTCATGCTCCCAATCGAGAGTTTGATGCAGACTTTTGAAGTTGCGGGTAGCAATTTCCGGGTGAATGGCACTGTCTTCTACCAATTCTCGCAAATGTTGAGAATCAAGTCGTTCTGGGGCTTCACCCACATTACTCGGAGTCCAAAATGCGACCTTTGGCTGTACTGAAGTGGGAACTGGTTTTTTAATAACAGGCGATTGAGTAAAAGGCTCTTGGGCGGAGGGGCTCTTGGGCAGAGGCGCTGGGGCGTTGGGACGCTGAGGGGAAGGACTGGGCAGAGGAGAAGGAGTGGGCAGGGGAATAGAGGGGTAAGGGGGCAAAGGGGAAGACTCAGTATAAAATTGCTCCTCTGCTCCAGAGATCCTCCGCTCAAGAGCCTCAACCTCTCGCTCCTCTGCTCCTGGGCTTCTAGCTACAATCACAGCATTTGCAACCGTTTCTTTTTCAGACTTTGACTGGTGTAGCTTGGCTAACTCCTTCTGTCGCAGCACAGAGAGCGCATTTTCCTTAGCCCTACTCGACTGTGCCAAGGCTAGTAAACTATCTTTATCTTCCGTATAAAGTTTCAAGTCATACCTAGCACGGCTAACCGCAACATAAAAGCTTTCCTGCCCAATGGTATGGTCAGCAGCTATTAGTACTCTATCGGCAGTTTTACCTTGACTACTATATGTAGTGCTGACAATTGCATAATCTAGGTGTTGCGCTTGTTGCAGGTTGATAAATTCAGTTTGACCGCTATCTAAATACTGAATTTGAGCGTTATTACTGTCAATGGCAGTAACAACAAACTCTTGACCGTTGCGCCGTCCCAATTGTCGGTCGTTTTTCGTCCAGCGTAAGCGATCGCCCTCGGCAATTTCAATTTTTTCATGCTGGTAAACAGCCTTATCAAATCCTGTATCAACTTGATAATACTTACCATCACTAGCTAGAAGCGTTAGCCCATCACTGTCCTTACCCACCACAGAATAAAGCTGGCCTTTCTCCAACCCCCGGCGCTTATAACTGCGGGTGGGCATGACCATATCACCCAACTCAAAGTTGTGGGTGTAGCGCATTTGTACCGAAGTCAGGTCTTTGGCTTGCAGTTGAGTGATGGTGGTTGCAGTTCCTAAACTGCCTTCAGCTTTTAAATGCTCCCTCAGCGCTTGGGTGATTGCCAAACGCTCCTTATTTGTGCCAGCTAATACCAGTGTCCGCGCTCGTTTAGAGGGTGTGGCTGTTATATAGTCATGGGCGATCGCCTCAATTTTGGATTCTGGAGTTACAGTCTGGATATAACCATTTTCATCCAAGCGTGAAAATCCCTCTTGAATCCGACCTTCTGCCACCAGGTCTACTGCCAATTTCAGTTTCGGCGCACGTTGTCTATTGGAACAGTTTAAGTAGCTGGTTTTGATTCCCGCCTGTTGCAGCGACTTAAAAGGATTACCCGCTAAGACAGCTGATAACTGTTTTGTGTCTCCCACTAACAACAACCTGGCTTGCTCCAAGGCTGCCCGTTCTAAAAGAGCGATTGCATCTTTAGCACTGAGTAACCCAGCTTCATCCACTACCCATATCTGATTTGGTTCAATTTCTTGGGGTGGTTCAGAGACCAACAATCTAGCAACTGTTTCGGCTTGAATATCTAACTCTTGACTCAGGACTTTAGCCGCCATCGAACTGGGGGCAAAGCCTTTGATACTGTAGCCCGATGCAGTGGCGATTTTCTTCAACTCATTGAGGGCGAAAGTTTTACCAGCACCAGCTACCCCTTGCCATGCCGTAAATTGGTCTGTTGTGGTTGCTGCATCTAGTACCGCTCGACGCTGATCTGGGTTTAAAGCTGTTTGCTCCAGGTGACTATCAACTATTTCTCTTTGAGCGAGTGAGTTAACTATACCTTGCCCGGACTGCATCAATTTAATGGTTGCTAATTCTCGATTGACTGCTGCCTTTAATCTCAAACTGCCCGTGGTTTTTAGGTTCTACCTGATACCCTAGTTTTTCTACTTCGAGAGCTAGATAATTCTGGTACACCATCCCCAGAAATTTCTTATTTTTGAAAATTTCATCATTGAGCAGACTGTACCATGAGCCAAGATCTGGGGGTGCTGGGGAAGCTGAGGGGGCTGGGGGAGAAAGAGAATTACTTTTTAATGACTCTTCTGTTCTTCTGCTCTGTTCTTCTTCCCCCGCTACAAGAGCTTCCCCTACTCCCCCAGATCTCTTCTCCCCCTGCTGCCCCAGCTCCCCCCGCTTCCCCAGCTCTAGATACGTCATATTCATAACTACAGCATGAGTATGCAAATGCGGGTCTAGTTCCCTAGTTTCAATATGGTCAAATTCTGCGACTACTAAATTTCCTGTTCTAGTAGCAACTCGGTGAGCGTCTGTTGTCACCCTAGTGTAGCTGTAGCGTTCTTCTATCAGTTTAATGGTTTTTTGTACCGCCAATTGATGAGCAGTAATTAACCTTTCATCTCCACCCACTAACGCTTGCAGGCTGACACTTTTTGGCGCAGAGAAAGTCAAATCTGTTGCTGCTCTTCGTTGCGATGAGTCCAACTTTCTTTTAGCAAGGTGTTGACTGCCATCTGGTGACAGTCCATTGACAATATTAGTAAAAGTTTCTTGTTGATCTACCGCACCTGATAATCCCAGTTTCTTGGCACCCTGACCAGACCAGCGTGAAGTGCCTTCCTGGTAATATCCCTCCATGAAGTAATGTACTGCTTGCTGAGGCTCTGTGTTCTTTGCTGTCAGCATTTACCGAAAAACCTTCGCTAGAATTCAGGTTTCAATAGTAATTGGTTAGCTGCCCCTGCAAAATTATTGGTGAAAAATTCCAGCTCTTTATCTACACAATTGTTGAAGAAAATTATAAATTTTCGTCTTCAACATCTTACAAGCTACAAAAATGTAGTATTGTATGCTGCAAAATTTAATATTACTTAATACGAGTTTTTTTCACCCAATGAAATTATAAATCTAGCTCGATTTTTATGCACAAACTTTTTGGCGTACTGTGCGAGAAATTTTTCTAGAAAAAATCCTTGGATTTACCATGAATCTGCCATAGATTTACCATAAATTTGCCATAAATCTGACATAAGCATTAACTTGTTAGTTTCTTAAATTCCTTGGATTTACCATAAACTTGCCATAGATTTGCCATAGATCTGCCATAAATCTGACATAAATCTGACATAAGCACACTAGTGTATTTTATTACTGAAATTTGTTATTACTGAGATGAGAGAGTGAAGGGTGATAAAGTTCAGAACGATGCAAGCTTGTTTGGGTTTGTGTTGGGGACTTCCAGAAATTAAATTACCCAGTGTTCAGAGCGAAGCCCATAATAGTATTCTTCCTCCTCTGCTTCCTCTGCTCAAGGGAGCGATTGATTATTTTTTTATTTGGAAGTCCCTTGTCTTTGATGTGAGTAAAGCAAAACTTCACTTGTGACAGTAGGGTGAATTTAAAAGATTCAATTGAAATTCTCAGGCCAAATTAAATAATATTGTTGACCTAGATGGGGCTGACGAGTGGAAAACTAAGAGCAGCAGTAGCTAGCATAAAAAAATATCAAAGCGTACCACAGTATTACAGGTGTAAATTATGCAGCTAAAGGCAATTACTGACAAAGTGGTTTCAACTGACAAAATCTCAAGACAGTCACTACTTGTTGGTTATCCTAATAGCTCAAACCCTGTGTCAAAAAACCCGACTGGGGAGCCTCCACACCAACGCAATGCTTTAAAGCAGACACCCATAGTTACTGACAGTGCTGCTCTTGGTGCAGCAATCTCATTGCGGGACTATCAAAAACTGGCAATTGCCCAAGTTTACGCCTTCTTTCGTACAGGCATCAAATCCGTCCTGCTCTATGCACCCACAGGAGCAGGTAAAACAGTATTAGCAGCAAAAATGATTGTTGATGCCGTTAAAAAAGGTCGCCGAGTCCTGTTCCTTGTTCATAGAGCCAAACTGGTGAAGCAGACAGTCCAGACTCTACGCAAGCAGGGGATTGAACCGAGCGTGATTTGGGCAGGGTGGCACTCATCGCCAGACTACTCAAAAATAGTCCTTGTGGCAATGGTACAGACATTACAGAACCGAGAACTACCACCTGATATTGGCTTAGTCATTGCCGATGAAGTGCATACTACAGCTTTTTACAAATTGTATAGTGAAAAAGTAGTACCCACCTATGGCGGGACAATACTAGCTCTATCTAAGTGCTTTTTTGTCGGGCTGTCCGCATCGCCTTGGCGTACCAAAGCCACAGAAGGCTATTGCCATCTATTCCAAGCCATTGTCCGCGCACCATATCCCCAAGAACTAATCGACATGGGATACCTAGTTCGCAGCAGACAGTTTGGCTATGATGGACTCATCGATTTTAAAAAACTTGATACTGGCGGCAATGGCGACTTTACCCTTAAATCAATGGAAAGCGTTTGCACTCCAGTCTACAACTCTGAAGTAGTCAAGCGCTATGTTGAAGTTTGTCCAGAACGCAAAGCGATTGTATTCACCGCCGGAGTCAAGCAAGCTTTAGATATCACTGCCCAGTTTCACGCTCGTGGTATCACAGCTGAGTGCATCATTGAAGCCACACCAGAAAAAGAACGAGATGCCATCTTTGAAAGATTTCATCATGGCAGCACACATATTCTGATATCAGTCAACGTCCTTTGTGAGGGTTTTGACGAACCGACCGTTGAGGCGGTGCTGCTCGCCAGACCCACCAAAAGCCGTGCTTTATTAGTGCAAATGTGCGGTAGGGGACTGAGACTATCACAGGGCAAATCAGATTGCTACTTTCTCGACTTTGCTGAGAACTTTAAACGCCTGGGACTGCACACCAAAAGATTTGCCACTCCTTTATGTCCTAGAGGCTCAAGCCAAGCAGTCAAAGAAGAAGAAGAAATAGAACTAAAAACCTGCCCCAATTGTGGTGAACTGATTCCGGCAATGCTTGGGGTCTGCCCAAAATGTGGTTATGTATTTCCCAAAAAAGCTAAAAATCCCCCACCACCCAGACCATTTGGTGAAATCCTCAGCCCAGAACAGGAGAAACAAGCTAAGTACCTCCGCAAGTATTTTTACAATGCCTACTGGAAAGAAAAAAAAGAGATATTAAATTGCGATACAGATTTCAGTAAGCGATTTGGATACCAAATACCCAATTCTTGGTGCATCGATGCAATATTCCAGGGTAATAGTAACTTAATGCTTTATCATCAACAGCTTTATCTGCGATTTTTACGACAACAGTGCAGTAATCAGGACGATTTGTCTACTAAAGAGTGGATTAAGCTAATGATGTATCGGGAATTTGGCGACCAATCAAACCCAGTATACCGAGCATGGTGGGAAATTTTGGGGCTTTCTAGACCCTTGAAGGATGTTGAGCAAATCAAATTAATTTACCGCAACCAGTGTGAATATTACGCCAATACTACCTATGGGCGAGATATGTTAGAGTTGCTTTCTTTAGCGATGTGTGAAGCACTCGACAGGACAATCAAACCGGGAGTTGTTGTGACTTGGAGTAATTGTCCTGGCTATCTGGAATGGATGCAGCCTTTTAAAGTAAAAAGTATAGATCATGGAATGGAGCAGGCTGAACTTGAGGGCTTACGTGACAGTGTACCAATCAGTCAACTTTTGGCTGCTTGAAATAGCGGCGGCGGGGTGGAAATAGCATTGATACACCTAAATACTATGGGAAAGGTGGTAGCCACGTTCGCGTTAGCGTCCCGAAGGGAAGTTGATAGTTCAAGAAATTAAATGAATTGAACTATCAACGTTATTTATATCGTGGCTCTAACCTGACTCATGCAATTAAAGTTGCAGTAGCGGAAGTTGATAAATTTGTTGATCACAGCAAATAAGAGATGTCTAAGAACCACAATAATTGAATTTATTATGAGTAAATAGTTAATCCCACCAAGCATATAACTCGTGATTTAGCTCTTGCACGGTTGGTTTCCATAGATTTGGGCTAGGGTGCTTTCTTTGTGATTAGTAAAGCTAATAATTGTTCATTGAGAAGAGTCGAGCGAATTGAACAATTAAAAATTCACCTTCTGGCTAAATTAAAAAGCTCTCAGCATTTCTATTTTTCAGGATTACGTCATGAGCAATTGTGTAGTGAGTTCACATTTATAATTATTAAAGCTGGTCAGATTTTTTGATTGAAAAATCAAAACACTCCCAAGAAATTGATCGTTAGTATAGCTGTTATATAATTATCTGGAAGATGAAAGCCTGTAGTCTTGGCTAAAAGTCTTGCTACGAGGATTTTACAGAATTTTTTAGGAGAAAAATTAAGTGGAGCCAAACGGAGCCAAATGGAGCCAACTTTTGTCCGAAAAAAATAAAAATTATATAAGCTCTGTTAATAATTAGGCTCCAAACGGCTCCAAATGGCTCCAAAATCTGACTAAAAAATTAATTAAAATTAATAATTATCGAAATAAATAGATATCACAGGAGCAAGGCTGCTGCAATAAAAAAGCCTAGCCCAATGATTCTTATAAAAACAGTCAAGCTCCCGCGTTGCTCCCGCACAGAGTAAGAAAATCTTTTAAGAAAAGGCAAATACAGTAAAGCCTCTTCATCTCTTGTAGTAAAGGTTTCAGTAGCCAATGTCGCGCAACACTTTTGCACGGTCGCGGCTAATTGCAATACATTGAGGTAGCAAGAGTTACGTTAAGTAGCAAATCTCAGATCAAAACTCCGGAAAATACTATGCTTAATCTGTATGTAGGCTTGGATATCAGCATATTTGCCACAAGCAGATAAAAAGCGTGAAAAAAATCTTAATATTATCAGTCAACCCTAAAAATACAGACAAGCTGCGCCTAGATGAAGAGGTGCGAGAAATTCAGATAGCGCTGAAACTAGCCACTGATCGCGCAGGTTTTGAAATCGTTACGCAGTCGGCGCTTAGGGTTGAAGATTTACGCCGTGTGCTGTTGGAACACCAGCCAACGATTGTTCACTTTTGTGGACATGGAGCAGGAAGTCATGGCTTGGTTTTGGAGAACAATTCTGGGCAAATGCAACTGGTGAGTACAGAATCTCTGGCAAGATTATTTAAATTGTTTCAGGAAGAAATCGAGTGTGTTTTGCTCAACGCCTGCTATAGCGAAACTCAAGCGGCAGCAATTCACCAACATATTGATTGTGTAATCGGCATGAATCAGCCGATTGGGGACAAGGCGGCAATTAAGTTTGCTGTAGGATTCTATGATGCCTTAGGTGCTGGCAAAACTTATGAGGATTGTTTTGAATTTGGCTGCGCTTCTCTTGATTTGGAAGGAATTGCCTCCTCAGAAATTCCAGTCATTAAAATCAGGCGACGGCATGAGCAGACAGCGCAGGCAACAAATCCAGTCAAATCTGACAAGGAGCAAGGTATAGGTAAAGATAATAAAGGTGAACAAGAAAGTTCAGTGTCTGTCGGGGGTCGTGTTAAAGATAGTGTCATTATCATAGGCGATCGCAAGGTCGGACAAAACCGTTCAGTTTCTGTCGGTAATGATGTCACTGGTGGCGCAATTATAACGGGAGACAACAACACTACAAACATCAAGTTTCAACCAGTTAGGTTACCTGAACCTGCAAGTGTCAACATAGAAACAGAACTCAACGCCTTACATGAGATACTGGCAAAGTTAGAAACCTCAGATCGTCGTAAAATTGATAATGCCTTTGCTGATATCGAAGAAGAATTAAACAAACCACAACCGGATAAAAATGAAGTCGGTAAGGCATTAGAACGAGCCTTTGACTATGCCAAAAAGGCTGAAGGATTTGTTGGTTTAATGGAAAAGCTGAAACCTCATTTAACTAAAACAGTAGCGTGGTTAGGAGAAAATTGGCACAATCTACTTCAGATTGTAGGTTTGACAAATTGAGCTTCTTTAATTGGTGGTGAGGTAGAAACAATGAGTGAGCCGGGTTTTCTGGAAGAGGATCGCAGCATTAAAATTCAAAAGGATGCCATCAGTAGTGCCATTATTTCCGGCGATGGCAATAAAGTCGTGATCTACCAATATCAATTAGAACGTCAGGTAGAACCACAGAAAACTGCCCAAACAGAAGAAATCGGTTCTAATCCTTACAAAGGACTACTGGCATTTCAGGAAGAAGACGGCGATCGCTATTTTGGGCGAGAGAAACAAATCGAAAAACTTTGGAACGTATTTCGCAGTCTTCATGAAGACACAACTCAACCAGAAGCGCCATTACGTTTGCTACCAATTTTAGGGCCATCAGGTTCAGGTAAATCTTCCCTAGCAAGGGCCGGTTTAATTCCAGAGTTAGCACGGCGACCCCTGCCAGGAAAAAGCCAAGCGCGAGTGGCTGTACTTGTGCCGGGAACTCATCCAGTAGAAGCGTTGGCTACGGTGTTGGCAAGGATTGCGACTAATGACCAAACCCCAGTAGCAAAGACTCGCGAGTTTGCAGAAGAATTAAAGAGAATTAACGATACTAATATTTATGATGGCTTACGGCGCATAGCCAATGTATTACCAGAGATTGCTGTATCGCCAATGGTAGTATTGGTAGACCAGTTTGAAGAAGTGTACTCACTATGTGACGACCCAACCGAACGTCAAATATTTATCGAGAACTTAATTGATGCTGCTAGTGATCGCAATGGTTGCGTATCAGTTATTATCACACTTCGCAGCGATTTTCTCGGAGAAACTCAAAGACACCCAGCCCTGAATCAGGTAATAGCAAAGCTTGGTGTAATTGTCCCTGCTATGAATACAGAGGAGTTACGGCGGGCAATTACCAAACCAGCAGAAATAGCTCTTCATCCACTGGATGAAGCAGTAGTGAATTTGCTACTCAAGGACACAGAAGGGCGAGAAGGAGCCTTACCCCTGCTGCAATTTGCATTAACCCGAATTTGGTCAGGGTTAAGAACTGGGGTTGAGCCTGTCAAAACACTGGAACAAATTGGCGGAGTAGGGGGAGCATTGGTAGATGAGGCTCAACGCATCTTTGAAAACCTCAATGATGAAGAAAAGAAAATTGCCCGCCGAGTTTTTCTAGGATTAGTTCAACTTGGAGAAGGAACAAGCGATACCCGTCGCCGTGCCAATATTGATAGTTTGATATCCTATAAGGATGAGCCAGAGCGTGTCAAAAAGGTGATCGGCAGGTTTGCTCACCCTGGTGTGCGATTAATTACTCTCTCATCTAACCCGGAAGGGACTGAAACTGCTGAAGTTACTCATGAAGCTTTATTTGCACACTGGGGTCAGATGAGAGAATGGCTAGATAGCAGTCGCAGCGATATCCGCTTTCAGCGCCGCTTGGATGAAGCAGCGTTGCATTGGCATTTAAATGGTCGCTCTAAAGGAAATCTTTGGCGATCTCCCACTCTCGATTTGTTGCGCCAGTATCATGAACGAGCAGGTAAGGAAATTACCTTCTTACAACAAGAGTTCTTTCAGGCATCCGAGCGGGTGAACGAAAAAAGGTGTGGGGAAGAGCTTAGTTAGCGTACATCATACGCTAACTAAGCTCTGACTCATATAGATGTTAACTCTTATGAGAGTATGAATTATTTTTGAAATCTTGCCGCTTCTTCAACTAGGTCATTGAGTCCTAGTTCTAATGTATGAAGCACCTGGTTTAACGCTTCGATTTTTGTCCGATTTTTCATCATCTCAACTGCCTTTAAAAAAGCAGGACTACCTGCTTTACCAATATATTGATGACAACTTTTGCTACCATTTTTGGTAACAAAGATAGGTTCTCCTGATTGCCACTTGTAATACCAATAAGCGCCACCCTTACCTTTGGCGCGGTAACGAACAATCCAACAACTATTAGCAGCTACATCACTCTTAAGAAGAGTAGAGATTTCTTGGTTGATTTCTTCTCTTTTGGCTTGTAATTGTTCTATTCTATGTGCTAAATCTGAAAGATTCTGTTCTCTTGTTTTGACCACTATGTAAGTACTAACTTCAAAGGACAAGTTTTATCGTAAACTTTACGCTACCTGACTGTAATTGTAAGATTTGGATGACCAAAAATTTGACCATCGAGTTGAATTACTTAAATATGCTGCCCTTAATGCCATAACTCCTTCAGCTCCAAATAAAGACCAATGCATTCCCGCTTGTTTTAATCTTTGTGTAACCACACGCCGATTGGAGCTTTCAACCACTCCCGAACCAATCATTAAACCAGCTTTTAAATAAGAGTGATAATCAATCCGACTCTGATTATTAGTTAAATAACGCTCTAAATCGGTAATAGCTCCCTTTAAATCTTTCTTCTTTTTGGGGAATTGATGACAATTTTCAATTACTGTATTCCATTGTGATTTTTTTAGTAATTGTTGTTGAGTTTTTTACCCAATCCAATTGATAGTCTTCGTTATTTGGATACGCTGCTTTCGCTACTGCCCACACATATTCCGAGAGATGAAAAAAAGTCGAGAATTTCCACCGAACCTGGAAATTGTTCTGATGCCATCGACCAAATCCAATGTGCGCCATCACCAATTACTACGGTTTTTGTGGGTTTTGTACCTGCTACTTGATTATATAACTGGGATACTCTCTGAGTAAATTCTGGTCGAGATTTTAAAGTAGCTACATATTCCCGAGTACGTATAACACCTCTTTTTTTACCAACTTTTTGATGGTCTTTACTCCAGAAAATTACACCAACTTTTGCTTCTTTATATCCTTGTTTTTGATTCAAGGGAGTCATGACTCCATCAACTCCCACATATAATAAATCTGGTGGTTCCTGCTCTTGATTGGGAATTCCAAACTGTGAAGAAGTGTCTTGCTCACATCGAACCTGAAACTCTTGTGTTTGTAGTTGATTTCCTGTCTTTTCTACTTGATTAGCTAAGGTTTTTTGTGTCAAATCTAGTCTTGTCCATTTTTGAAACAAGGAGTGAGAATTTGGAAATTCACTACTAACTCCCAAGGCACAGGCTAATTCTAATACCATTGGTAGCCATTTATCTTTTGGTAGTCCTAACTCTTCATCAACTTTGACTTTAATACCATCTGTTGTCTCATAAGCTCTACGTACAACAACCATTTCACCTAATGGAGTGTAATATCTTTTTTCTCGTTTAGTTCTCGGATGTGAGTATTCGGCTTCTTTTTCTTCAATTAAGGCTTGGAATAAGCTTTGTTGCACAAAGTTCCCTAATTTTAGCCACATATTGTAAAATTCGCCCACAAATTCTTCTAAATGGTGACACTCCGGTAAGTCCTGGAGTGTGTCATTGATGTGAGACAGAATTGATTGGTGGTTGTTCATGGGAAGTTTGGTTTTATGGCATCTCAGATATGTTAGCGGAATTTGTCCGCTAACTCCTCTCCCACACTTTTTTTCGTTCACCCGCGGTCGAGTTTCGTTATTTTGATAAAAAATCACTGCTTCTAGCAGAACTACCGTACCAATTTGGAGAAAATATCTTCTCAGAAATCTCTTGAAGCCGCGACCGAGCAAGAACAGTGCGCGACATTGGTGACTGTAATCCTTTATAGATAAAGCTTTGAAGTCAGTAAGAATTACCATTGCTTAATTTTTGCTTACTGCTGCTAAATTCCATAGAAAAAACCCTCATAAACACTATGAGGGCATTAATTTATATCTATGTCAGTTCTCAAGTGCGGAAACGTCTTTTACCCTGCTTTTGTAAAGCTAGTTTTTTGCGCTTGGATTTCTCAATAGGCGTTTCAAAGTGACGATGCTTCCTCATGTCTTGAAAAATCCCTGCTTTGGAAACTTCTCGCTTAAATCGACGTAATGCTGACTCAAGATGTTCGTTTTCACCCACTATAATTTGGGTCATTCTCTCTCCTCGTAAACTGACTTCATCAATGGCGGAAAAATTCGCTCTCTCTTTTAATACGGTTTCAAAGCTTAGTAGCGTCCGCGTCCACCACCACTATATCCGCCACGTCCACCACCAGACGAACCTCTGTCTTCTTTGGGCTTGGCTTTATTAACTTTCAGGTCACGACCCATCCATTCAGCACCATCAAGACCATCAATAGCAGCATCTTCTTCTGCATCTGTTCCCATTTCCACGAAAGCGAAGCCGCGCGGACGACCTGTTTCCCGGTCTTGTGGTACTTGAACCCGCTTTACGGTACCATATTCAGCAAAAACACCTCTGATATCTTCTTCCGTCACTTGGTAAGAGAGGTTGCCTACATAAATTGACATCGATTTTCTCCAAAATTATCAGCTTGTAGAGATTAAATTTCGGAGAGAAGCCTGTGAATACTAAAAACAAACACTGTCACCGAATTAACTCTTATTTTTTAGGATGACATAGAAGCCAATTGTCTGCATCCAGTAAATGGTTAATAGATGGTTAACCAGTATTGTGATGAGGCAGCGATCGCGTATGCAGCCGTGAAATAATAGCATCAAGGTATGCTGTTTTTATTTTGAATTGGCGAAAATACGAATTACCAAAAATACGTATTGTTGTATTGCTAACAATTTGTATTAGTGCAATATAAAAAATCCATGCAGACTGTACTAACTAGTAGACTATCCGAAAAAGCCTAACCAATTTGATAATTAGGGATAAAGTCAAACCGTTTTTTGTTCTGGTGTAGTTTATCCAAGCTAATGATTACTCCTTATAGGCTTTTGTATTTTTGAATTGGCGAAATTTTGAATTGTCGTAAAGTTAACATTTTATAAATTGAGAAATACAAATTTTCGTTATTTAAAAGGTAAACTAGCAGCATTTATTGGAGTATATGGAGTGATAATCACCCTGGCTAGTTTCAAAGGCGGCGTAGCAAAAACGACAAGTGCCATCCATATTGCTTGCTTTCTATCTCAGAAGGGCAGTACTTTGCTGGTCGATGGCGACCCAAACCACAGTGCTACAGGATGGGCAAAGCGAGGGGCATTACCTTTTAAAGTTGTGGATTTATTGCAGGCCCCTATGCACAGCCGTAATTATGATCATGTGGTTATTGACACAGCAGCCCGACCAAGCTTTGAAGATTTAGAAGCACTTGCTGACGGGTGCAATCTATTAATCCTGCCTACTACTCCTGATGCTTTAGCGATGGATGCACTGTTGCAGACTGTAGGTACTCTCAAATCATTGGGCAGTTCACGCTATCGTGTGTTGCTTACAATTATTCCTCCGGCTCCCCGCTTAACAGGACAACAAGCACGGGAGGCATTGGAAGCAGAGGGAATACCACTATTTGAACAAGGGATTAGACGATTTGCTGTTTATGAAAAAGCGGCACTGGAGGGGTTGCCAGTTTATCAAGTAAAAGACCGCAGCAGCAAAATAGCATGGCGTGAGTATCAAGAGGTGGGTAAGGAGATACTGTCATGAGCAAGCCTAGTCCATTTAAAAAGTTATTTGAAACCAAAGAAGAATCACAAATTGAGCCAGAACAACCAACAGAAGCAACCACAGAAAGTAACGTGACTCAAACTCCAACCCTACCGCCACCAGCACCAACTCAAAAGGAACCACGCAAACGTGGCAGACCTGCAACTGGAAAGCGGTCTGATGATGCTTGGATTGGGCGCACTTACTATGTGAAACGCTCAACAGATTTAGATGTAGAGGAAGAATTACTCAAACTCAAAAGACGTGGTGTAGAGATTGATAAAAGCGAATTGGTAGATTTTCTGATGGCTGTCTGGGTGAAATGGCAACAAGGTGAAAATATAGATTTACTAATTGACGAATTTACACCAAGGCGAAATTCTAAATTAGACTGACTTCTGGCTGAATACTTGGAACGTAGTTTGGCAGCAAGGTGAAAATATAGATTTACTAATTGGTGAATTTACGAATTGGCGAAATTTTAAATTAGATTGACCCCTGGCTGAATGTTTGGAACGTAGTGCAGTAACGCTAAAAGAAACTATTGCGATAATGAAAAAGACTGATGCCGCTATACCTAGATTTTCGCTTTAGCAGAGGACATACCCAATATGACTATCAAAGAACTGCTTCTTTTAGAAATCGAATCGACCCCAGATACCATTCTGGCTGAAACGCTAGACTTTATACGCTTTTTGAAAACGAAGTCAACCCAAACACAGCCTGTTTCTTCCGTGGCTCCTTCCACCCCTGACACTACAGTAAATTCCACAGGTCGCTCACTGCTCGAACACTTAAAAACAATTGGTAAATGGGAAGGTGATGATTTAAAAGAATGTCTTGAATTAGTTTATGCCACTCGCGGCAAAGCCAAATTTGATTACGAAAACCCTTTTGAATAATGTACTTGTTAGATACAAATCACTGTAGCCAAGCAATACTTGGTAATTCCAATGTGCTTAATCGCCTCGCGGAAGTGGAAAATTCTGTGATTGTAACCTGCGCCATCGTTCAAGGGGAACTGATAGACATGGCAGAACGTTCTCAACGCAAGGAAAGTAACTTAGCACTAATTCACCGTTTTCTAACGGGTATATACAGCCATAATATTGATGGATCTACTGCTACTATCTATGGGCAACTGAAAGCCGCTTTATTCAATCAGTTTGCACCGAAGGAGAAAAGTAAGCGGAGAAAAACGAAAATAACTGATCTAGGCTTTGATGAAAATGATATTTGGATTACGGCTGTAGCTTTACAACATGGTCTTATCGTTGTGTCAGCCGACAGCGACTTTCAGAGGATTCAACAAGTGAGAGCATTGTCTGTTGAGTCTTGGTTGTAAATTTTATGTTCTGCGAGAAATTGGAGTTATTAGCAATATTAAGAAACTTACTAATTAATTTCTTACTAAGGATTGTCACAAGCAAGAAACAGCAAAGGATTTGAGAGCCAATGTCTCGCAGGCGTATTGCCCGGTCGAACCTCTTTCTTACAAGCGAGCGCACCCAACACACGAAAACCAGCCAAAGGTAGATTTCCTCTCGCGCCAATGATGACAGAGATAGTTGCCCTCCATTAAGAAATATTTTCTAATATGGATGAGCCTGAAGCCAAGCAGCAATATGAGGTATTCTACTTATTGTCTTTTTTAGCGCCTCAAGCTTTGGATATAGTTCCAGCAGTTTTTTTGGAGGCTGATAAGGGCCATAAGGCTCCGGTATGTAAAAGAATGTAGATGGAGTTCTCCAAAGGTTTGCGGATACATCCAATGTGTACAATATGTCAAACACTGCCAGATCAGCCCATGTCAGTGATGACCCGACAAGGAATGGAGATTCTTGATTATCTGCTATCATCTGCTCAAACCTGCCCAAGTGCATAGGCACAGTCACTGTGAAGTACTGATCCAGCCGTTCCACCCTCAGCGATGCCTGCCTCATTTTCATTAGCAGATGACCATTCTCCACAATCCGGTCAACATAGCACCCATACAGAAGATCCAGCAAATCTCTCCAAGCATCGACTACCATATCTGATTTGGCTGCCTGTACCCTGTCCAAAGGGTATATTCCTGCTTCTCGCGCCGCGTAACGAGCGAGCGCACATGACTGAGCAATCATGGTATTGCCCAATTTGAGAGTAGGGAGCTGATCGAAGGGGAGTTTTTCACTATCCCGCAAAAGCTTGTATTCGTGAAGGGATATCATTCTGTCTTCAAATGGGACATCGCCATAGACAAAAATCAGACGCGGCAATTCTGCTCTGCCCTTCCCGTCATCAAAATATAGCAAGATTGGGTGGGAGTTCATAATTTTCGTACAGCTTCATGCAAAACTAAATTAGCCATCGGTCGCTCAGGTTGTTTCATTTGATATTGTCTCAATGGCTTGTAATTGAAAGCATCATCCTACTGATACAAATCAGGTTATTAGACGCTATGAAACTATATTCCTACCTCAACAGTTGGAATTAGAACTATTGGTTAGAGATTTCACACCCGTTGGCTCAAATGCGAGCGCGTTGAGGTCATGTGAAGTTTTACCCAATCCAAGAGTAAAGGGCGATCGTTTCCTGCCGCCTGTGGCTGGATGTCGTGTTTGGCGAGTTTACCGACACAACAACGGCGATCGCCCCTGACAAGTTTACAAACCAAGAGTCATTCACCAGACAAGCAGGAGAAGGCGACGGTGCTGCAACAGTTCGAGTTATTGTGTAGGGATTGGACGGTGTGAGGGGGCAATCGCATTTTCAAAAGCTGATGAAGCTTAAAGAGGGGTCTCTGAAAAGTTAATTCTACCGTACCCCAGCAGTAAGAATATTTTTCAGCAAGCTTTGAACATGATACTTGGCATATTTTTAAATAATTAGAGCTTATGACTTTTTGGTTTGGCATCGGTATTATGCAACTTATTCCCAAGGAATACGATGACTATTATCCAGACGAAATCCTCAATTGCCTCGTTGATAAACTGGAATCGGAGCTAGCTGATGATGTACAAATTCGTGAAGTTCTTATGAAAGCTGGTGTAGATTTGTACACTAGAGCAGAACCTACTGACAGACCTACTGTGATTGCATCTAGTATTAATAGTGGGGGTGAGCTACCCGATAGAATTGCTCTCCCAATTCTCACCGCCATTCAAAACGTGGAAACAGTAGATTATGCGCCGTATGAATATTGCTCTAAAATGCCAGATCCAATTGCGGACATCTTGATACCTGGATTTGGTAAACGAGTACAGTCAACAGAGGCTACACAACAACTACTATACTCCCGAATCAAGTTAGAAGACTTTTGCGTTACCCCTTTAAAAGACTTTTGGGTAGGGGGATTAGAGCAACATCTTGCTGCTTTTACCGAATGGCGAGACAGCTTATATAATGAAGCTGATTTTGTACCACGCGGTAGAGTGAGCCGCGAGGAAATACTTGAGTTTTACGATGAACATTTGTTGCCGATGCTTCGCTTTTGCAATGATTATCGTCTAATTTTTGTGTTTGGCTTTTGAGTAATTGCTCAAAATCATTACTCTTTCAACAAAACCGACTGGGTAAATGGGGTAGAGCTATAAAATCTATTGGACTTTTTACTCTCAATCAATTTACTTTTTTTTAATGTAGTTCAAAAATCCAAAGCAGAGATAGCGTTTTGCTTCTGCTTCTCAGTGACCCCCAGATAACGCTCCCTAGCTGCCAAAGTCCGACCTAAATCAATTTTGATATCGAGTCGCTCATCTGTTGAGGGCAAACGCTGACGGTTATCATCGTATTTCAACACCGTCTGCACTTGGGCGTGTCTGCTGAATCGCTGCTCCCGCACGGTAGTTGGCATTAAAAAACGTTTTATTTCTCAGGACTTGTATAGAAACTGGTACAGACGGGCGTATATACAATTACCCAGGTAAGTCAGGCTGCGATCGCCTACCCTCGACCATACGAGATTGCGTTTGCAGAGCATGGGCAAGTCTGGTGGTAGATCAACTGGCTTTTACAAAGACTGCTGCACCACATCCCCCACAGTTATCAATTTTGATATCAAAGCCGGAAATTACAGACATAGTATAACTAATTGACACCCTATCACTTCCGCAATCAGGATTTAGCTGTTCACGGAGTGTAAACATTTATGCTCTTCCCTGTGGTTGTATGATGTACGTTATTGGAAAGCTACATTATCAATAACAAATTAGTGAGCAAAAATGCCTAAGGAGCCGGTTTGGGGGGAATTAGTCAAGGTAGAGTTGGAAGCGTGTTTGTCTGCGCCGATAACTCGGTATTTTGATGCAGAGCTTCAGGGTGACCCAGATGTGTTGGCGCAGTTGTTGGCTGATAAGCGCAACCCTAATACTCGGCGGGCTTACGAGAAAGATTTGAAAGATTTTTTTATCAAGATGACGGGCTTACCGCCAACTGGGGATAGCGTGTTGGAGTTTTTGCACTTGCAGCGAGAGCAAGCGGTGATGGTGGTATTGAAGTACAAGGCCAAACTCATAGCGTTGGGATTGCGGGAGGCGACAATTAATCGGCGGTTGGCGGCGATTAAGTCGTTGGCGAAGATGGGACGGAAACTGGGAGTGTGCAATTATTCGCTGGAAGATGTGTCTGGCGAGAAGGTGAAGGCGTACCGGGATACGCGGGGTGTTGATAGCAAAGCGATAGCAATTGTGATTCAGCAGTTTGATAGGGAGACTTTAATTGGTAAACGCAATTATGCAATTTTTTTGGTGCTGTGGGGTTTAGCTTTGCGCCGACAGGAAATATCTCAATTAAATGTGGGCGACTTTGATTTTTATGGACGCAAGTTGAGGATTTTGGGGAAGGGAAAGGGAACGAATGAAGAATATTTGGATATGTCCAAAGATGTGGCGGCAGCGATAGCTGATTGGTTAATTGCTAGGGGGGATTTGAATGTTAATTTACCAATTTTTACGGCGTTAGATTTTCATAATGAAGGGCATCGATTGACTACGGATGCCATTTATAAAATAGTGAATAAGGCTTTTAAGTTTGCGGGAGTGAAGAAACCGATGTCACCGCACAGAGTGAGACATTCGGCGATTACGGCGGCGCTGGATGCAACTGATGGGAATATCAGAAAGGTGCAGAAGTTGAGCCGTCATGCTGACCCCAGAACGTTGATGATTTATGACGATAACCGGAATAAAGATTTGTGGGAGATGTCGGAATTGTTAACTCTTATGTTGAAGAAGGATGATT
Source organism: Tolypothrix sp. PCC 7601 (assembly GCF_025677855.1). Lineage (NCBI taxonomy): Bacteria > Bacillati > Cyanobacteriota > Cyanophyceae > Nostocales > Tolypothrichaceae > Tolypothrix > Tolypothrix sp. PCC 7601. The sequence continues at coordinate 24,541 of NZ_CP064888.1, forward strand.
GATGGTAATTCAGAAAAATATAGCAGTAGTCAAAAGACCGTATTCATCCCAAAGACTTATCTGCTCTGCTGACTGCTATATTTTAATTTCGTCGAATACACTTTGATTATGTGAGCTTTGAATTCAGTCGAAAAATAGTATTAGATTCAATCTCTATTAAGTAATTTTTTTCTCTCCATTTCCATCATTTTTTCAATTTCATTAAAAGGCAATAGCAGTGTTTCTTGAATATATTGTCTATTGTCAAGACTGACATAGCATTGGGTATTAAGACAATCTAATAACAATTTATTAGCATAGCAATAGGCTCTTAATAGTCCCCATTCTTCTGCATTATTTAATGGCCAATCGTAATCTATATTACAATACTTTTGATTCAACTCCTTGAGACGATTAGCCCAAGCGCCGCTATCATTTTTATACCACTGGTAATATTCGTCCCAATAATCGTAAACTCCTTGGGGTAGCTCTTCATCTAACTTGTCTAATTCATCAAAGAATTCTTGATTATCAATCAAATTTATAGCTGTATATAAAGCATCCTCTAATTGAAAAAAATTACTATCGTCAAATGGATGATTTTTTTTCATTTCCTCATCGTACTCTGAATATTCAGAATCATCTGCTTGACAGAGAATGATAGTTGTAAAATTCTCATTTTCAATATCTCTATTAGCGGTGCGATACAGCAAGGATGCTTGAGCACGAGCATGAGCTAGGTTAATGTCTAAAGCTAGATTTGAATCAACAAGTTCAACAGGAGCGCGAAAATTTCCCATGCCAAAGCCTGAAGCACTTCCTATATAAAAGCTTAACTGTATATTAGAGTCTAACGACTCTAATAAATGACTCAGTTCTAGGAATTCCCATTCTTCAAAAAACGGATAGCTTGTATTATCCAATATGCAAATACCCGCAGCTAAACAAAGATAAAATGCTCTAATTGCACCAGGGTGGTGAGAGCTAGATACTTGAAGAGATTTTTGGTAAGCCCAAGCCAATAATTCCTGAAGATGTCTATTATGTGATACTGCTCTATCAATCTGAAACTTCATAGACAGCAAAAGAACATCAGCACTTTTTAACATCTCTGAGGTTAATAAGAAAACCTCATGCCATTGTTTGTAAAAAACATACTTACTCAAATTAAGTAGAGACGGGTCATTAAATATTTCAGGATTGGCTTTAGCTACGATTTCTTTAGCTGTAAAATATTCATGAAAAGTCAAGTGAGAAAAGGAATAAATTTCTCTGGCTCTTTCTACTAATAATCCGTGTTGAGCCTCAATAGATTTTAATACAGCTTCACTATCTAGCAGTAAATCTTCTAGATTTTGGGGAGATTCTGGGAAATTTCTAATATAAGAAGCGATATACTTCTGCACATCCTGTTGCTTCCAGAAATACTCTCCTTTTTCAAAGGTTATCAAAGCAAGATAGCTAAGTAAATTTTCTTTAATCGATACTGAAAGCTGCTTATAGACATCATCTCGTTTAATAGCACGTTTAGCATCCCATCGTCTTAAAAGTGTATGAGTTGCTCTTTGATATAGTTCAGTACGACTCCTGGGGAAGTCACCAGCATCCTCAAATTCAATACATAACAAAGTCAGTAATATAGGACTAGATGCCAGTTCATAAATTGATGGATTTTCTTGTAATTGTTCTATAAATACTTTATCAATATTAGAGTTTTTAGCAGTAAACCACTTGGTAGCAAATGACTGAATTTGTTCCTGGTCAAAATCAGCTACTTCTACCTCGGTAAATTGCTCAAATGTATATTCTTTGGCGGCTATTCTGCAAGTCAATACAAACCGATTCATAGAAAATCGTTGAGAAAAATCACGAATTTCTCTTATCACATGATTATCTGCCTGCTGTTGGACTTCATCTAAGCCATCCAATAGCAATAATATTCGTCCAGATTCAAACAGGGATATCACTGAATTATTGTCAACCCGATCATCAGCTAATTGTTGACAGATGTAATCTAATAATTTAAGTTGGACATCGGTATCTGCAAACTCTTTAAGAGATAAAAATATTGGGAGATAATTACTGAATATTTGCTCTGATATACATTGAATTGCTAAATGCTTTAAAAACGTTGTTTTACCAGAGCCTGGTTTTCCTAAAACCAAGAGTTTATCATATTTTTTGACTGCTTCTAATCCAGGTACTCGTGTTTCAACAACTTGAGGTAATCCCAATCTATCAAAATTATTTCGTTCAAATTTTTGTGTAATTTCATCAATACTCTTTCGCTGTCTTCCAGTAATTTTATCTAAAATGTTTACATTAGTGTAAATGTGGTTTATTTCAATGGGGTAAGTCATATCTAGTACCTTCATTGCCCCACATTTTTGAATAATACTATTTTGAGTTTTTTGACGAATGTCTGCAACTAGGTTATCAATATTTTGAAATTTGGGTATGTCAATAACCTCTTGAGTAGCTATCTCAAGAATTCCACAAATTTTAGCAAAATTTTCTTTTTCTACAGGTTTACGAGCAAAAAAACTATGAATAGTACCTGAAGATAGATAAATTTGACTTGCTAAAAATTCTTTAGTCCAGCCTTTTAATTCTAAAGCTTTTTGAGCAATTTTAGAGCCTTCAGTTGATAATTGAGATGACCGTTTAGACATAATTATTACTTTGTTTAATGAACTATTTGACTATAACTTGTCTTTTTAGAAACTTTCTCTAAGATATCTATGACTTGTCTCTAAGTTGTCTCTAAGATCATTAATCTTTCTTTTTAAGGAAGTAAATACCTTTATGCGTCGCCTGCTAGTCAAATCAATCAATGGGCAATGAGCTTTTGGTTGCCCTAGTTTTCGCATACAATAGCGATATCACCGAATCATCCGGTGCGATAGCGTTGATATGCAGCACACAACTGCGGCTAAGAGGCTGATTATAAAAAATCTATTAAATATTTATTTGTATGGTTGAGCCTATTTCTATTACAGCACTTTTTGGCTATGCTAAAGGAATTTCCGATATTTCAATAAAAATAGCTCAGGCTTTAAAAATAGTAGATTCTATTGAAAGTAGACTTGAGCTATTAATACAAGTAGAGTTAAATGCTGCTTTAAAAACACTTCGTCAAGCATTAAATTCTTCAAGTCAACAACAAATCCTTCTTATTAATGATGCCAGAGATGGTTTTACTAAAGCTACTTGCATTGAAAAACAAGAGCGACTTTTTTATGCTTATTTAGGACTAGGTATTTGTCATTATTTACTGAAGGATGTGAATAATTTAAAAATGGCTTTTATAGAACTTGGTAGAATCAGCATAAGTGAAGATTTTTACATTAAAAAAATTGATTCATATCAGGGATTTAATAAATATAGCCTTGCTATGTTCATAAGTTCATTTAATCTAGCGAAAGCTTTACCTTTAATAAGAAGTTTACCTGAGATTTGGTCTTATAGAAAAAATATAAAAACCTTTAAAAAAAACGGAAAATATAAAAATGATTTAAGCATTGATGATTTACTTAGAAAAGTAGAAACAGAGGAAAAGAAATTTCTATCTCTCAAAAAATTTGATAACACAGAGATTATTTTAAAATCATTAGAACTGATAAATATACAAAAACAATGCCTTGAAATAGCAAGTAGACTCTAATATTAATACTTTTTAGGAATTTTATAGGGTTCTTCTTGGGCGTTTAGCAGAGATCATTGCTATCTATTTTAGTAGAAAATGCTACGAACAGCATTATTCCATTGGCTGATTAAACTTGCTTATGTTTGTAGCGCAGTGGACACTTGGAAGTACAATCCGCACCAATAGGATTTGCTCATCTTGCACCTGGACTGACTATCTATACCATCTTCTATACCCCTGTTGATAATCAACAAGACGGAGAGGAAACCTCTACCTGTGATTTAGAGTCTGCCGTACAGTCATGGGATTCTGCATCATGCACATGAATAAATTTTTTCAAATGATATAAACTAATTTGAAATAGAATTACTAAACCAAGCAAGCTGTTGACCAATTCCTAATCCTATAAGAGGAATTTCAACTGTATAACCAACTTCTTGCAGAAGTGGTACTAAATATTCTCTGTATTTTTTCCCAGCGAAAAATCGAACTGTACCTTTTTGTGGAAAGACTTGCAAAATTTCTTTAAACACTTTTTCTGACCACTGTTTACGCTCAGTAGCTTTCATATTGTTCAAAGTTAACTCATAAGGTTCAATAACTAGGTCTGTGTGTAGTAAACCATATTTAGCTGAAACAATGTACCAGTCCCACTTCTGCTGTTCAACATAAGCTCTGGCTTTTCTGAACCAAGGGGATTTATATAAATCTTTAGCAGAATTGGGCTGATTCTGTTTCAAACTTACACAAGCAACAATAGTAATACTAGACATAATGTTAATTAGCCTAAAAATTGAGCATTTGGGACTGTTTCCATAAATAGAAGGTGCGCTGCTATTAAATCATTTTCTAGTTCCAATCGCTGATGAGGCACCCATGAGTTATTGATTACCCAAGAACATTCTAAAATTCCAGCATTTGCAAAGACTTGTCCTTGTTCTGTTTTAGGGTTTTGTACTTTACCTAAATGATTAGTTAGTCGAGCTTGAATTATTCCTTGTCCAATGTAGATTAGTTCTGGTTGATAACAACTCCGAATGCGGTAAAGTCCCAATGAATTTTTAGCAAGAGATGTTAATCCTGCTAAAGTAAGCGGAACCCAATCAGACCATTGATGACCACACCAGTAATTACTTTGCAAATCTTTTTGCAATTCTGCAAGAGGAGATATACCAGGAAGATGACTTTGTTCTAACTCTGATATCAGCCCACCCCTTAAACGCTTTCCTGCTTGTACTAGCTTAGAGTTATTGGAAGTAGACATCCGATATCCGACAGGCATTCTGCCAAAATTTACTGTGGGAGATTGACTGTACTTTTGTCGATAAAGGCTAATTGCTAAAGCTTCCAATCCCTTGCGCCACGATGTTGTTCCTTGAACAGGCAGTACGGATACTTCAAACTCACAATTAGAGCTATGGCGTAAAGCCCAAAGTGCTGGAGCCGCAGTGTGAGGGTCACGATAGGGCATATCCTGTCCGTAAACTCCGCGTAGCATTCCCAATCGCTTTTTCAGGGTCATTGTACCTTCGCCAGTTTGCCCTATGTAGTCAAGATCATCTCTATTAACCCGGCGGATTCTATAAAGTCCAGGTAAATTTGGTATGAGTGACCCACGCCAGCATCCATTTAATGGCTGCCAAGAAGACCACGAAAAAATTTGCTCTACTTGAAGCATTAAGACTGTACTTTATTAAGTCATACATTTCTAGTATTCCCAAATCAAATACTGTTGGACATGAATGGCTCATGGAAACAGTTCTTTGTATTCGGTGTAAGCCTGCTTCCAGCCCTTACCATTTTTCTCCACTCCCCAAAGGGTTTGAATAATTTGAGTCTGCGACATCTTCTTGTCCATCATCTGTTTAACGATGCTTGTCAGTTGAGATGGAGTCAATTCTGCGGGAGTGTAGCGAGTTTCGGTATCGTTTCCGGTATCGCTTGCAAGAGTCTGAGAATCGCAGTTTTCTGGGATGGTATCACTGATTCCGGTATCGTTATCGGTATCGATACCAAACGATTCCTTTTCCTCAAAAGCCTTATCAGTCGGTTGGTATCGGTCGGTATCGCTTGGGGTAGGCGATAGGGTAGGTGGAGGTGCATCTGGTATCACCCAATTGTCATTAATCCATGCTCTAGCCTGATTTAGAAACTCATCCGGTGCAAGAGAGTCAGGTGATTCTCTATCGGTGATATCAGCGCAATCACTTATATACTCTGGAAAATACTGAAGCAGTGTCCGCGCCGGATCTGGTTGAAGGGAGTGAGGATTAACCTCAGTTTTTAACCACTCTGGAATCGTGCCAATTTCACCCTGAGCAACTGGCTTATCAAAACTGTCTGGGTCTGCCAGAAAGTAACGCCCAGTGGATAGCGAGATTGACTTGAGTGGAGACAGCTTTTTACTCGTGGCCTCACAGCCAATAAAAGTAGCCCCACTTTTGAAAGTATCGCCAAAACCTGCGGTGTTTTTCGTCCCCACCCAAGATGTGAGATTCTTTCCATGCAACACAACGAAAATTTGTGCGCCCTTCTTACTGGCACGAGTGAACAAAAAACGAATGATCCATTGCTTCTGCTCATCGCTGAGATAATCAGACAAAGCCACAGCTTCATCAATCACCAAAATAATATCTATGTAACTATTTTGGTTGGCGTTGTCCATCTCCCTTAAATATTGGTACAAATCGCCGGCAACCTTAGCATCAGCCTTTGCACCATCTACTTGGGGGTAACTAAGTCTGCATACTAAGTGATGGCATTGAAACGGGTATATATCATCACCTGCACTAAAGTAGTGAATCTTAGTATTTGGCTCAAGTGCTTTACTGAGGATGGCTAGAATCGCCATTAATGTACCCTTACCACCGCGCTGATTACCAGCAATCACCGTGATTTGGTCACGGATGCACTTGGCGATGTCAAAACCACTGTTTGTTAATGCGTCAATAATTGCGATCGCTCGGTGGTGTAGCGGTAACGCCAAGACCGCTTGAATATCTGGTGCTATTGCCTGTGCAGCAGGTTCAGTCTTTGGGGGACTAGGCAACTGGACAAAATGCGGTTGTGGCAGTTCAACAAACTTGGGTGAAGGCAGCTTTGGTTGTGGCAGTTGGGATTGTTGCTGAATGAGAGTAACTTGTGCATGGTCAATTCTGGGGTCAGGGGCCACCTGTGCCAGATGTTTGCACAACTGCTCAACAGTAGGAAATGCGCCTCTATAAGTGGTGAAGTTGTCCAGTAGCCACCTGTAAGCATAGAAACGCTTGCCTGCTTCTACACTCGTGAGAAAATCGGTGAGAGTGTTGGTGTACTGCCGCAGCATCACAAATTCACTACGCTCTGTGGGTGTAAGGTGGTTCATTAAATCTACAATTTCATTCGAGCCATTCAACCATTCGGCTCTCGCTTCGCTGTCGCCCATTGCCGCCAAAAATTCTAGGAAGTTACCCCGCATAAAGGGAATGGGAGCAAAGCAGTGGGAATCGGTCATATCTTGTACCACTGACCAAGCGTAACCCAGACCCGCAACTAACGCACCGATGGGGGCGAGTGGGGAGGTGGCATAACAAACAGCCCCAATTGATGCCGTTGCTAGAGTAACGCATTTAGCTAGGTTCATCCCCGCCCTTTCAGTTTTGGCACGAACCAATAATTGATCCAGCCTTTCTACTAGCCAAGGGGCGATGTTACCCGCTTCCAAATGTTCAATGCAGGGATAGTCAGCCCGTAATGAGGCAGTTTCCTTTGTGGCAAGTTGCGGTACTGGTTGATGAATATCGGGTGAAAATTCCATAGTTTTCTCCAATTAAAAGCTCTGGCGCAGAGGTGCAGGAGAGAGGTTACTGTCAATCCCCCCTGCTCCGAATGGCACGCTCGTTAAGCTGAAGGGTATGCAGCGTAAGAATTACAGAGGGGCAGGGGTGCAGAGGGGAATTTCTATTTCTTGCGAACGCACAGCATAAAACTTCTTCTTTCTCCCCTGCTCCCTTGCTCCAAAGCTTACTTAGTTAGTCGCCAAATTGTGTAACCGATTTCGCCTGCCATCATCGTGGTGAAGTTATAAGCCAAACACCCCAAAATTTGTCCAGGGTCACTGTAGGCGAAGGGATTGCGACCAAAAAACGTTGTCGTTAAGTCGAATATCCAGAAAAACAGTGCGATTGCGCCTCCGGCATGGCGTTCTTTCATACCAGCAACCTTATAGTCACGCCACAGTGCGGTAGTCAGGTCAATGTTTGCACTCGGCTTGCTACCAAGGGTGTACTGTTTGGATTCTTCAAACTCGGCTTTGGCTTGGTCTGGGCGTTTACCCCGTAAGCTCCGGGCTTCCATTACCTGAACTAAAGCCGATATGCCAAGTGAAAGCCAGAAAAATAGATTAAACGGTAGCGTTAGCCAGCCAAACCAACCAATCCAAGTTGTTTCAAACCAGGAAAACATCGGAATGCCTTGAAAGAGGGTCTGCCAAATTCCATCAGAACTGAGGAGTGTACCAAGAAAGAACCCCATTGCGCCGAGTATTTTTGTGCCGGATGAGCCTGGGGTAACAAACTGAGCGAAGATGTGGGTAATGAAGGTCACGGGCAGGGCAATGATATCAACAATCCATTGCGCTAAGATTTCAGCGTAATTAGTGACTCTTTTGTTGCTGGTTTTTGAGGAAGTTGCAGCTGTTGAGTGTGAATCAGAAGGTGGCTTATATTCTGCACTTTTCATGATTTATTATTCTCCAATTGGGGTGAGAGATTGCAGACATTTTTGTAGTGATACTTCCAAAGCCAACGGCGTTCTGCTATCTGCCCTATACAGCGACCTCCTGAGTCATAAACATAAACTAGTTCATCCTCTTGGTAATAGCTGGTGTCTGGTCTTGGGTTGCGTTTTGGGTTGTCTAAATAGCCTCTAATTCTGAGTTTTAAACTTGTCGGTAATATGCCAGTAGAGTTCAGTTTGTCGCTGGTCAGTTTGCGTTGTTCTATGCGTGAACGTTCAACAGATTCTCTAGCTTCTAAGTTCGACACAGCAGAGAAAGTGTAGAACTGCTGAGGCAATTTGATAAACATAGGTGCAGCAATCAAACCCAAACCCAGTAGCCCCAGCATGGCTTGTTTTTGGTACTTCATTGCTGAGTTTTTAATTGGTTGATGATTGCTTCCGCTAGTCCTAGATGGTCGCCTATTGGCGTGTACTGATACAAATCCTCTTGCAGTTTTTGGATAGTATCAGCCGATTCTGACAGTAAATATTGTCCCTGTGTAGCAATTTCAGTAGCGATTAAGTTTTCAGTTATCGCTTTCAAAAAATGCAGTTTTTCAATGCGATTAATCCCTTCGAGGCAAGAACCATAAGTATCTTGCAACCAGTCTAAATAGGTTCCATCTCCAGGCGTTAGAGCGCAGTAGTACCCTAATGGTTTCGTCATGATTTACAATCCTTATGTCGTTTATCGTTATGCGGCGGTAGACACATAGGTAGGGCGATTGCAATGATTCGCAGTCCGTGCAATCGCTCTCCCATCACTGAAAAAATCCTTCAGTAGAAACATCAACGGTTGAAGCTGCGGCCGAACATTGCAGAGTATTGAAAAATTGGCTGACATCCCCAAGAGTCACGTCACAATCAAAGTTCAACCTTTGATACTGTGGATGCTGTCGAATTTGTGTTAGTAATTGTTGGGCTTGTGCAACTAATTCTGGCAGTGGTTGAGTATTCATTTTTCACCTCAAAAAATCGATAACTGCAATGATTCCAGGCTGATAACACTCGCATTGGTACTCATACCTGACACTTCGTAACAGCTAGTAGTCAAAGCCTTGTAATTCAGCAATAAATCAACCTTTTTTCGTTGTCCAGGCAGAGGGCGAAAATGGTACTTTGGATGCTGAATTGTGCCTGTTTTATAGAGGTATTGATAGAGTGTTCTATCAATCTGGTAGACTTTTGAATTGGTTAGTAGGGTTGAGTCATAGACTATGTTTAGGTTATTCATGGCTACCTCTTAAAGACTTAACAAGAGTGTCGCCGTAGTTAACCAACAGGATGCTAAATAGCTGAGAGTAAGTGTTGATTCCTGTCTGTTCAATGATTTCTTTGGCTAATGGTAAATGCTTTTCGTCTAGGACTACACGCGTTTGACTCATAATTTAAGACTCCTCATCAAAGCCTGACCTTTCGGCTTCTCTATTGTTTGTGTTTGTTCAATTGGTGTGATTTCTGTCAAATTTTGTGGCTGTTGAAGAACAGGTTTTGTTAGAGGTGTTTGAAAACTGGTTACATTGCCTGCCAAGTATTCTGAAATTAATAAATTTGTGGCAGAAGCTATATTGATTCCTCGAGATAACCCGTATTGTGACAACCAATCATGATGACGTTTATCTAGTCTCACTCTCGTTTCGCTTGTCTCAATTTGTGACAAATCAGAGAGTTTCAAGTCCCATTTATGTTTGATTGCATCCAACAGTAGATTTACGGTATCACTCAGCTTTGAATAGTTAAGTGAAAGTCTGATTCCCTCTACTTTGGCGGCAACCAAAACCGCTAAACGTACTTGCATTTCTTTACATAGCCAGTAGTGCAGTAATGTTGGACAAATGAGGGTCAACTGGAATATAAAACCCAGGTTTTGCACTCAATTTATGGCGTACTAAATTGGCACATCCACCAATCAGCATGATGTTGGTGACATCTGCCAAGTAATCGTTAGCAGCTGTAGTAATGCTGTCCATCAGTCCGTTAAACCAGTTTTCTAACAAGCCAGGGAAGACTGAAGAAAAATCATACTTGCGCCCGTAGGTGAGGGAGCCGTCAGCAATGGCATCCATCATTTTGGCGACCTTAAAGGCAACGTTATCGCGCTTGGCATAACTCTGCATGAGGTCAGAGTTGATGATGTCGTTAGCCAGGGAGACACCACCCACCTTGGGGATGGAACGACGGGTGAGAATTTCACCACCGGGAGTCATGACAACATAGTTAGTCGTGCCGCCGCCGATGTCGATGCCGAGTGTATCGCCTTCCATATCCAGCAAGCTTTTTTTATAACCGTTAACTACAGCCACATCGGTTTCTAGGTAAAACTCAACATTCTTGATGCGGTGTTTATAGGTTCTGCCATTGACTGTAACTTGATGCTCTGCAATCAAAGTTTGACGGATAGCATCTTCATCCCAGTGATTGCGCTCTGGCACTAAGAACCGGACATTACCCTCAAAATCTTGCCTTAGTCCTGCCAGGGTGAAAGGTTTAACAAATTCCGGTAACTGCTTTCCTCGCTCGGCGGCGGTTTGTGGGTTTTTCTGCTTGGTGGCGCGTTCTCCGAGAACTAATACTTTGTTGTCTAGTTTGACGCTGGGTGAATCATCTGTATCTAAGTCTCTAGCACTGGTATAGGTTACGTCTTGAAAGACTGAGCGCATCACGCGGGGTTTTTCACCTTTGAGGGCAGTAATGCTGGTGAAGTTGCCAATATCTGCAAAGTAAATGTTGTACACTTGCTTTCTCCTATGAAGCTAGTAGCAACCGCATTACATATATATAGATGCGGCTGTTGCTAACCTTTGATGGAGTGTAGGAATGTCGGTTGAGGCTTTCGCACGCACTTATCTTGATTTTCGGATGAATTACTTTATTTAGAAGCGTTTACGTTTATTTAAAGGCTAATAATCTTTCTAGCAACATATTTATCCTAGATGTGGTTTTTTACGCCTTTTATCGTCCGTCTTGCGCTCACATCTATAGATTAACACCTTTTCTGGATTAATCCGTTAATCCGTTAATGGATTTATATACTAATAAGTTATAGATTCATACGTAGGATAAAGTAATATTTATCTGATGGATTTATCCGGTAAACCGATATAAACTTTATGGAGAATGAGAAACAGTATTTAAGAACGAAGATAGATAAGAAGTTACACAAGGAATTCAAAAAACTCTGTACTGACCTAGAGGTGACGATGGAACAGGTTACGGGAGAATTAATAGAAAAATGGGTGCAAGAGCAGCAACAGCAACAGAAGGGTAAAAGCTAACGCCTTCACCCTTTAAGTAATACATAATTATCAATATTAAGAATTTGTCTACGGCTAATTCATTAAATTTGATACAACCTCCATCTTCTAAATGCCCATGAAATAAGTCAAATTATATTTAATACCACTACCATTAATAATATTATTAGTGGTATTAAAATCATGTTTATAATATGAGTAAAAGTTTTTGAGAAGCTTGTATTGTCAGGCTTTGAGGAAAATAAATAAATTATTTTCTTTTTGAAAGTGACAATTTACTATTTATTTTTTTGTGAGATCAATTATTATGAAAGAGGACTATACCCTTAGTCCATCTTTTCTAAGTATTTTGTCTATCGATATACATAAGAAAAGAATGCCTCCCTGGACTCAACTTGTTAGCGCAAGTTGTTTAGCAGTCCGAGAAGACAAACCTCATAAGAATGTATTTAAATTTCTTTATAACCCAATCGTAACAGTTCCGATGAACAGTAGCAACGGGTTTAACGAGAAATTTGATTAAAGCATTGGTGAATCTTCAAGGGAGGTAAAGCCCACATCATTTACCTCATAAGGATTTCACAATGGTATCCCTTTTGAAAGGACACGAGACCGTTGATTGCTCCGTTATGCCAGGGGAGATAGCCGACAACGCTTCCTTTGATATTCGCAATTTCATAGACCAGTTAGAACCAGCCAAAGAGAAAAATAAATACATCTGCCCCGCTTGCGGCGGTCATAACCTCAGCATCAACCCCAGTAACGGCAAATACACTTGTTATAACGAGTGCCTTCACCGCGATATTCGAGAAGCAATCAAACCTTGGAGTCAGGTATTAGAAGAGAGAAGACTTAACTCGCCACCACCACCCAGACCCAAACCGATAAAGGCGAAGAAACCAGCAGCTTTACCCAAAGTTTTAAATCTCGACCCATCGCAGTTAAGAATATGCAGGCTCAACGGCGAAATCACCACACCACAACCCATAAAACCCGATTTCATCCCCAAATCCGTTACCTCCAAGCTCAGGGAAGATGGAGCTACACCAGAAGAATTACAACAAATTACAGTTATCGAATACGACTACAGCGACGGGCGAAAAGCACACAGATTCTCTTGTTCCTGTGCTGCTGTCCCCAAAGGCAGAGTCAAAACATTCTCCGTCAGCCGAATTGACCCAACCACTAATAAAGTTGTCTGGAAGAAAGAAGGAAAATGGCCTGCTTACAAACAGGATGAAGCGATCGCTATTATCAAAGCTACAGATGGCATCCCCGTACTACTAGCCCATGAAGGAGAAAAATGCGTCGAAGCCAGCCGCATCGAAACCCTAGCCAGCATTACTTGGGTAGGTAGCAGTTCCGATGGTGAAATACTCCATTCATTGAGCCAAATTAAAAATCTCACTAGTAAAGATTTCTTACTGGCTTACTGCGTTGATCATGATGAAACAGGCTGGAAGAAAGCTCGGAGAATCGAAGATATTTGCTCGAAAGCCGGAGTAAATTTTGTTGCCATCGACTTGCTAAAAATTCAGCCGACTCTGCAAGATAAAGGAGATATAGCAGATATTTTGGCATCCGGCATGACGGGCGATGAACTAATAGAGCTGCTGTTAAAGCAGATAGCAGAAATTACAGCCTCAAGAGCAGCAGCCGTTGATTTAGACGCAACAGAACAAGAAATTGGCAGCGACGACGAGCCGGACAGTACATTCTTGCAAAAAGGCTATAACTTCCTTTACGGCGATAAAAAATGGATTTGTGCCGATGGCAAGCTTTATTACTGGGATGGCACACACTACAAACACTCACCTGATGCAGTTGAGCGGCCGCGGATTACGAGTTATTGCAATACCTTTCCAGTTGTTAAGAAAACTGGCACCGAGTATGTCATCACCTATCCCTACGCCAAACCCAGTAAGGTAAAAGAATTGCTGGAGTGGGTGAAGCTGCGAGTCGAAATTGACTCGCAATTACTCAACCCCCCAGGGGTGAACTGTACCAATGGCGTGTTAAGTGTTAGTTGGGCAATAGGACAACCAATGCCTGTCTTAGAAAAACACAACCCAGACAAACACTTTTTTACCTATGAGCCATTGGTAAAATATGACCCCCTTGCCGACCCCCAACATTGCGATCGCTTGCTGCAATGTTTAGACTCGCCCCAACAACAAATTTTATTAAGAAACCTGGGAGCCAGTCTTGATTTAGCCGAAGTCCGCAAGCGTCGGGGACGAGAAACGAAGCTATTACTGGCTTGTGGATTGGGTGCCAATGGTAAAGATTCCATCCGGCAGGTAGTATCTATCATCTACGGTCATCAAGGCATGACTAGTTGTTCCTTAGCTGACTTCGCTGCCTATGATGAAGGACGGAAATTTGCCTTAGCTCCCCTAGTCAACAGCCGAGTGAACTGGGCTTCTGAAAATCCACAGACAGCAAGACTAGATAAAATTCAATCACTTAAACTCTTTGCTACTGGTAACGTCTTACACTCAGAGCGCAAGGGCAAAGACCACATCGAATTTAACCCCAATGCCATCGGCATCTTCAACTTAAATGATACCCCGTCGATGCACGGCACAATTCAAGCGATTCTCGACCGCATCGCCGCCCTAATTTTTGACAAAACATTTAAATCTCATCCAGACCCCAACAACCCCAAAGAATTACTAGCAGACCCCCGGTTCGCTTATGATTTGGATTTTGTGCGGGAATGTGTCGCCCCGGCATTTTTAAATAAGATGATTGCTGGACTCCAGGCATTAATTGCAGAAGGCATTGACTACAGCTGCACTCAACAAGCTTTGGAGGAAATTCAAGCAGAAAATTCTCACCTGTTCCAATTCTGTAAAGATACAGGACTGGGCTACAAGGCTTCGGGGATTGTCACAGCATTTGATATTTGGCAACACCTAGAAAATTGGTACATCGATAACGGCACTTTGTCCTTTGAGGAATCCAGCAATGGCAAGGTGAAAGCGATTTGGCAGGAACAGTCCAAGCCAAGTGATAAAACTGTCAAGGCGATTAACCAAGTCATCGCCAGATTTAAAACATTATTCCCCAAAGCCAAGTTAGTTACTGTTCCCCACCCATCGGGTAAGCGGAAGTTACAAGCACTGCAAGGAATTAGTTTTGGTAATGTGCCAATGTCAACAACTGGCACAGCCATAGCAATAAGTGAAAATTCCACAGCAGATCCACCCCAATCGCCACACCACCAAAGCCAGATAAATCAAGACCTCCACACCAC
>NZ_CP064889.1:0-39072 GCF_025677855.1 Tolypothrix sp. PCC 7601
CCTATCTGCGGAATTACCAGGGGTGACATTAGAGTGCATTGATGCCTGCCAATTATGCTCCCAAGCGGGCAGTGCTTCTCAGCAAACAGGAATTGCCATCGTCAACGCTTTCACCCAACTTTGGCAATCAAAGCAGAAATTTACGCAAACTGCGATCTCCAAAATTGCTGATATCTCCCAAGTCTGGGTGAGCCGATTCACCAAACGCTGGGGAGGCTGGGCTAGGTTTAAAAAAATATTACTCCTGCTATTAGATAGCCTTTATAGCGGTAGTAATAAAAATTTTACAGACTTGGCGGAGGACGAACAGTGGTTAGCACGGGAATACTTCCCCATGTTGTGCCAACACCCAGAATTATCCCCAGAAAGCTTGTTAGACGAGGTGGCGCTAGTTGCCAAAACCATTGGTAATAGGGCAATGCAGCGAGTTTTACACGAATGCACCCAGCAAGTTAGGGCTAACTTGCTGATGGCAGCACTCAGTTGTCTGCCCAGCGAAGTTTACTCAAATGAATCTATTCTCCTAGCCATTGCCCCAGATCAAGACCAACTTATTTTCTCCGATTAGGGTCAGTACCGAATGGCACTTTACCAACTTATCTTCTCCGCTTAGAGTCAGTACCAAGATAGCGTTCAACCCGCTGTACTTTTGTATTCGTCCAACCAGTACGCTGCCAAATAGCTTGTAAATAGTCGTGGATACCGTCTGATATCTTCACCGGAATAACTTGATTCAAGAGAAAGAAAATCGACAAAGTAAATAAAGCTGTAAACAGTCCCATCGTGCCATATTTACTGATAGGTTCAGAGCGATAAACCTCTTTCTCTATCGTGATAGGTTTCGGAGGCGGAGTATTCCTCAACTCCTGAATAACCGTAGTCAACCTGTTCGTGTGACTCACTAGGTCGTTCCAATTCGACTTGAGTGCGGAGACTTCGCTCTTTAGCCCTTTGAACTCTAAGTTCTCTAATGTGGGCGACGATGTGGGAGTATTCTGTAACTGCGTTATGAAGAGAGTTAATTGCTGCATCAAATCGGCATTGTTCTTCTCTAACTCGTTCGATGAGAGATTCTGAGTCTTCAATTCCGTCGTCAGCATTTCGATAGTTACCATCGCTTTGCTGAGGAGTTGATTCTGAATAAGATTCGTCTGTGCCCATGCTTGTAACTCCGCCCTATCTCGTTCTCGTTCAGTTCTTTGCGACTGCTTAAAACTTTCAAACTCTTTATATAATCTGCCCAATGCCGTTTTAACTTCGCCCAGTTCACTGAACTCTACCGCATTATTATTTGCAGTAGAGTCACTATTATTCTTGCCGTTGCTATTATTCATAACTCACGTACCAAGATTATTTTTTGAGGCATGGTGTAGTTAAAGTCTTACCTATACCAATGCCCTATACACAACCTAAAACTCTGGTTTTCTTATGCATTCGTAACTGCTATTACCGTCATTAATCACTAGCTTTCTTTTGACCCCGACGAGAAGAAGACACAGTTACTTTTGATTGAGTTGCAGCCTTGGCTTTTGATGACGTAGTTTCCTGCTTCTCTGGCTTATTACTCTGAGATGTCTGCAACCCCAAATACACCTCAGCCTTCTCAATCTCAGGTTTAGCTTGATCCAAAAACCCACTCACCAGTAGATAATCCCCAAACGGAAAACCATTATCTTCCGTCGCCGCCGAATAAGGCAGACCCTTCTCAATCAACATATCGAAAGTCGAATACTCCAACTCAGGCATTTCTATTTCGATGCCTTGCAACTCTGATATAGTTGCCCTAGTCTTGCTATTCTCCCAACGCTGAAAACCCAACCCCTTATCCCAACAGAGATTCTTTACCACCACATAATCAGCTTGATTACCGCAGAACTCCAACATCGCCTTTAAGCTAGTAATCACCGAATAACCCAAATTCAACACCGTCACCAGAGTCACCCGATAACCCAAATCACCAGCAATCTTAAATAATCCAAACTTACCAATAATCTCCCTAGTTTTATTACCGCTAGCCCCTGGCATATCTACCACAACCACATCAGGAGTATCGGCTTTTACTTCCGTAAAAAATCTCTTCGCTTCCGCAACTTCGATAAAGTTTAACAACCGGACACCAGAACCAAAACCTTGATAATACTCATAGAGTTCTGGATTCTCCGTATCAGCATCATAAGCTAGATAATTAATTCCCAACAAATGCATTACATCTAGAAGCAAACGAGTAAAAGCAGTCTTACCAGTACCGCCCTTCCCGCCCAAAATCATCACAATGCGTTTCATAAATCACTCCTATCAGTGATATTAAACTGGGATTGAGTTTTAGTCCCAGTCTTTTTCCTTTTAGTAGTTTGAGGTTTAGATTCATGTGATAACTCAACAGCAGAGTCTGCCGATAAACCATCTGAATTTACATCTGACTCAATCGGTGAGACACCATCATTAGTTGCAGTATCTACAGAAGTTAAATCAGAGTCAGAGTTTGAATCAGAAACAGCAGCAGTAGACTCAGGATGACTGTTGTTTGACGCAGTAGATGCTAATGCCCTTTTATGAAAACTCTTAATACCACTAGCCGCTAGTTCCACACTATGCCCCTTGAAAACCTCAGCAACATCCTCATAGGAGTAGCCAGCGTCCAACATATCCTGAATAGGTTTAGCCAAACTTTTTACTAACTCCTCCAGACTGATAGTTTTCGGAGTAGCTGCCTTTTGTTTGAGACTAGCTTGGATATCTTCTATTTTGGATAAAGGAACAGCTTTAGGTTTACGGGGCATAGTTAGGTTAATGGGGGTGTGGGGTATTGGGTGTTGGGTGTAGGGAATTCCCATGAATTTACCCTTGGGACTTGAACCATGTAGGTTGCGGGACAGTGTATACAAAAAGATGATTTTCTGCACTTTTCACTACACCCTACACCCTAGTTGTGGGTAGTAACAAATTATCCCATTGTAAGAAAACTCTCTCACAAGAAACTTTAAGATTCTTGTTGTCATGTGACGAAAAGAAACAAAAAGAAGTTACTCGATAAGTACAGTAGACTAGTGTAAAAAAGCAGTAACAGCGTCATTCAATCCCAGCCAAATTCCAGCAGAACCCCATCTCTCACCGGATTGTTTAACAGACCATGACCCCGGTTACACCGGGTCAATGCATCCACTTTACCCGCAGTGCCCCAAAGTCACGTACTCCCCTAAACCCGCGTGATGCCCCCAGGTTCTCGTTACCCTAACCCCGTCGCGAAGACAGAGGCAAGCAATACGCCTTAACGCGCCTTTGGCGCTGCTTTTGCTTCGCAAAAGAGGCGTGGTTGCTTGTTGGGGGTCTCCCCCAAACCCCCTAAAACGAAGTCGGAAGTACGGTTAGGAAATGAGGATTTTAACCTCAATTTAAAATCAGTAAATTATAGGAAATGGGATTTCAAACCTTTAATTCAGCAATAGAAACTTGTCACTTCCTACTTCCAACTTCATTAAATGTTCCGGGTTATTCGCCTACCTGCTCGGCACTGCGTGCCATAGCAGCTACAGCGAATAACCCGGTTAAAAAATAAAAATTCAGATAGCTAAAAGCCTAGTTATGCAACCAGACCCCCGCACCAACCTTAGTAATCAACTAGCAGACACACTAAACAATCGGATAGTAGAGCCAGATACAAAGCGAGAAATAACCATCACCTTTAGGGTAAGCACTACCGAGAAAGCCAGGCTAGAGCAACGGTGCAGTGGAGTGGTGCAAAGTGATTATATAAGAGCAAGGTTATTTGATTATGCCCTGCCACAACCCAAGCTGACTATCCCCGAAGTTAATCGCCAAGCCATCTACGAACTAAAAAAGATTGGTAATAACCTCAACCAACAAACCAGAGCCATCAACGAAGCCGTAAAAATTGGTAGCCAACCTCTAACCAGCGATGTGCAAGAATACCTGCAAACAATCAAAGAACTAACAGCCCTATTAGAACAAACTCACGCCAGCTTATCTCAGCCCATCTCAGACGAGGACTAACGAAATGATTACCAAAGTTCAAGCTAATAAATCATTTCGCGGTACTACTAAATACGTACTAGAGAAAGAGCAAGCCCAGATTATTGGCGGCAATATGTACGGCTCTACTACCGATAAACTGGTTGAACAGTTCACTTTATCAGCTCACCTTAACCCCCAACTAAAAGACCCCTGCTACCATCTAATGCTGTCAGTGCCAAAAACTGACAGAAGCCTAAATGATGACGAATTAGCTAATCTCTCTCAACGCCATCTCGCTAACGTCATTGTCCTATCCCGTCTTAAAGGAGAAGAAGCCCAAGTAAAACAACCAGATAAAAGAATATCTGACACCAAACTAAACCAGCTAGTTGATGAATTTATAGAAACCGAACTACCAGCTTATGACTTCTTCATAGCCCGACATTCTGACAAAAAACACGACCACACCCATATCGTTAGAACTCTTGCAAAAGTCTTTTGTGGTATAATTAAGGGTTTGACAATTTGCAATTAGGAAACTTACTTAGCAGTGAAAATAGAGAAAGCTAAACAGCTTACTGCGAGAAAATTTAAGCGCATGAGTGGAGTAAGCCGTCAAACCTTTAATTATATGGTTGATGTAGTTAAAGCTGATGAAAAAAAGAAAAAAAAGCCAGGTCGCCGTCCTAAACTAATTATTGAAGACCAAGTTTTAATGGTGATACAATATTGGAGAGAATACCGCACTTATTATCATATTGGGTTAGATTGGGGGCTGTCAGAATCCGCAGTATGTCGAACAGTATATAAAATTGAGAACATTTTAATTAGTTCAAGAAAGTTTAGTTTACCAGGAAAGAAAGAACTCTTAAAGATGCCATCACAAGAAAATTTAGTTGTGATGGATGTGACTGAAAGCCCAATTGAAAGACCCAAGAAAAGTCAAAAGAAATTTTTTAGCGGTAAAGCTGGAGAACATACTTTAAAAACCCAGTTAGTGATTCACCAAAAAACTAGCCAAATTATCTGTTTAGGGCATGGTAAAGGAAGAATCCATGATTTTCGACTATTTAAAACCAGTGGTGTCAAGTTTAGTGAATTACTAAAAGTAATAGCGGATAAAGGCTATCAAGGGATTACCAAAATTCATAAATTAAGTGAAACACCGATTAAGAAACCAAAAGGAAAAAAGTTAGCTAAAGAACAAAAGGAATATAACCGAGAACTGAATCGATTAAGAATCGTTGTCGAACACGTTAATCGTCGTCTAAAGATTTTCAATATTTTATCTAACCAATATCGTAATCGTCATCGCAGATTTGGTTTAAGGTCTAATTTGATTGCCGGAATCTACAATTATGAATTAGCTTTAAAAGCTTAAAGTAAAACAAAATTAATCACGATAATTCAGTGATTAACTAATTGCTGAATCAATTAGCCATATCAAATTTTTGATTTAGCATTCTTGAGTATCAGTTAATATGAAAAATTTGGTATTCTCTGGCTATTTAAACTTACTCTAGCAGAGAAATAGATAACCCTTTATTTTATCAAAAAATATTTATGCAAGAGTTCTGTTGCATCCAGAGTCAATAACCTAGATGGTAAATCAATCCGCACCTGGAACAATTACGCCTACTCAGAACACTCAGCCCGACTATTAGAGCGAGAATATAACCTCACACCCGTGCAGAGTAGCTGGGAGAGTAAACGTAAAGCCATGACTCGCAATCAACTAGAACGAGTCGAGCGCGATGGACTTCCAGGCGAAGAAATAATGCGAAGGGCGATTGAACTTGTGGCAGTTAATAAACCCACAATGCCAGAATTTATTCAGCGATTATGGTCAGAACATCAAGTCAAAGCTGTCGTTAGCTATTACAGCCACGGTAGAGTCAGAGGCATTACATTTGGCATTGATATCGGCTCAGTTAATGACGATGGCTCCCCTCGACTACTCTGGAAACAGGGAGGTAATCTCAATAAATACAAATGCTCATTTACCAAACTTCAGTTAGAATTAGGCGTAAGCTATAAGCCAGAAAGGGATAATGCAGAAATTAAACGCCTAAATACTTGGTTAGAATCAGCCCCAATTACTAAAAATAATCAGCTAGTAATAGAACAGTCATTATCTCCTAAAGCTATAGATAATCCCAAAGTAAATGCCAAAGAATCTTCAGCTATAGCTGAAACTAAAACTCCTATAACCCAGGCTCAATCTTTAGAACTATATAGATATTACAGTGTAAAACTAGAAAATGAATTAGTCACAGACCGAGATAAAAAAGTGGCTCTAAGAGCGCTACAAGATGGAAAAACCGCTCCAGAAGTTGAAGAAATATTAAAAGCTAGCCCTGCCCTATGGAGCCAAGAAGAAGCAAGAGCATTAGTATTAATTGCTGAATCCCAGTTCGTTAAACAGCAACGAGAGATTGAAGCACAACGACCACAACAACAGCAGTTAAGGAAAGAATTATTAGCTATAGCTGTCCCTGTTGGTGTTGAGCTAATCAATCATTTACTTAAAGGCACTGGTAAAGATAGTCTGAAATTTAAACACTCGACTCTGTCAAAACAGGGTCGAGAATTAGTGTTTACTCATGATGAACGTGGTGAGGTTTTTCGTGTCAACGTCAATCGTAACCAGCAAGGTGAGCTAGAGTATTCCCTAGTGAATATAGGTGAAGTCAAGGAGTCAGATATTGAGACTTGGCAGAAAGCCAAGCAGGTATTGCTTGAATATATAGAACAAGAACGACAGCAGCAGAGAACCCAGAATAGAGGATTATCCCGATGAAGAAAGCTGGGGGAGCGGGGGAGGCTGGGGTAGCTGGGGGAGAAAAGAAATAAAAAAGTGACAGCACAAAAGAAACCCAAATAAATGATTATTCCTGTAAGGAAAACTCTCTTAATTCTTGAACTAAGATAATCATGAAAAAAATAATAGGAAAAATAACTCTAAACTTCTAAAATTTTAAACTGCTTCTCCCCCCCCCAGCACCCCAGCACCCCCTGCTCTCCCTCGGGGCGCAACTCTTAACCGCTTCGCTCTTCTAGGCGGTGTCTGCCACTGCCACAAATCAACTCGTTGAGCTACCCAGATGGTTGCAGGCAGCGGCAGACACTCCGCTGTCGCCGCCTAGAAGTTAAGAGTTGCTTGAATTATCGTAGTGCAGATTTATATAAGCAGTTGCATCTAAACTATTATTTAAAGCTAGTTTTCTATCTACCTATAACTGTTACAATTGTCTAGTTGAAAATTCTTCAGAAAAGTTCCTAATTTCCGGTCGAATTGACTCTAAATTTAGACTAGAGGTATTTGAAAAATTCCCAGGTATTTCAGCTAGATATAAAGATTGAAAATATGACTATTACTACCGATACTCAACAGTTATTATCAAATAATCCAAATAATTTCCAACCTACAGAGTCTCTACAATATCGAGCAATCGGTCGGATTTGGGGACGGTATATTCCCCAGACTGAGCAGATTCATCAAGGGCAACTAATAACATCAGATGATGTAATAATCAATGTCAATCTCATGAATAAAGTTTCTAAGATAGTTGAGAATAAACTCGACTTATCGCAAGAATATTTGTGGACTGTTTACCCGAAAACACCATCAAAAGATTTGGGAATAGGGCTGTATCTAAGTTTAATAGGCGTAAAAGCACCAAGAGAATATACGGAAGTAATCAAAAGTGAATTGCAGTCTCAAGCTGATAACTTTTCCATACAAGGAGAAGTCCTATATCAGAATTTTGACTCAGGAATAGTGACAGTAAAAATCCAGCAGACACCCCGGAATCAAAACGATAAACCTAAAGAGTTTAGGTTAAGACTATTAGGATTTTTACCCCCCAAATCGGCTAGACATTTCTGGAATCTTCATGTGCGGCGTATAGGGACTGACTTAGTAATTCAATCAGGACAGTGTATTAAATTTCTGCGTCAACAGCAATCAAAAACTAAAAAATTATTAACTATTCCATCAGAAAATTCCCACGACTTAGCTTCTGCTAATGCCCGGAAACAGTCAACAGAACAACCTTAATCATTACTGTGTTTGCCTTTATCGACCCTATGCCAAAAAGTGTTGAGCCGTAAATAATTAGTTATGCCCAAACGTAAATCCCAGAAAACTAACAACCAATCATCACCAGAAATAGTTACGCCTCAAAAACCAGCTATTTTACGTATTGTCAAGCAAAATACTACTGATACCTCAGCTAATAGCTCTACACAACCTGAGTTATCAACTGCTGTAGCCAGAGAAAAACATCCAATTGAGCATGAGTTACAAGTAAATAATGACCAGAACCTCTGTACTGAAGTCTCAGAAAAACACAGTAGCTCTGCCGTTGCTTCTGATGCTGTGCCTCAAACAATAATCTCTGATAATGAACAGTCTGACTTACCTCTAACAGTAGAGACAGTACCTGTATGTGAAGAATCAACGGCAACAAAGCTGAGTACATCTGATGCTTTAGCCGAGCCAGAACTAGATACAGAACTGACTAAATCAGGTAAAGAATTATCATATAAAAAATTAGAGACAGCCACTAATAGCCAAGGACAGACTTTTACTGTAGATGAAAAAATAGAAGTTATTACTTGTAATTTTGGCACTCAACAGGCTGTTATTACGTTCTTGTATTCAGCACCAGATGGCAGTATTTGGGCTACTTACTATCCTTTAACTGAAGAACAGAAACAGCAATGGCTGCGGGGTTGCTGCCGGATTGAATATTTGAAAAAGCTTTCTTCTAACGTAAGCAATAGTTAACGTTCGCACTTTTGTATGAATGAAGTGGGAAGAGTTTGAGGCTCTGATTCCACTTTTAAGCCCATACGTAGAATAGATGGCTCAAAGTATAACCCACCATTAATACCTCATTTGGAGGATAATTTAGATGGTGCGTTAATTAAATGTAACGCACCCTACTGGACTGACACACCTAAAATGTTGCAATAGAAAAAGTTCGTAGTAGCGCTTTAGCGCCCTCTTCAACTATAAATCTAATGCACTATTTTAGCCTTGCCACGCCACTACTGGACTGACATAGCTAATTTAGTGCAATAGCAAAAATCGATTTTATCTGCTTTTATTGGCGGTTCATTCATCCAATCTAATGCCTCATTTTAGTCGTGTCAGTCCACTATAAGATAGGCGATCGCACTCTTGAGAACAAACATCGCTCTCTTATCAATCATCATCCATGAGCGATCGCACTTTTAAGATAGTCGTTATGAGAGCAGCGAGCGCATTTGGACAAACAGATACCGCTCCCTTATCAACTGTCATCAATCAGCCATCGGAAATCCCAATGGGTATTCCCATTCCTCGAGTGTAGTCAAATAATTCACAAGATTTTCATATCTGTTTTGCAGAGCAAAACTACGGCTGATATATAATGAAATCCCAGGTTGCAATCCCCCAGGTGGCAGATGATAAATCTGAGTAGATATAGAGCCCCAGTTTGTGAGCAGAGGTCTAAAGTTTAGCCAATCATAAGAGTCAACTTGTCTTCGCAACAGAGCATTAACAGCAAACGCCACCCCATCAAATCTTGCTGCTTCAGCACTAAGAAAGATTAAGATCTGTAGTGGACCTTCTTCTAATCGGTTTCTAGGGTTATTAATCCAGTCCCTTACTCGAAACATAGCGTTTCGGATTGACTCAAAACTGATATTTATGGAATTGTTACCATAATTGATTAGGTTAGCAGGTATGTCACGCCAATTATTCTCAGTCCATGGATTATCTGCTAGGGAAAATGCTGTTATATAAAAGTTCCCTGGATTAACCCTAATCCATGGGCTTTGAGCACCATTTATATTGAGTCGCACAGCCATCATATTTCCTGTTCGAGCATTATTTCTAATCTCAACAATCCACTGAAGATAAGAATCATATGTGAATTGACTCCCATTTTGCAGTAAAATCTCAAAATCCCCTAATCCTTCATTGTTTTGTCTGTTACTTTCAGTCCTAAGGTACAGTTGAATTGCGTCATCCGCCTGCTGTGGTTGCGGTGTTGGTAGAGGGGTAGTCGATATAGTTTGTGCAGTATTAGTCAGACCAGTTGCTATTTCTGAAACTTGATTACTTGGTTCTGATCTTGTCGGGGTTGAAGCTACTGATGATAGTAAAGTTACAGTGACTGCCGCTGTTCCTATAGCAGCGGCTAGGAAGAATATTCCGAAGGGGGTTAGTGATAGTGTGGCTCCCGCAATTGAGAACGTTACTGAGATATCTAAAGCTACTGTTGCCTCAGTAACTCCACCAGATACAATTGCTGTGGTTGCCGCTACTCCAATCCACCCTTGATTGTCGTCAGACAAACCCCGTTTCTGAAGCTGATTTGTCATACTGAGGGCATTCGTTATCGTATCATAAGGATCTTTAGACGGAACTGTATTGCATTCACAATGGAAACCGACCCCCTCAGGCGCTGACATCGTCATCGTCCAATTTCCGGGCTTGGGGTCTTTGATAATAAGAAATCGAACTGAATCCCCGGACATCTTCACAAGTTGATTTTCTTCTTGAATATCGCGATCGTATTTGTTTCCATCAGGATCTTGAATTTCCAGCTTTGCACCAGTTGGGAAATCTACCGTATCATCATCTTTAGTGAGGACAGCATAAAAATATGGCGCACCTGCTTCTATGTTCATCGTATGGGTATGGTTCAAATACCCTTGATGGTTATTGTTGGAGCGATTACACATACAATAACAGTATGAATTTGCACCACGCACTTCAATCCAAGGGCTACCATTTGTCTCCTCATTAAGGAGACTATACAACAATTGATTGTTGTTGTTTTGGTAGAAGCAGTAAAGCTTGTTGTTAAATACAACTACTGCTGGTGATTCAGATATATCAACATTTGATACCTTTTGGTCTTGTAACCATGTACTTCCATCAAAGATGGTGTACCACAATTCTCTATTATCTCCCATTCCCTGATGAAAGCAGTACATCTTGTCTTTAAATACTGCCACAGATGGGGACTTTGATAGCCCAATATTTGGTATTTGTGTATCCACAATCTCCCATGTCCAGCCATCTTTAGTATAGGAATACCACAACTCTCCATTATTGTTGCTACCTTGATGGAAGCAATAAAGTTGGTTGTTAAATACAACCACTGCTGGTGATTGATCGCTGCCTATAGGAAAGCGCTGACCGTCCTTACTTGGATAGCCAACAAATGTACCCGGTCCTGAGAGAGTTGCTGATGAAAATGTAGTGCCATCAAATGTGATGTACCTCAAGGAACCCCCATTTCCCGCTAATTGATAAAAGCAGTAAATCTTGTTTTGAAACACTGTCACGGATGGAGACTTTGATAGCCCAACATTTGGCACTTTAGTGTCAATCTCCCATGTCACGCCATCCTTAGTATAGGAATACCACAATTCTCCATTATTGTTGCTACCTTGATGGAAGCAGTAAAGTTGGTTGTTAAATACAAGCACTGCTGGTGATTCAGATATGCCAACATTAGATACTTTTTGATCTTGTAACCATTTACTTCCATCAAAGGTGCTGTACCACAATTCTCCATTATCTCCCTGTCCCTGGTGTAAGCAGTAAATCTTGTTTTGAAACACTGCCACAGATGGTGACTTTGATAGCCCAAGATTTGACACTTCATGTGCTGTAATCGAGTTAAAAATAAACCGAGACCACCACAATTCTCCATTATTCTTGCTGCCTTGGTGAAAGCAATAAAGTTGGTTATTAAATACTGCTAGTGAGGGCGATCCAGATATACCTACATTAGGTATTAGTTTGTCATTTTCCCAGTTGCTTCCATCAAAAGTGGTATACCATAGTTCTTGATTGCTGCGAGATCCTTCATGGAAGCAATAAATCTTATTATTAAAAACTGCCACAGCAGGGGAACCTGATATACCTACATTTGGTACTTTCTGATCATTTTCCCAGTTGCTTCCATCAAAAGTGGTATACCATAGTTCTTGATTGCTGCGAGATCCTTCATGGAAGCAATAAATCTTATTATTAAAAACTGCCACAGCAGGGGAACCTGATATACCTACATTTGGTACTTTCTGATCATTTTCCCAGTTGCTTCCATCAAAAGTGGTATACCATAGTTCTTGATTGCTGCGAGATCCTTCATGGAAGCAATAAATCTTATTATTAAAAACTGCCACAGCAGGGGAACCTGATATACCTACATTTGGTACTTTTTTGTCTTCAGACCATTTTTTAGCCCTCCACGGCTCTCCGTGATGATCGTAAGTCGTGTACCACAATTCTCCACTATATCCATCTCCTTGATGGAAGCAATAAAGTACACCATTAAAGACTACTAATGCTGGTGATTCAGATAACGCAATTTCAACATATGCTATCATATCGTCTGTAGATGCATCGGTTTCAATCAGATTGTTAGTAAACCTTATGTTTGAAGACCATTTACTTCCATCAAAAGTAAGACCCCATAATAAATGATCATTTTTTCTTTTATACAAGCAGTAAATCTCGTTATCAAATACTGAAACTGCTGGCCCATTGAATAGGTCTATATTTCGCACAAAAACGTCTTTAGATAGGTATAACAAACCTTGTGTTTCTTCAAGCTCCAATAGAATTGGTAATTCTTGTCTGGTTCGAGGAAATGTAACAATAGGTGATTTTTCATGATTACCTGAGTTTTTGTAAAGCGCTTTAATAATGCTTTTTGCTTCTTCCCAAACATCATTTGAAAGCTCCCAAATAATCACGCCTTGGCATCCTACGTTTTTCAAGAACTTTAATTTGGTAACCGCAGTATCTGGAGTTTCAAAGTAGATATTGTGAGCATACGGGTAGCTTCCTGAAGCTGAGATGAAAGGAGGTCTTGGTGTGTTTCCCGAGACTTTAATATTGCCATTGGGAGCCTGATGAGCATCAGGAAATTGACTCAAGATGTCTTTATACCTAATTGACTTATATCCTGGAGGTACTTGACCACTGAGTTCATCGGGATCTTTACCATAGGCAAAGTCATATCCATAGATCGGCACACCTGCTGCTATCTTAGTTCTAGGTATATTTTGTCCACTACCTTGCCAGTTGACAAATAATGGATTTGTCCAGTACCAAAGCGTATCTTCCACTGAAAGAATAGGATTATCAATAGTCCCACCACCAGGCCAATCTCCCTGTTGTTCCTCAATGTAGGACTCCTGATAAAACTCTTGATTACGTATTTTAGAAGACTCCTGATTTCTTATTTTAAAAAGGGCTGAATGTGGACCTACGGGAGAGGTATTCCATGAACCAGTTAAATCATATGTCATCACTCCTAGCCAATCCACATAATCAGCTATTTTGGAATCATAGTTATTTCCATACCATGATGTCCCAAAGACAGCAGCTGAAACCAGCTTGTCAGGTATAGCTTGCTTTAATTTTTGTGCAAACAAAGTCAAAGCATATCCAGCCGGATGTGGTCCTTCACTTTTTTTTCTTCCTCCCTGATCTTTTTCACCCGGTTTACCCCACCAGCATTCTAAATCTAGGTCTACACCATCTAAATTGTTCGAGTTCACAAAATTGGCTACATTTTGTACTGCTTTATCGAGTAGTGGATTCGCGGGATTATTTCCTATAGATGTCATCAAATTAAGAAATCCATAATCAGTTGCACCTCCCAGTGCAATTGAAATTTTTGTACCGTTTTGATGCCCAGTATTAACAACATCTGAAAGAATTGCATTAACATCATTGACTGAATTGGTGTCAAACTCACCAAGATTTGTCTCGCTAAACATTAAAAAAGCGACTATTCCATGAGTAATGTATTGATACATCTCATCATTGGTATAGTTAAAGCCTTCTTTTTTACGCCATGTAGGAATATATGCTATTATTTTGGCTTGCTCAGTTGGAGTATGAGGTGTTACATCATATAACTCATCATAAAATCGCCAACCATTGCTATCTGCATCTCCTACACCAGGTTCTGAAGCCCAAAAGTTGGCATAAAAGATATTTCCTTGATATTTAACCATTGCTCCGGTTTGGTATCCTTCGCTTTTAGATACCCAGTCAGGAACGTTTGAATAATCTTGAGAAAATCCCATTTTTCTACTCCTTTCGCTAAATAAGCTGTTCCACATTTAACTGACGTAAATCTGCCATTAGACATCTTTGATTAGGAGACTAAAACTCTTGCAATGCTTGAGCCAAAATCTAAATTTGGTCGATGTCTATCAAAAAGACAAATAATTTTAGTAAGCCCTTTGACCAATAAAATTTCCTGAAGGACTGTAGCGGCAAACAAGTCGAGCGTTTCCATCAGGACCGTCTACACAAGCACATCCAACTTGTGTAGTATTTCTCCAAACCATTTGAGTATAGTGACCAAATTTTTCAAGATTGCTTTGAGTGATAACATCACCGTTATAAAACTGCTTTTCATCCCCCCAACTCCCAACCATTTGTGTGAAGCTAAAGCGGCGTGATGTTCCCATCCAAAGGTTTTCTCCTTGTCCTTTCCTCTGTTGACTATGTTCGAGAGGTTTTCTGTTAGAACTGAGGTAATTTGCCCACTCTTGAGCATCGCGAGCCAAAGTATCAGACCAAGTGAGGGGTGGAACACCGACTTGCGCTCGATACGAGTTGTGGGCATTCAATATCTCTTGTGCCATACCACCGCCTGACGGAACAGATGAAGTACCTTGTCCGACTTGTTTGAAGGATGAAATCTTATCATTCCATTCATTGGTGACCCAAGCATATTCACCAGGCGTAAGCCGAAAACTTCGCCCTTGGAAGTCTTGATGCTCAAAAAATTCCCAAGTGCCGGAGTAAACTTTAATCGAAGATATTTTGTCATTCCAAAAATCTCCAACATAAGAATAGTCTTGATCGAGAGAACCTGATGCGCGTCCAGAGAATTGGGAATCTATAAAAATTTCGACTGCCATAATTAACGCTCCAAAATTTGAAAAGTAGTTACTTTGGCTTTTTTCAGTCCAATATGAATCCATTAGCAAATGTTGGTTACAGAAGGTCAGTTTTAGTTTCTAACCTTCTGCATTCTTAATAACTGCTATTAGAAGCAGCTATGTTTACAAGTCTTTTAAATCTGTTAAGCAGGAATTGTAAGTATTGTGCCAACTTGTAAAAGTTTGGGGTCGATACCGCCATTAGCATCGATAATTTTTTGATAGTTGCCATTACCATAGTAGGCTTGGGCAATATCAGAAAAAATGTCACCTGGTTCAACTTTATGTGTGGTAGGAAGACCTTCATTCTGTTTTTTAGCCATGTTTTTCTCCTTTGATAAGTTAGTTTTGTTGAACATCGTGGTTAGCGTGTTTGTTAACCCTTTCGTTCTTTCGTAATACCAATATTATTCTTGATTCATCGGATTGATAATTAACTATTTTTAGGTACTCAGAGAAGCGATAGTTAATTATTTTTAGTTAGTGATGCTTGCTTTATTTTTGTCCAGATAATATGTATATTGTTTAGTCAAGCCAAATTGATGAATATAAAACTATTTATAGAAAAAGCAGTGAGCAACTGCCGAAACAATTACTCACTGCCGCAATAATTTACAACTTGGTAAATCTCAAATTTAGTGTTTTTTAATCAAGCATCTATATATAAACATTTTCACAGTACATTTAAAATATTACGAACTGTACTTAATTTATATGTGAATTATACGCTGTAGTCTTTCTTTTCCCTATATACATAGTATTCCGATGCAATGTCATTGATAATTAACTATTTTTCTGTTTAATTGGGGGGGGGAAAGTGAAGATAGGGGTTTGAGTAGCAACAGGGGGAGAAAGTAGCGAAGCTGCTATGAGCCGCCACGCTACGCCTGAAAACGCTACCCAGAGCGAGTTTCATCAAAATTTTTCAACTTTTACCCGAAAATGAGATTTTGACCAATTGGATGCACACTTAAAGCTGTACCATTTAAACCTCACTGATTTTTGCAGCCTGAAAACCTTATGGCTACGTTACTAAATGCAGTACCAAATAGCCTAGACTTCAATTGGCACAGTAAAAATAAGGTTTTTTGGCGATTTTCATCTCATAGAGCAATTTTATTTTTGTAACCCTTTCGGAGTAAGGCTTTCAGACGTTACGTGGCGGCTCATGACAGGCTCGCTACTTTTACCCCAACAGATGCTGACTTGTAAATAGTGTTGACGGATGACGGATGACTGTTGACTGGAAAGAGATATTTTCATGCGTGCTGGTGTACGCAGTTCATGACGACTGTTGGCGAATTGATTGTCTAAGCCCTTATCATTAAAACCTTCGCTTTGCGTTGTTCTCCCGCTCTGCAATAAATTGCGGGCTAATAGCGAAAGTGCGTTCAAACGCACTGAAAATATTGAAAATATTGGAAATATTCAATTGATGGGTCAAACCCCCCAACCTGATTTGCCAACAGCATCCAACAGCATCTTTGCTATATCTACCCCTACTTAGATGGGGTAGATATGTAACTTTTGCCCCAAAATGGCTTGCTGATTCCACCCTTACTTAGCCCTGTTTTGTCACTTTGAGAAAAGAAAAATCAGAGCCAATCTTTTAACTCTAGATACAACGAGCATTTGAGCGTTTATTTTCTAATTGAATGACCCAAATCGAACTTTTTTGGTAAAAGTGATTAAAGAGGGTTAGGAAACGCTATAAGTCTTCAGTAACATCTTCTGCTTCAACATTTTTAGATGTTTTTAGTTCTGGGTCATTCCCTTGTCCGGATTGCTCTTTCTCACACCCTCCTGTTTTAGAATTCCATACGTAACCTTTTGGACATTTTGGCTGTTTATTATTGTTTTCTTGCGTTCTTTGTCTTTGCACATCTTCATTCATATTTTATTATTCCTACAAAAATGATAATTGTTGGATTTGGCAGACTTATTATATGCTAAATAATTCTTAAGCCATCTACATGATACTATTTGAAGATCAGATACAGAATTAAAATTTAAGCTCCGAATAATTATCCTAAAATTACTATTTTGAGTCCCACTTATAGAGTCAAAATTACCTTGAGCAGTAGCAATTTTATCACCATCAGGACTAAAACTCACACTGTATGCCTCAGAATAGGAATCACTTTTAAAAGCGTTTAGTAACTTCCCATCTATACTCCAAAGTTTGGTAGTACCATCATCACTAGCAGTAGCAATTTTTTTACCATCAGGATTAAAGCTTACACTGTGTACCCCACCATAAGTTTCAAAAGTGTTCAGTAACTCCCCATCTATACTCCAAAGTTTAGCAGTACTATCAGCACTAGCAGTAGCAATTTTTTTACCATCAGGGCTAAACCTCACGCTGTACACAGGATAATTAGGATTATGTAAAAAATCTTGAAGTAATTGACCGTCTATACTCCAAAGTTTAGCAGTACCATCAGCACTAGCAGTAGCAATTTTCTTACCATCAGGGCTAAATCTTAAATCCCAAATTTCTACATTATCATCGGAAGTCTTGATAGTATTTATTGTTTTTGATATGAGAAATTTGTTACTATCAAAGTTAACTAATTTAACTTTCCCATCACTACAACCAATAGCAATTGTTCTAATATCAACAGGGCTAAAAATTACGCTCTTAACTCTATCATGCTTTAGCTTTATCAAATCTTTAAGAAATTTTCCTTTTTTATCCCAAAGTTTGGCGCTGCCATCTTCACTTGCAGTGGCAATTATTTTTCCATCAGGGCTAAAACTTAGGCTATATACACGTTTTGAATGACCTCTCAGAGTATGTATTAACCTACCGTTTGAATTCCAGACTGTGGCAGTACCATCAGCATTAGAGCTAGCAATTTTCTTGCCATCAGGGCTAAAAGTTATATTCCAAATTAAACTACTTTGTATTGGAAATGATATTTGAAAATTTTCATTAAGCACACTCCAGAGTTTAGTAGTATTATCCTTACTAGCGGTAGCGAGTATCTTACTATCAGCACTAAAAGCTATGCTGTAAATGGAAGCATCATGAGCTTTCAAAGTGTGAAGTAATTGACCCTTCTTATTCCAGAGTCTAGCAGTCCCATTAGTACTAGCAGTAGCGATTATTGTGCTGTCATGGTTAAAAGCTACACTGTGAATGGTTTCATTATATACTTTTAAAGTATGACGTAATTGACCATTCTTATCCCAGAGGCTAGCAGTACCATCAATGCTAGCAGTAGCAATCATTGTGCTGTCATAGTTAAAAATAATATTCCTAATTCTATTACTATGACCTTTAAAGCTATTTAATAATTTACCATCTCTACTCCAAAGCTTGACAGTACCATCAGCACTAGCAGTAGCAATTATTTTGTCGTCAGAGCTAAAGCTGACGCTACCTAAAGATGAGTTATCTTCAAATGTATGTATTAACTTATCGTTTATACCCCAGAGTTTTACCGTTTTGTCACTACTAGCAGTCGCAATTATCTTATTATTATGACTAAAACTTACATCACGTACAATACCAGAATGACCTTGAAAGTTACGTATTAACTTACCATTTATATCCCAGAGTTTAACAGTATTATCATCACTAGCAGTAGCAATCATCTTGCTATCATAACTAAAGGCTACACTACGTACATTACCAGAATGACCTTTAAGATTATGTAGTAACTCCCCATCTATACTCCAAAGTATAGCAGTACCGTCTCTACTAGCAGTAGCAATCATTTTTCCATCAGGACTGAAACTTACATCTGAGACCTCATCTTCATGTCCTTCTAATCGATTTTGCTCTTGTATTTGTTCTAAGACTTTTCTTAGCTGTTGAAAAGTCTGATTTTTGATAATCTCTGGTAGTATTTTAATGGTAGATAATTTATTAGTTGCTTCTAAGCTGGTAACTAATGCTCCAATCTGATCATCAGGAAAAATGGCTAGAGATTTTATATTTAGCTCGCTTATTTGGTTTATTGCTTTTACCTCAGCATATACAAAATTTACTACTATTCCTGCCATTAGCAAAATAACGAGCAATACAACAAATCCAAAGCGAATTATTCGCTGTGCTTTACGTTGCGCCCTAATTAATGTCTGATTAGCCTCACTTAATATCCAACTCGCCTCTTTTTCTACTTCTAAAGCAGTTTGAACTTCTCGTTTATCCAACTCAAGGCTTGCTGTTAAGAATTGATAATCTAAATTGCTTAAGCTTTTATCCGCAGCCCACGCCTGTGCATCCCGTAATGCCTGCCCCCTCAAAAGTCGTGATTCATCCTGGCAATGAGAAGCTAACCATGCCGTGAAGGTCTCGGAATAAGGACGTAAGGAAGCTAACGCCTTATTTACCCATTCCAGATCAAATACATATGCGTAAATGCGATTATAAACTTTTAAACAGTTCTGCTGCTTGACAACTAACCCTGATAGCCGTAACTCAATTTGCTCAGAACTGCCATCGCCTGGAACTTCCCGCTGTTGCAAGATTTGCTGATAAAGAGCTAAAAGTTGGGCAGCACGCTGTTCATTACTTAACAGTCGGTCTCGAATTGTCTTTAAATGTTCTGGTTCATCTTGAGTTTCCCAATTTTCAATTAGTTTTGAGTTGACTAAGGTTTCAATCCAATTCTTTTCGTTACCAATTTGTATCGTAGCAGCAGAGGTAAGAACCAATTGACACAGTTTTTGAGTGAGAAAAGGTTGACCACCTGTCCAATTCAAAATCTCTTTTAGTAAAGCATCTGGATTACTAACAAATCCCGTTAATCCTCGGACTAAAGGAGTTACTTCATGCAACTGAAAACCTCTCAATTCAATGGTTTTACCAACATTGAAAGGGGTACGTTTTTTATCTTGAACCAAATCTGAAGCAGTCGCTACTCCCAATAGGACAAAAGTAAGGCGTGAGTATTCTGTTTTTTCAGAACGCTTGTTGTAGCATTCTCGAAGCAAAGCAAAAAAATCGTCTTTGAAATTTAAATTGAGAACGCTATCAATTTCATCGATAAAAATAACAATGTTTTGCTGAATTTCTTCTAACAGCACTTCTTCAATAAAAACACTTAGACGATAGATAGGAGTAAGATACTCATGGTCTCGCCACCAAGTTCTTAAATTTATCTTTAACTTCAAGCTGCTCACCAGAGTGCCAATTAAGCTCGCATACCAACGATCTGGAGCCACTTGCTGAGTGCCAATTGCTGTAACATCAATAACAGCACAGGCAATACCCTCAGCTTGCAATCGCTGCATGGTGCGAACTCGCAAGCTTGACTTACCCATCTGTCGTGAGTTTAGTACATAACAAAACTCACCTGCTTTCAGCCCTTCATAAAGCTCAGAGTCTGCCTGTCGCTCTACATAGGTTGGAGCATTTGGTGGTAAACTACCCCCAATTTGATATTTGTAATCTAAGTTTTGGAATTTATTCATAGATCAAGTTCACGTTTCCATGTCAGTAAATGGCAAACGTTGTTGGAAATATTGGCGATACAAATCGCAGCGTGGTATTACATGATTACCTTCCTTCTTTACCATACCCATACTGTATAATTTAAATGCCAGTGTTGGTTTTAATTCCACAGGTTTGTTTGTAGCAACTACCTCGCTAAATGCGGCTCCTAACTCTGGATACTGTTCCAGATTCCACAAGTGGCGTCGCAAATGATCACTATAAGGTCCGGCTTCAGTAGGAGCCGTTTGCAGCAATTGTGCAAGCGTGATGTCATTATGAGTGATGTGATACATCGCCAACCGCACTAAGTATGGTTGTCCACCCACTAGGTTCATTAATTGCTGTATATGGTCAGTCTCCCAATCTAGCCGATGCCGCTGGGCTAAATCTTTTACTTGCTCCAAGCTAAATTCTGGTAAATCAATCGCTAGCCCTACATTGAATGGTGATTGATTGATGTTCATGGGAATATAAACTTCTGTCGAATGCACCACCACTAACCGAAGCTTTTTCCATATGTCGCTACTATAATCGCCATACTTAGCTTTTTCATACCAAGCTCGTAGAAGACCAAAAAAGTCGTTGGCAATTTCTGGATATGAAAAAATTCTATCAACTTCATCTAAACCAATAGCTACACAGTTATCAGTTTTTGCTAGTAAATAATCTTCAAAGTATGTAGTAGTGTTATAGCTGCTATCAAAGATATCATCCCAATAATCAGCTAACTGATTCGGCAACCGCAGACTTTGACCTATGCAAGCACAGAACCAGCGTAAGAATCTATCTAGACTAGTGAAAACCTCAGATGAGGCAAGTTGGAAACTCAGGGTAACTGTGCGACAGCCTTGCTCTCTTGCTTGATACAAAATCCGTGCCATTAACGAAGTTTTTCCCATCTGTCTGGGTGCTTTAATACGGATCAGGGCACCTGGTTGCAAAACTTCTTGGTAACAGCGAGTTTCGATTGGAGGGCGTTCTATATAAAAGGCAGAAGCAAGTCCAACTTGACCCACAGGCAGTTCTGGCTCTGCAACTGGTAAAGGGCGTTCCTCGGCTATTACTATTGGCAAAGGGGATACTGCTGACAATGCCTCTAAAGGTTTATCTTTTACCTGTACTTGGTCTCCTGCTAGCAGGTTTATAATTACTTGAACAAGTTTTGGAGTATCGGTAGGTGTTCTCCACTCCCACGCTTGAACTCCCTGTAGGTAGCCGCGCAGGTCATGGTTTAAAGTCTTACTTTCACCTATATGAATGGGTACAATCTGTAGTTTGCGGTTGGGTCTAGCAGTTTGTAAATCTCTAGCTCGCCGAATTCCTTCAGTGACCATTTCGCTGACAGATGCTTGAGGGGATAATAAGAATACTAAGCAATCGCACTGCTCCAATTCTTCATCAAAGCGGTGTCGCCAGTCTGTTTCATTCTCCTTTTTAAGAAACACTCTTTTTCCGTCTGCTTTCAAGCTTTCACTTATTTGCTGAGCCACGCTAAAATCTGGCTCTTGTATGCAATGACTAATAAAAACTCTAGCGCTATGTACTCTGTTAATGTTCCAATTAGTTCTTATTTGTTCTGGCTCTAAGTTTCGTTGGGGGGGATACCACTCATGGGAAGCAACAATATCTGTTGGTGCCAAATCTAGAGCATGAGCAATTTTCTCGATCGCATCTCTCTGTACCTTGTACCCCCAGTGAGGATTGAGTAGTCGCTTGACCTGATCAATACTTACATCTGCTTGGGTGGCAAGCTCTTCTTGGGTGTAACCTTTTTCGTTCATTCTTGATTGTAGCTTTTTCACACCTTCATTGCTAGCCAAAAAACCACGACGTCTACTCTTCTGAGTCATAACAGGAATTTATCTCAGGTTTCAGAAACTCGTAAGTCAGATAATTATACCAATTGTCTAAAGGGCGAATAAATGATTTTAACTAATTGCATTTAACTGCCCTTTTAGTCACAAAAACTAGTAAATTATGTAATTTAATTAACTATTAATGTTAATTAATTGAGTAAAAAATATTTTTTACTATTTGCATTTAACAGCATTAATTTGCCCTGGTGGGGTAATACCTTACTCAAATATTCTGAAAACAAGAAGCGACACAATCCTGCAATTCAACCTCTAATGAATACACATAAATTAGATTTACTTTTACCGATACGACAAAAGCTCGATGCTAATGCCAAACAAAAAACTCAGGTAGCAAAGTTGACTCTTTGTTTAGTCAGCAGGAAAGAAAAATGATTGCTATAGCAAAGCGCTTGATCGCTCCGTCATGCTCAAGGTATTCAAAAAAAAATAAATATTAGGAGAAAGTATGAGCAATATTTTATTAATTGATGAACCACCTGCAACAAAAAAACTCTTAATGAAATGCTTGGAAACAGGAGGTTTTGAGGTAATTATCACAGAAAATGGTCTTGTTAATGTTCAGTTAGTGCATCAGAAATTCTCTACTACAACCGAAAGTAAAAAAACAAATACTCAGAAGTCCATATTTCCATCGATTCCCCGACTGCGTGAAGTTTTCGAGTTCATTGAATTGAATTATCATCAAAGCATTAGATTAAAAGAAGTAGCTCAAGCAGTTGGTTATTCCTCAGCTTATTTAACCGACTTAGTGCGAAGACTTACCGGAAAAACCGTCAATAATTGGATTATCGAGCGCCGACTTGCTGCTGCAAGTACCTTACTTTTAGAAACCAATTACTCCGTTGATGAGATTGCTTTAAAAATTGGCTATCAAAATATTAATCATTTCTACTGTCAGTTTCGTGATTACTATAAAAATACGCCCTGTGGTTGGAGAAAAATACAACACTGTAAACAAGGTCAGAACCAAATACTGCAACCAGCATTAGAAGATATTGCTAGTTAAACTAATAGATTTAAGACTCATTAACTACTCTCAGCAGAAGAAAACAACAACTAGTCAGATTCTTTGTTGTGTAGAATAGCACTTCCCATTCGATTCATTGGAAGTCGGCGGGCGCAGGAGAACTTTTTTCCATGCACCATGCCCTAAAACTTCATACCAAACCTTCTAAACAACCAAAATCAAATATTAATATGTATTGCTCTAATAAATACAGGATTTTTTCTTGCGATGGTGGTGGATTTAGAGGATATCTAACCTCACTGATTCTTGAAAGTATTGAAAAAAAAATAAATAACAAAATTGCAGTATTACAAATGAAAAACAATGCTAGCGGTCAAAAGCTTGGCGACTATTTTGAAATGTATGCTGGCACATCAACTGGAGCATTAATTGCCTGCGGACTTGCAAAAGGGTTAAGTGCAAAGGAAATCAAAAATATATACTGCAAAGACGGAGAAAAAATATTTCCTAACTTAAATATCTGGAAGGAAGTGCGGTATAGAGCCGCCCAATTCCTGAGTGCTTTTACTATTCAAAGCTTAACAGGAATGACATCCAAGCATCACTTTTGGTTAAGCAAGCCTTTATTTGATGGAACCGAATTACAAAAGGCTATTGAGGACGTTTTTGGTCAAGACACTCACTTCGGAGATTTAGCACAGAATAAAAGAATAATTATTACTAGCTATGATGTTTGGAATTCCTTGCCAGTTATTTTTGATAACCAAAACGAAGAACATCAATCACTGAAAATAGTTGATATTCTCTTAGCATCTGCTGCTTATCCCGGTGGATTTCCTGCCCATAGTATCTCAAATCCGTCTTTCATAAAACACCAAACCAAACTTGGAAGCTCAAAATCTAATGACGATGGCTTTCCATTAGTTGACGGAGGTTTGGTCGCTAATAATCCAGCATTGCTGGCTCTTGCAGAGTACTGTAAATACAAAAAAAATAATCCTCAAATTCCCGATGCAGTTATTCTGGCTACTTTTGGTACTGGAAAGCTCGCTCTGAGATTCAACTTAAAGCAAACAAAAACTATGGGACTACTTGATTGGACTTTTCCTTTTGGTAATCCCTTATCAGAAGTCATTTTTGGAGGTTACTCAAGACTTACTGACAATATTGCTTCATCATTGCTTAAAGACTACATCAATAAAGATGGTGTAGACAACTATTTCAGATTCCAACCGTACATTGAGACTATCGAAAACCAATCTTCAACGGTTTCTCCTAATCCTGATTCAGTATTTATTACTCCTCAAGAACGAAAACAATTTGAGAGTGCAACGTTTCAG
The DNA here is from genome assembly GCF_025677855.1 of Tolypothrix sp. PCC 7601. Classification (NCBI taxonomy): domain Bacteria; kingdom Bacillati; phylum Cyanobacteriota; class Cyanophyceae; order Nostocales; family Tolypothrichaceae; genus Tolypothrix; species Tolypothrix sp. PCC 7601. The sequence continues at coordinate 24,583 of NZ_CP064889.1, forward strand.
CACAGTTCAAAAAATGTCTTAGAAAAGATTGCTGACAAGTATCTGACTGAAAAGTTAGAAAACTCAAATACTTCAAACAATCAGCAAATACAGGTTACCCAAAGAATAGAGAAATTGGTCATAAATCTCTTGTAATTTAGCTGCTGAAAAAAAGTTTTTGATGGTAAAAGTATACCGATGTTTTGGAGCCGTCAATGTTCTCCAGAAAGTAATTAAGGAATTCAAATCTTGCGGTGTCGAAGTTGATGGATGGGGGTATAGAGTTTTGTATAGATACAGGTCGGGACTGTTAAAAAACTAAGTCTCCCGCGCAGCCTTAAGAGAACAAAATTTTTCTGCTGTTAAATATAAGGAAACTAGCGATTTTTCCGCCTACTATAAGGTACATTCAGTAAATCAATCGCTCGTTTCTTAGCCGCTTCCCCACGCCGATCATACTTACTTGTAGTACTTGGCGACGCATGACCTGCAAGTTTAGCTACCGTGACGATATCTGCACCCGCATCCAATAGATTACCGATAAAAGTTCTTCTAAAATCATGAGGTGTAAACGCATCCACATCGGCTCTTTCCCCGCGTCGTTGCAATGCTCGCAATACCCCCTGCTCACTCATCCGCTTTGGAATAATTTTCTGTGCCTTATTTAAAGGATAAAAAAGCGGCCCCGGTGCTTTACCTCGAATCAGCAACCAATCAAGGACTGCTTGCACACCAGCTTCAGGTAAATACACAATTCTTTCCTTCCGCCCTTTAGCTTCCCTTATTGTCAATGACCGAGTACGCGGCTTAAAATCATTCAAATCAAGAAATGTTATCTCACTGCGACGCAACCCTACCGTCAAAACTGCCAGCAGTGCTGCATCTCTGCGACCCAATGTTGAATCATCTTGAATACAATCATCCCAAAGTGCAGAAATTTCTTCAGGATCGAGTTCGCGCCCTTTCAATAAACTCTGTCCCCGCACAGACTCAATATCAGCCGCTCGTCCATACTCATCCGTGGACATTAACCCCAAACGCCATGCTTCCTTAAGCGTCCGCCGTAATGCACATAGCATCTTATTCGCCATCGCCGGACTGTATTTTTCCATCAGCACCGACCTCACCGCAGCTGTATGCTGGTAACGCAACTTTGACCAATCCAAAGTACTTGCATCACAAGTGTCATTGGTCAACAACCGGGCGATCGCATTTAACGCTTCGCGCATTGTCCGCCGGGAACCCTCACCCAGACTGTTGAGATAAACTTCAGCTGGGTGCATAGTTAGCGGTACTGGTTCAGTTAACGCCAGCGACTCTGGATTAAAATTGGATGCGATCGCTTTCACGGGCTTTTAGGTAGAAGCTTTAACTACATCCTCCAACAATTGTCCTACAACCACAACCCTTTCAGCCCCTATGGATTGCGTGAAGTGTTTTTCTCTCCACCCATTAGGGCTGTAAGGCGCACTACATCTAGATATTGTGTCTGTGTCTGCTATTGGACTGATTGCTACTTGAGCTTTTTAGCCAAATTAGCTAAACGAGTCATGCTAGAGCGAATATTACCTGCTTCTTTGCGAGCCTTCAGGCGTTTTTTAGCTTCTTTTAGCACTTGGTTCATGACTGAATCTTTTTCTTTGCAGGTAACATAAAAAGCTTCCAAGAGCGTTTCAACTGTGATTTTTTCTTGGCTGCATAATTCATCGAGTTCTTGCTTGATTTCTACTTCCAAACGCACAGGTAATCTAGGGGCAATTTCCGGAAAGTTGGCTAGTTGCTCTTCTAATCTTGCCAGTTCCGAAACAGAGCTATCAGCAGTTGATGTTTCATCAACATCAGGGGTAAGTGATTCCTGCTCTTGTGGAGCTAACACATCTTCTCGTGGTGCAACTGTTGGTGCAACCGCTCTATTTCTGATTTCGTCTAGAATATTCATGTTTTTAGCTAATAGTAAAATTTATTACACTGGTTCCGCTGGAATTAATTTGGCATATTCTGCTGACAAAGCTGGCTTAAGCCGTTGAGCTAAGACATGAATCGCATATTCCAGATTGGGCTGTCCCAAGTCTGTTGGTGCAACTCTTTGGTTGATGGCATTTTTAAATACATCCGATTCCAAAATATGCGGCAACATTAACTCATCCGCCACTAACTCCCGCATGGTATCAATACTGGTTTTAGTAGCGTTTGTGGGATGCAAACCAGTCCAGCGAGCGCGAAACGGCACTACACCCAGTAGTTCACCATAAGGTAGAGCCGCTTTAAATTCTTTAATTAATTCCATAGTCCGCAACAGGGATTGCACTCCCTTAACGTTTGACTCTGCTGGAATCACCCATTTATCCCCAGCACCCAAGGAAGTCTGTGCTAAATGCGAACGTTCTGGGGGTGGATCTACAATTGCCACGCCGAAATTACTCACAATTGGTTGCAGGCGATTCCTTAAAATAAACAGACTTAAGCCACTGGAAGCCAATTTATAGTTGGCACTTTCCAATCCGTCATCTGAAGGAATTAAGAACAGGTTGGTATTGCTGATGGTACGGTCGCCCAGTTTAACGTCAGGTACAGATGCAATGGCATCGATAATTTTTGTTTTCTCTTCTGGTTGTGTGAGAACTTCCAGTAAGGTTGGGGTATGAGGTTGCACTTGTACCCCTAAGAAACTGGTCAAACTAGATTGGGGGTCGCAATCCACAAATAAAACAGGAATTCCTAAGCGCCCCAAATACCTCCCCAGCATCAAGGCTACCGTAGACTTTCCCTGACCCCCAGCCAAGCCCAAGGAGACGACTGTTGGCGGATTTGACATAAAGCAATTACATAAAATTACTAAAGTACAAAGTAACAAATATACTAATTGACTTTTGTAGAGTTGTATTATTGTGCAATAGTGCAATTTCACTATTGTATTTTTGTACAATAATGCAAAAGTACTTTTGTACAATTCTACTTTTGTATAAAAGTAGAATTGTACTTTAGTTCAAGTAGATTCTCCAGACCAAACTAACCATAAACCCCAAGTAGTCTGGATGTGCTGGAAAATATAGATATTGCAGTAAAGCAGAACCAACCATGACTGAAGCCAAGTCTACTCGTACAGTGCGCCGGGGAAGAATCTTCCCCGAAATCCAGTGGTCTGAAGAGAAGAAAGCTCAATGGCAAGCTGAAAAAGCAGAATTTAGGCAGCGCTGCGAGCAAATCTTTAAAAAATTACAGCCAGAATTAATTAAGACTCACTACAACTGGTATATAGCAGTTGAACCAGAAAGCGGAGAATATTTTATTAATGAGGATGCCTTAGCAGTTAGCCAGATGGTACATGAAAAATACCCGAATGTAAGGCTGCACGTTTTCTGCATCAATGAAACTGGGGCGTGCGGCACGATATGATTTCGGGCAAGTTTGGTGATGAGGATGAATTATTTTTTGAGATAGAGTTGATAGCTGCTGATGGATTAGAACTACCAGTAGAAGCACTTTTTGATACAGGGTTTTCTTGGTGGCTGGCAATTAATAATCAGGATTTAGAAGGACTTGATTGGATTTATCTAGAACAGCAAACAATGCTCACAGCCCAAGGAGAAGCAGAGTTTGACATATATTTAGGAAAGGTGCGAATTGATGGGCAGGAATTTGATATTCCGGTTCATGTGGGTGAAGGAGTGTCAGAAGTTTTACTTGGTCGCCAGTGGTTAAAAACTCGACGGTTGGTTGTGGATATACCATCTAGGGTGTTAACCCTCGGATAAGAAACTTCCAAATAAATAAACATCCCATCACTTTTGAATCTGGGGGAGATAAGGAAGGAAGAATCTGATCATCGCCTTAGCTAAATCCCACACTATTGTCCTAGTGTGGGATTCACAATACACCCCACACACCCCAATCAGGTCACTGTACTTAAACCAGTAGCTTGGTACGATAAAAAGCCCTCAGATACTTTCTCTGAGGGCTTTTGGAGGAAATAGGTGTAAAAATCTTACTAGAACTATTGTACTACTAATGATCCCCCATCAACTCTTTGAACTGTGCGTAAGCTTCCTTCCAAGCGGCTGAACCGCCCTTCTTACACTGCCAGAGCCTCTCAATCATCTCAGTCTGATTCAGTTCAGTTCGTAAAATCTCAATCATCCCCAAAACCTGCTCTCTAGTTAAGTTCAAAGGCGTGAACCGTCCTGGCGAACTCTGACTCAAATCACTACAACCCTTATCAGTCAATTGGTTCAACGGTTCAGCGATAGGTTCAGATAGTTCATAAACCGAACCGGGATGAACTGTATCTTGAATTGCTTGATTTGCTTCATTGCCATCCGCTAACAGTCGCCTCGAATCACGATCATAACCAGAAAAGTTAGGCATTTTTGGTAATGGCAACCATTCATTAAACTTCCCATAGTAATAGCAGCGTTTAACAGCAGATTGACCACATAATTGTTGGATATCTTCCGTCGGCAGTTTCTTATCTTTAGGCAACCATTGAGTAGAAATCAGTGCAGTATATGGCGCTAAATTGTCAGCCGTCATTAACGCCAACGGAATGAACTGTGAACGGACTCCACCACTGACACCAATGTCATCAGTATTAGGGTTAAGCGCAACAATCCAAATATTCCAGCCAGCACTATCTCCCACAGAAACTAGCCCCATAATTACCGTCTTAAACCAATTACCTTCCCCCTCATTCTTCATCAAGCTTGATAGGTAAGTAGCTTCATCTAAAATCAGCAATTTCTGACCAGGAATAGCTTGAAACTCCTTAATAGTTGCTTTGAACCACTCAACAGTTTTACTTGGGTTCCATTCCAACACCTTGGCACGCTTCAGAACATCTACTCTACCAGTGAAATAACCCGTTTCCTTCTCATCTCCTTTCGGGTCAATGTAAAAGATAGTTGTGTCAGGATGCCGCTGTTTGATTTCATCTAACACATTAGAAATTATCAAACCCTTACCACTACCTTGCTGCCCAATAATCAAATGGTTTTGAATGCGAACGCTCATAGCGCTAATTAAATCAAAATTAACCCTAGATTTCGCCAACACACCCCCCGCAGTTGGGAGGTCAACAAATTTTGGCACTGGCAATGCAGTAAACCTGGCAGCAGGAATTCCAATTTCAGTATTAGTTATACTTTCTTGGATAGCCATCACCTGCTCTTCATTGATGCGGGGATCAACCGTGACAGTTGCCAAATGCCCATGCAGCTGCTCAGGAGATGGAAAATTACCTTTTAATTGAATAAACCAATCCAAAATCCATCGGTAAGCATAAAATCTCTTACCTGAAGAGACCTGTGCTAAATAGTCAGTCAAAATATGCGCCGACTGCTTGAGCATGGCAAACTCAAATCTTTCCATTGGCTCCAGGTGACACATCAAGTCAACTAAAGCGTTCTGGTTATTAAACCAATCAGCTCTAGCCTCACTGTCACCCATTGCTGAGAGGAATTCAATTAGATTGCCCCTGATAAATGGGATAGGTGCAAATTGATGGGTGTCGTTAATATCTTGGGCTAGCGACCAGATATAACCAGCAAAAGCCACCAACGCCCCAATTGGGGCTAATGGCGAAGTAGCGTAACAGACTGCTCCTGTTGCAGCAGTGCCAAGTGTTAAGAATTTGGCAAGATTCATGCCTGCTCGTTCTTCCTTGGCACGAATTAACAATTGGTCAAGCCTTTCCTGTAGCCAAGCCGCAGTATTCCCTGCTTCTAAATGTTCAATATTTGGGTAATCTGACCGTAATTTTACTGTTTCTTTAGTTGAGAGAACAGGTAAGATTAAGTCCATGTTTTTCCTCATAATCAAGCTATATATCACCTCAGAAACTTTTAATTTCTGAGGTGTTAATTTTTTATTTCTTGGTCAACTTCCAAATTGAATAACCAATCTCACCTGCCATCATTGAGACAAAGTTGTAGAGCAAACAAGCCATAATTTGGGATGGGTTTGTATACCTCCAAGGGTTACGCCCTACAAAAGTTGTAGTGACATCAAATACCCAAAAGAAGAGTGCAATTGCTCCTGAAGTGTGGCGTTCTTTCATGCCTGCTCTCTTGTAATCACCCCACAGTGCAACTGTTAAATCAATGCTCCCGCTTGGCTTACTTCCCAAAGTGAATTGTTTGCTCGATTCAAATTCAGATTTGGCTTGATTTGGGTCTTTACCACGTAGGGTTTTCGCCTCCATAATTTGCACCAATGCACTGATGCCAAAACTGAGCCAAAATAGCGGGTTAAACGGCAATTGTAGCCAACCAATCCAACCAATCCAGGTGTCTTCAAACCAGGGAAAAATGGGGACACCTTGAAACATTACTTGCCAGATGCCATCTGTTGATAACAGCGTGCCGATAAAGAAGCCAATTGCGCCTACAATCTTTGTGCCGCTTGCCCCTGGTGTGATGAATTGGGCGACTAGATGAGCAACGAAACTCACAGGAAGCGATACTAAATCGACAATCCACCGCGCTAACAGTTCGGCGTAATCACCTAATTTTCTCTGCTGATTCTCTTGCTTAGGTGGCTCCGAAAAACCTTTATAAGTCTCCATCTTTTTTACTCCTGCTTGACTGTTAACAGGGGCGAATTATTACAAGCATTAAGGAAGCGATATTTCCATTGCCATTGCCGTGCTTCAATGCGCCCTATGCACTTACCAACCGAGTCATAAACGTAGACTGTTTCATCTTCTAGATAGCCTGTGACATCCGGTCTGGGGTTACGTTTGGGACTGTCTAAATACCCGCGCATTCGTAATTTGCGGTAAGCAGGTAAAACACCTAATTCGTTGACTAAATTGGCTGTATTCGCTTTTTCAGTTGCTCTTGTGCGTTCAATATCTTCTGATGCTCTGATGGTGGTAGCAGCGTTATAAGCGTTAAATTGTGCTGGTAGTTTCATGAGCATGGGACTGGCGATTAAAGCCAGCCCCGCTAATCCTAACGAGGCTTGCTTTTGATGTTTCATTGCTGATGCTTCAATTGATTGATAATTGCTTCTGCCAGTCCCAGGTGTTCACCTATGGGTAGATGTTGATAAATGTCTGCTTGCAATTTTTGAATGTTGTCTGCGGCGATTTCTTTTATGTAACGTCCTTCAGTGGCTATTTGGGCGTTGAGCAGGTTGACGGTAATAGCCTGGAGAAGATGGAGTTTTTCTAGTCTTGGTATGCCTTCAAGTTGGCTGCCATAGGTATCTTGAAGCCAGTCGAGATAACTGCCATCACCGGGGGTAACGGCACAGTAATACCCTAATGGTTTTGTCATGTTCTAAGATCCTTATTGTGTCTATGATGCGTAGATGCAAGGGGGGCGAACGCCAAGCTTGCCGGCAGGTGCGATCGCTCTCCATTAAAAAAGTGAAAGTTGCACTGCATTACTGCTCACCACCTCGCTACCAGGAACCATATCTGGCACTTCATAACAACGGGTCAGTAGTTTTTGGTGGTTTAAGGTTATATCTGCCTTCTTCCTTTGTCCTTCCAAAGGGCAGAATATGTACTGGGGATGCTGGATTGTCCCTTTTGTGTACAAGTAGCGGTAAAGCGTGCCCTCAATGTGATAGGTTTTGCGGCTACTAAGTAAGGTGCTATCCCAAACCCTAAGCAAATCTTTCATGGACTAAATCTCTCAAATTTTGATGCATCTAAAATTGTGCTTTCGGTTATTTCAGTACACAAATCATTAAGTGCTTGGCAAGCATCCCCAATCGTTACATCTGGGTTATAGTTCAAGCTTTTAAAGTGTGGATGCTGCCTAATATCGATGAGTAATTTTTGGGCAGTATTGACCAATTCCGGTAGTGGTTGATAGTTCATTTTCACCTGCTACATAGTTGAAATTTTTCTGTTTTTAAGCAGGGCGCTTGTAGCTACAAAGGGGCAAGTATTTAATTTCAACATCTGAAGATGGCTGGGGATTTTTGGTTTGCTGCCAACTGGTATATGCGTAGCTGCCAACAAATAACGGAACAACAATGCAACCCATCAAAACTAGTGGATTCACCTTAAATGCAAGCCACTGATAAGATGCTTCTAACTTGCCTCTATTAGCGTCGATTTTGGTTGACATACATTGCTAACCCTACTGCGAATAAACCCACACCAAGAGGCGAAATACAAGCTGCTACACCACCTATTAGAGATAGGGTAGCTACACCGGAATAAAAACAAGTCTCAGCGATTAAGTGCATTTTTCTCTCTCTTGTAATACTCAACAACACTACATAGAAGCGACTATCAGACAGTGCTAATCTGTAGGCAATGTCTAGATATTTGCTGCCAGATTCATGATTTCTTCTATTGACTTCTGAGCAGTCCGTTGTGTCGGGGTAATCCCCCGTTGAGCTAAAAAATCGTTAGCATCAATTCCTTTAATGGAGTGAGCAGCAGTAGTAAATTCATTCGCTAACTCATCTAAGTAATTTTCTAAGCCGTTTCTAATTGTGTTTGAGTGGATGTGAACAAAGTTATTTACAACTGTTTGACCACTGATAAATGCCAAGGTAGAAGTGATTTTATCAATGGTTAAGGTATAGTTACCGACAAACTCACTCAAAGCATTCAATGCGCCATTGATGATTTTTTGTTGCTCTGGAATAGGTAGAGTATTGTTAGTTGATGGAGCAATTGCGGCTATTTCTCCAGTTTGTTCTTGTTCTGCTTTCTGTTTAAGGACTTGAGTTAATGTTTCAAAGGAAGCCAAACTGATTTCTTTGAGGCTGTCAAAATCATCTGGATGTGATTCTTGTAGGGAGAATCTAATAATTTCTTCTGGCATTTCCAACAGTTCGCAAACTTCTTTGATGGAAACCATGTCTTTGGCATTCATGCTGCATTACCTCTTGTTACTTGGTTAAACTGTGCTTGAAACTTGGCAAGACTAAATTCTTGAGGATACTTTTTGATGTAGTTTTTGACTCGTTCAGCCGACTTAAGATTTTGCATTACGCGACCAACGCGAGAAAGTACCCAGCTTTGGTATGGTGACAACGGACAAGAGCGGTCTGTACTGCCATCCGCTTTGACTGGGTAGGCTTGGCGGTAGCTATCTATGCGGTAAAGGGCTATACCGTCCCAACTGACCAAAGTTGAACGAGCAACGTTAAGAATTCTTGCAAGTTCAGATTTCGTAACATAACTTGAACAAAACAAGCCAGGAGAGTCTAAATCAAGCCCCCGTGAGGAATTTGACGCTTTCATAGAGCATCTATTGGTTAATGGGCAAATAGTGATTGATAGCCAGTGATAGTTACTGGCTCGTGTAAACCAGGCATCTGATAGTTATCGCTGTTTTTTTGCGCCTGTGGGCTAGAAGCATTGTTTTATAAGCTTTTACTTCTACGGTAGACAACTGTTGGATAGCGATACTTGTTAGTTGTCTGTCTTACTGATTTTCATGTTAGGGTATTAGGGTACAAAAGCGCAAGTACTTTAATACCTTAATATCAATGAAGCTTTTAGCTCCTGATTGTGGCACAGTTAGGAAAAGATTCATTTGTATTTGCATGGCTAAAGGTCAAGAAGCTGTAAGGGTATATATGTCCCCTGAAAAAAAGAGGGCTTTTAAGGCAGCTTGCGCTGCTAAAGGGTTGGAAATGTCTGAAGTGGCAAACAATTTGATAGATGAATGGCTTAAAGAAAATGCAGTGTCGAGTGTCCAGCGCCCTCAGGCTGGATAAAAGTCCTGTGACGTAAGAAAACCAAGTGACTTACAAAATAGTTTTTACCTAAATCTTTGGCAGCTAAATTAAATTCGATGTCTGTAAAAGGTAATTTATGACTCAAGCTATACCTAAACTAGTAACATTCGATCAATTTATCGCTTGGTATCCAGAGAACACAGGCTTTCGCTATGAACTGCACAATGGAGTAATTGTTGAAATGCCACCACCTACAGGCGACCATGAAGAGGTTGTTGGATTTTTAGTTAGAAAACTTAGTGTCGAATTAGACCGATTAAATCTCCCTTATCTCATACCAAAAACAGCATTTGTCAAGCCACGAGAAAATGAATCAGGTTACTCACCAGATGTCTTGATACTAAATCAGCCCAATTTAGTATCGGAGCCATTGTGGAAAAAACAATCTACTGTAAGCGAAGCTGCATCTATACCCTTAGTGGTTGAAGTAGTGAGTACAAATTGGCGTGATGATTATCTCAAAAAATATGCTGACTATGAAGAAATGGGAATTCCCGAATACTGGATTGTTGATTATGCCGCTTTGGGCGGCAGGGAATTTATTGGCAAGCCCAAACAACCTACTATCTTAGTTTGCTGTTTAGATGAAGGTGAGTATCAGGTTAATAAATATAGAGGAGACGACCAGATCCGCTCATCAATATTTCCACAGTTGAATTTAACTGCCTCTTCAATTTTTCAAACTGCTACTTCCCCAACATAGCCATGACCACGGACAATGAGTAAATAGCATTTGACCTACCAAGCATTAGTATCAGTACAGTAAGTGCTAATTTCACATCATTAATTTTGATGTCGCCAATGACTACAGCGAAAGAGCCAGCAACCGATTTTGAACTTCCGCCGCACAACGAAACGGCGTTAGAAGGGCTTAGGGAGGCGAAAGGCTATGAGTCCACTGTTGCTCTAGCAGCTGGTGGTGCTGCGCTTGCTACAGGCGGGATAGTTCATCCAGCGGGCTGGTTACTTTTTGCATTGGCTTATAAGCCGTTGGTACGAGTTGAAAAACTGGCGCGGCTGGAAAAATTAACCGCCGTACTTTTGGATGAGTTTAAAAGTGAGGGGATACAAGTCTTTCCGGTTATTCAGATAGAAGACAAAAATCCTATCGACTTGTTTATCAGATTTCCCCGAAGGGCACACCTGTTTATCTCCATTCGTTCACGGGGAGATAGTGAGGTTGTCTACAACGAAACCAGAGAAATTCTCCAGGTCAAAAAGAAAAATAAGAGTGGTTTAACCACCTGGAAACCCTGTCCACTAGTTGAGCTATCAGATTATGAGAGATGGCTGACTAAAAATAGAGCTTTGTTCGGAATGTCCTCGAAAGAGGTGACAAAAACGCCGACAGTAAAAGTTTTGGTCTTGTGGCCTCCAACCAAGGCGGCTGATGACCATAATCCACATCTTTATTCTGAGATGGGAAGTATGAGACTTCTAGCTCTCAGAAGAAAAGGTACTGCATTTGTAATTCAACAGGAGGAAGTAATCCAGTTTGTCAAGGCTTGGTTAGCCAAGTACGAGTAAGCGCACATACAGAAAACCCCACGTCTCGATGAGACAGCAGGGTTTTCAAAATTAATTCCATTGGAATTGGGGTATTGGGTTGCCGACCTAATTAATATCCCTAATAGTAATCTTATCCTAACTTTTGGAGTGTTAAGTCATTGTAACGCTGGCCACACAGGAACAAACAACAACTCAGAATATGAAGTAAATTTTGTTCTAATATTTCTAAAAGTTTGTATTAAAAGATTACTGCCACAGGATAGCTCCAATTCCTCCAAAAAACTTACTGGAGGATGGGCTAATGCCACAATTACAACCATTTAATAACTCAGTAGAGTCGCAAGCAGCAGCTGCTAAACAGACCGCTTTAACCCATGAAATAAAACTTGAGTTTATTGAAGATACTAAAATCAAGTTTGCGTTTAACGCCACAGGTAAAAATAAAGACTGGGACTTTAAAAAGTTAGCCGCCAACTTCCGAGATACAGAAGGCACTTTAGCTGATGTCCAGCAGCACATTAAAGCAGGTCACGCCATCTGTGCTGGCTTGCTGGGTGGTAAATGGCGCAGTAAGGCCAATGTTATAGGTTCTCAGTGGTTATTACTTGATATTGATAATTCTGATATCGCCCGTGACGAAGAAGGCAAGCCGCTTAAAGACGAGTACGGCAATTCTATCAAAGTTTACGATCCGCAATTAACCATTGAAGAAGCGCTAGTCCATCCCTTCATTCAAAAACACTGTGCTTTAATTTATACTACTGCCAGTCACAAACCAGACTGGCATAAATTTCGGTTAATTTTCCTTCTGCCCCAATACGTTGAGGGTGCTGACACAGTAGAAGCTTGTACACGCTTCCTTATGCAGCAGTTACCCCATGACCCAGCGTGTAAAGATGCCAGCCGGGTTTTCTATGGCAACACAGAAGCAGAATTTCTTCTGGTCAACCCCCAAGCAACGCTACCAGCAGAATGGTTAACTGAGGCGATCGCGATCGCCCAGAGGGAGAGGGAAGAATACCAGCAGCGCATCCAAGAAATCGAGTCACGACGTAAACAATGGCGCGAGATTTCCGACATTGAAAGCTGGGACATTGAGCAGCTAATCCAACAAGCACTCTCATTCATCCCCCCGCGCACCCCAGGCAGCGGCAATTACGACGAATGCCGCCAAGTACTGATGGCACTGGTTAACCACTACGGGCCAGCCGAAGCCGAAATCATTGCTGAAAAGTGGTCGCCTTCCATCAAAGGTACAACCTGGAACATCCGCGCCAAAATTCGCAGTTTCCGACGTGGCGGAATTACGATTGGCACCCTGTTTCACATTGCCAAGCAGTACGGCTTTCGCTTTCCACAACGGCAGTATGAACCATTCCAGCCCCATAAAGGACTGATTAGCCGTGAGCAATGGGAATTGGGACGAGTAAGAGAAGACTTGACCAGTTTCCAAAATTTATTAAAGCAGGCGATCTCTCCTTTTGTTAAAGCAGCTAAAGGATTTTTAACACCCGCACCGCCGCAGCCATCACCCGAAATTACTACACCTTCACGCCAAGTAATTGTTTACAAGCGTGGCAATATTCCCAATCGCAGCGAAATTACAGGCGATATCTCAATAGAATGCCAGCCTTCGGAACATATTGCCGCTTGGGTGGAAGCCATCTCCAAGGGCTGGGCGCACATTTTAGATAATTCTCATCCTGGCTTGGGCAAATCTCACAATGCCGGACAACTGACAGCTGCTGTTTTCGGTATTGATAAATTAATTTACCAAGATGCCAACCACAGAAACCCATCCACACTACCCATTGAGGCAAACTTTGTTGACCTGCCAGTGCGGCACAACGGCTTTAAACTTGACAAGACCCGCAAAACTCCATTGGGCGAAGACTTCAAACTCAGGACTAAAGCAGGTGAAACTGCCGACACTGATGCTAATTGTCACAGAACTCACTTATTTAACGCCTTCCGTGATAAAAATTTTATCAGTTTAGATTTTGAAGAAAGCGCTTCTAGCCCCATCTGTGACGGTTGTTCCTTGAAAAACCAATGCCGTTTCTCTAGTGGCCCTGGTTTTGGCTTCCGCAACCAGAAACGCACAGTAATTCACCATTACTCAGAACTCAGAGCGCACCCCGACTCTACGCCAGTTGATTTAACTAATGCTGCTGGTCAACCTTTCACCGTGGGCCGCATTTGGGAAGAAGCGGGTACACTCATTCAGCCTGTGCGGACTGTTGACTTGACTTTGAGCGATTTCGACACTACCACCGCAAAATTAGCAACCAGTGGCTTACCTCCTGAACAATGGTTGAAACTCCAACCAGTTTTACAGATTTTGCGATCGCTGCTCACCCAAGAAATTAAGCCCGATTCCCGTTACGGCTTTGATGATGCGGCATTAAGAGCGCTACTTCCCGAATTTCCTACTGATTTAAATATTGCAGCAATTCGGGAGATATTAGAACCCGATTTAGCTTTTCTCTATGATTTAGACTCTATTGATATTAATGCTGATTCTCAACTCCAGAAAAGCCCCGCCGCCCGTTATGCTGCCAAGCAAATCGTTAAAGACAGCGCCCGAAAAGCAGGTAAGGATTTTCTGGATTTGCCCAATTACTGGTTTCCTGATTTCTTAGAAGCTTGGTTTGGTGACGGTGCTTTGGAGTGCAAATGGGGTGTACTGAAGATTTCTCGCCCTGATACCAAGCATCAAGAATTAGCCAAAACTGCTGTCTTTAATATCTACCTTGATGCCACTTGCACGCCACAGCAGTTGAAATTAAAACTCGACTACTATGACCCGATATTAGTGATTGAGCAGTCACGCCCAGATTACAGCAATTTAAAAGTGGTCAACGTCACTGGGCTGGGTAAACTGCCCAAAAATCGCTCAGACTCGTTAATCGCCCGTGTTAATGCCCTCAAAGAAACTTTGCTTTTACTCCACAATGAACTCGGCATTATCGACTGGAAATCTTGTGCATCTGTTGCAGAAGACAGAAAAGAATATGGTCACTTTGTCGATGGTCGCGGTGTGAATCGGTTTAGTAATGCCGATGCTATTGCTAGTTTTGGCATTCCGTACCAAAATATCGGCACTTTAGCAGCTTCTTATCAGGTAATGACTGGAAAACCTGTCAACCTAGAAGATGCTCACAGCACTTTCCAAAAGTATGTCACAGAATTGATAAGAGCGGAAATTATCCAAGAAATTGGGCGATTACGCGCTCACCGTCGCCCCACCGAACAGCTGACTTTCTACTTCTGCGCTGACTATGACCTAAGTTT
>NZ_CP064890.1:0-37441 GCF_025677855.1 Tolypothrix sp. PCC 7601
ACGGCACAGCCAAATTCACCGGGCCAGTTTTCCCGATGATGCTGTGTGGCATTTATATATTGTCCGGAGCCACCAGCAAAGAACTAGCATTGAAAATTGGTCTAGCAATTACTGTCATCGAATTACTCCTCACACCCATTGCCGGGTGGCAGAACTTTTGGAGCTACAACCTAATTTTGGGCTTTGTCATAGCCGTCATTCCAGAAAGATTAGTAACCGGAGTTGTGCGCGGTTCTCAACTGCAAACACCACAGCAACTACAGAAACAACTGCGGCACAAAGAACAATCGCTGATCAAGAAACAGCAAACATCACCGCAGACACTACCAAGACTAGAAATCGCAGATATTCAACTACCCGATGATTTAGCACCATTATCATTTATGTTCTTGGGTTCCCCTGGCTCCGGCAAGACCCAAGCCATTTTGAAAATGCTTTCAACTATGCGTTCTCGCCCAGATTACCGCGTTATCTGCTTAGACCGCTCCGGCGAAATTCTAGAAAAATTCGGTGATGACAATACATTAATCTACAACCCCAGAGACAGCAGAACAATTCATTGGAGCCACCGCAGTGAAGGCATGGAATTTGAAACCATTGCCGCCGGCTTAATTCCTCCTAGTCCAGAAGGCAAAGACCCATTTTGGAATGAAGCTGCCAAAGGGCTATTGTCTGACTTATACGCCAAAACATCTACCAACGCCGAAGTTTGGCAGATGATAGCACTTAAACCCATACAAGAATTAAAAAACCTGCTCACTGGCACACTCAGCGCCACATATTTAGAAGCAGAAAACACCGCCGCCGGCATTAAAAGTTCAGCCATTAACTATCTGCGATTTTACAAAGTCCTTGCTGATCATCAAACCACAGCAGACTTTTCTTGGAGTCGCTGGGGCAAAGAAGATGATAATCGATGGATATTCCTGCCCATCTTTGAAAACGAAGCCGAACTGTTTAAACCCCTGTACACAATGGCATTTTCATTAATGCTCAGGGGACTGTTGAGCAATGAAAACCACCACATCAAAACCGTGATTTGCATTGACGAACTCTCAGCCCTGGGTAAACTCGTCGGCTTAGAACGCTTGCTAGCAGAAGGACGAAAATTCTCTGGTATTGGAATGCTCGGTACTCAGCTGACAGGTCAAATCGCCAATATTTACGGCGAGTACGGAATGCAAACCATTCTCCAAGGTTGCTGTACCAAACTCATCCTCAATTGCCGCGACTATAGCACTGCGGAATTATGCTCCAGATTAATTGGTTCCCAGGAACGCCTAGAAACTACTGAAGGTAGAAGCGGTAACAGTTGGTTTAGTGAAACCCGCTCTGTTAACCAACACATAAGAGAAACGAGCGCTGTCTTACCCAGTGAACTGCAAGGACTGCCACCCTTAGAAGGATATCTCTTAATTGCTGATGGGACAAAACCTGCAAAAGTCAAAGTCACTCCAACAGCTTATCCTTTGAAAGCTTCGAGATTCGTAGACGCAGCAATTTGATAACTGGGAGGATGCAAACTATGTTTATTTCTCGTGCCCTGTTAGCCAAAGCTTGTATTCTGGGTTTATTGGTCGGTTGGGTAACTGAACTGCCCAAAAATTACTTTAATTCCCGTCAAGCCAAAATCCAAAATTTATTGTCACAAACTGATAGCAAACACCAAGCCTCACCAGCAGTAAGAGCCAGCGCAGAAATTGATTTGCTAAGACTTGCTGATATCAGTTCCAATAATGAAGCGATCTCTATTTATCAGCAGATACTAAAAGTTAATCCCAATTCAGCCAAAGCACATTTTCTCTTGGCTAAACTGCAATTATTTGGTTGGTACTATCAGGCTCGGAATCAGCCTGTAGGAACTACACTTAAGCAGAATGGGTTGAAGCATTTAAAAACAGCCACATATTTGTACCAAAAGCGGGGAGATACTGTAGCTGCGGCAAAGTTGGAGAAAGTATACAGTCAGGCGCAAAAGGAGACGAACCCAGTTAATTGGGTATTTCCAGAATGGCGCTACGTTGATGTAAAACTTTCAACGCAGTAAGAGGCGGGGTTAAGATGGCATATCGGCTCCATGCCCAATAGTTTTTTGTAGTGTTATTTCAAGGTTGCATTTCAAATTTAGTTTTTGATCCAAAAAACTTCCCGCAAAATTTTTGCGAACTGGTGGCCCATAGCAGCTTCGTTACTTTTTCCCCAAATCCTTATCTCTGCCATTAGGATGCCATTCAAATGCCATTGGTTTACCTTGTATTTGACTTTTTTAAGAAATCCTTGTAAATACCTTTGTAAGTTTATAGACCCATGTCAAGCATAAAACTGCTTCTACGTCTGCAATGCCTTACTTCAATGCCACCATCGTGCTATGGCGTTGATGGAACAGACAACCTCTGCTACTGTAGTGCGACCACCTAAAGCAAAGATAATCGGTACTAGCTTCTCTATACCTTGTAACAACTCCTGGCGAGTACGGAGAGATAGCTCATGAAGTGTTTGTTGCCAAAGAGGGAAAAGTTGAGTTGTTGACATTTTTGACAAAGGGTAAGCCAAAGCCTTTAGGGCAGAAGCGTAAGAACTTTCATCTTTGATGGAGCGAGCCGCTGCTAATGCTTCGGGCATTAACGCTTCTGGTAGTTTGTCGGCTAAGGCTTTCAAGGCAGAAGCACGAGAACTTTCATCTTTGATGGAGCGAGCCGTTGCTAATGCTTCAGGCATTAACGCTTCTGGTAGTTTGTCGGCTAAGGCTTTCAAGACAGAAGCACGAGAACTCTCATCTCTGATGGAGCGAGCTGCTGCTAATGCTTCGGGCATCAACGCTTCTGGTAGTTTGTCGGCTAAGGCTTTCAAGACAGAAGCACGAGAACTCTCATCTGCGATGGAGCGAGCCGCTGCTAGCACTTCCGACAATGCCATTGGCTGTTTGTCGGTTAAAGCACTTAAGGCAGGAACAAGAGAACTCTCATCTGTGATGGAGCGAACTGCTGCTAGTGCTTCCGGCATTAACGCCTTTGGCAGCTTATTAGCTAAGGCTCTCAAGGCAGAAGCACGATACTCCTCATTTACAATAGAGCGAGCCGTTATCAATGCTTCTGGTATTAATATCTCTGGTAGTTTGCCAACTAAAGCATTCAAAGCAGAAACACGAGAACTCTCATCTGCGATGGAGCGAACTGCTGCTAGTGCTTCCGGCATTAACGTTTCTGGCAGCTTATTAGCTAAAGCGCTTAAAGCAGAAGCACGATACTCCTCATTTACAATAGAGCGAGCCGTCATCAATACTTCTGGTATTAATATCTCTGGTAGTTTGCCAACTAAAGCATTCAAAGCAGAAACACGAGAACTCTCATCTTTGATAGAGCGAGCCGCTACTAGTGCTTCCGGTATTAACGCCTCTGGCAGCTTATTAGCTAAAGCGCTCAAAGCAGAAGCACGAGAACTCTCATCTGCGATGGAGCGAACTGCTGCTAGTGCTTCCGGTATTAACGCCTCTGGCAGCTTATTAGCTAAAGCGCTTAAAGCAGAGGCACGATACTCCTCTTTTATAATAGAGCGAGCCGTCATCAATGCTTTTGGTATTAATATCTCTGGTAGTTTGCTAACTAAAGCATTCAAAGCCGCAACACGAGAACTCTCATCTTTGATGGAGCGAGCCGCTGCTAGTGCTTCCGGTATTAACGCCTCTGGCAGCTTATTAGCTAAATCACTTAAGGTAGAAGCACGAAAACTTTCATCTACAATTGAGCGAGCAGCCGTCGCTAGCATCTCCGGCAGTGCCTCTGGCAATTTGTCAGCCAAGGTATTCAGGACAGGAGCAAGAAACCACCCGGATTGAATTGTTTTAGCAGCAGTGAGAGCGTCTGGTAATAACTCAGGCGGTAGTTTCTCTACTAAGGCACTCAAGGCAGAAGCACGATATTGCTCAGACTGAATTGACCTCACAGCCGCCAGTGCTTCTGGCAAGACCTCTCTTGGTAGTTTCTCTACTAAGGCACTCAAGGCAGAAGCACGATATTGCTCAGACTGAATTGACCTCACAGCCGCCAGTACTTCTGGCAGCACCTCTGGTAACTTGTCAGCCAATGCACTTAAAGTATTGATACGATACTCTTCATCTGAAATGGAATATGCCATTGCTAACGCTTGCTGTAACGCGTCTGGCAACCTGTCAGCTAAGGTACTTAGGGCAGAAACGCGATATTCTTTATTTATAATGGAGCGAGCTGTCATTAATGCTTGGGGTATTAATGCTTCTGGTAATTTGTCTACTAAAGCACTCAAAGCTTTAGTGCGATATTGTTCATCTGAAATGGAACGAGCAATCTCCAGTGCTTGAGACATTAATTCTGGTGACAATTTGTCTACTAAAACACTCAAAGCTTTAGTACGATATTGTTCATCTGAAATGGAACGAGCAATCTCCAGTGCTTGAGACATTAATTCTGGTGACAATTTGTCTACTAAAACACTCAAAGCTTTAGTGCGATATTGTTCATCTGAAATGGAACGAGCAATCTCCAGTGCTTGAGACATTAATTCTGGTGACAATTTGTCTATTAAAACACTCAAAGCTTTAGTGCGATATTGTTCATCTGAAATGGAACGAGCAATCTCCAGTGCTTGAGACATTAATTCTGGTGACAATTTGTCTACTAAAACACTCAAAGCTTTAGTGCGATATTGTTCATCTGAAATGGAACGAGCAATCTCCAGTGCTTGAGACATTAATTCTGGTGACAATTTGTCTACTAAAACAGTTAAAATATCGATGCGATCTTTTTCATCGTTAATAGTCTTAACAGCAGTAAAAGCTTGTTGCCACGCTTGTGCTTTTAGGCTTATTGGTAAATAATTTACTATCTTTATAAGTACAATAACCTTCTTTTGTGGGTTTGGAATTAAATCAGCATAAGCTAATCCTTGTTCAGGTATCCATACTTTATTTTTAACAAGTACAATCAATAAATCTTCTGATAGATTGGCAGCCAAGCTATTTAATGAAGCTGTAATTAGAGCATAACGGCATTGTAAACCAACAACTTTAGGTAGTGTTGCTTCAGCCCAAGATGTTTCTGCTAATTCCCAAGCTTTGGAAATATCAGCTAAATAACCAGCAGTTTGTCCTAATTTTTCTCGAACTTCATACCAGCCATTACCTCCTTGTAAAGACTCCTCTTGCAGTAGTTTATGAATTGCCTCTATCTGTCCAGCCTTTTCAAAATGCCAAACTAAACGCTGATGAATGTAACCATCATTAGGCAAGGTATGCCATAAATTATTTTGGGTTTTCTGCCGATATTTCTCCAACAAAGCAGCGTGAGCATCAGTAAGATTTAAACCTAACCCTGGCAAATCTCCTATCCGCCTTGGCTGTGGCGCAGCAGTTAACAAATTACAGGCTAAATCATGGAATAAGTCATGTAAGCGATAGCTAGGCGTACCATCAGCAAGGGGTACTCCTGTTAATAACAATGCCTTATTCCGTAAATATTGCAATATCTTGGCAGCATCACGCTCATCCATTGCCCACAGCGTCGCCGCCATCATCTTATTAATATTGACATCCTCCGGCAACACCCCCAACCAAGCAAAATGCTGCTGCTTTTCTGGTGGCATTCGCTTGACACTCAAATTTAATGATGCTGTTAAACTCAAGCGTTTTAAACTCGCTTCATCGGTAATTTCTTGGGCTTCCGGTCTGTCAAAACTTCTTAATATGGCTACTTCTTGCCGAATATCCGCCAATAGTTCATCCCAAGTCGTACCACTAGCAACTTCGGTGGCTGCAAGTTCCAAGGCTAGGGGGAGATAACCAACACCTTTGGCTAAATTTTCTGCTGAGTGACGTTCTGCACCTGTAATTTCGCGTCTTAATTTCTTCGTCAGCAATGCCATAGCCTGACTTGGTTTCATGATATCCAGGCTGTAGGTGCTGGCTGCTAAAGCATCAGCAATTGCCCCTTCACGAGTTGTTACTAAAACCTGACACCGCACCCCACCCACATTAAACGCTTGTGCATCTTGCGTATTCCAAGCATCATCCACCACCAGCAACACAGCTTTGTCATAAAGCAGCGTCCGTAAATGATTAGTAGTTGCTTCTACACTGGTAGGTTTAAAGCTATAGTCTCCTAATGCTTGCACCCAACCATTTAGTAAAGACAGCACATCAGGCTGTTGACCTAATGTAGCCCACAAAATCCCATCACAAAACCGAGTTTGGACTTCTGCATCTACTGCTAAAGCTGCGGCTAAGGTCGATTTACCTACAGAACCCAAACCGTAAATCGCCGTAATTACCAAAGTGCGATTATCCTCTGTGAGGAGACGAGTCTTTAAATCATCGCTGTATTCTGGGCGTTCAACAAAGTGTGCAGGTAGCGGTGGCGCTTGAAATATCGCCAGTTTAGTTTGGGGTACAACAGTAGCACTCCTATCTTTGGTGAAATGAGCTTCTAGTTGTTGAGATTTCTTTGGTCTGTTACTTTCCCATACCTTATCAAACTGTTTCAGGTTCTCTTCCCTATCCCTTGACCATAGCTTTAAACTAAAGTGCCACTCATCAACACCCTTGGTATGAATCCGGTTATCTTCGAGAATTTTGACAAAATCCTTGAGTAAGTTCAGCGCTTCTCGAATTTGCGTTTTAGTTAACTTACCTGGATCTTTGTCTTTTAGCGTCAACAACTCCAAAGTCACCAGAGTTGTTTTCATAGTCAGCTTGGGGTTAGCACTGTCTTGTTCTTTCCAGTGGTACTCAATATTAAATTTATCTTCCCCAAATTCCCCATCTGCAAAACAAAGCAACGCCTCTAATAGACGCTTAACTCGCTTTTTAGGTTGAGTCCCGTAAGTAGTTCGCGGCATTTACTTATATCGATGACCTTGTAACAAGATTTATGTTTGGGGTAGTTTTCTGGAAAAGACTCTTTTACAAAGTTTGGGTTTGGGGTACATTAATTCTAGCTTAATATTTGAAAACATTATATTTAAAGGCTTTTGCACTACAATTTATAGCTCTTAAATTTACTACCCTAAACTTGATTATGGGTAGTACCCCAAATTTATCTTATTAGATACTAGAGGTGAAAAATAAAAAATGCCCCAAAGGCTCGCAACCTAGAGGCAAAACAAAAATGGCTAAATTGGACAATTGACTACTTGGCTAAAAGTACTATTGCTAGCACTAGCAGATGGGACATTAACAACAGAGCTAAGTAAACCTCCATAACTAAATCACCTCCTGTGTGTCCTCTCCTATAGATTCTGGGAGTGGGACTAAATCTTTTTTAGCACAAAGATGCTGTAGCGAATTTATGATTTGCTACTTCTTTGTCATTAAATTTTAACAATTTAGTACTCTGGCTATATTTCTGTGGATTGTAACGTGCCTTCTGCCCGACTCTGCTAATGCCAATTTATTGATCGCTACGAATACGGGTATTTTTATAGCAGGAGTGGTAAGCGAAGGAGTCATTTACTGCGTAATTCTCAGCAAAAGAAGGACGCAGGGATACAATTTGAATAATGATTAGTTTGGGCGATCGCAAACTATCTATTAAATTTTGTCCCGGCTTTTCTGCCTTTCCACCAACGCTTCTATCAACGCCCCAGGGTCAGAGTTGATTTCTTCTAATAATCGCACTAAGGCTTCCTCTACAATTACTTCCTTATAAGGGGCATTAGTTTTTCCTAGTTCCAACTGGAGTGTTAGGTGCAGCTTGTCTAGCCGATCCAGCACCTGTGAGTTGATTTGGAATGTAGATTTACGACAGATTGTTTTTTCAGATTTGGATTGTTGACTTGTTGACTTGTTAGCTTGTTGGCTGGCTGAATTGTTGTCTTGTGGACTTGCTATATGGACAGCTTGCTGACTTGTTAACTTCTCCTTGAGATTGTTGTCATCGGCTTTATCTTGTTCGCTTGTTGGCTTGTCAGCTTCCTGACTTGTTGGCTTGTCAGCTTCCTGAATGGTTGAATTGCTATCTTCCTGACTTGTTGATTTCTTCCGACGATTGTTAGTTTGAGAAGTAGAGGTCAACGGCTGTGCTTTATCTTGTTCACTTGTTGACAAGTCATCTTCCTGACTTGTTGACTTGTCAGCTTCCTGACTTGTCAAATTGCTGTCTTGCTGACTTGTTGACTTCTTCCGACGATTGTTGGTTTGAGAAGTAGGGGTCAACGGCTGTGCTTTATCTTGTTTACTTGTTGACAAGTCATCTTCCTGGCTTGTTGGCTTGTCAGCTTCCTGAATGGTTGAATTGCTATCTTCCTGACTTGTTGACTTTTTATCTGGTTGACTTGTTGACTTGCTAACTTGCTCAAATCCAGCCAAGACTTTATCCGTTGAGGATAGCGGGTCATTTTCGTCATTTAATCGGACACGTCGCTTTGCCATAGGTTTTTTTATGCCTTTACATTTCAGCAATCAAATTGGCTATCGCCCCATAGGGCTGCACTAGTTTTTTGTCGTTGGTATATATATGTATAGGTTCGCCGGCTAAGTTGGACTCGGAAAACTTGATGGACTTGGGAACGGGTTCAAAAATGCGTATGTCTTGCAGTCGTTTCTTGAGAGAGTCCAAGACATCTTGAGTCATCACCGTGTTTTCAGCCATTGTCGGCAGTACCCCCAATATTCTTAGTTGAGGATTGAGGCGTTTTTGCACGCTGGCTAATGTTTCCAGCAGTGCAGCCAGTCCTTTGAGTGCAAAAAATTGACACTGCACTGGAATCAAGACTACATCCGCAGCTGCTAAGGCATTAACCGTTAACAGTCCCAAAGAAGGTGGGCAATCAATCAAGATGTGCTGGTATTGCTTAAGTATGGGGGCCAGTTTCTCTTTGAGGATGTAAAAGTTACCCACCTTCATAAGAATTTCGGTTTCTCCTTTCGCAAGATTAATGTCGGCAGGTAATAGGCTAAGTCCGGATTTAGTCGCAACTACAGCATCAATGACTTCTGCTTGTTCTGTAATTACGTCATAGCAGCTAATCTGCTCGTCAGCCACTTCTACCCCTAAACCCGTAGTGAGGTTCCCTTGAGGGTCAAGGTCAATTGCGAGGACAGTACCCGAACAAGCCAGGATTCCTCCTAAACAGATGGTGGAGGTGGTTTTAGCTACACCTCCTTTTTGATTTGCTATCGCGATGATCATTGAATGAACAGCCAACCATGTTGCTTACGAGCTTACTGGCAAGCTATAAATATAGCAAGTTAGCTTCCTAACCAGTCAACAAGTTAGCTTGTCAGCAAGTCGAAAATTTTCTGTCCGTTATAGCATATATTGCAGTGGCTTTATTTTGTGCAAATTTAAAAGCTGTAAGTTCTTCAAAAAAAGCTACTGATGTTCAGTATTTAAACTAAACAGTTTATTCTGCCCCTGTGTCAGCCAGGCTGTATCTGCCCCTAATATAAATATAGATATCACCCATTCGTGAGAATCAACTATGACCGAAACCAAACCCAGCCGCGTTACCCGCAGGGGAAGAATTTTTCCCCAAATCCAGTGGGCAGAAGAGAAAAAGCTTGCCAAGAAAACTTCTCAAGAAGAATTTTACCAACGCTGTAAGCCCATTTTTGATAGAGTCCAACCCGAACTAATTAAAACTCACTACAACTGGTACATGGCAGTCGAACCAGAAAGCCGCGAATATTTTGTTGATAAAGATGAGATGACTGCTATTAAAATGTCACGCCAAAAACACCCAAACTGTCCCGTTTTCGTCTTTAAAATTAACGATACTGGAGTTGCTGGGACAATATGATATCAGGAAGGTTTGGTGATGGGGAGGAGTTGATTTTTGAAATCGAATTGATTGCCGCCAATGGATTTGAATTACCAATTGATGTGGTTTTAGATACAGGATTTTCAGATTGGTTAGCCATTGATCAGCAGGACTTGGAAGGGTTTGATTGGGAATATTTAGGCGAACGTTCGATGTTGATGGCAAGAGGTGTATCTAACTTTGATATTTATGCAGGCCTTGTCAGAATTGATGGAGAGATTTTTGATATTCCTGTTTATGCTGGTGATGGAGTGCCAGAAGTTTTACTCGGTCGTCAATGGCTGACTAATCGTAGGTTAGTCGTAGATATGCCATCAGGTATTTTAACCTTGGGAAATTGACATCAAACAATAATAATTAATTAAAACTGAAATTAACGGTAAATAGATATAAAAATATTTCTCCCCTAGCTGTCTTCAGTTAAACAACGCTCAATATCAATATTTACCCCCTAGATTATTGATTTAAAGAACTTTAATTAAATCTTAGTTGCCTCAAAACAGGTCAGCCAGCGTATCAGTGATAGTAGCTTGAAACTCCTGTTTTTTACGGTTATCGTCATACTTCAGCACAGTATTAATATTCGCGTGCCTACTAAACTTCTGCACCTTTTGGTAATCACCCTCAAACACCTCTGTAGCTTTGGTAATCGCACTATGCCGAATCCGGTGCGGCGACATCTTCTTAGGAATACCAGCCTCTTGCGCCAAAGTATCCACCAACTTGCGAATAAATTCCCCAGTCAACCGCTTCCCCTTATAATGTTCCACCAGCGCCACAAACAGTGGTTCATTTAATTTAGCTTTAGTCCGCCTGCTAGCAATCAACCAATCAGTAATCGCCGCTATAGTTTTGCGACTGAGTTTAATAGTTTCCTTTTGCGTCCCCCGCCCCTTACCCAAAATAGAAATCGTCCCCCCACTGGCGTTAAAATCGCCGATATTCATCTGGCAGATTTCATTGCGCCGCAGGGCATTGTCCCACAACAACCGCATAATGGCATAATCGCGCTTCCCCATGACAGTGCTAGTATCAATCAGCTGCATCATGCTAGCGATCGCCTCCGGTGCTACACCGCTGGTATCTCGATAAGCCTTAACTTTTTCCGCCCCCACATCATCCAGCACAAAATTACACACCCCCAACACCCTCCCCACCTGCACCAGCGACTTAATTGCCGATAACCGCCGGTTCACCGTCGCCTCCGACAGTCCTTTATTCATCAGGCTTTCTTTATACTGACTGACAATATTAATTGCTTGGACTTGCTCCAACTTGAGAAACTGTGCTACCACAGAAGGCGTAGGCGGTTGATGGGCCACATAATCAAAAAAATCCCGCAAATCCCTAGCATAAGCTCTTTGAGTATTAGGCGATCGCTTCCCCAATAACAACCGCGCCATCACATCCGGTGCTGTGGATAACGTCGCCGAGTCCAACGGCACAAGCGTATTGTCTCCCCTGAGTATTTCCCCTTCAATGATGGTGACAGTATCCATAGTTTCCACGGACTGAGTACAGTTGCCAAAAGCTCCATTATCGCAACTTTGCACTCTTACCGGATACCATGTCAATCCCTGACTAGACAATCATGTAGATAGGGTTCATCACATCAAATATTTTGTAATGGTCAAGTTGTTCGCTGTTGCTATCAAGCGCGTGATATCAACGCATCAACGCTGCCCAGCAGCAGCCCCAGTTCCAGATTTTCACACTCAGTAGTCTGCACCAATGTCTACACAGCAGTCTATACCGGGACAAAACTTTTTACAATCAGCTTGCCCCTAATAACAACCTCGCTAGTTTAACCCCTTTTCGTTTTCCAGATCCCGTAAAAAGTCAGGGTTATACATCAGCGTGTAGATTGTACCGTATTTAACAACCTAAACCCCTCACTCTCCTGTTTCTTGAAAAAATACCGAATTAAAACGACTTGATGAGAGTAACTGTTTTGTTGCCAGCCACATAAAAGGTGGAATTGTGGTGAGATAACGACTCCAGAGGCGAAGTGGTTCTTGAATCCAGCGATAAAGCCACTCAAATCCTAATTCTCTAATTATGCGTGGTGCGCGCTTATGGATTCCAGCGTAAACGGGGAAAACTCCACCAACTCCAATCATTACAGCCTGGATTTTACCTTTATGCTGGGCCATCCAGTGTTCCTGTTTTGGACATCCTAAAGATACAAATACTAGGCCAGCACCACTTTTATTGATTTTATTGATCAAATCTGCGTCTTCAGTTTCCGTCAGCGGACGGAAGGGTAAAGGTTCCATCGCTGCTATTTTCAGCTTGGGAAATTCTTGTTCTAGACTTTTCCGCATTCTAGCAAGGATTTCTGTTTGCGAACCGAGAAAGAAAACACTGACATTTTGTATTTGAGCTAGCCTACACAATGCTTGTAAGATATCCATCCCGCCTACACGATCTTGAGAAGGCGCACCCATCCGCCGCATCATCCAAACTACGGGCATCCCATCTGGAGTGACAAAATCTGCATTTTTTAAGACATTAGCAAACTCTGAATTCCCATGAGCCTCCATGAGCATGTGGACATTAGCTATGCAGACTGTTCTACTTTCGCGTGCGATCATCCATTTCCGCAGTGTTTGGATCTGATCTTCAAAAGTTAAAGCAGTAATGGGAAAATCAAGTACTTTTATAGTAGGAGGTTCAGATATACTTGGAGTAATGTTTTTATGCCATTTTTCTAGATATTTTATCTGTAAGGAAGCCCAAATCAGGAGCATAAATCTAAATATAGTTAAAACAATACATAAGATTGCAGAGACTTCTTTCGCTCTTAATTTGTAATAAGCTTCCCATACATCTCCCAAAGCTTCATCTCTTATAGATTCAGCCAATAAAGGACTAATTAATTGAGCAATAAACTTGAGAATTAGCATATTTACATTAAAATCTATTGAGATTTTTTTCAATATCTTGAATAAAAATTATTGTAGGGATGTAGGAAAAACTTGTTCTCGTAAACGTAACTTTTGGCGAAAATTCTCAATATGAGATAATGCTTGGATACCTAACTCAGTAATCTTATAGTATTTACGTCGATGTCCACCTCTTTCAGGTAGATGAGTCTCGCCTAAATCTTCTTCTATCAGCCCTCTTATCTTAAGCTTATAAAGCGTAGGATATAAGCTTCCAAAATTTAATTGTTTTCTTCCCTCACTAGCAGAACTTACAATTTCAATTATTTCTGTTCCATAGCATTTGCCTGAAGAGAGAATAGTTAGTACAACTTCTTCTAAAGAGTTAATTTCTACATCAAGAAACTTTTGCTTTACATCATATTGCATAATTTTATATTAAATAATTATTTTTTTATATATTTTATTGTTTTATGTATATAATCCTCCGGCTAAATTACTGCTAAGTATACTGATTCTAACCTTGTTTAGGCAGAGTTTATATGGCTCTTGCTTTTTTTTAAATTCTATATTGTAGCTAACCACTAAAATAACTCTGAAACTCAACAAACAAATTTCAGCATAAATACAACAAACATTGTAATCTCTACAATATCAAAATTATTATCATTTTTTTGATATACAACAATGCTAAAAAAATGTATAATTCTTTCTTTTAAAGAAAAACATTTTCTTATATCATTTTTTTAATATTATTTGATTGATATAATTCCTTTTGAGAAAATAGTAGGATTCTTGAGAGCTAAAGAAAGGTAGTTTTGGCTATTCTTCTATATTAAAATTAGTAGAATTTATTTTATGTAATAACACTAATACCTGAAATGGAACTATCAAAAATACTATCCATAGTTTATGTGAAACCTTATGTCATATCTCATTAAAAAGTTCCGAGAGCAAATTTAGGAACCTCAATTTCTGAACAAGAAATAAATCGATAATCTTTTAGTTACCCTAAAGGAGGGATTAGTTTACCATGTCTAAGTTTAAATTAATTTTTGCTTTAATAACAGTACTTGCCGCTACAGCAATACTCACAACATCTAGTTGCGGTGGTTCGGCAAACCTCAAGCTATTCCCTCCTGAGTTTCACTTCAACAAGAATAATTGTTCGCCAAAATAAAAATTTTCATTGCGGGTCGTGGTTCTCTTAATACTGTTGTCCCTAGTGACAGCCTCGCTAGATCCACGCCATCAACTGTGACATCAGAATTACTTCAACCTCACTACCTCGTCTTGCCCCGACGAACTGGGAGACGCAACGCTTAGAGCGGGTGGTGTGGGGGACGGGCAACAATTTACTCATGGAGTGGCCAAAACTCAGCAGCCCGCCCCCCACACTCCGCTGTCGCCACCCGCTCTACTCCCAGTTCTTGACAGCTAAAAAATGTTTTGATCACGATTCATCAAAATCAATCGGTTGACCGTTAAAATGCTTGTGAATACTTAGAGGAGTCAACCAACTAGGAATTGTCACCTTTTTATCTACTTCAGCATCGCCATCAGAATTATTTAACCCGTTAACTATTGCAACTTTCAAAGGTGTTTTACCATCAACAGTTTTGCGGTCAATTTGAATAGTACCTCTGCTTCTACCCTTAGCTGTTCCATCACTGCCACCAACAGCAGTATTAGTAAAAAAATGGGCAATACACACTAACCTTTCTTCAGCCTTTCTAGGGTCACTCAGAGATGCTTTAACAAACTTTTTAGCAGGTTCCTTAGTGATATCTGACTCAGAATAGTTCGTAAATTCATCAACTAATAACTGTTGCGGTTGCTTGTCAGGCTGATTATTAATTCTATCTAACCAACGCTCGCGAGCATCATCAAAAGCTTGTCCAATCTCTTCTTCTGTTTTAGCTATTAACTGAGGGCTTAAATACTTCCATGCGTTTCTTAAATTATCTCCGGCGTGTGCATCTATGAGCTGATACAACGGCATATCAAACAGATATTCTCTGAGCATCACAATCGAAGCGGCTAAAGTTGATTTACCACTTCCTGCTTCTCCTAGCACCCAAACAGGCTTTTGATTGTCGATAACCTTCCACAACCAGCCGTCCTCATGATTCTTAAGTGCTTCAATTAAATCACTGATGAGGCGCTGGTCAGTCAAAGGATGATGATCGCTGTTTGCGATCGCGCCCTTAGTCTTCCCCTCAATCTTGCCGCGTTCTTGCTCCGCCTTCGCTCTGTCCCTTAAATTCTCAGCAATCGTCTTATCCATCACAGAATGATTAACAGCACGGGCTTTCATGAAATCCTCAAGCTGGATACGTGCTTTAGCGCGTTCGTTTTCTGAGTCAGTCAGTCCCAGCGCTTTGCGTTCCTCTGTGTCCAGTCCTGACAGTCCATCCTTTAGGCGTTCAGTATAAAGCTGGGTTGAATGCTGCTTAACTTCACGTTTGTGCTTGTGTTGCTGCCAAATTGCATAGCCGCCAGTCTTCTCCAATTCCCCTAATTCATAATCCTTGCGCTTGAGGCGTTGTGAACGCACAAGCAAGCAACCGACAATACCCCATAGCCCCATAACTGTAACCGCACCACCCAACAACTGATTAGGGTTATCTGTTGGTAAATCACGCACCCATTGAATTGCATCACCCTTATAAGGAATCATGCTGCCATACAGCCCATAGCGTTGCCATTCTTCAGCCAGGACAAAACGCGGCTGGTTACAAAAACGTTTATCCAGCTTTATTTGACTTTGAACGCCGTTAGTTGACTTTGGGCAGAACTGAATCTGTGTCAAATCATAAGGCTGGCGTGTTTGCGAACTTGCTAGCCCGATGATTGCAGCTACACCACACACACCAGCCAGGGCTAACTCGACAACACCCTGTTTCATTGTTCATTCCCGCCCCTTAAAAATGATTGCAATGGAACCAATGAATAAAGCCAAGGCGACAGCAATGCTTACCCAAGGGTCGGATTGTGGATTTTGTTTTTCAATAGTTTGGATGTCTTGGTTAATCTGGCTGACTGTTTCTTTAGTTAAATGCTCAAAATATTGATAGTCTTTGACTGCTAACCAAGTTGTTACACCTGCACAGACTAAGCCAGCAGCAGTTTTTAGAAGATTTTGCATATTATCTACCTCTAGCCCATCACTGTTGTAATTAACTCTCAAGCCTGTTAGCCCAGCCAGAGAACCAACACTGCATATAGAAAACGAGAGCGAAATTGCCAGCCAGAAGTTAACGCCACCACCAGTTATTAATAGATATTTAGCGATAAAGAAGCCTGTTGAATTTAGCGACCAGCCAACAAAAAATCTCGTTAATTTTTCAGTGGTCTTGATAATATCTTGGCGGTGTTGCTTGCGAGAGGACAGGTGTTCTATTAAGTCTTTTGGTAAGGGTGTATCTGGAGCAATTTCGCTTATTACTTCTTCTTGCTCATCATCAATATCGTATGTCATGTTTGTATCGGAGTATTTCCAGAACCCGTCAGCAGTCACCTAAAGTTACTGACGGGTTTAGTTATTAAAAGCCTAATAAGGCTTCTTTGATTTTTTGTACGATTGAGCGCCCAGCATATTGCTTTTTCGGCTTGAAATCATCACGAGCGTTATCACCCATTTCTAGGTAATATTTACCCAGTTCTCTATCATGTTGCAGGTCAATTGTTTGTTGTCTAATATCTGTCTGTAATTCTGTCTGCAACATCTTATATTCACCATCAACCTGCATCATATGCTTATCTACCCAGGTTTTTAATCTGATGTGGTCTGTTGCTTGTTGATGACGTAGAGCTTCTTTATCCTGGGATGAAGCGAAATCAAGCTTCATCTCTTCGAGAATATTGGCTAGATGAGTGTCAGCTAAAATCGCTGACTGCACTGCTCTTTCAATCTTCTCGCCGCTGACACCAGCCTGTTTGTAGATGTCACTGAGGACTACATTTAAATCCTCAGTTCCTTTGATAGCAGCTAGCATCTGCTCTCTAACTTGTGGAGCGAATTCGCTAATTCTTGCGCCATCGTTACCCATTTGTCCTATGAGTTTGAGGGCTGTTTTATCACCTGTCAGCGCTCTAACTACTAAGTTAGTAGATGTGTTGAACTTAGTTTTTAACTGGCGTTCTAGGTGGCGCGATTTGGAAGTTACCTGATTCTTGAGAGGAATTGAATTTTTCACAGCGATATTCCTTTAGAGGGGTAAATATTTGATTGCAGTGATACTCCATTCGCCTTACATATTGCTCAATAGCTGATTTTCGTTGGAGATATTGCTGATATTGTTGATGCTCTTTTATTGGCAGATATAGCCAGTAATGTAAGGAGAAAATTACAGCAGCAGAAGCACTCAAACTAACAGCTATTCTTGAGAAGTAGCTCATCTTGCAATAGCGAATCATTAAACACTCAAGCAGCGTGAATTCATCGCTATTGAACCGCGTTAAGTCTGGCGAGGATTGAGAATTGGGTACTTTTAATGTTCTGGCGGATACTCCCCATATCCGCTTTGATGCCTCCTGAAAAGTTGTTAACTTTTTGGTTCAATCTAGACGCTCTAGTGTTTACGTGTTGTCTCAAATCTTGGGCGTTAGCTTCAAATGATTGCTCGATGGCATCAAATTTATGATCCACGTAGCTTTTAATTGCAGATGTTACATTGCTGAGGAATTGGCTGTAGTCGGTAAATGTGTCGTCAACATCTTCTGCAATACTTAATGTTTCTTGTTCGGTTAATTCAAACCCCAGCGCTGATGATTGGGCTGTGATAATTTGATGCTTATCTTCACTGGTTACAGTGATACCGTTAATCTCTGGTTCTGCAATTGCAAGTTGATGAGATTCAAGCTCAGGTTGTGCAGCTTCTGTTTGTATTGGCAATGTTTCTTCAATGGGTGCATCAGCTACAGATAATTGGCTGGTTGCTTTGGTTTTGAGATATTCAACGGCTTGGCTCAATTGGTCTTTGCTGGGATTGTTCAGGTCATTGCACTCTACAGCGATAGCGGCGCTTGTGTAATCGTCTTTGGTAAATCCTTGATAGCCCTGTTTGTACAAGCGAGCGCGGACGTTATTAGTAAATTTGTCAGACATGGTGATTAATCCTTATTTAGCTAGTGTTAAAACTTCGATGGTTGCAGATTTCATTGGTTGCGAACGCTTGTTGATTGCCCATTTAGCAGCGACAAAGGCAACAAGGGCTAAATCTTTGCTGTAGTAGGTGCTATGAGCGTTGTAAGACAGACCAGCTTGACTAAACCAGTAGTAACGGGTGCTTGATGGTACGTCATCAAGATTGATTTTTAGATAGTTGGCTACTGCTGATAGTGCTTCCTTGCCTCTGTAACCACCGTCTAAGTCATAAAAATGCTTAAATGCTTGCCAACGCTCCTCAAATCCCTCCCTGGTTGGACTTAACGCACCATAGCGCCGTTTCAGCCCTGCAAATGTCTCAACTATGCTTGCTGCATTCTCTGATTCAACCTTGAAGCTAAAATGCTGCTTGAGAAAAGACACCACCCGATACCAAGTTTCATCTGAGATTGTCTTACCTAGCGCCTGCTCATAAATCTGTCTGAGCTGACGATACTTAGCTAAATACTTCTTTGTTGCCACGTTGCCTCTGTAATCTTGTTTAAGTGTGTATAAAATCCACCGACTGTCCGGAGATTCTTAGGTATTTGACTAGCCCCCAAGATTGATTCAGAGTTATGGATATGCCCTTGAGATTAGAGACTGTCAATAACCTTAGAAAATAACTTTTAGAAGCCTCTGATGGCGTTGCACCCAATGGCTATAACCACGTAATAACAAGGCGCTGACCGATTGCAGACTCACTGAATTATTGATTTGACCCCTGCTTCTGCACCCTTTTAAGCGCTAGTTGACGCGAGCGCTCGCTGCTTTTGGGGACTCCGTGCGGTAGCAAATGTTACTAAAATCTAAAACAGACTCTGCTGGATTGCTGTAGCTGTCTGAGTTGCATGATGTTGGTTGTACAAAAGCGGTATTTCGTAAACCTTACGTAATACCTTATCTCGATTGAGTTGTAGATCTGCGGTTTTTCGTTGTCTTGGCAGCGGACGGAACATATACTGTGTGTGCTTGATAGTGCCGTTGCTGTAGAGATATCGATATAAAATGCCGTCAATGCTATAGGTTTTAGACTGGGTAAGCAAAGTAACGCATCCAACCAGTTGCAAATCAATCATCTTGTTTCCCTCCCGCAGTCACAGTGATTTTGTTCATTTAGTAGTTCGTTCACTGCTTGAATTGCATCGCCGAGCGTTACATCTGGACAATATTCCAGTTGCTTGAATTCCGAGGACTCTTGAATTTCTCTGAGCCAGCGCGAGCAAGTTTTCAACTTTCGTAATTGATTTTGATTGAATATTGCTCTCTCAGGAAGCACTTTGTTGATTGCTTCTAAATTGTGTAAATTGATATTCATTGTTTAAGCCTCCTTTACTGCTTTAACAAAGCGCTCACCGTAATTTTTGAGCAAAAGCACAAATAGCTGACTATGTGTTGAAACGCCCGTTTCTTTGCAAATGTGATCTGCAAGAGGTATCAAGTCTTGAGGTAATACAATTCGTTTCTGATTCATAGCTTTTCTATTAGTTAATTACTGCCAGCTACGGCAGTAGAAAACTAAGAAAATATGACTCTATTACTCTCACCGTCTTTATCACGGTGCAGAAATTTATCACGAACGCAGATATAAGCCGCAAACGCAAATTCAGCTTGTATTTATAGGATGTTCATTGTGTAAACATTTTAGAGTTTTAAACAACCTCGTCTTGAGGAGTCCGCAGTGTTTTACGTCTAGCTCTGACTGTTTTTCGGTCTTCTGCGTGCTAATATAGCACAATATAGCACGAGCGTGTCAAGGAGTAGCGTGATAAATTGTGTGATGATGGCACAAAAGAGCTAAAACTCACACATGGAGAAAAAGAGAGTAAATGTTTATTTCAGTGAAGATGACGAGATAGCGCTTTACATCACAATCGAAGCACTCGCCAAAGAGGAAAAGCGTTCAATTAATCAGCAGATAAAAGTTATGTTGGCTGAGGCAGCAAACGCACGCCGTGAGCGCGTAGAACAAAAGAAGGAGATAATTTGACCAAAGAAGAACAACCAAGCGACGGTATAAAGCGGTCTAAAGCTAAATTTGACCCTTTCAAAGAGACTAGGCAATGGTCAGCCGCAGTATCTGAGGAACGTTGTAAAAGAATAGCTAGGAATATAGGTAAGCGATTGGTCGAAATCATCGACACAGAAGACGAACCTCTACCAATTATTTGTATTTTTGAGGAATATGCAGATGACTGAGACAGCAACCCAAATACCATTAACTGCAATACTTCCCATGCTGGCCGCTATCAGCGAACGGGACTATGCACGTTTTAAAGAGCTTGAGATTAATTTTGCTTCTATTTACGGTGTAGAGGTGTGGGAGGATGTTTTTAATTTTCGTCTCAAGCCAGCACTGGACAAAGACTCTGACCGTTGGCTGTTAATTCAAAAATGTAGCAAGGGCTTCACAGTCAAGAATGTAGCTTGATTATGGGAATTTCCATACACCCATTAGGGAAACTCTTTCACCAATGACGAAACCCGCTCGACCGGGAAGTTAAGCGGGTTCCATCATTTTTAGTTTTATCACGGGTAACTCCGAACCAAAAGTTTAGTAGCCTTTTTCGGAACCGCGATCGCATATCTATCATAACCAGTTCTGCGGTCGTGTTGCAATAAGGAGTTACCCGGATTTTGAAAAATCCGGAGTAAGAAAAGTGAATACTACACAAACAACTGCAACGCTGACTGCTAATAGACTTTCAGACAGACACTACAAAGAGTGTGTAACAAAACGCGGTTTGTGTCCTGAATGGATAGCTGCTAACTGTCGCTCAATGGACATCAAAGAAGCCACCCAGCGCTTAGGATACACAGCCCAATCAGCTGGCATCTGGCTAGAAGGCAGCAACGGTTTTGGGCAGTACCGCCCCAACAAAGCCTGGAAAAGCACCGAAGAGAAAAAAGCCCCCAAGTATCGCACGGCTACCAAAGAAGAATATGACGCGATGCTACCCCGTCATCCCCATAATCCGCACTACTGGAACGATTTAGAAGCCCTTAAACCCCTTTGCTATCAGATTAACGGTCATCCTTGCCTAAACCTGACTGAAGGACTATTTAAGGCGATCGCCGGCTGCTCTCACAACTTACCCACAGTAGCCCTGGCAGGAGTAGAACAAGGCTTAACACCAGCAGATAACGACCCCCAAGGCAAACGTTACCTAGTCGAGACCCTGGAATTACTAGCCCGTGCTAACTTTGGCTGGATTATTACCTTTGACGCAGACGATAATGCTGTTACCAATAAAAATGTGATCAAAGCACAGCGAAAACTAGCTCACCAATTAGCTAAGTTTAAAGTGCCCGTATACATTGCCACAGGTCTGTGGACTACAGCAGAAGGGAAAGGAATGGACGATTATATTCAAGCCAACGGCGACGACGCTTTTCGAGAGAAAGTGCTAGCGAAGGCTGTTCCTTGGGAAGTTTGGGAACGTCAGTTTCAGCAAGACGAAACTGATAAACAAATCTTGTCTGAGTCGGGTTTTGCGGCACAAATCGCCGAAGATTACCGCGCAAAACTCGCTTGGCACGTAGCAAATAAAGCTTGGTACTGGTATGAAGCCGAACAAAAGCTAGGTGTCTGGGGTGAAATTCCCTCTGAAGAAGCGATGTCTATTGTTTTAACAGAACTGGAAACGCGGACACGCCATTTCTCCAGCAGGTTCGTCAACGGCATTTTGAATTTACTCAAGGCCAAGCTCAGGGTTAATCACTGGGAAGTCCGCAAAGGTTTTATTTGTCTTCAGGATTGTGTGCTTGATGTCAATACCCTTAAAGAATATCCACATGAGCCGGGATACAGAATGCTGAGTCAGCTACCTTTTAAATGGGCTGACCGCAATGTCGGTTGTGAGCCTGTTAAGGAATGGTTGCTCGAAGCTTGTGAAGGTAAAGCTGACTGGGTGCAAGTAATTCGCGCTGGCATTAACGCCACCGTCACCGAACGCGGCGGCGAGTTACAACGATTCATGGAGCTAGTAGGCGCTGGCGGTACTGGCAAAGGTACTTTATTGCGGCTGGTGCAAGCACTACTGGGCAGAGAAAACTACGCAATCACAGAACTGAAGCAGTTGGAGCAAAACCGCTTTGAAACTGCGGCTCTCTACGGCAAGAAAGCTGTGTTTATTACTGACTCTGAGCGCTACACAGGTGATGTTAGCACTCTCAAGAAATTGACGGGTGATGATGAGCTACGACACGAGAAAAAAGGCATCCAGCAAACAGGTAGCTTTAGATTTAGTGGGGTGGTCTGGATTGCCGCTAATGAAATCATTCAAAGCAGTGATTACACTAACGCCCTGGCCCGTCGTCGGCTGTCAATGCCTTTTGAGCGGGTGGTGCCGCAAAATGAGCGTCGCCCGTTAGAAAAGGAATTTCAACCATACTTGCCTGGGGTGTTGCAATGGGTTTTAGAGATGCCAGCGTTGGATGTCGCCGCTTATGTAGGTGACACTAACAAATTAGTGCCTTCACTCGGCTCATTTAGCACCGAAGTACTGTTAAGCACTAATCCTCTGGCGGATTGGGCTAATGACTGTCTTTACTATGACCCGAACGCCCAAACGCAAATCGGTGATAACGGTCAAAATCCTGAATTGTTCCTTTATCCTAACTACTGCGAATGGGCGCAGCGTAATTCTCACGGCATCATGACCAAGCAACGATTCTCAGCGATTCTGCTGAATCTGCTGAAGTCGCAACTCAATATTAATGCCGCAAAGGTGAGAAATAAGAAAGGACGGTTTATCACTAAAATTGCTATTCGCCAGCCAGGACATGACTTTCGACTCTTAATTTCGGAAAAAGATGCTGACTTAGATGCCGACCTGAATAAAAATCATGCTAACCCAGTGCTAACCCAGATGCTAACTGAAAGTATTGATAGTGCTGATTTTCAGAGTGGTGCTGACCTTTCTGCTGATAGTGACGCAGCTGACACCCTTCACCAACAAGAGGCGATGAATACTAGTAGCAGTCAAAATCAGGAGGAACAGCCAGCACAGTCAGCACAGCCAGCACCAGCAAGGGTTTCAGACAGCATAACCAACAGCACTACCGACAGCACCAGACAAAAACAAGTCAGCACCCAACAACGAATTATTGAGACTTGGGATAACAAGTCAGCCTTGGGGGAAATTGTTCTAAGCCTTGATAGTGCTGAATTACAGCAAATAGTTAAAGGGTTCAATCCTGAACAACTGCAACATATTAAGGATGCGGCTAATAGTGTGTGGCGACTGAGCGTAGATTCTTTAGCTGAGTATAACGGCGAACTAGTTTATGTTTGGGAGTGTGGGCAATCGAATGATGTTCGGATTGGGACTAAGACTCAGCCGGGGGTTAAGGTTCGCCGTGCTAATCTGCGGCCTTGGTTGGGAATTTAGAGAGAGCGAAGCTATGGATTCTTTGAAATTTCAGCGTCTCGTCTATAAAAACTATCTAACTTACGATCATGCCGATGCTGATGCAGGAGAGATAGATTTTGGACACGCGATGTTTGAAGGAATTTGTCCTTTCTGCCAGTCCCAGTTTAAACAATACACGCACGATCCATCTCTCGATTTTTATAAAAAACAAGAAGAAATAATGAGAAGGCGGTTGCATTTATGTAATTCCTGCGGTTGGTGGCAACTAAACCTTGAAAGAGAATTTGCAGGTGGTGGACAGAAACGTGTAGCTTTTTGGTGGGAACTATATCATGCGATTCTTGTTCATGTAGATATTTCATCCGATAACGTTCTCCTTGAAGATTTGAAAACAAACTTAGCTCGACGTTGGGATGACCGCAAATATATAAATGCTCAAAAAGCTGAAGACCTAGTTGCAGGAATACTCAAGGAACATTATAGGTGTGATGTTCATCGTGTGACTGCAAATGCCAACTCAGCAGATGGTGGAATTGATCTTTTCTTGGCAGAAGATAACGGCAAAATACATAGTGCAGTTCAAGTAAAAAGGCGTATTGACCGTGATGTGGAGTCAGTTAAAGAGGTACGAAACTTTGTAGGTGCATTACTTCTTGAAGGTTTTGAGAGAGGGATTTTTGTCACAACAGCAACTAGATTCTCAACTCCAGCCCAAAAAGTTCCTAAAAATCCTAATTTGGCAAAGTATAAACTTGAACTTGAATTAATAGATGGGGAAATGCTTTTAGAATTATTAAAATATTCAATTTCTTCAAGTGGTTTGTCTCTCCCGGTTTCGATAGATTGCAGTACTTCTTGGTTGTGCAACGACGATAGAAAAACTTACTCTACACTTGATCTTCTCTTTCCGTCAAAATAGAATAATTTAAGTAAAATATTGCATGAATATATTAGACGCAAGATTTTTAACATAAAATCATAAATTTTCTTGGAATATAAAAGTAAATTCATATAATTAATCTCTGTCTGCATACCACCAAATAATATCTAATAAGTGTTCAATTGGCAATTTTGTGTCGCCATTATAAATATCTATTGAATACATGTCTTTATTATTCAATAATGTATTATTAGTATGACAGGCTTCTACAAAAACAACAGATTCTTTTATATCAAAATTGTTAACGCTATTACATAAACTATTTTCTAAGTAATGACGGTCAACATTCCTTAATAAACTTTCCTCCAATCCTACACGAAGTAGTAGCTCTGAAGCCGACCAAATAGGAAAATTAGCTCCTTGAAAATTTAGTGGGTTTTGAGTGACTATTGCATCAATATTCATCTTTTTAGCACAAACCAGTTCCTCAGCAGAATCAAAATCTGGTAAGGATAATTTACGAGCCTGCTCTTTTATACTGCTATCAATTTGGATAATATAACCATTCAGTCTAGACTCTAGTTCGCAGGCTAAGTCTGTTCCAGTAAATGTGTCTGTATAGCCATCTTCTAAACGAATACGCTTTAAACATTTATCAGTTATATAAAGCTCAAAATGCTGAGATTCATAATTTTTCAACAATAACAATTCAACATCTTCTACAAACCCATGACGATTTATAAAAAACTCTAACAATACATCAGCATCAACTAGAATTTTCATCTGTCGTGTACCTTGTAGTTATTCATACGTGAAGATGAGATTTTCATTGTTTATTTACCTCAGTCCCAGATTCAGATGTAAGGTGAGGCTCATCTGTTTGAGCTTTTGTATTAGTTCCCCACCTCTCACGTAGTTCGCGTAACTCTTGTAACGAAAAGCCTTTAGACTTAGGTTCTTCTTCTAGTACGGAAACATACTCCACTAAATCTGATACTTGACAGCCAAAAATTTCTGCCAGCTTTAGATATTTCTCTAACTGGTCTAGTCCATTTTCTTTTTCCCAATTCTGAATAGTGTTTGGGGTTACACCCACCAAAACTGCTAATTGTACTTGAGTTAGTCCTGCCTTTTCACGGAGGCTAGCAACCTTTGACTTTGGTCTAGAACGCATAGGTTGGTTTTTCTCCTTGTTCCCTGATTAGCTTATTTGTAGTTGAGTCAATAAATCAACCTCATAACACAACATATTTTAATTATAGTAAAAAGTCCAGAGAGTTATCGCACCAAGTAAACACACCAAAAAAAATTGGTGTAGAATAGAAGACAAAGTAAGCCCTATTCTAAAGGAGGTATATGAAAGCACAATTTTCTTTCGCACTACCCAATCCAGACAATGAATTTGAAAGCCTTGAGGAGCTATCTGACAGCCACTCACTTGAGATGTCTGACATTAATCAAAGTAAATCCGGAGAAGTACAGCATTATCCCTACACTCATAATTCTGAGAACAGAGTGGATAATAATCCGCTTAACGAGTTCGTCTCGTGGCAACAATTTTTTTCTCTACTACTCAAGACTGGGGGTTGGACAGTTGCTGTGTTGTTAGCATTCAGATTGGTTGTAATACCACTGCTGACGGCGGGTAATACTCCAGTAGCTTGTATTCTAGCGATCGCAGTTAGTGTTTTTTTGGTTCTCCGCGCTGTCGGTGCTTTAATTAGAGAACTAAAAAGATGAGACAGCAAAAGTAATTAGGCGTTTGAGTAGCATCTATACAAGAATTTACGCTAAGTCCATCTTTTAATAGCTGCACCTTTACTCTTTTTACTGTCTAAGAATTTTTTGCTGCTTTGCCACGGGCTGAGTGTTTACCACCGTCGTTGCTGATTAGGATCAGTCCCCAAATTTCGCTCAACCCGTTGCAGCTTAGTATTAGGGTGGCCGCCGAGATACCGATCCCCTTGGCGAATTCCCCAAACAGCTAAACTGAACCGATGGGAGCTATTAAGCCCTGCACCTCTCAGTTAAATCCGGGTAAATTGACCCAAATCCCTTATGCTGATGGGTGAGCGGTTTAAGCAAAACTCATGAAGGCATTTCTTAATTTGGATATGAAAGCCTGGCTCCGAAAGACTTTTAAGAGCCAATACTGCGTATCGCTGTTGCACGTCGCTCCTCCCAGGCTGGGGTGGCTCTTGGAGTAGAAAACAGAATGTTTAAAATAATACTTATTAACTTGTGTATGGTTTTAGTGGTGCTTCCTTGGTTCTGTCTGTGAGCGATCACGGTATTTATGCGCCACATTAGGTGTAGCGAAAAGGAATTCCCGCACCACATAGCAGCTGAAAGGCTTGTGGTTACAGTACATTTGGGGGAAGATCTAGTTTAAAGCATCTATCAGACAGGCCCGTGAAAGCCATCGCATCCAATTTTAATCCAGAGTCGCTGGCTCTGACCGAACCAGTACCGCTAACTATGCACCCGGCTGAAGTTTATATCAACAGTCTTGGTGAAGGTTCCCGGCGGACAATGCGGGAAGCGTTAAATGCGATCGCTCGGCTGCTGACCAATGACACTTGTGATGCAAGTACTTTGGATTGGTCAAAGTTGCGTTACCAGCATACTGCGGCGGTGAGGTCGGTGCTGATGGAGAAATACAGCCCAGCGATGGCCAATAAAATGTTATGTGCGTTGCGGCGGACGCTCAAGGAAGCTTGGCGGTTAGGGTTGATGTCCACGGATGAGTATGGAAAAGCATCTGATATTGATTCGGTGCGGGGTCAGAGTTTATTGAAGGAGCGCGAACTTGATGCTCTTGAAATTGCTGCGTTGTGGGATGATTGCATTCAAGATGATTCAACATTGGGTCGGAGGGATGCGGCAATGCTGGCAGTTTTGACGGTAGGGTTGCGTCGCAGTGAAGTAACGTTTCTTGATTTGAGCGATTTTAAGCTGCGTAGTCGGTCATTAACAATACGTGAAGCTAAGGGGCGCAAGGAACGAATTGTTTACTTACCTGAAGCTGGTGTGCAAGCTGTTACTGATTGGTTGTTGATTCGGGGGAAAGCACCAGGGGCGCTTTTTCATCCTTTAAATAAGGCACAGAAAATCATACCGAGACGGATGAGTGAGCAGGGGGTGTTACGAGCATTGCAGCGACGGGGGAAAAAGCTGATATGGATGCGTTTACACCTCATGATTTTAGAAGAACTTTTATCGGTAATCTATTGGATGCGGGTGCAGATATGTCACGGTAGCGAAACTTGCAGGTCATGCGTCGCCAAGTACGACAAGTATGATCGGCGGAGGGAAGCAGCCAAGAAACGGGCGATTGATTTGCTGAATGTTCCTTATAGTAAATGGAAAAAAAATATAATTAAGCTAGAAAAATTTGCAGACATTTTATGTTTTTATTAAAAGTAATTATTGTGATGGAGATACTAAATAGTAGACACAGAGTAGTATATGTTAGAAGATTTCACTAGAATTAGAGAATCAATCCAAGAAAATGATTTGGATTTTGTAATCCAAAAATTGAAAGAGGTTACTGAAGAAAACTCATCTCGGTTCCGTAACGAAGTTCTATTACATTCTGGCAGCTTAAAAAGCTTACAAGGAGACGTTCGTAGGGGTATTATAAATTCGGATCAAGGAAGAATTGAAGAAAAGAAAATTAGACTAGCTTTATTGGAACTGACTGACAGTATTGAACAGGAATTGGCATCAAAAAAAGTAATAGTTCCAGAGCCTGAATTTACAGCAAAAGTTGATGATGAGCAAATTCTTGAGGCTATTATCAACTCTACGGATAATTTTCTTGATATATATATGCTACTTAGCGCATTTTATTGTGCTCAAGCAGTGGCAAGAATTGAAATTCCAGAGGGGTCTCCTAAGGGAACTGGCTTCTTAATAGGGCCAGATTTGCTTTTAACCAATCAACATGTTCTAAAAGAGCAAAGCTATCTTGAAGATGCCGTAGCCCGTTTTGGCTATATGGCTAGTGTTTCCAACATTACTCCATTAACAGGTAAAGTAATACCAATACGACAAGATTTTTATTTTGCAAGCCCCGCCAAAGAATTAGACTATGCTTTAGTGCGTTTACAAGATAAGCCAATAGAAACTACTGTAGATGATCTCAGGGAAAAGTCAATAGCAGATTTGGGTAGTATTGGTAAACACATGGGTTACTTATTGTTACAACCAAAGCAGGTTATAGAATATTCACGAGTAAATATCATACAACATCCTAAGGGTGGCCCATTAAAAGTTGTTATGACTCAAAATTATGTCGTGCATACAACAGATTCGAGAGTCCAGTACGTGGCTGACACAGAGGATGGCTCTTCAGGCGCACCTGTCTTTGATCATAATTGGAGAGTTGTTGCCTTGCACCATAGTGGTAACCCATATCCTTCTGATCCATTATCTAGTGTTATTAAGAAGGTTGTTAAAGGACGATTTAGAGTTAATGAAGGTATTCCAATAGGTGCAATTTTAAAAGATTTCAAATCTAAAGGAATCGATCATTACCTTCCTGGTGAGTGAGAATGGTATATGTTGAGTAAACATATTTAAATGCTATTAACAAGCTAAGAAGCAAGTATGCAAGTAAGTACATCACAGACTGAGATTCTTCCCTCAATTCAAGCTATTATTTGGGTATTAATTGGTATTCTTTTAAGCTTAGTACTCCCTGTTGCAGTGAAAACTTTACAGCGCGCAAAGCTAGAAACAACAGATAAGCCTTCAATTTGGAACCGTATTTCAGAAGCTTGGAAAAGGTATGGTGGTAGTAAGTATTTAGGAATTTTCCTGGCTGCTACTTTGATAGCTATTTTTATTGTGCTTTTATTAGATTTGAAGTTCTACACTATTCGAGATGCAGCTCTTGCCGGCTTTGCTTGGGAATCCTTTGTTAACAAGCTATTCAGAGAATCCGAAAATTCTTAAATTTATCTCGGCTGTCACTTAAAAGGCTTGCTCGAAAACGCCAAAGCCAGATTGGGTAGCCGCCGCGTATCTCGGTGACTACCCTACATAACTGGGGTTAAATGAGCATCCGTGCGGAAATTTACGTTAAGGCTGTAACGCTTACTGGATAAGCATTCTGTCAATCGATATTTTTAGCAATTCTCAATGTACCAAATAACCTATAGATTATTTGATGCAACAATTTAATACGGCACAGCAAGGGTTTGAAGCTCCTAAATTTCCGAGACTTTAATTGGTACAGTTTTATCCGTGGCGATCACAGTATGAAAGTGGCTCATCAATTCTTAGCGTAACTTTCGGTATCACTGCTCATTTCACCCCTAACTCAACGCCTGTTGCGCCACCTAGTTGTAGGGGTAAAAGTGGGCAAGCTTTCCAAGTACAAGCATTTAAGTCAGGCTGGTAGTCAAGCCTACATAGATGCCATTGAACAAATTACTGCAAGGACTAAAATTGAGGTTTTAGATTGTTCGCTTGAGGCTCTAAAACAGGGTTTAAAAGATTTAGTCGAAGAAATCTCCAAATATAATAAAGAATAGC
This sequence comes from Tolypothrix sp. PCC 7601, assembly GCF_025677855.1. Taxonomy (NCBI): domain Bacteria; kingdom Bacillati; phylum Cyanobacteriota; class Cyanophyceae; order Nostocales; family Tolypothrichaceae; genus Tolypothrix; species Tolypothrix sp. PCC 7601. The sequence goes on from NZ_CP064890.1 coordinate 29,620, forward strand.
AAATGGTTCGCAATATAGTATCGCGAACTACTCTTGCTTTTCCACATCCTGTGAAAAGTCAGGGATCAATATACGGTAAAGATAGCTGTCTAACTAAACGACTTTTTAGATAAGGGATAAACGGTAAATGGGCTAAACTGGATATAAACAATTTCGTATTTAAAGAAATATTATTGCTAAAAAATTGGTTATCTATCCAACTTATAATAAAATAAGCGGAGATATCTACTGCAAATGGTAACATTATTAAATAAACTTCTTTTAATAAAGAAAAATTCTTTATGCTTAAAATATTTATTGTTTGATAAAATAAGAATAAGGTAGGTAGAAAAATAAAAATAAACAATTTAATTTCTAAATAAATTTTACTAAAACCAAAAAAGAAATTTAAAAATTGAATTACAGGTATAAATATTGGTGCTATCGCAAAAGGAATCAAAAATGTAAACATCAACATAATTCCTTTATAAAAACTAGTATTTACAGTTAAAAATGCTATTAATGTAAAATAAGCACAAAGAAAATAATTAATTAACAAATTTTTTAGTATAAAATTTTGATAATAAAATATTTCATAAATATTTGAAGCATTGCTTATTGCTTTATCTATTTTTTGCTCAATACTTAGTGGTTTAATTTCTTGTCCAAGGTATTTATCTATAGTAGATATAATTAATATTTTATTATCATTCCTTATAGATTCTACCAATTTTGCAAAAACACTATTTTCAAAAGTTTTTCTGATTAATTCATCATCTTTTTTATTTAAAAAATCATTAAATATTGCTGAAATACTAGATACATCTTTATTATTTTTAACATTAACATTCAATTCCTTAATAAAAAATTTATTGATAATATCACCAAAAGTTCCATTATAAAAAGTATTGTAAGTATAATCAAGGTTAGATTCTAAAAGGATAAGGTTTTCTAAACTAACTGAAGATTTCAAGAGATTTCTTAGTCTTTTATTTTTTAAAATAAATACTTGCAAATTATTAAGCTTTTCTTTATGAGTGATATCATTATTATTCTCAATATATAATGTTTTGGCTTTTTCTTCGTTGTCATATAGAACTGAGAAGATACTTGTTTCTTGTTGTTTTTTAAATTCTTGGCTATTAATATATTCTTTTAATTGTTGAATATAAATATCAACTGATTTATTGTCACTACTTTCTTCTAACATCTTATGTTGACTAATTGAGCTTAATGCTAAAAAATCAACGCTTAATTCATTTTGAGGAAACTGAACTTGTACTTTAAATTCTATTAATAAAGGGAAAAATATACTTACTGAACAAATCATTAATAGAGCAATAAAATAAATAATTAATTCTAAATATCCATTACTCTTATCAAGGATACTATATCGTTTGCCAACGTTAAAATCTTCAAAATATGCAAATATAAATAATATTGACATTAGAGAGAAAAGAAATATCCATATGTTTGAGAATGAATAAAATTGTTGAATTGGAAGAACCAAAGCAAGTAAAAAAAATACTATATTTACGAGTATCGCATAATAAAAAATATAATGTAATTTAAATAACCATAACCTTGGATAATTAAGTAAAAAATAGTGATCCCTTTCTTGTAAGAATTTAGGAAATATAATTATACTAATTGTTTTTTTGAAATTCTCTTTTAAACTATCTTTTATGTTTTTCATACTAATTCTTCATCAAACATTGTACGAGTAGATTTACTAATATCTCTAAAGTATTTCAATGAAATTTTATGAGCTAAAAATACTTCTAGCAAGTCTTTAGTCATAACATCTGTATCTGTATAAATAATAAAACTAGAAATACCTGACTTATCAATCTTTTTATAATTAACTTCCTTCAATAAAGATTCAAGTTCTTCTTTCGATAGGCTACAATCTATCTCATAACAATTTTTAGTTCTGTCCTTGCCGAAGTTTTTAACTGAATTGTTATATTTGGCTTGACCATTTTTTAAAAAGATAATATTGTCAGCGATTTTTTCAATTTCATATAAATTTTGCGAACTAATAATAATTGATTTTTTTTCTTTATAATAATTAGCAAAATCTCGTAAATCTTGTAAAAACAGCAATTGGGTATTAATATCCAAATTTGCTAGTGGTTCATCTAAAATTAATAATTTAGGATTACAAACAAGCGCTTGTGCTAAGGAAAATCGCATTTTATAACCACCAGATAGTTCACTCCACTTTGCGTCTCTATATTGTTCCAAAGCTAAACGATAAATAATAAATTCTACCTCTTCTTTATTGATTGATCCTGTAATTCCATGAATAGCTGCTGCAAAATGCAAATTATCAACTACTAAACCAGGCATTTTAGGTAATTCTTGAGGAATATAAGCTATTTGGCGCTTAATAGAACATATATCATTTTTACTATTAACATTTAAGCATGGATAACTTAAATGTCCACCACTCGGTGCTAGTTCTCCTGCAATTATTCTTAAAAGTGTTGTTTTACCATTGCCGTTTTCACCTACTACAGCAGTTATTTCACCTAAATTAAGAGTTATATTAATGTTAGATAATATAAACTTTGCAAGATTATTTTTATAAGATTTATAAATTTCTTTGCATTCAAATACAAATGAAGAATTGGATTTTTTTTGCGATTTTTGCTTTTCCAGAAATCGCATTTTTGCTATTTCAAGCTGAGTTGTTCCTTGATTATCATCATTCTGATATGGGTTATCATAGTTAATTTGTAATTGCTCAGATTTTGATAAAATTAAGCCTGGCTCTTCAAGATTATTTATATCTGGATTATTTAATTGCTGATTTGTTTTAATATATGTAGCAAATTCTAAAATTTGAAATCTTAGTTCTGTTAGCCTATTATTGATTGCATCTGTTACGCCATAACACCGCATTTCCCTAGATAATTCTACATATTTAGCTCGAATATCTATAATTTCAAATTTAGTTTTGCTGTTATCTAAAAAATTTTTTGCAAAATCCATCAATCGCTTTGTTGCGATGTCTAGCTCGTTTGAGGCAACTAAACTTTCAATTTCAGAGTACCTATCTTCAGAATCAAAGTTATTCATGGCTCCATTCAGATATTGTCTTTTAATGCAATAGAATTAACTAGTTTAAACTCTCGGTTATTATCTATAAATAAAACTTCGTTCAAGTTACTGCCATAACAATTGAAATGAATAATTTGCGGTATATGTTCCTCTAATGCTTGTAAAAAATCATTTGCTCACACAGCACAGTTACAACAAATCTCAAGTTGAAGGTATTCAGACTAAAAAAGTGTCGATTTTAATAAAGTATCGTTGTGAGAGTAAGAGCACTTTTTATATTTTACCATTTTTTAGTCAATTTTTATACTGTTATATACTAAGCAACTCTTAACTTATAGGCGGCGTAGCGGAGTGTCTGCCGCAGCCTGCTACAATCTGGGTAGCTCAACGAGTGGATTTGGTGGCAGTGGCAGACACCGCCTATCACAATTTGGTCATCCAGCGGGTAAAAGCACAGTGTAGCATTACACTAATGGGCTAAAAAGTGTAATGCAGACCCAGTTTTTTTAATTGACTGACAAACAACTGTGCTTTTACCGCCGTCGCCTAGAGTTAGGATCAGTCCCCAAATTACGCTCAACTCGTTGCAGCTTAGTATTAGTCCAACCAGTCTGCTGTTCAATCTTCTCCAAAGAAGTTTGTGCCTCATAAGGCAGACTCAGAGGAAAAAAGCGTGAATAAATCGTAAACAGAATAAAAAATGTTACCGGAGTGAAAAGCGAAACAAAAGCAGCCCTCGCCCAATTTTTAGCGGCCAAATCCACGGCGACGCTGTGGCTCAATTGATGGCTCGATATCATAGTCTTCATCTGCTTCAATTCCTCTCTCAACGGAGCAATCAACTTCTCTGTGTGGTTGGGGGAGGTATTGCTCCAATAATTGGAGAGATTGGTTAAGTTCTTCAATAGCTCTAGCTGTTGCAGCGACGTTTGATTTAAAGCACTCAAGGCTATCCCTAGCTGATTGCAACTCGTTGCTAAATTTTTGATATTCTCCGTGTGGTCGGCTTGGGTCTTCAATTGTTCCGCCGTCAGTTGACTCCATTGGTTTAGCTCTACCTGCAAATTTTCAAACAATAACTTCCAATCATTTGGTGCAGTTTCTGTCAGTTGTGCCAAATAACCGATGTACTGCACCAGCCGAAAAGCAGGGTCATCCTGCTTCATCCCAGAATCCAGCGCAAACCGCAGCACCTTAGCCTGAAATTCTGGTGATTTTTCTGACAGCAACCTATCTAAATGCGATACCCCACCATTACCCTTACCATTTGCGATCGCCATTACTCTAACCCCAACTCTACAGCAGCCTTAGAGAACTCAGTTTCAACCGCATCAATCCAGCCATAAATTCTAGACTGATTACTCAAACTGAAATCCTCATGCTCCAGCGCTTCTCTGAACGTTAGGTCTTTCGAGTCAATCAAATCAAAAATATCGTCATATAACTCAGGCAATAAAAGTTCAACAGCCCCCAAAGCTTCCACAGACTGCTTCACCTTAGAATTGTTGTAGCGAGTGAACTTATGCTCATCACCCCAATAGAGATTTTTCACCACAACATAATCAACCTTGTCGCCACAGAAATCTACCAACCGCTTCAACTGCAACAGACTATCCTTCACCCTTCCCAAAACCGACACCATCGTGATGCGATAACCCAAACGTTGGGCATTTTGAAATAAAAAAATATCCTTAGCCACCGACTCAAAATATTCCGCAGCCCCAGCAGGCAGATCCACCAAAGAAACTTGAGGAGAAAAACACTTCAAATCATCCTGCAAAGCATCAGCACCACCCCGCTGATTTAGTTTGAGTGTTCGCACCCCGGGTTCTAACTTATTGTAGTGACGATAAAGCTGAGGATTTGACTTGTCACATTCATAAGCAATGCAGTTGATATTTCTGTGACGGTAAATATCAAGGAGAATCCGCGCCACCACACTTTTACCCGTTCCTCCCTTATCACCAGTAACTAACACCAACCGCCCAGTTGATTTTGATGGAGTACTTGGTTTTTCTAGAGTTACTCCATCAGCTAATTGCTTAGATTTAACTGCCATTTACAAATCCTCATCTCTAATCAATTCAGGTTGAAAAGCCAACCCAGAATTATTTTGATTTGGGCTGACTTTCACATCCAAAGGTTGTTTAGTAGTTTTAGAACTCGCAGTCGAAGTTGATTTAGTCTTGGCAGATGCAGTTTTAGATTTTGATTGTGGTTGTGATTTAACTTGAGATTTTTCAACAGACTGAGAACTTCTAGACTCAGTTACAGAATTTTCACTCTTACCCGATTCATCAACAACTTGTGTATTGCTATTCTCAGCAACTGTAGAAGTGACAGACTTTTTGCGAGTAGACTTCTTGATATCGTTGAGTAAATAACGGATACGTTCAGCACTGATATTGATATCCAAGCCTGCCAAAGTTTCAGAAACTTCTTGGTAAGAATAGCCAAGACGAAGCACTCGTTCAATTTGACGACGCATCTTTTTAATAGCTGCGCGAGCCGGAATCTCATCCAATTCCTTAGTACCCAAAGAGCGTAAAGCCGAAAGAGCTTCAGGAATTTTAGATTTAGGAATACTATCTTTAGTCACGAATAAAATCCAACTAATGTAATTGTTTAAAACTTTGCTTCTCCAATAAGCATCTATCTAAAGACAGGTATAATCTCTGACTAAAATTAATTAATAAACAGCAATAGATATTAACTTAAATAATTGAACCTTTATTACCAATAGCTTGTAAGATAACTCACAAAGAGTTAATCACAGTAATCAAAAAAAATTACCACAGCTATCACTGTAAAAATTCACCATGCCAACCAACGGCTAATTCGCACATCCGTTTGATTGGCAGTAGCAGCCCAATACGCACTGTGTCCCCACACTGGCGGCCACCCTACCCCCTCCTGCCTTGCCCGAAAATGGGTAAGGAGCAAGCCATGCCTAAAGCTTCGCTTTACCGTCGCTGCGCTCGGTACGGCAGGCTTGCCAAATGGGGAAGTCTCCCCCCTTGGAACCCCCCTCAAGTTGTTGCACTTTGTCAGGAATGACATCATGAACAAGCGTTCTTCTCAGTCACTCGTCCGCACCAGAAGGCTACAAGCACTATTCAGCCCCATTGAATACGAGATGATTCGCTCAAAGGCAGAAGACGCGAGCATGAGCTTGGCAGAATTAACAAGACGCTGTTTATTACTGCGACCAATCCCTCCACCACCGCCACGACTCGGTAGAATTACTCTTGCCACATACCTAGAACTTTCGCGCATTGGCAACAACATCAACCAGTTGGCTAAAGCCACAAACACCGCCATCAAAATGCAACTGCCACCACCAGCAGATCCAAAACTATTAAACGAACTCCTAGAACTGCTACGACATTGCCAACGAGAAATTGCCAACACCTTTATTGAAGAAGCAGACGAGGAAACAGATGATTGGCAACCAGACTAAAGGGCGAGGATTCCGGGGACTCCTTGACTATCTGCAATCCCAAGAAGATGCCAAACTCATTGGTGGCAACATGGGCGGTAACAACGCCATTGCACTGGCCAGAGAATTCAAAATCTCCCGTCAACTAAACCCCGAAGCCGACCGAGTAGTGTACCACGCATCATTATCATTGCCAGAGAACGAGCGACTAGACGATGAAACCTGGAATGAAATCGCCAATCGCTACCTCGAAGAAATGGGCTTTGACAGCAACCAGTACGTAGTCTGCAGACACAACAACACCCAACACGACCACATCCACATCTGCGCCAGCCGCATACGTTTAGACAACGGCAAGATAGTCCATGATAGCTGGGACTACAAACGCAGCGAAACTATTATTCGCCAAATCGAACGAGATTACGGCTTACAACCAACTCTAGGTAGCCACGAGAAATTATCGCGCAACCCAAGTATTGGGCAACAAAGACGGCTAGAGCGAGAGCAACAAGAATATCTTAAAGGCGATCGCTCAACGCCACAAGAACCGCCCATCAAACAACAACTCCAAGAACTCATCGACCGCGCCACCGCAGACTCTCCCACAATGCCGCAACTAATCGAGCGACTGCAAATACAAGGTGTGAAAGTTCGCCACGGACTAACACGCAATGGTAAGAGTAAAGGCATCTCATACTCCATGAAAGACCAGCAATTTAGTGGCACAACTTTGGGTGCAGCTTACACATTCCCTGGATTGCAAAAACATAAATCTGTTGACTACCAACCAAAACGCGACGACCAACGCATTATTTCACTGCTATTAAATCCTGCTAAATCCACACAACAACAAACGCAAATTCAACTCAACCAACATCAAGAAAAAACCCAAGAGCAACCCGAACTTAACTCCTGGCAACAAAAATATCAGCAACTATCACTAGCACTAACTGCAACTGCATTGTCGCCTGACGACCGGGATAAAAAAATTATCTGCCACCTACTAGAACAAGAAGAACCAACTGAAGACATCAAAGAAACTATCAAGCATGGTTCAATCCCACGCACCCAAGCTGAATTAGAAGAATTACTCAATTTGGTAATAGATGAATTAGAAGAAGAATTAGAAGAACAGCTAGAACAACCAAGACGGCGGGGATTAAGCCGATAACTCAACAGTATTCCGTTTACAACCACCAGGGACTGCATCACCGAAACAGTGCAAACAAACTAATTTTGATTTAAATCGGTAACAGCCAATGTTTCATCAAAATCACCAGCCCGACCCATCAGCCATGATTGGCTTGGGCATTGCATTTTTCTTTGGTGCCATAGCTT
>NZ_CP064891.1:0-29580 GCF_025677855.1 Tolypothrix sp. PCC 7601
AAAAAAAAGAAACAGGCTACCGAGTGGTTGTGCTTGACCCTGACAGCAACCGTGCAGAATGGCGAGGGGTTGAAAGTTACCATTCTTGGTCGGACATCGAGCAGCAGATCCGCGATTACGTTGAGGAATTAGAAGCACGGCTAAAAACCTTCAACAATTCATTTTTAAGTGAGGAGCAATGGCGACAAAAATTGTGGTCTGAGGGTAAAGCTTTATCCCTAATCTGTGAAGAAGCTACCACCTACGGCGACTTTATTAAAGATGAGGAATTGCTGTCAAAATTCGGGAAGCTGGCACTGACTAAAAGCCGTAAACAAGAGATGCCTTTAACTGTGGTTGCTCATAACAATACCCAGACGTGTTTATTTGGTATTAAGGGCTTGCACAATCTCGTTTCTAAAATGCTAATGGTTGAATGTTTGGCAGAAGTAGATCCAATTACACTACAGCCATCTTCAACAGGTAAAGCCAAAGTAAAACTTGATAGTTCTAACGAATGGCTTGATGTTAATCTGCCGACTATGACAGCTAAAATATCTGATTTTAGTGACATTGTGCCAGCAAAATCTAATCCAAATCCACCCCTTGATAAAGCTACTTTAGAGCGCATTTATGAACTGGAAATCAATCTTGGTAACAACGCAGAAATAAGCCCTACCCCATCACTAACGCCCATTGCCCAATCGTTGCTGCAATACCTCCAGCGCACCGGAAGAACATCGGCAGTCATACAGGAGATACAGCCTAACTTTAAAGTAAAAGGTCAACGGTTCAGTTCAGAGGAGCTAAAGCGACTGTTTAATGAGTTGGTAGAGGCGAGTCTGGCCATCTGGCTAGATGCAAATACTATCGAAATTGCCCCATAAAGACAGACCAAGAGAATGGACAGAAGTAGACAGAATCCTTAAGCAGCAATGGAATTAGGCGACAGAGTTCTAGACAGACTCTCTTTCAGCAGACAGAAAACCCTAGCTCACCACAAGCAGGTGATTTTTAAGCTAATTGAATTACTGGGAACCCAGATCACCCCACTGATCCCTTGGTGGGGTTTTAAAATGTTCAAAAATGTCAGTTAATTGATAGTGAGAACTGATGTTATTATCTAGTACCTCCTGGTTTGAGGATAATTTCAGCCTTTGGCTTCTCTTCTGCAAATTCCCCTTTCAAAAGAACCCAGTGGATAACTTTTATCACTGTGAACATTTCTACACTAGAATCTATGCTGTCATAAGCACAAACCTCTACTAATTCGCCTACATTGGGTAGTCTGGTCATTTCAACCACTGTCCCACATGCTCCGTCTAAATCCGGTCGGCTATTCAAGACAGACTCATCAAACATCAACATAACTTTGACCATTGTCACCACCCACGAGTGCCTAGATTTTGTGTAAAATTATATACTTAATATCCGGTTCTACAGCAATCCAAGCACAGTGAAAGCAGCGAGAATTAGAGTCGAGCCTGTGTCAGACCGTTCGCAACACAACACAAAGGGTACCTTGGTGACTTGTACTGAGTGGCTCACAACTTCAGAAATATGTATTGTACCTATTAAATAGGTACTGGAAAGGCGATTAGTACCTCAACAGGGTATAGAGTTTGAATCCCACCAAAGATAAATAGAGTTGCATTTAGCTTGTCGAATGCGTGAACTATTCTGCTTCCAACCATTCTTTAAGGTATTTCGCCTCAACACCAGGAGGGTGACTTCCTGGCTTAGGCATCCAGATACCGATCGATACCAGCCTGACCATCTCGCTCCTGCCCCTTAGCTACGATTGTCATTCTTATACAGATATATTTATGCTCAAAGATGTATTGACAAAATTAAATTATTTTTAATTTATTCCTAATGGTATAAAAACTCTAAAAAATCAATAATGCACCAAAAAAACACCAATTTGGTGTATATTAAGTATAGTGATACAACTTAGTGTGCTGTTTAAGGCAAAGCTACTTCATTGTTTTTTTGCTGCAAATGCCACATTCGTTCTTCCAATAGGAGGATTCGGAACGCCATGTCACATAAAAACGAAGCTTACTTTGCGTCAGAATCACATTCGACAAAGAGTAGAACGCAGTCGTCTGCCTCTATTCCTGCTGATGGTATTGATTCTGAGACGTATCCAAAATCTAATTCAAAAGCAGAGCAACCGATCATCCCACTAGAGGATGATTTACCTAAAGGTAAGCGTCTATCTGTTAGCTTCTCTAGCAGTGATGTAAAGAAGCTCGACTGGCTGACAAACTCACAGCAGATCACTCAAAATGAGGTGCTGAGGAAGGCGATTGCCACTGAGGAGTATATTCAGCGAGTCGTCCAAACCGGCTGCACAATTCTCGTCCGAAAGCCAGATGGCAGTATTGCAGAAGTAGTTTTTCGGTAATTTAGAAATCAATTTCTATCAACAACTACTCTTTACAAATTTAATGACGGTGCCACAGAATGAACAAGCCGTTTGAAAATAAACAGCCAGAGTTTGAAAGCTATCAGTCAAATGACGATAGCTTCAGTGATGATGAAGAACAACAGCTAAAAGATTGGGAACCGCAGGAAAAACCTTTTGATTTTAGTCCTCCTGGGAAATCAACTTCTGCCATTTTTTGGAAAAAAACTGTTGAGATTGTCAGTAGACCTAAAGTTAGGCGCATTGGAGCTGCGGTAGTTATATTGAGTGCTACCGCCTTGTTAATCTCTGAAGTAGCTAACGCAGAATCGACATAAACCCTAACGAAGTAGATACAAACGACGAGATGGCAGGATTGTAGCCGTGTGATACGCCGCTAATCAATCCTCCCTCTCTTACTTTTCGTTGTTTAGGGACTGATGTACTGATTCAGAAAAATTTTACCTCTCCCAATTTGGCGCAGATATAGCAAGATGCTGTTGGCGAAAGTGTTACGAACTCATAGACAAAAGTATTACAACTAAAAGCTGTAACGATAGATTCAAGGTAGGAGGTTACGTAATACTGGTATTTACCTATAACGGCAAAATAAACTAGAGTAGGTTTGTAATGATTGAAACAGGCGTAAATAAGTAAACCAAAATTTTCAACAATAACGAATTTACTAGGTTTGAGTTTTTGCTCTAGCTAGCTTTGCCACTCTAGGTATTTACAAGTATGGGGTGAAATGAGCAGGCGAACAGAAACTTACGCTAAGGAATTGATTAGCCATTTTGAATCTTGCGATCGCCACGGATAAGACTGTACCAATTGAAGTCTCTGAAATTTAGGAGCTTCAAACCCTTGCTGTGCCGTATTAAATTGTTGCACCAAATAATCTATAGGTTTTGTTCTGCGGCCATTTTATCCTTTTAAAACGGTCACCTTATCCTTTAAGCGACAACTTTATCCTTTAAGTTACATCAGTTGCGGCAATATTATGGGTTAACCGACATTTACTTTATCCTCTAACACTCAACTTCTACATCGCACCGCTACATCTACACCTATGGGCATGGTTTGAGGGCTTCGCAATGCTTTAGTCTTCATAGTTACCATTACAAATCGGCACTTTTAAATGAAAAGCTGCCTAGAGAAACCAAGCAGCAAGTTAATAAACACTAAGTCAATTCTAACCCCATGAACATCGAGCAAACAGTTAACATTCAAGTTAATGTAAATCCTCAAATTCACCAGAACTGTGAATTTAAATCTGCGTATGAGCATTTTGAAAGATTGCTCCATGTTGATGATAGTTATTTCAGTGGTCTAAACGTTGGAGAGATGCGAACTTACCGATTTAAGAATGGTGATGCTATCGTCTATTCCTTAGTTAGTGAAGCATCTAGCAATGGCATAAAAAACTATGTCATTGAAATTGAACATTTTATACCCAAGAACGCTTGGGAAGCTTTAAAACAAAACCAAGGACTATTTAAAAAGTGTTGGCGTATTCTTCAACGTGGGGTTGCTCGTGCTGACAGTTTTGAGTTTTACATACAGATTGCTATAGCAATTGGCGTTTTATCAATTCTATTTGCATCGAAGATTGTTTCAAGTGATGTGCCAGAGATAAAAAATCGTCCTCCCGTACCTGAACACCAAGCACCGAAGTTACCAGAGAACAAATAAATTGAGTGATAAATAAGTTTTAAGGGGCGTGTCGCTTACGATCAAGGTAAAGCAGATAACCCCATTAAGTACTTTGCGGCCCCAGAGAATCAAGACTTAGGCGTAGTTAAATATCTCCGAAAGCCAGTCTACAAACTGGATTTAGCCCCTTTTCCTACATCCTCTTGACAAAAGTGCAATCACTCTAACCTCTCACTGATGTTCCTGCCCTGTGTAACTTAAGCATGTACGCCGTCAGATGTTGCCAAAAGTTGATATCACTCGCTGATAGCAACGATTTATCAACCGACGCTATGGGAGCAAGCCGCAACCAGAGAAAAACCCCTTCACTGTACCCCAACAGCTGCATAATAAAGGACGGTATTGGAAACCACCATTCTCAATACCGTAGCTTGCGGGGAGTCATGAGCAAAGATACAGAACCAGTCGAGTTAGTTGTAGTCCAAAAATTAGAAAATGCCCTCAGTGCCAATATTGAGGCGTACTTTGCTGGTGTCATTGACTCTGAACCCGATGTTTTGGAGGAACTGCTGAAATCTAAAAATAGTGAGGGAACTCGTCGGGCTTACCGCAAAGATATCACGGATTTTTTTACGCGCATGACGGGACTGCGCCCGAATCGGGATTCTATCTTGGAGTTTTTACACCTGGACGGTCACAAAGCCACGCTGGTAGTGACTAAATATAGAGCCATACTTGCGTCAGCTGGATTAGCACCTAACACGATTAACCGCCGACTGGCGGCAATAAAATCTCTGGTGGCCTACGGGCGAAAGCTGGGGGTGTGCAACTATGCGGTGGATGTGGATAGTATTCCAGTGCAGGCTTACCGCGATACTAGCGGTGTCAGCGAACAAGAATTTTTGAGCGTAATTAAAGAGTGCGATCGCTCGACGTTAGTGGGGAAGCGGGACTATGCTTTGTTGCTGCTGCTGTGGGGTAATGCGCTGAGGAGAAATGAGGTCAGCACCTTGGACTTGAGACATTTTGACGGTACTAAGGGAACGCTATCAATTTTGAGTAAGGGCAAGCAAGTCCGAGAGACAGTTAATTTGCCAAAAGTCACTGTCATAGCGATTACTGACTGGTTGATTGCCCGTGGTGGCGATATGTCTTCGTCCCGCCCGTTGTTTACTTCGGTTGATTTTTATGCAGAAGGTCACAGGTTAACCGGGGATGGTATCTATAAAATAGTCAAACGCTTGTTTAAACGGGCTGGGGTTGAAAAACATATGTCGCCGCACCGATGCCGCCACAGTGCTATCACTGCTGTACTTGAAAAAACTGATGGCAATGTGCGTAAAGCTCAGAAACTCAGCAGACACGCTAAACTAAATACGCTCCAAATTTACGACGACAACCGCAATCGTGACCAACTGGAAATGTCTGAATTATTGATGGATGGGTTGGATTGAATACGTTGCCACTTGTTAGAACTTCAGTTCAATGGGTGCCAAATTGCAGAATCTTTCAGGGATGTCGGCTCAATGCCCAATAGCTCTATTTAGCAGAATTAAAAGGATCTAGAAAACGCTTCATTATTCAGTTAGATTTTGGCGATAGCAACCATGTGACAGGGACTTTCGCCCCGTTCGAGTAAACGAATTGTATCTGGTATCCTGGCAGACTCCCTATTGTAATTGACTACTCTTCTAAAAGTGTTTTTGCTGCCTCATCTAATCTTTGGTTGGCCTCTTTGAACAAATCAAAAGAGCGTCTGGTAGCAACGCCGGAAACAAGAGATATTGTTGCTGTTGCTACAGATGCCGTTATGTTTCCTTTCGACAATGAGACAGCAGTTAAAACACCAAAACTTCCAGCTACTATTGCTAGAGTAATAGCAGTGTTAAAGCTCCATTTAGCTTGTCGAGAGCGCTCTTCATACCATTGTTTTGAGATATCATAAGAGACTACAATACTCTGTGTTCTTGCTGTTGTTACAAGTTGGTTCATTGGTTTATCTTGCAAATGGGGTGTAATAGCAAATGAGTTTTTGTCTTGCATAGCTTGTTCATCCTTTCGTTGTGATTTTTGAAACCAGCCTGGTTATTTAGTAAGCTCTCAAGCAAGTGTTCTAATTTAGAGACTGTCAATCTACGTTATTCCTGTAGTTGAGCATTAATGCCAGTTGCTTAACCTGCTAACCCAGTTATATCAGCCTTTTTCATGGGTTTTGGTAGCTGGAACTCTTAAGAGTTCCGACCCATTTTGATCGATCTGACTTATTGGATTCTTTAACCTTGGTTTCTTTTGTAGGGCCACATATTTTCTACCTGAATTTGAAGGTAGGCTTTGAACATCCCTAACAAGTGAAAGCCAGTCATAATGTTGACCCATAGTTTAGGTTTTTTCTTCTGAACAAGTTGTTGATAACGCCAATCATTCAAGTCAGCCTGCCAATCCTCGGGAAGTAGACTAGCTAGAAAGCCTTTCAGTTCTACTAGTCGCTGTCGATTCCTCTGTTTTTGCACCAGAACTAACACAATCAAAAGTAGAACCAACCCTAGCAAGAACATTAAACCCAGAACCAACCCCAGGAACAGATCATGCGCTACCACAAACCCCAGAACCAACCCCAGTCCTATAACCAAAAGCAGAACCAACTCTAGCAGCAACCCCAAACACCGAAGCCACGGGCCGAAGATTCCATCCTTTGGGGCGAATGCCCATAACACCAAACAGAACCCTAGCCACAGTACCAGAAACAGTCCTAATCCCTGCCCTAACCCTAACCCTAGAACCAACGCCAACCCTAGAACCAACGCCAACCCTAGAACCAACACCAACCCTAGAACCAACCCCAGCCCTAGAACCAGGAACAACATCTGTAACAGCCCCATATTCAACGTTAGGCTCAACAGCAGTTTCTGCGGCTTTAGCTCCGGCAGTTTCTGCTTCAACGTTAGGCTCAACAGCAGTTTCTGCGGCTTTAGCTCCGGCAGTTTCGGCTGCTCCATCTCCGGCTGGAACTGCCGTTCCAGGCATTCCTGTATGAATTTTTCAAAATTGTCAAAATAAACTTCGTCTGATTGTTCCATCTGTTTAAGTTCCTTGCAGGCCAGGTTGACCTTGTGCTGCACCACGATTAGCTAATTTCTCGCGGTATTCTTGAACTTCCCTTAGCACGTTTGCTCCTAAACCCGTTACTTTGTAGTATTTACGCCTAGCTCCACCTGTTTCATCTTGCTCGTCACCCCATTTCCAACTAACTAATCCCTTCTTCTCAAGTCTGTTCAATGTAGGGTACAAACTTCCGAATCCAATTGGAATGGGTCTACCGTCATTTAATCCATCCAATATTTCCAGCCCATACATCTCTAATCCTCGTAGCAGAGTGAGAATATCCTCTTCTAAGGCTGAAAGCTTTACTCCATCTGTTTCATGCTTTTTTTCACTCATGTCTTAATATGACAATTCATCGCTTGTAATTAATATAGTACTATACAAACATATAAAACTATAAAATTATCAAAAATTCATTTTGATGCCATCCGTGAGAGGTTAAGGTAATTGCAAATTGTCACTTTGCAATCAGGTCTTTTTTGGACTTGAGGTGCGACCGAGCAATAAAGCTACGCAGTCGAACTAAAAAAGATGCTTGCAGCACAATAATTTCTGTTTGAATAAAATAGCGTTGCTTACTTTTTACTTAGTCCCTAAATTTATTTGGATTTTCTGCGCTTTCCAATCGACCACGCGACTTCTCCTCGCTTCCTAGTTCCTGCCCTGGTAAAGACAAAACCTGCATCTTCAAACTGTGTACCGTATCCGCGAACAGTAGAAGGAGATAATTTCAGTAGAGCGGCCAGTTCTTGAGTGCTGAGGAGCCAACCATTCTTATAAGCTTCTTCTAATGCTCTCAAGTGAGCAACTGGGTCAGGAGCTAATGCCGGAAGCTGGCGGACGATAGCGGGAATCAGCCTTGTAACCAAACCTTCAATCAGTTGTGGCAGTTGACCGAATTGACTGGCGGTCAGTCCGGTCACTGTTAACTGAGCGTCTCCCTGACTGGCAGACTCCGTGTAAGAATCAAAATCCTCCTGCTGAGTGCCTCCCTGACTGGCATAACGGTCAGCGAACTCCGCCATACTGCCTCCCGTTTTCATGTGAGTGTCTAGCAGATCCAGCAATTCTAACTGCTCTCCACTGATGTAAGACTTATTGCCAATTTTGGTTGGCTTGATGCCTAACCGATTTATGCGGTCATAGAGGACGGATTTAACAATTCCGTACTTATCAGGAAGCTGGGCTACTGGCACTCGGTCGATTTTGGTCATAGTCGGCGGTCAGACTGGCAGACTGTTTGGATAACAGCATAAACTTAGCGCTCTTAATTGGCAATTCGCGTAAAGCAGCATTGGGAAATGGACTGAAACGGTGCGCGTTTGCCTCTGGTGTCAGCGAAACCGATAAGTTCTATTATCGGTGATCGCTCCCTAGTAAGTTTCCCATATAACCAGGGGGCGATCACGCCTTTGGTGTTGAGGAAGCGGAGATTCATTCAGATTAATTTTGTTGCTAAATTGAACCAAGCACTCCTGTGTTTGGCGGTTATAAGTTGCTTGTGTCACTCTCCTTTCAACAAAACGCAAACTTTAAAACTCTGCTTGGGGTCATACAACTCCATTGCTTTACTCCTCAAGCCATCCACTCTGCATAAGCGTTTCCCGAATTCGTCAACAGTATTCTTTGGGGTTTACGGTGATAGACGCGATTGAATGAAAGCATAGCCATGATCAAACCTTGGTATCATCCTGCAATTCAAGCTATTGAGTTCATCAACGATGTCAGGACTATCAAAATCTTTGGAGTTACGATTAAGAAAACACGCTGAAAGGGGTGAATGTTGACGCAGATGGGTAATAACTGAAGCATAGACAAGAGCATCTTGAGGGCTGAGATCATAAGGACTTTCACAAGCCGCTGCCTCAGAAAGAATGTCGGCAGTCAGGGGAATGACTTGGGCAATTTTTAATAGCCGCTCCCGATACTGCACAAAGCGATCCCTTTCTTCCTCATTACTTTGCACCAACAATAAAGAAATGTCTTGAATACTGCGGATACGATTCATGTAAGAGGCTGTGCGCGATAGTTGCCGCAACTCAAGATCGAGGGCTTGTTGGATATCCTTGCGGTTCCTGGCTTGGCGACTGAGTTTTTCATGAGGTTCAGCTAGACTATAGGCTGGAATGACCAGTTGACCATGCCCTGCTTCACATAGCTGCAAAATTTGTTCGCAGCTGGTACACTGTTCCTGTTGAAAGGCTAGTTCCAGAACAAAGTTAGTTTCAACGTAAATATTCACGCAGCAGCCGTATGCTCGAATTTCCCTCCCGTTATAGCATCATACAGCCCTGATTCTATCAGCCATTGTTGCGATGTATCGGTATCCTCAAGGGGTTCGGACGCATGAATGATTTTCCCTAGCCACGATGCCACAATCAGTTCAAAGCTCTCACCACTGATTTTGTCCTCACTTACTCCAGCCTGTTCAAAATAAGGCTGAAGAATAGGGCGGGCATCAATACTGTAATTTGGTTCGCTCTGCTTGAGTTGGTCATCAGCACCCGTCCATAAATAGAAGCGATCTGGAAAGACCATCAGGAAATAAGGAGCTTTCGGAAAAGTACCGTGGGCGAGAATATTGCGTCGGAGCTGTGCAGCCCACTCTCTTGAGGCATTACGTTTAGTCTTCACCTCGACAACAAGCATCCGTTGACCACTACGGTCATCAACGGACAAATCCCAGTTACTATCTTCCTTGGAAAACATAAATAAAATGTACTTTATAAGAATAAAATCTATTTTACAGACTGATTATTTTAAAACAGGCACAAGGTACTCGACCTGAGCCATTACTTCAACTAAAAATAGATTTCCAAGCCAGTATCTTTGCTTCTTTCGCCCCTTATAGTCGGCATTTGGGATTTTGACAACATCAGAGCGAAATGCAATGACTGTAAGGTATCCAAGCAAAAATTAACCCCAATCGCGATCGCCATCTGTGATGTCGTGTTATATGGGGAAGACGACATTACACTCTTGGGGGACTGTCTAGTGATCGCTTTTAACCATCTCAAACTACTCAAGCAGCAGAAGCTTTTCAACCAAAACTTTTTGTCCAGGGTGGAAATTAGAACAGTCTAACTTAGTCTTTAGTCGGAAATTCAACAAATCATAGCTAGGTTCCCCATTTGGATGACTTGCCCTTGGTGGAATATCGAGTGCTTCGATTGGACAACCGCCAATTGTGGAATCTGGAGTTACTCTAAAATTCAAAAAAGGTAACTCAAGGTGCTTGACTACAATATTCCGCAAATTACGAGAATGCTGAATAACAAGCTCCACTTCAACTTCGATCGCAGCTAGCAACTCCATGTTCTCTACACTTAGATCCTCAACATTGATACTTCTACTAATAGCCATAACTTTTTGGGCATTTGGTGCATTTTTATGTACCAGTTTAAGCCCTACTATTTAAAACCCAATCACAGTCGCTTCTAGCAGTTCACTTGCGAATGAAACTAGCAGACCACTGATTGAAAAATATACAGTATCAGGTTGAATATCTGCCCAATTATCGGGTAAAGCTTCCATTAAATTAATACTGAAAGTGAAAGCACAATTTATTTGAGTTAAGTAAGTCAGTTAAGTAACTGAGTTGCTTAACTACTCAATATTAATTTCTTCAAATGCTTGCTCTAGAAGGATTCTCAGAATTTCTGATTTCTTTCTACCAGTTCGATTAGCGAGGTTAGTTAGCTTTTTGTGCATATCTGGAGACAAATCCAAACTAACTCGAATAGGTTTTTCTTGACGGGGTGAATCCTTAGTTAATTTGTCTAATAAGTCACTTGATTCTTTTTCTAAATTCTGCTCTGACTGTCTAGGTTTTTTAGAATCATCCGCAGGTTTACCATTTTCTTCTTCTCTACCAAAGATAAATTTATCAAGTTTCTCGTTTAATGGTTTTCGTTTATTAGTCATTTAAGTAAACTCCAAATTTCTTGGCATAAGGAATCAAATTCTTCGGCAGCTTCTTTAGCCCCTTTCATTGACCAAACAGTTGTATCTTGAGAAAAAGAATCAGCAATAGCTTGTCGATTGTGAATTACAGTTTTTAATAAGTTGACCCCTGGTATTTCATTTAAAAAAGCCAGTGCTTCATTTTTTAGCCGAGTATTTTTAGCAGCACGAGAAAGAAATATTGCAGGCAGAGGTAAACCACCAGATATTTTTTGGGCTGATTTAATTAAGCGAATTGCCTCACTTGCAGAATGTAAATCTAATCCTGTTGGTTGAATCGGAGTTACTGAGACATTTGATAAACATAAAATTGCGCGTGTTGATTCAGTAACATTCGGCGCTCCATCTACAACTACAAACGCATAGTTTTCTGCCAAAACTGGCAGTTGTTCAATTAAGTCATTTGCATCAATAATTTTGGATGTCGGGATGACATTAGCAAGGGCGGACATCCAAAAAGAACCACTCGCTTGAGCATCAGCATCAATGAAATGGACTTTTTTACGTTTTCTATGCAGCCAAAAAGCAAAATGCACGGCAGCAGTAGTCTTGCCGCATCCTCCTTTTTGATTACAAAACGAGATCACTGGCATTTAAGGAACTCAATTACTTAACTTATTTGAGTATAAGCGTCAGCAATGTCAGATGCTATACATTTGTGAACAATGGGCTTCACCAATAGGTGAGATGTACTAATAATCATTTGATTAACTTAATTACTTAACTTAGTTACTTAATTAAGTTCTATATATAGAGTAAAGGCAATGATATTGAAGGTAATATGAATATTTTATTTATGAATATCAGTATAAGTAAGAAATAAAAGTAAGAAAAAGTTTGATAACTAAGCTGAAAAGCTTTGTTGACAAGGGTTTGGAGAGGAGCGACCGCGCAAGGAAGTTGCGACATAATGGCTCTCACAAACCTTATAGGTAAAGATATTGAGCGAACTAATCAAATTTTTCTTAACTCAGTTTCTTACTTGCAACAAAATCTATAAGTAATTGATTGATTATTGATAGTAAAGCATAGGTTTATTTCTATATAGAACTGATACTAATATTTAAGAAGATTTAAGAACTCGTTGCAATTAGGCGGCGATAGCGGCAACGAGTTCGTCTTTCAACACGACTCATCGACTAAAACCCCTAGAACGAAGCGCGAGTTTTCAAATCGCCGCTTCATTGACTTGTTAGCTGGCTGGCAACCGTCAACCAATTCAAAAATTATGATAGAAACTCTAGAACTAGCTGATTGAATTTTTGTGGATGCTCGATTGGACTCCAATGACCGCACTCTTCAATAATCTCCAACTGAGCATTAGAAATAATCTTAACGGCATTCTGAGCATGGATTACAGGAACCATCGGATCTTGTCTGCCCCAAATAATTAGGGTCGGAACCTCGATAGTATGCAATCTGTCAGCAATTGACTGATAGAATTGCCCCCAGATATTAAAGTTTGAACGACCTAGATTTAATGTTGCTTCTGCTGCTCCTGGAAGCGTTGCCATTTGATAAAACTCTTCGACAATTTCATCAGTGATTAGTTTTGAGTCGTACACTGCCTGTTTACACAACATCGCTACACCTGATTTGCTTGGTGAACTAAACAACTTAGCTAAACCAGGAATTGTGGTAACTCGAAGCAGAAAATTAAGTTCTTTCCCTAGACCCGCACTGCCAACCAGAATTAGTCGCTCAACTAATTGTGGGAAGTTCAACGTTAAAGTGAGTGCTACTCCACCGCCCGCAGAAGTTCCAATCAAATTTGCCTTGGGTATCTCTAAAACCTTCATGAAATCTCGCGTGAACTGAGCCATGAAGTCAAAGGTGTAATGAGCAGCATCGGGTTTATCGGAACGACCTGCACCCACCATATCAAACGCATAAACGCGATGATGTTTGGCTAATTCAAGGATATTGTACTTCCACAACTCAATGTAGCCGCCACCACCATGAAGCAAAATGACCGTGCTGCCTGAATCTCCCGCTTGCCAATATCGGGTATTTACAGAGCCGACTTTGACATACTGATCTTGCAATTGTTCAGCTTGATTCATCTCAACCTTACCAAACTGTAACTTGGACTTCAATTTCTTCTGTCTCAAAATTTCACTGTTGCAGTTTCAGTATGGCTTGTAAAGTAATACCAATGAAATGTAATAGTTTTTACGGTCAAAACTGTGCTAAAAATCGCCATTGGTTCTCAATTCTGTCCCCTGCATTGTTTATAAGGATAATCCTCTATCTCTAGTTCTTGATTGCTGTTGTTCTTGCTCTATATAGTCAAGCAATATCTGCTCGGCTTTTTGCCAAGTCTCAATATCTGACGGCTTTACTTCACCTATATTCACTATGGAATACTCAATCTCACTTTGAGGGTTACGGTTGACTTGGACACGAAATACCTCACCTCGTTCATCATGAGTAAACACTAATTCTCTACCCTGTTTTGACAGAGTAGAGTGTTTAAACTTCAGGCTATCTTTACCAGTATCTTCGATTAAGTGATTGATTAACTCCACACCTACGGGGACAGCTATAGCTAATAATTCTTGTTTTAATTGCTGTTGTTCTACTCGTTGTCCTTCAGGTGATGGTTGCTGTTTGGCTAACTGATTTTTAGCAATCAATACTAATGCTCTGGCTTCTTCTTGATTCCAATTAGCAGGGCTGGCTTTGAGTATTTCTGCAACTTCTGGGTCGGTTTTCCCATCTTTTATGGCTCTGACCGCTACTTGTTTATCTCTGTCTGTGACCAATTCCTTCTCTAATTCTAGGCTGTAATGCCTGTATAACTCTAATGATTGACCCTGGGTTATTGGGGCTTTAATTGACGGTATAGCCTCGGATTGTTTGGGGATTATTTCCTGATTATCTGTAGTTATATTAGATGTTTTTTGCTCTATTATTGGCTGATTAATTCGCGGAATTGGGGCTGATTCTATGAGGTCAATGAGGCGTTTAATTTCTGCGTCATCTCGTAATGGTTGATAATTTACGCCTAATTCTGTCTGAAGTTTACTAAATGAGCATTTGTATTTATTGAGATTACCTCCCTGTTTCCACAGTAGTCGGGGCGAACCATCTTCATTAACTGAGCCGATATCAATACCAAACTTAATGCCTCTGACTCCGCCATTATTGTAATAACTAATGATGGCTTTGACTTGATGCTCTGACCATAATCGCTCAATAAACTCTGGCATTGTGGGTTTATTCACTGCTACTTTTTCAATCGCTCGGCGCATTATTTCTTCACCAGGAAGCCCCATACTCTCGACCCGTTCCAGTTGGTTTCGAGTCATAGCTTTCCGTTTACTTTCCCAACTACTCTGTACTGGAGTTAGCTGAAATTCTCGCTCTAACAGTCGGGCTGAGTGTTCCGAATGGGCGTAATTATTCCAGGTACGAATGGATTTACCGTCTAGGTTATTGACTCTAGATGCAACGATGTGGGTGTGGTCGTGTTTTTTGTCTGAGTGTCGGGCTATGAAAAAGTCATAGGCTGGTAGTTCTGTTTCTATAAATTCATCAACTAGCTGGTTTAACTTGGTGTCAGATATCCTTTTATCAGGTTGTTTGACTTGGGCTTCATCACCTTTTAGCCGTGATAGCACAATGACATTTGCAAAGTGACGTTGAGAAAGATTAGCTAATTCGTCATCATTTAAATCTCTGTCAATTTTCGGTACACTGAGCATAAGGTGATAACAGGGGTCTTTTAGTTGGGGGTTGAGGTGGGCTGATAGGGTGAACTGCTCTACTAATTTATCGGTGATTCTCCCGTACATATTGCCGCCAATAATCTGGGCTTTCTCTTTCTCTAGTACGTATTTGGTAGTGCCACGAAATGATTTATTGGCTTTAATTTTGGTAATCATTTCGCTAATCCTCGTCTGGTATTGGCTGAGATAGGCTGGCGTGAGTTTCTTCTAATAGGGCTATTAGTTCTTTGATTGTTTGCAGATATTCTTTGACGTTACTGGTGAGAGGTTGGCTACCAATCTTTACTGCTTCGTTGATGGCTTTGGTTTGTTGGTTGAGGTTATTCCCAATTTTTTTTAGTTCGTAGATAGTCTGTCTGTTGACTTCAGGGATAGTCAATTTTGGTTGGGGTAAAGGGTAATCAAATAATCTCGCTCTAATATAGTCACTCTGCACCACTCCATTGCATCGTTGTTCTAGCCTAGTTTTTTCGGCAGTGCTTACCCTAAAGGTAATGGTTATTTCTCTCTTTGTATCTGGCTCTACTATCCGATTACTTAGTGCGTCAGCTAGTTGATTACTCAGGTTGGTGCGTGGGTTTGGCTGCATAACTGGGACTTTTTATATTTGAATTTTTATTTTTTAACCGGGTGATTTGCTGTAGCTGCTATGGCACGAAGTGCCGCGCAGGTAGGCGAATCACCCGGAACTTTTTGGACTCCTTTACCCCTTGACAATACCTCTTTAAAGGGGGTTTGGGGGACACCCCCAACAAGCAATGAACGCCTCTTTTACCGCAGGTAAAAGCAGCGCGGAGCGCGTTAAGGCGTATTGCTTGCCTCTGTCTTCGCGACGGGGTTGGGGTAACGAGAACCACGGGGCTACACGCGGATTTGGGGGAGTACGTGACTGTGGGACACTGCGGGTAAAGTGGATGTGCTGCCCTGTGTAACTGGAGTCATGGTCTGTTAAACAATCTGGTGAGAGATGGGATTCTGCTGGGCTTTAATGACGCTGTTACTGCTTTTTTACACTAGTCTACTGTACTTATCGAGTAACTTCTTTTTGTTTCTTTTCGTCACATGACAACAAGAATCTTAAAGTTTCTTGTGAGAGAGTTTTCTTACAATGGGATAATTTGTTACTAACTAAAATTAGGGTGTAGAAGCTAGGAGTTAGAGAATAGGGTGTGGGCTATAGAGAAAAGTGCATCAAATCATCTTTTTTTTTACACCCTGTGCCGTTACCTACATGGTTAAATCCCATCATTGAATTGAGGGGAATTCCTACACCCTACACCCTATACCCCACACCCTCATTAACCTAACTATGCCCCGTAAACCTAAAGCTGTTCCTTTATCCAAAGTAGAAGATATCCAAGCTAGTCTTAAACAAAAGGCGGCTACTCCGAAAACTATCAGTCTGGAAGAGTTGGTTAAAAGTTTGGCTAAACCTATTCAGGATATGTTGGACGCTGGCTACTCCTATGAGGATGTTGCTGAGGTTTTCAAGGGGCATAGTGTGGAACTAGCGGCTAGTGGTATTAAGAGTTTTCATAAAAGGGCATTAGCATCTACTGCGTCAAACAACAGTCATCCTGAGTCTACTGCTACTGTTTCTGATTCAAACTCTGACTCTGATTTAACTTCTGTAGACACTGCAACTAATGATGGTGTCTCACCGATTGAGTCAGATGTAAATTCAGATGGTTTATCGGCAGACTCTGCTGTTGAGTTATCACATGAATCTAAACCTCAAACTACTAAAAGGAAAAAAGCTGGGACTAAGACTCAATCCCAGTTCAATATCACTGATAGGAGTGATTTATGAAACGCATTGTGATGATTTTGGGCGGTAAGGGCGGTACTGGTAAGACTGCTTTTACTCGTTTACTTTTGGATGTAATGCATTCGTTGGGAATTAATTATCTAGCTTATGATGCTGATACGGAGAATCCAGAACTCTATGAGTATTATCAAAGTTTTGGCTCTGGTGTCCGGTTGTTAAACTTTATCGAAGTGGCTGAAGCGAAGAGATTTTTTACGGAAGTAAAAGCCGATACTCCTGATGTGGTTGTGGTAGATATGCCAGGGGCTAGCGGGAATAAAACTAGAGAGATTATTGGGAAGTTTGGGTTGTTTAAGATTGCTGGGGATTTGGGTTATCGGGTGACTCTGGTGACGGTGTTGAATTTGGGTTATTCAGTGATTACTAGCTTGAAGGCAATGTTGGAGTTCTGCGGTAATCAGGCTGATTATGTGGTGGTAAAGAATCTGTGTTGGGATAAGGGGTTGGGTTTTCTACGTTGGGAGAATAGCAAGACTAGGGCAACTATATCAGAGTTACAAGGCATTGAGATTGAGATGCCTGAGTTGGAGTATTCAACTTTTGATATGTTGATTGAGAAGGGTCTGCCTTATTCGGCGGCGACGGAAGAGAATGGTTTTCCGTTTGGGGATTATCTACTGGTGAGTGGGTTTTTGGATCTGGCTAAACCTGAGATTGAAAAGGCTGAGGTTTATTTAGGGTTGCAGACATCTCAGAGTAATAAGCCAGAGAAGCAGGAAACTACGTCATCAAAAGCAAAGGCTTCAGGCCAGTCAAAAGTAACTGTGTCTTCTTCTCGTCGGGGTCAGAAGAAAGCTACTGAGTAATGACGGTAATAGCAATGACGGATAGATAAGAAATCAGAGGTTTGGGCTTGATATAGGGTCAGGCTTTGGCTACACCATGCCCCAAAAAAGTAATCTTGGTACGTGAGTTATGAATAATAGCAACGGCAAGAATAATAACAACTCCTCTACTGCAAATAACAATTCAGTAGAGTTCAGTGAATTAGGAGAAGTTAAAACGGCACTGGGCAGATTATATAAGGAATTTGAAAGTTTTAAGCAGTCGCAAAAAACTGAACGCGAAAGGGATAGGGCGGAGTTACAAGCATGGGCACAGACGAATCTTATTCAGAATCAACTTCTCAGCAAGGCGATGGTGACTATCGAAATGCTGACGACGGAATTGAAGACTCAGAATCTCTCCTCCAACGAGTTAGAGAAGAACAATGCAGATTTAATGCAGCAATTGACTCTCTTCATGTCGCAGTTACAGAATACTCCCACATCGTCGCCCATGTTAGAGAACTTAGAGTTCAAAGGACTGAGGAGCGAAGTCGCCGCGCTCAAGTCGAATTGGAACGACCTAGTGAGTCACACGAACAGGTTGACTACAGTGATTCAAGAGTTGAGGAATACTCCACCTCCGAAACCTATCACGATAGAGAAAGAGGTTTATCGCTCTGAACCTATCAGTAAATATGGCACGATTGGCATGTTTACAGCTTTTTCTACTTTGTCGATTTTTTTTATTCTTAATCTGTTTATTCCGGTGAGGATATCAGACGATATCCACGACTATTTACAAGCTATTTGGCAGCGTACTGGCTTTACTAATACCAAGCTACAGCGGGTTGAACGCTATCTTGGTACTGACCCTAAGCGGAGAAAATAAGCTAGGGGATCTGAGGAGGCTCTTGAGGCTGGGGGGGAAAGAAACTTACTGTTTAATGGCTCTTCTCTCCCCCCGCTCCCCCTGCTACCCCAGCTCCCCCTGCTCGCCTTAACAGATAAATTTCTTAACCAAGTCGGGGGGTCAAGGAGCCGCGAGATGTTATCAAAGGGAGTTAATGCCTGAGTTAATGCCTTGTGGTTCCTGCTTTATCTGTGTTGAGTTTACTTGATTGTCCAATGGATCTGTTATCTCTATAGATACCGTTAGTGGACGTTTATCTGGTGGGGTGACTTGGGTAAATTGGGGTGAATCTTTGGCTAACCAATAACGGAAAATAGCATCGCGTCCATCATCGTCACCAACCACACGGTAAATTCGCTGGCGTTCGCCGCTGCCATCTCGACCGAGATATTCTAGTTTAAGTCCTATCTTTTTGAGCAAGCGCCGCAAAATTACAACTGGGCTATCTTGGTCATTTAGGGTAATACCTAGCACGGTTTTTACTTGCCACTTAAAGTGCAGCGCATGGTTAGCCATTGTGATTAAATCCTCATCATTTCCCCGCAGTTCTCGGTCAGTGGGGAGAAAATTAGGGATGCCTAACACTTCTAATGCTGTAATGATTAAACCAAGTTGACCGCCGTTAAAATCTGGTAGCCAGGCGCTTTTAGCTTGCAGCATTTTTTCACCTAACTGTCGGTCTCGTTCGCTGACAAATTTTCTGCCAACTGTCAGATAATAATGTAGTTTTAGTTGGGGGTAGTAGCCGTCATCGTCCTTTGCTACTAGTTTGGGGGTAATGTCTACACCGTAACGTTGCTGTAAATTATATTTACGTTCTTGGTAGCGTTCTGAAGTGGTTTTTGTGCGTTGCTGTTGCAGTGCCTCATATTTGGTTTTAGTCATTTCCTCTATGTCAGCATCAGCTATGGCTTCACATTCAGCGCTGTAAACTGATTCTTTAACGGCGGTGATTTCGTGAAGTAATTTGTCAGCATTTTCGCTGTCGGTGGCATCGATAATCAGATGGCCTTCTTCGCGTAATCCTTCCAGCACGGCATCACGGTAGGCTATCATTCCGGTGTTAATCCGACAAGCCATTTTCCCCCAGACGTTTAAGGCAGTGCGGTTAATGTCGATTTCATCGTTGATAATTAATGCCGCATTTTGCAGCAGCTGCAAGTTAGCTTGAAAGCGTTGATGTTCGCTGGCTAAAAGTGATTTCAGGTTAATGGCACCGTTGCCGATTTGTCCTAAGCCATGCGGTGCTACCCAAATATGGCGCGGCACATCTTCACGTACACGGGCTAAAGCTTGCCGGGTGGAATTTTCGGCGGCTACGCCCTGGAAGCATCCCCAAACGCTGGTAAAATGCCCTTTGATGTCAATGCTGACTCCTGTGCCAATGGATGGGGAGACGATGACAATATCATAGGCTAGTAGCACTGTATTCAGGTGGCTAATGCAGCCGTAAGCGGGGTGTTGGGGGTCGGCAATTGTTTCTGAGTCAATGCGAAGTATTTTGAGGAAAGGGAATTGTTTGTCTAACCTGGCTGCTAGTACTTTTGTTCCCCACTTGGATTTAGCTTTTTGTCCATCCACGGCGATGAAAACTCTGCCGCCGTTTTGAATTTCGCTTTCTAGGGCGGCTAACCAGTCAACTGGATTTTTTTGGTTGTAGTTGTGGATTTTCCAAGGTTTACCTTTCCAGGTGTTGACGACTATCCAAGGTTTAATGTTGACATTGGCTAAACCTGTGACTAGTTCTACTGATAAGTCGGACAAGTCGGCATCGGCGATGATCACTTTACCGCGTCCAGGGGAAAGGGCGTTTTTGAGCAGCTGGGACAGTTGTTTGAGGACTTCTACGCGATGCTTTTTCACTTCGGTGGCGGCGGTGAGGGCGTGCCAAATAACTTGCTCGGCTTCGTCAATGATCACTAGGGGTTCTCTCCAGTTGATGGCGTTAAATTTGGCTTGGCTATGGGGGTGTAAGCTGTCTACGCACAGGGCAAAGCCAAGTAAGCTGCCGGTTTCGGAGTTTCTGACTTCGGTGACGTAGGGGATACCTACTCTGTCAGCGATCGCTTGGGCTAACTGAACTCTGTGGGATAACAGGATGACGGGTTGACCGTTGGCGATTGCATCTGCGACTATGGGGGCTAATGATTCAGTTTTGCCTGTGCCTTTGGGGGCTTTTAAGCCAATGAGTTGGGCGCTATCTGGGATGGGCAGGTGGCCTAAGTATTGCTGATTGAGAACTAGGGCGGCTTCATAGGATAGGCGGCTGTATTGTTTAGCAAGCCATTGTTCAAGGGTTTTAGCTGATGCAATTATTTCTTGGGCTACAGCTGGCCCCCGGAAGGCGATGAGGTCGTCAATGCCTTTTTCTGGGTAATTCCATTCTGTAACTTGGATTTGACCGCCGCACTTGGTTAACAGTTTGGCAGTTTGGGCGATGGCAATGTTCACCCGTTGCACTGTTTCTGGTTTGGTGTCGTGGTCAAAGCAGATGGTGAAAACACGCCCCAGTGTGGCGAAGTGTTGCAGCTCTGGAATCAGATGTTTTTCGCCTATGAATTGCCCAAATTCATCTTTGGGGCTGCGGTAGCCGCCGTTGACACCAGGGAGCGCGATTGCGGCATAGCCCAAAGTAAGTAACGCCCCGGCTTTTTTGGCTCCCTCACAAATTACAATTGGGATGTTATATTTCCATACCCAGTGCCAGAAACCATTAGCTTTATCTTCATCGCTGATGGATTTTTCATAGCGTGCGGCTACACTAGCCCAAATGTAATCCGGTACTGCTAGGAAGAATGCCCGTGTTGGCACTCGCAACGGATGTTCGTATTTGATGACTTTATGGACTTTGTTCGGATCTCGCCTGGGGCGATCGGGCTTCATGCAGCCCCACTGCATTGAGCTTTCATCGTTGAGTGGGTCAATGCCACTGCACCACCAGGAAAGTCCTTCGATGTGGCGATATTTCTTTAATACAGAGTCCCTAAGTCTTCCGTCGTTACGGCGGGGGATGTTTTGACCGTAGAACAGATAGTCATAGGCGGCTGTGCCTGAGACTGAAATAACGTTTAATTCAATAATTCCTGGGTCAACGGCACTGGCTAACCATTCATTCCAGTGGGTTGCTTCTATGTGAGAGGGGCGGGAGATGATCTCGATCCTCTCTGTGACTTCTATTTGTTGAAGTCCACAGCTACTATTTTTCACAGCTTTTTCCCTCAAAACTTGGCTTTCGTGCCTTTGGAGGGGTTTATTGCGCTGCTATACCTTATATCTATGAGATTTACTGTTTTGCTTATTTAGAATCTTTTTGGGCAAAAAAATTGATAAATTTTGGGGCAAAATTCGGCAGTGAAAATATAGAAATTTCCACAGGAACTCATATAATATGAGTAAGCAGCGCGGAATAATCTCTTTCGCCAATCAGTGGTTAGAGCTTCCAACTACCAATCCACTTTTTTGGTTCTCTAGAGATAAACCCCGCTTCTCAATATTTGAAATATTTAATTTTCTCTGTCGGGCAAAGCGTTCACTACTTAGTGACTCTTTGTCCTTTTAATTTTTGGGGCTGTTGTATATTTACCTCCGTTGTATGTTTAATTTGAATTCTTGCCCGATCTTACAGAACTTATAGTCCTGTTTGGTATAACAAGACTTGTTTTTTTACTTGAAATTACTTAATAAAAGTTGATAGTTTTTCGAGCAATTGAGGTTCTGCAAGTTGTTTTTATTCCTGCAACCTCACCTCAAACTTAAAATGGGGAAAAGTAACAGGAGTCAAATTTATTATATAGCTCTAATACTCTAAAATTTAAGCTGAATTTTTCTTGCCTCTTCTTGTAAGCCAGTCTTTAATCAAATCCCTGACTACATCTTCCATAACCAAATCATCTTCCGTGCAAGCAAGCTTAAAAGATTTGTGTAGTTCTCGTGGCACTCTGGCACGGACATAAACAGGGTCATCTTTATTGGTTGATGGTCTTCCTGGTTTTTTCTTTTCCTCCATAGCTCAAATACTCATTAATTAATTTTCTTAATTATCGCCAAAGTATAAGAAAATATCATTTTGGAGTATTAGAGTATGTGAGTATTCGAGCTATAGTAAATATGTAAGCCAAAAGTAGTCACCCAACAAAGGCAATAGAAGCCAGAAAGTGACATTATGGCTTGCCCAAAACTGGATGTGCGAATTTAAGGCGATAAGCGCCTCTAAATTCTCGCAAGCCAGAAAAATCAAGACTTTTAAAAATTCTGAACCATGACAGCTACATACACCAATGCCAATTCTTGGCTCAGTCAAGCATCTTCGCTTGCCAATTCTGGACTAAATGCCCTCATCGCAGGTAAAGACCCCGGTGCCGGGTACGGCAAGGCCATCTACGGTGATTTTTCTGTGATGATGCCCGCCGCTAACTCGCTAGTTCGCAACCGCAACATCCACCTTCACGAAACCATTTCCAAAGATGGGTGCTGGGTGCGTTATGTAGAAGTGCGATTCGTTAGCTAGAAACTAGGCTCCGTAAGGATTCTAGGGGATTAGCTGCTAGGTAATAGCCTAGATAACTGAATAACAATGTAGGTGTGAATCCTACCCCTCAAGTGCTGAGGTGAAAGCCCTTTCCCTACTGTAGAGACTAGCCATCAATCGGTAAAGCGGGAATGAAAGGCGCTCTTACTGGGAGCCTAAACCTGGTAAGGAGCCGAGCAAGATATCCATGAGTACGAAAGAAAGACACGTTTGAATCATCGTAAAACGCATACAGCGAAATCAGGCTGAAACGCTGCGCCAAAAGGCAAAAGATAAGGGATTGGCGGGTTTCTGACCGACCAATAAGCACCCCCGATAAACTCGGTGAACAGTGTCACTCTAAAGGTATCAGTATTGTTATTCGGAACGAAGTAACCCGTCAAACGCTCTCAGGTACGCACTGAGCAAGGCGCAAGTGTGGTCGAATACCTGAGTAAGTGCTAACCGGATGCCTTGACGGGCAAGATTGAGTAAGAAGCGAACGCTTGGCTGTAATGGTCAAGATAGGCTGACGTACTCACGATGATTTGGTAGGAATGGTCACATTAGGAAGTATATATGTCTAAAACACTGAGCAATCAGATGGTGGAATGGAATAGCATTAACTGGCGAAAGCTAGAACGTGCTGTTTATAAGCTTCAGAAAAGAATATTCCAAGCCTCTCTACGTGGTGATACATTAGCAGTACGCAGACTCCAAAAAACCTTGATGAGGTCTTGGTCCGGAAAAGCCTTATCTGTCCGCAAAGTAACCCAGGATAACCAGGGTAAGAAAACCGCAGGAGTTGACGGCATCAAGTCATTAACCCCCAAGGCTAGACTTACTTTGGTACTAAGCTTGAACATTAACCAAAAAGTTAATGCTACCCGTCGTGTTTGGATTCCCAAGTCCAACGGTGACAAGCGACCCCTAGGTATTCCCACTATGCATGACAGAGCGACTCAAGCACTTGCCAAACTGGCTCTTGAACCAGAATGGGAAGCTCGTTTTGAGCCAAATAGCTATGGATTCCGACCAGGAAGAAGCGCCCATGATGCAATCGAAGCAATATTTAACAACATCAAACAATCTGTTAAGTATGTTTTAGATGCTGATATATCGAAATGCTTCGATAAAATTAACCACTCAGAATTGCTCAAGAAAATCAATACATTCCCAACAATGCACAGACTTATCAAAGCATGGTTGGAATCGGGTGTAATGGATGATGGACAATTCTTTGAGACTAAAGAAGGCACACCACAAGGCGGTGTAATATCTCCCTTACTAGCGAATATCGCCCTTCACGGGCTAGAACAGCTAGTAATAGATTATGCACATAGTCTAAAAGGTAAAAAGAGAATAAATCAACAAACCATATCCCTAATAAGATATGCCGATGATTTTGTAATACTTGCCAACAAAAAATCTCAAATCGTTGAAATGAGAGATTTAGTCTCAAAGTGGTTAGAAAAAATGGGTCTAGAATTGAGTCCTAGTAAAACCAGAATAGGGAAAACCCTGTTTAACCCGACAAATAGCCTAGAAGAGTCAGAAATGACCAAAAACTCTGGGTTCGACTTTCTCGGATTCCATGTTAGACAGTACAAGGTGGATGACAAACAGTCAGGAAAATCAACTAACGGTAAACTACTAGGATTTAAAACACTCATCAAACCCAGCTTGAAAGCGATTAAGAAACACTACGACGCAATCGCAGAAATTATCGACGCTCACAAAGCAGCCCCACAAGCCGCACTAATAGCAAAACTCAACCCCATCATTAGGGGATGGGTCAATTACTATTCGACAGTTGTAAGCAAAGAAACATTCTCTACGCTTGATTACCTAGTATACCAAAAGCTTTCCAGATGGGCGAAGCGTCGCCACTCAGGTAAATCTGGGTCATGGGTAGCCAATAAGTATTGGAATACAGTAGGCGGCAACAACTGGGTATTCTCAGTAACTAGAGATGGTCAAGTAGCCGAAACCTTAATCAGCCATGCTAGCAAGCCAATTGTTAGGCATATCAAAGTTAAGGGGACAGCATCGCCATTCGATGGAAACCTGAAATACTGGAGTTCTAGAAGAGGAGAACACCCCCTAGTTCCAACAAGAGTCACAAAACTTTTGAAAGAACAGAAAGGTAAGTGCGCTCACTGCGGATTGTATTTTAGGGAAGACGATTTAATCGAAATTGACCATATCATTCCAACTTCCGTTGGCGGAAAGGACAGGTACGGCAACCTCCAATCATTACATCGTCACTGCCACGACAGCAAAACTGCCAACGATGGTAGTAGAGGTACTCATAACTTGAGCCAAGTCATTGAGGAGCCGGATGAGGTGAAAGTCTCACGTCCGGTTCTGAAGACGAGCGGGACTCGTGAGAGTTTCGCTTAGTTTAATGGAACACGCCTCGACTTAAAAGACACTCAATTTTTTTGGGGAACTGCGGCTATTGCCCAAGCTGACCACACCCTGCTGCATGAAGATAAGGCTCTAAAAGCAGAACTGGCATTAGAAAGCATCCTGGCAGACTTAGCAGTTCTCAATATTTCCGATGGCATGAAACTGGCAATTAGCTTAAGTAACCACAACCCAGAACGCTGGGGAGGAGAAATTAAGCGCAGAGTCCAAGGTATTCATACCTTCCAACACAAACACCCCATAAATCGAGAAATTGTCACCAAAACAGTAGAAATCGCAGTTACAGGCATTTATCCCGAAGGATTTGGCAGCATAGCTCATTGCTTATTCGGAGAACCAACCCTAGCCCTAGAAGAGTCCGAAATTGCTATCGCCCTTGATATCGGTTCCTCAACTTGGCTAATTACCGTATTTAACGGCAATGGTGCAGTCATAGACCGCCATCTAATCGAAGGTGGATGCGGTACTTTACTGTCCATGATCGCTCTAGCACTCGACAAGCGAAATGACAAAGTAAGTCTGCTGTCTAAAGATGTTAAACACTCCCCTTCTTTAGTTAACCGGGGTATTTTAGAAGGCAGTTTCAGTTATGGCGGTAATCACCTGACAGGCAAGAATTTTGAAGCAGAATACAGCCAATGTCTGGATGAATGGTGGTCAACAAGGATTGAGAAATTCGCCAACTTTGTTACTTCTAGCAATTACCTAGATAGAGCTAAATACCTTGTTGCTTGGGGGGGTGGTGTAGGAATGCCAGTAGTGGATCAAAATCTCGCGTCATTGGGCTTTGTGGTTTTAGAAAATCCCCAATTTATCAATGCTTTTGGATTGAAGTTATTAACAGAAATATCAACAGGAGTCTAAACGAGTGTCAGATAAAACGTCTTACGAATCCCGGCGTATAACTATCTCGTACTTAGCAGTTTATGAATTGTGTCAAATGTTTGGTATCCCCAACGATGCACCAACACAAGCATTATCAGCAGCAGTAGAGAAGTTGATTTTCTCCGGTGGGGGCAGTGTGCAGACATTACCAAAAAATCAAATAAGTGCATCTACACCGACAGCAATTCAACCGAACAAAGTCGGACTAGCTGCTATGGTCAGTCAGTTTAAGGGAGTAGCTTCATGAGCAACTTAAATCTAGTCTATGACTCAACTTTACTTACTCAGTCCAAGGTTTATCAAATCGATAGAACAATGTACCAATACCTCTATAAAACAGGTACTATCATTGCGCCTCAGTATATTTTCCGTCCTCTCAATGGTCAAAGAAAGAAGGCTGATTTAAAGCTGAATCATAAGCAGCTAACTAGCAAATGTTATGAAGTCTCAGGTATGAGTAGTAATGCCTCAGTTATCAGCCTTGAATCATTGCAATTATCGATTTTTTGAGGTGCAAAATGAATACTCAACCACTGCCAGAATTAGTTGCACTTGCCCAACAATTAGTAACCGAAATTAGGCAGCATCCACAATATCAAAACTTGCAAGTGGATTGCGATGTCACCCTTGGCGATGTCAGCCAATTTTTCAATACTCTGCAACGGGAAACCACAGCTTCTACTGTGGACATATCGAGAGAAGAATTTTTTCAGTAAAGGGAGAGCGATCGCAATGATTGGTAGTCGGTGCAATCGCCCTACTCGCATCTACGCATCATAGACACACAAGGATTGTAACAAGATGAATAACTCCAATCTATTCTACGCGGCATTAAACGCCCTCACTCTTCATGGATGCCCAAGAGAATTGGCGCAATCAGCAGCAGAGATTGTGGCCAATGATGATCCATTCCTACCCAATTTAGGCAGAACACTAGAGCAACAGCAGATAATCCAAGAAACACTGCCATACTTGCAATCTGGAATCTATGACCAGTTTGAAACGATTGACGAAACACCCAATCCTTTAACTCACGGTCAGTTTTTAGGGAATTTTGGGGGAGAACTACCCGACGAAACTATTTTTCGACTTGGGGAAGGCGATTCAACAGCACTAAATGATATTGCGGATCACGCAACTAGAGACAAAGCAAACAACATCTTTACAAGACTGGAAGAACTAGGAGCGTGGGAGTGATGAACCGAACCGTAAAACTCAAACTGGATGCACCCATCACCTACGCTGCCTTACATTCCCTTTCGGGCATCAGCCAAGAAACCGTGTTTCAAGCCCTAGACGGTAACGAGACTGCCGCCGCCGAGGTCGCAGATTTCCGCATCAAACAAACTCAACGCGCCCAAAACGCCAAAGCCGTATTCGGTAATCTCAGCCAAGGTTTAAAAGCAACTGAAACCGTCATGGCAGAAGAAACCCAGTTTCTCACCGCCGCAGGGGCTTCAATAAATCGGATGGCTGATGGCTGGTCAAAAGTTAGAGTCAGTGATGCCCGTTTGGGATACGGCTTAGAGCAAAAGGTTATCGCATCTGACAACCAGCTAGCTATTGAACAGTTCCGGCACTCTAGAACACTTAACCTACTCGGTGAATCACACCGCGCCGAACTACGGGGTATTGAGATTGACTCAACTAGGGCTAAAACTCAACTTTGGCAGCAGGTTCAAGCCAAAAAATCAGAATTGACCCCAGGCGACAAAGCCAAAGAAACACTGCGAGAAATCCACAGACACGGTTCAGCAGCAATGCTCCGAGTCAAAGGTTTCTTTAGACGGTTGATTGACTAAAACTAGGGTGTAGGGGGTAGGGGGTAGGGTGTAGGGGAAATCATGAAAGTCTTACCACACCCTACACCCCACACTATAGAAGGCTTGACTAAATTGCCAAATCCCCCAGTGAGTCTGGGGGATAGCCATTTTAAAAGGTGTCCCTATGCTAACTAACAATCAGAAAACACCTATCTATTTTGATGCGGAGCTTGTAGACGACAGTAAAGAGATTGTAGACAAAGAGCAGTACGACTCAGAACAGGTTCAAGAAGCGATCGCTTCTACTGACAGCAGCATAACAGTTGTTCGTGGCATCGCTTTTGGTGCAGCACTGGCAGGTTTTCAAGTTACATCAACGCAATCACTTTACATCGCCGGTTGTGTGGGACTGTTCCCCGCAGTAGTAGCAGGTTTACCAGTTGGGGCAAGTTTCGCTGCCACCCTCTGCTACTTGCGCTTTGAAAATAGTCTGATTCCCAAAATCACTAACCGTCAAAAATTCGCCATTGGTGTTACACGTACTGCAATGCTCATGGCTAGTTCATGGAAACTCACCGGCGATGCCCAAAACATGGACTCTATAGCCCGTGGCAGCTTCTCTGTATTCACCCAACAGGTGCGAGATTTTGAGGGCAGAGAGCAGCCAAGCAAAGACAATTTTGGCTTATTGTTGGGCTTTTCTGTCTTCGCCGCCATCGCACTGTTATTATTTTTGCGGAAAAAGTGATGATAAATGATGTTAAACCATCGGAATTAAATCAACGCTCTTACAGCCTACCACCGCGTTTAGGTTTGGCAGTAAAACTATCTGTGGCAGGTGCGTTAGTTTGTGGCATAGCAGCCCATATTGGCGACGGCATAGCCAAGAAAGAAATTTGTTTCTACCCTAAGTCAGCCAGAATCCACGATGCGCCAATCGAAGCGGGTGATGGCAACCCAGATAAATTACTTTTAGGTAAAAAGTATTGCCGATATGAACAGCGATCGCAAATTCCAGAACCCATAATCAAGGCTAACCAGTACCGTACCACCAACCCAAACTATAACCCTTGGGCATTCCTTGAGCATGATGGCTTATATGTGTTCCGCGAACTGTCAGCCGATAACCCGTTTAAAATTCATCTGGGGATAGCGGCGATGATATTGGGGGGCATAGGGTTGTGGGCTACAAGTAAGGCACAAGATTATCTAGCAGACATCCGCCCCCATTACCGAGCCACCAAGCAATTTGAAGGTGTGAAAGCATCTTACGCTGTAAGACTAGGTGAACAATTGTTAGACCTATCGGGTAAGGAACTGCTCAAATATTTGAGAGGTATTAAAATCGCTGAGGCTAGACAGCAGTTCTTAGCCAGTATCACCCCACAACAAGTTACAGCTTTGCTGATGGCGATGAGTGCTGATGACTATTACGAATTTGGACACCTGCTCGACTCTGGGCAAAGCTTTGAAAAGTTTGAGCCTCAACAGCAGCCAGCCCCACAGCTACCACACGGTACACCAGGAACTGTGGAAGAGCAAATGCAGCAACCAGTAATCGCACCCGACAATAACACCGCATGGGTGCAAAACCTCATCAAACAAACAGCCCTGATTTGGGGCAACCAAGGTGGTGGTAAATCGTGGCTGGC
>NZ_CP064892.1:0-29099 GCF_025677855.1 Tolypothrix sp. PCC 7601
TCTCGACCAATACGAACTGTACCTGGATTTTTACTCTGTTGGTTTTCAGTAATTGTTTGCGTTTTGACTTGTCCAATTTCCATCCACTCTAAAGTTAGTTCATGTCTGGAGGTATTAGCAGAATTTGCTTGGACTGTCGGAGTACTAACTGGATTGACTAATTGCTTAACTGCTGACAATGCTTCATCTGCTGTCTGGTAGCGGTCTTTGAAATGGTAGCGCGTCATTTTATGCAATATGTCACATAACTCTGGACTCGCTGCTACTAAATGTTGCCAGAGTATTTCTCCTGTATCTGGGTCTTCCTGAAGTTCGTGTGGATACACTCCTGTTAATGCTTGAATACCTATCATCCCCAAAGCGTAAATATCACTGCTGGGGCGTGGTGTACCTCGACTTTGTTCGGTTGGCATATAACCAGGAGTGCCAATAGCTACAGAGATGCTTGCTTGTGACCCCGGCATTACTGATTGGTTTCGTACTTGCTTGATTGCACCAAAGTCAATCAAGACTAATTTGTTATCTGCAATTCGTCTGATGATGTTGTCAGGCTTGATATCGCGATGGATCACCCCTTGGCTGTGGACAAATCCTAAAATGCTCAAGGACTCAATCAGCATTTCGGTAATCTGGCTTTCAGTCCACCTTTGTCCTGGCAATAGTTCTCTGCTTAGGGTATGTCCATCGATCAATTCTTGCACTAAGTAAAAATCTTTGTTTTGTTCAAAGTAAGCCAAAAGTCTGGGTATTTGGTCGTGGCTGCCCAATTTTTGTAATGTTTCGGCTTCTTTCTCAAAGAGTCTTTTAGCAGTTTCTAAAACTGGAGGTGCATCACTAGCAGGTTTTAGTTGTTTTAGAACACATTTAGGGTTGCCAGGGAGGTGAATATCTTCGACAATGTATGTTTTCCCAAAGCCACCCGCACCCAATACTTGGAGGACTTTGTAACGTCCTGCTAGTAAATTACTGATCATCTTTTTAGAGTAATTTTACAAAATTGTTCTAATTTAATCTTTCCCAATTTACCCAAATAAGTTATGTAATTGATGTGTTATTTATCGTTGTTTCACTATGCACATTGATGATTTTATATGTTTTTTAATTTCTCTAATTTCTCTCTAGCATCAATAACAATATAAAAATTGTGCCAAATAGCCATTAATGTAGACAAAAACAAACCTATTTGGAACTGATTCATATTTCTACTATAAAATAAAAACCAGCAAATATTGATTAATATGTATTTGACCATTTTTCTCCAATTTCTAGTATAAATATAGCCTGCAAATGGGAAAAGAGCACTTAATATAAAACAAATAAATAGATTACAACTTGCTACACTTTTCAATTGTTCTTTATTTAATGACATCGTTCTTTAACCTTTGTATATACTCAAAATATAGATTGATTTAATACTTAATTAAAGCTTGATAAAATTCTGACGCAATAAAAATTTTAAGGTTAAGAGACTTCCATTTTTCAAAAAAATATCCCATCGCATTTAGGCAGGTAGGGAGCAGGAGGGAGGAATAGTGCAGAAAAAGGGATAATTTATTTTTTGGAGTTCCCTACTCGATTTTCTATTCCACTGATTCTCAAATCTCTAATGACACGCTTGAAAAATAAAAATTATGAAAATCGTTATAACTGTTAGTCCCCATGCTTTTTCACGGTCTCTCATTACAGCATAAGAAAAACAAAAAATCGGTATACCTAAAATAATTAATCCTAAAACCAACTCAGGATTTATCAATTTATTATTATTGAGAAATCTATATGTATTGGTTAACTGAGTCAGCGTAATAGCAAACACTGATTTACTTTGGTGAATAAATACTAAAAAAAAAGTTAATACCAAACCTATAAAAACATAAGTAATATTGAGAATATGTTTGATTTTCATATTGTTCTTCATGTTTATTCTATATTTATCTAGGTATTTCTAATTATCTTGGCTCTAATATAATTAGAATATGTCAGAAAAAAGCTAGATAGATTGAGATAAACATACATAAATATAGCTATAACTATTATCGGCTGCTTATCCAAACGATATCTGCCTAATTTAGAAATTTATTTTATATTTACTATAAACTTTAAAAAATCCATCAAAAATGGTATATTTACCAGGTTTTTTACATAGTATTTCAAGCATTTACGTAATATATCGCAGGATATTTAAAATTTTGTAGAGTAATGTTCCTAATTTGATATCCGAGGAATCGAAAACTGCTATTACTTTGAAAATTTATAAAAATAACCGCATCTTCTCGGATGTTTATCACTGAATTTTGCCTATAAAAAAGAAATATGTTCAATATGACCAGTTTTTACAGATTACATAAAATAGAAAACTACCAAAGTATTTATAGGTAAAAATGAAAAAACGCTCAAAATTTTGTGCAGTATTCTTTACTTTAGCTATTTCTTCAATCAACAGTTTTTTTATTCAGAGTCCAGCTAAAGCATTTGAAGACACAACTTACATATGCAACACTGGGAAATATTTGGTATTTACAAGAGAGAATGAAAATAATCAACTAGTATACACTGCTTTTCAAGGGTACTTTGATTCAAACGGCTACCCAGAGCAAGATCCAGATTTGATTTTATACAATGGTAGTCTTAGATATATAAATGATGGAAATCAGCAGTTGATGACATGGGCATCTAATAGAGGTTATGTCTATCAAGTTATCGCACCCACCTTGAAAGCTGAAGTCGAATTACCGAATTATTTAATTGTAAAACGCAATGGTAGAGTAATTTTACGACAGAAGTGCAGATAAATAGATAGCGATCCCAATTCAAATAAACAATTGTAACGGTTATGGCAAGCAAGGAAACTAGCTTTAAATAATAGTTTAGATGCATCTGCTTATATCAATCTGTAATACCATCACTCAAGCAACTCTTAACAAATAGGCGGCGCAGCGGAGTGTCTGCCGCTGCCTGCAACAAATTGGTTGGCTCAACGAGTGGATTTGTGGCAGTGGCAGACACCGCCTATTTGAGCGAAGCGGTTAAGAGTTGCGCCCCTTATTGGAGCAGGGGGAGGGAGAAGTAGTTTAAAATTTTAGAAATTTAGAGTTATTTTTCCAGAGAATTTTTTTCATTATTATCTTAGTTCAAGAGCTAAAAGAGTTTTCCTTACAGGAATAATTATTTATCTCGGTTTCTTTTGTGCTGCTGCTTCTTTTCTATTCTCTTTTCTCCCCTAGCCTCCCCTGCACCCTCGCTCCCCCTGCTCTATTCACCGGGATAATCCTCTATTCTGGGTTCTCTGCTGCTGTCGTTCTTGTTCTATATATTCAAGCAATACCTGCTTGGCTTTCTGCCAAGTCTCAATATCTGATTGCCTGAGTTCACCTATATTCACCAGGGAATACTCTAGCTCGCCCTGATGGTTACGGTTGACGTTGACACGAAAAACCTCACCTCGTTCATCATGAGTAAATACTAATTCTCTACCCTGTTTTGACAGAGTGGAGTGTTTAAATCTCAGGCTATCTTTATCAGTACCCTTAAGTAGATGATTGATTAGCTCAACACCAACAGGGACAGCTATCGCTAATAATTCTTTCCTTAACTGCTGTTGTTGTGGTCGTTGTGCTTCAAGCTCTCGTTGCTGTTTGATGAACTGAGATTCAGCAATCAATACCAATGCTCTTGCTTCTTCTTGACTCCAGAAGGCAGGGCTGGCTTTTAGGATTTCTTCCACTTCTGGGGCAGTTTTTCCATCTTGTAGCGCGCTAACAGCAACTTTTTTATCTCGGTCTGTAACTAATTCATTTTCTAGTTTTACACTGTAATATCTGTATAGTTCTAAAGATTGATCTGGGGTTATAGGAGTTTTAGTTTCAGCTATAGCTGAAGATTCTTTGGCATTTACTTTGGGATTATCTATAGCTTTAGGAGATAATGACTGTTCTATTACTAACTGATTATTTTTAGTAATTGGGGCTGATTCTAACCAAGTATTTAGGCGTTTAATTTCTGCATTATCCCTTTCTGGCTTATAGCTTACGCCTAATTCTGACTGAAGTTTGGTAAATGAACATTTATATTTATTGAGATTACCTCCCTGTTTCCACAGCAGTCGAGGGGAGCCATCGTCATTAACTGAGCCTATATCAATGCCAAACTTGATGCCTCTGACTCCACCGTGACTGTAATAGCTAACGACAGCTTTGACTTGATGTTCTGACCATAATCGCTGGATAAACTCTGGCATTGTGGGCTTATTAACTGCGACTTGTTCAATCGCCCTTCGCATTATTTCTTCGCCTGGAAGTCCATCACGCTCTACTCGTTCTAGTTGATTGCGAGTCATGGCTTTACGTTTACTCTCCCAGCTACTCTGCACTGGTGTGAGGTTATATTCTCGCTCTAGTAATCGTGCTGAGTGTTCTGAGTAAGCGTAGTTATTCCAGGTACGAATAGATTTACCGTCTAGGTTATTGACTCTGGATGCAATGATATGAGTGTGGTCGTGTTTTTTGTCTGAGTGTCGGGCTATGAAGAAGTCATAAGCGGGTAATTCTGTTTCGATAAATTCATCAACTAGCTGGTTTAGCTTGGTGTCTGATATTCTTTTATCTGGTTGTTTGACTTGGGCTTCTTCTCCTTTAAGCCGCGATAGGACAATGACGTTAGCGAAGTGGCGTTGGGAGAGATTAGCTAATTCGTCATCATTTAGAGTTCTGTCAGTTTTTGGGACTGACAGCATTAGGTGATAGCAGGGGTCTTTTAGTTGGGGGTTAAGGTGGGCTGATAAGGTGAACTGTTCAACTAGTTTATCGATGGTAGAGCCGTACATATTGCCACCAATAATCTGGGCTTGCTCTTTCTCTAGTACGTATTTAGTAGTGCCGCGAAATGATTTATTAGCTTTAATTTTGGTAATCATTTCGCTAATCCTCGTCTGAGATGGGTTGAGATAAGCTGGCGTGAGTTTGTTCTATGAGGGCTGTTAGTTCTTTAATAGTTTGCAGATATTCTTGTACATCACTGGTCAGGGGTTGGCTACCAATTTTTACGGCTTCGTTAATGGCTCTGGTTTGTTGGTTGAGGTTATTACCAATCTTTTTTAGTTCGTAGATGGCTTGTCGATTAACTTCGGGTATAGTTAACTTTGGTTGTGGTAGAGGATAGTCAAATAATCTGGCTCTGATATAGTCGCTTTGCACTACTCCATTGCACCGTTGCTCTAGCCTTGCTTTCTCGGCATAGCTAACTCTAAATGTGATGGTTATCTCTCGCTTTTCTTCAGGCTGTACTGAATGATTACTTAGTACATCGGCTAGTTGATTACTAAGATTAGTGCGAGGATCTAATTTTGTCATAAACAAGTTATTTGGTGTACGACAATGGGGGTTTGGGGGAGACCCCCAACAAGCAACCACGCCTCTTTTGCGAAGCAAAAGGAGCGCCTTTGGCGCGTTAAGGCGTATTGCTTGCCTCTGTCTTCGCGCGGGGGTATGGGGGTGGCGTGAACCAGGGGGCTACACGCGGATTTGGGGGAGTACGTGACTTTGGGGCACTGCGGGTAAAGTGGATGCATTGACCCGGTGTAACCGGGAGTCATGGTCTGTTAACCAATCCGGTGAGCGGTGGGGTTATGCTGGGATTTGATGACCTGTTACTGCTTTTTACACTAGTCTAGTGTACTTACTGAATAACCTCTTTTTGTTTCTCTGAGTCACATGAGGACAAGAATCTTAAAGTTTTTTGTGCGAGAGTTTTTTTACAATGGGATAATTTGTTACTACCAAAACTAGGGTGTAGGATGTAGGGTGTCGGGTATAGGGCAAAGAGCAAGGAGCAAAAAATCATCTTTTTGTAGACCCTATTCCGCTACATACATGGTTCAATCCCAAGAGTTAATTGAGAGAAATTCCCCTACACCCTATACCCAATACCCCACACCCTTATTCTCCTAACTATGCCCCGTAAACCTAAAACTGTTCCTTTATCCAAAGTAGAAGATATCCAAGTTAGTCTTAA
The DNA here is from genome assembly GCF_025677855.1 of Tolypothrix sp. PCC 7601. NCBI lineage: Bacteria > Bacillati > Cyanobacteriota > Cyanophyceae > Nostocales > Tolypothrichaceae > Tolypothrix > Tolypothrix sp. PCC 7601. The sequence continues at coordinate 6,007 of NZ_CP064892.1, forward strand.
ACAAAAGGCGGCTACTCCTAAAACCATTAGTCTTCAGGAGTTGGTCAAAAGTTTAGCTAAACCTATTCAGGATATGTTGGATGCTGGCTACTCTTATGAGGACGTTGCTCTTGTATTCCAGGGACATGGGGTGGAACTAGCACCCAGTGGTATTAAGAGTTTTCACAAGAGAGCTTTGACAACAGGTGCTAATACATCTGGTGAGAAATTTCTTGTTACAGGAGAGGAATTAAACTCTTCTTCATCTGAACAATCAACCTCACAAGAGATTTCTCATGGTGATGAGTCGTCTAGTTCATTGCCCTCTACAAGTAAACAATCTTCTAATTCCACAACTAAAACTACTAAGCGCAGAAAAGCGGCTGCTAAGGAGTCAGAGGATAAATCAGAACCAACTAGCTACCAAAACGGCTTAGCTTTTGTGCCAAAAATTTACAGTGATGATGAAATATAAATGGCTAACTATTTCCAACAAGGAGTAGTTGCAAAATTAATGATTAATAGAATGTAAGCAATAGCTTTGTATGTCGTAACACACAAATAAATTGTAGTAACCGGGACTGAGTTAAATCCAAAACCCCCAGCAACAGCACTGCAATTAAATTTTGAGTGCCTTAAATAACAGTATTAAATAGGGTGGCCGCCGAGATACGGATACCGTTGGCGAAACATTACTTAACATAAAAACGCCGATTTTACCGCGTATTACATGGGAGGGGTAAACCCTCATTCCCGTGTATTACACGGAAAGAAAAAAATTAAGTTAGCTGCCTCAATTATCAATAAACTAGAAGAAATACTTGTGGAGGCAGTATATGTGCTTACATCCTGAAGAAATTCCTCCTATTCCCGATGAAACGGTACGCATAGCCAAGGCCGCATTCCCAAAAGGTAATTTATATATGCGACTGCGTGATGAACTTGGGGTATTTTATCAGGATGAAGATTTCGTATCACTGTATCCACAACGGGGTCAGCCAGCGCAAGCACCTTGGCGGTTAGCGATGATACTGGTGATGCAATATCTAGAGAATTTATCTGATAGGCAAGCAACCCAAGCAGTGCAAGGGCGGATTGATTGGAAATACGCTTTGTCGTTGGAGTTGACAGACCCCGGTTTTGACTTTAGTGTTTTGAGCGAATTCCGCGACCGATTAATTACAGGTGGAGTTGAGCGGCAAATACTAGACTTGATGCTGTCGAAATTTCAGCAACTCAAACTACTCTCAGCAAGGGGAAAACAGCGCACTGACTCAACCCATATATTAGCTGTAGTCAGGGAACTAACAAGACTGGAACATTTGGGGGAAACTCTGCGTTATGCCTTGAATGCTGTGGCTGAAGTTGCACCCATTTGGCTGAAGTCATTAGCTCCCGCCGAGTGGTATGACCGCTATAGCAGACGCTTTGAAGATACCCGATTGCCCAGAACGGTTTCAGAACGAGAAGTTTTAGCTCAGACAATTGGAGCCGATGGCTTTTATTTACTCGATAACATCTATTCCCAAACTTCCCCCACCGAACTACGACAACTGCCTGCCGTAGAAGTCTTGCGTCAGGTTTGGTTACAGCAATACTATGCACCAACAGACACTCTTGAGTTACGCAACGAAAAAGATGGGCCACCGGGCGCAGTACGAATTCGCTCTCCCTATGACTTAGAAGCGCGTAACAGCACCAAACGCACCACTAACTGGACAGGGTACAAAGTGCATCTGACAGAAAGTTGTGATGAAGACTCACCTCACATTATCACTCATGTAGAAACGACTGCTGCCACAACTCAAGACGTAACAGTTGTTCCCTCAATTCACGAATCTTTGGGAGAAAAAAACCTCCTGCCTCAACAGCACTTGGTTGACCAAGCATACACATCAGCACAATTACTTTCTAGCTCCGAGCGCGACTATAACATTGACCTGCTGGGGCCAGTAGCTCTCAATGTTGGGTGGCAAGCAAAGGCTGGACTAGGATTTGATTTATCTCATTTTCAGATAGATTGGGAGCAGAAAACGGTCTATTGTCCTCAAGGTAAGCGTAGTTACCTTTGGAAGAAGAATAAAAATTTTTATGATAAACCCCTAATTTACGTTGAGTTTCGGCAGCGTGATTGTTTGGCTTGTCCAGTTCGCAGCCAATGTACTCGTGCAAAAACCAACCCGCGCGGGTTAAGCATACAGGTGCAATCTGATTATGAAGCTCTTCAAAAAGCTAGAGAGCGACAAAAAACTGAGGAATTTCAAAAACAGTATCAGTTGCGTTCAGGCATTGAAGGAACTATTTCTCAAGGAATCCGCGCCTTTGAAATGCGCGATTGTCGTTATATTGGGCTAGCTAAAACTCATCTACAGCATATTCTGACTGCTGCCGCTATCAATCTAAGTCGAGTTTTCGCTTGGTTAGAGGAGATACCAAGGGCTAAAACTCGCTCCTCACACTTTGCAAAACTAGCTGACTCTACTATGTGCTAGATAATACTTGTTTAGACTGGTGCTAAAACATCAATAAGATTTAAGCCTAATACCGTGTATTACACGGAAAAGCATCGTCATTTCCCGTTACACTTACGATGTAATACACGGGTGAGGTTATGTGGAAACGAGATATTCAGGGAAAGTTTGCGCTTAAAAGTGATGACTATCGTGAAGTACGTTCTTTACGACTAACAGATGATACCTGGAAAGCACTTGGTATTGCCTCTGAATGTTTGGGTTTAACCAGGGCTGACTATTTAGAACATATTGTTAGGCAGAACACCACCCCTTGTATTACACGGGAAGATTCAGAAATTTTAGCTCCCCATCAAGAGTCAAACGAACCGCAACCGAGTATTACACGGCAAAGGGAGTTTCCTCTAACATCTGATACTGAGCGCGAAAGACAGTCTGTTGCGTTGCCAACGATAAGAGAACTTGAAATTTTACGCGATCGCATTTTGTCCCAACTGAAGTTAGGTAAGCAAGCTACTGGGTATAAAACTGCTCAGAAGGTTCTCAATCGTTTCATTGCTGAACTAATCGGTTCAGTTTAGCTGCTTAGGGAATTCGCCAACGGTATCCGTATCTCGGCGGACACCCAAATAATGCTGCTAAATGCATTTAGCAGCACTAAACACAGTATTAATAATGCTAGATGCAGTATTTACAATGCTTTAACCAAGCAAAATACTGTAGTTATACATTGCTTACACATTGATTAAAGGTAGAGACAATGTATGGAAGATGCTGATAACAAGAGTGTACAAGTCACGACCTATTTACCCAAGGATGTGCATGAGCAACTCAAGAAGTGGATGGGTGACAATTACCAACGCTCTGTCTCCTCTGCTGTCTCGCTGATTGTCGAACATTTCCTGCAAAAAGACGGTCGCCCATTAGGAAATACCGACCTTAGCCCTAGAATGGCAGCGCTAGAGCAACAGAATCTCCCATCCCGGCTGGCAATGCTAGAACAGCAGATGCAGCAGCTAAGGGAAGCCCTCATCGCAGCTGGCGCTATTAGCCTGGCGAGTGGGGTTGAGGAGCATCTGGCAGAGAATACCAGCATTGAGGGCGGTCAGTTTATCTACTCTGTTAAGGAAGCCAGGGAGGGGTTAAGTAAAACGGAAATTATGCGTCGTCTAGACATAACCGCTACTACTTTAAAGCGGCTGGCAGAAACCGAGAGGCTATCTGAGGAGAAATATTTGGTGAAAGTTACAGGTTGGCAGTTAGGTTCTGGTGAGCGCCCGAAATTTTTCCCGCCGCAGTCCAATACTCAAGGGCAGGGTTAGTGAAAAAAGCTTTTCTCAGTATGGCTAATTTTAGGTAACAAAACTGTTCAGTGTGCTATGTCAGTTTTATGTGAAATCTATGGTAAATCCAGGGGATTTTCATGTGAAATCTATGTCAAATCCATGTGAAATTCATGGGATGAAAAACTGTCCCTACATGGAAGCTCTGTTAAATCCTTGGTAAATCTATGGTGGTTTTATGTCAAAACCATGTTTATGGAATATCAAGTTTTTTTGATTTGAACCCTCGCACAGTACGCAAAAAAGTTTTGCCCGTTTTTTTTGAGCCGGGAATAGTTAAAAACCGTTGCCACTACAACCAGCACTGCTTTTGCACATGGGCTATACATGAGGGTGCAGTAATTATCATGCACACTTTATGTGGGACACCTTATTAGCACATTGTTTATGCATGGGTTAGCAGTATTGTTTATGTACTTACAATGCGTTGTACTGTAAAAGCACTTTGTAAATCTAGTAAACAACAGTAATTGTTATGCGTAACTGCTGTATTTCCAGGTAAAAGCACATTGTTAGTAAATGAGATAGCCGTGCTAGCAAGCTGCCCCAACAGCATATATAAAATATTGGGGGTTTTTGGGTTTCTGTGGATTGGATTGGATTACTTTACTTGTCCAGTATTTGTCCAGTAAATTTGTTTATCTATTTAATTACCGTTAGTGGACGTGACGAAAAATTGGCATTTTGAGGCTGTTGGTGGGTCAATTGTCACACTGTTAAGCTTTCCTATGGCATAAAAACCTGTTCTCTCCGGAACTCAGCCATGAGGAAACTAGCCGTAGTCTATTAGCTACAACTGGCACAGTTATTTAGTTAGGTTTAGGGTGAAAAATTGTGATTAAGCCTGGGGTTTCTCCAAAGCCAGCCAGTTCTGGAAGATTTTATCTCGTCCATCGTCACCGCCTACCACACGGTAAACCCGCTGGCGCTCACCTGTCCCATCTCTGCCTACATATTTCAATGACAGCCCTATCTTAGAGAGCAATCGCCGTAAGATGACAATTGGGCTGTCATTGTTACTGAGGGTAATACCGAGTACAGTTTTTACCTGCCACTTCAGCCTCAAGGCTTGATTAGCAATCTCTACCAAATCGGCATCAGTTCCCCGGAGTTGTCGGTCATCGGCGATAAAATTGGGGATGCCCAGCCATTCTAAGGCGTGAATTACCAAACCCAATTGACCGCCGTTAAAATCCGGTAGCCAGGCGCTCTTAGCTTGCAGCATTTTTTCACCCAGTTTGCGATCGCGGTCAGCAACAAACTCTCTGCCTATGGTGAGATAATAATGCAGCCTCAGTTGTGGGTAATAGCCAGCATCGTCCTTTTGCACCAGTTCTTTTGTAACTTCCACGCCATAACGCTGCTCTAGTTTGTATTTGCGCTCAATGTGGCGTTCAGCAGTGGTTTTAGAGCGTTGTTGTTGCAGTGCTTCATATTTAGTGGGGGTCATTTGGCTAGTGTCAGTAGCAGCGACATCCTCACATTCCCCGTCGTAAAGTTCATTTTTTTGGGTGGTAATCTCTTGGTCTAATTTCTTCCTAGTTTTGTTGTCATAGACATCGATAATGTTGTGGCCTTCGTCGCCTAACCCTTGTAGAACTGACTCACGGTAATGAATCATGCCAGCGTTAATCCGACAGCTCATTTTGCCAAAAATGTTGAGGGCAGTGCGGTTAATGTTGATTTCCGCGCCGTCGATGATCAATGAGGCATCTTGCAGCATCTTCAAGTTAGCCTGAAAGCGTTGATGCTCACTGGCAAGGAGTGATTTCAGGTTCATAGCTCCGTTGCCAATCTTCCCAAGTCCATGACGGGCAACCCACAAATGGCGCGGTACATCCTCACGTACACGGGCTATAGCTTGGCGAGTGGCATTTTCTGGGGCAACCCCCATAAAGCACCCCCAAACGCTGGTAAAGTGCTTTCTAATGTCAATGCTGACCCCTGTGCCAATGGATGGGGATGCCAGTACAATGTCATACTCTAGCAGCACTTTGTTGAGTCGCTCAATGCAGCCATAAGCTTCTTTTTCGGGGTCGAGAATGGTTTCGGAGTCAATGCGGAGTATTTTACTGTCGGGGAATTGTTTCTTTAACCTTGCTTCTAAGACTTTGGTGCCCCATTTGGATTTGGCTTTTTGGCAGTCAAGGGCAATAAAGGGTTTACCTCCATCTGCGATATGGGCTTCTAGGGCAGCTAGCCAGTTAACAGGTGTAGTTTGATTGTAGTGGTAAATATTCCAAGGTTGTCCTTTCCAGTTGTTGACTACAACCCAAGGGGTAACTTTGGTTTCTGCTAGCCCCATGACCATTTCAGCGGATAAATCAGATAAGTCAGCGTCAGCGACGATGATTCTCCCACGTCCTGGGGCTAAGGCATTTTTGAATAATTGTGACAATTGATTAAGAACTTCTACCCGATGCTTTTTGACATCTGTGTTGGCAGAGAGTAAGTGCCAAATGACTTGTTCTGATTCGTCAATAATTACTAAGGGTTCTCGCCAGTGGATGGCGTTAAATTTAGCTTGACCGTTGGGGTGTAAGCTGTCTACGCACAGGGCAAAGCCGAGTAAAATCCCGGTTTCGCTGTTTCGCACTTCGGTGATGTAGGGAATGCCGAGTCTGTCGGCTAATGCTTGGGCTAATTGTACCCTGTGGGATAACAGTAGTACTGGTTGACCGTTGGAGATCGCCTCGCTCACTATGGGGACAAATGACTCGGTTTTACCTGAACCCTTGGGGGATTTGAGTAAAATCAGTTTAGCGTCATCAGGTATGAGCAATTCTCCTAGATAACGCTGATTTATGGTCTGTGCAGCATTATAAGAAAGTAGGCTGTAGCCTTTGACCTGCCATTGTTCTAAAGTAAGTGCTTGTCTTATGACCTCATGAGCAACATCTGACCCCCTGGCAACGATCAGGTCATCAATGCCTTTTTCTGGGTAACTCCACTCTGTAACTAGAACTTGACAGCCACACTTGGTTAACAGCTTTGTGGTTTGGGCGATGGCAATGTTGACCCGTTGGATTGTTTCTGGTTTGGTGTCGTGGTCAAAGCAGATGATGAATTTACGCCCCAAGGTGGCGAAGTGTTGCAGGTCGGGAATGAGATGTTTTTCGCCGATGGGTTGCCCAAATTCATCTTTGGGGCTGCGGTAGCCGCCGTTGACTCCGGGGAGGGCGATTGCGGCATAGCCCAAAGTCAGCAACGCTCCGGCTTTTTTGGCTCCTTCACAAATTACAAGGGGGATGTTATATTTCCATACCCAGTGCCAGAAACCATTGGTTTTATCTTCATCGCTGATGGTTTTTTCATAGCGTGCGGCCACAACCTCCCAGATTTCATCCGGTACAGCTAGGAAGAATGCCCTGGTTGGCACTCGCAACGGATGTTCGTATTTGATGACTTTATGGACTTTGTTCGGGTCGCGCCTGGGATGGTTGGGCTTCATGCAGCCCCACTGCATGGGGCTTTCATCGTTGAGTGGGTCAATGCCACTGCACCACCAGGAAAGTCCTTCGATGTGGCGATACTTCTTCAGTACGCCGTCTCTGAGTCTTCCATCGTTACGGCGGGGGACGTTTTGACCGTAGAACAGATAGTCATAGGCATCTGTGCCTGAGACTGAAATAACGTTTAATTCAATAATTCCAGGGTCAACAGCACTGGCTAACCATTCATTCCAGTGGGTTTCTTCTATGTCAGAGGGGTGGGATATCAATTCGTATCCCCCCATAACTTCATTTGATTGAAGTTCGTAGTTGCTATTTATCACAGATGTTTCCCTCAAATACGTCATTTTCAGTATTTGGAGGGGGTTAAAGCGCTGCTACACCTGTTATCTATGAGATTTACTGTTTTGCTTATTTAGGCTTTCTTTTTTGGGCTATCAAAAAAATTGATAAAATTTCTGGTCAAAATCGTCCAGCAGAAATTTATAAATTGCCACAGCAACTCATATAATATGAGTAAGCAGCGCGGACTAATCTCTTTTACCAATCAGTGGTCATTAGCTTCCAACTTAACTGCCACTTCTTTGGATCTGTAGAGATAAACCCCGCTTCCCAATATTTGGAATATTTAATTTTTGACATCGGGCAAAGTGTTCACTACTTAGTAGCGCTTTGTCCTTTTAATTTTTGGTGCTGTTCTATATTTACCTCCATACAAGCTTTATTTACGTCTTGCCTGATCTTACAGAACTTCTGTCCGTCTTATATCTAACAAGACCTGATTTTTTGCTTCACATTACTCAACAAAGTCGGTTGTTTTCCCTCTGAGTTGGTCACGCTACTCCCTTACCTTCATCCATTGAAGAAGATTGCCTGTATTCTCGTAGGGCTTTCGTCACCAAACGCTCTACAAGATTCGACAAAGTACGATCCTCTGATTCGGCTATAGCTTCGAGTTCTTCTCTGAGTTCGTGAGAGCAAGTAAAAGTTATCTTTGCTTTTTTGGTTTGACCCATAGCTTCAGAAGATATTAGATATCTTCAGTATCTTCCGAAGCTTGTTTAATGTGTATATTTTCCGAAGCTATAGTTTTTATTTGACAGCTTCGGAAGCTATAGATTAAGATAACAGACAAGACAGAAAAACAGCAAGCACCGTTAGCTGATACTTGCCTAACGAGCGAGGAAAAGCCAATAATTTCAACCTTTCGGCTTGTGGACATTACTTTGTAACGGTGACTTTCAGATACCTGTCTGACAGCTGCCAGTAACCATCACTGGCTATCAATCACTATTTGCCCATTAATCAATAGATGCTCTATGAAAGCGTCAAATTCCTCACGGGGATTGGATTTAGATTCCCCAGGTTTGTTTTGTTCAAGTTATGTTACGAAATCTGAACTTGCAAGAATTCTTAACGTTGCTCGTTCAACTTTGGTCAGTTGGGACGGTATAGCCCTTTACCGCATAGATAGCTACCGCCAAGCCTACCCAGTCAAAGCGGATGGCAGTACAGACCGCTCTTGCCCATTGTCACCATACCAAAGCTGGGTTTTAAGTCGCGTTGGTCGCGTCATGCAAAATCTCAAGTCGGCTGAACGGGTAAAGAACTACATCAAAAAGTATCCCCAAGAATTCAGCCCCGCCAAGTTTCAAGCACAGTTTAACCAAGTCACCAGAGGTAATGCAGCATGAATGCTCTAGATATGATTTCTATCAAAGAAGTTTGCGAACTGTTGGAAATGCCAGAAGAAATTATTAGATTCTCTTTGCAAGAATCTCATCCAGATAATTTTGACAGCCTCAAAGAAATTAGCTTTGCTTCCTTTGAAACGTTAACTCAAGTCCTTAAACAGAAAGCCGAACAAGAACAAACTGGAGAAATAGCCGCGATTGCTCCATCAACTAACAATACTCTACCTATTCCAGAGCAACAAAAAATCATCAATGGAACATTGAATGCTTTAAGTGAGTTTGTCGGTAACTACACCTTAACCATTGATAAAATCACTTCCACCTTGGCATTTATCAGTGGTCAATCAGTTGTAAATAACTTTGTTCACATTCATTCAAACACAATTAGAAACGGTTTAGAGAATTACTTAGATGAGTTAGCGAATGAATTTACAACTGCTGCTCACTCCATCAAAGGAATTGATGCTAACGATTTTTTAGCCCAACGGGGAATTACCCCGAAACAACGGACTGCTCAGAAGTCACTAGAAGAAATCATGAATCTGGCAGCAAATATCTAGATATTGCCTACAGATTAGCATTGTCTGATAGTCGCTTCTTATCTTTGTTGTTAAGTACTGCAAGAGAGAGAAAAATGCACATAATCACTGAGACTTGTTTTTATTCTGGTGTAGCTACCCTGTCTCTAATCGGTGGTGTAGCAGCAGTTATTTCCCCTCTAGGTATGGGTTTATTCGCAGTAGGGTTAGCAATGTATGTCAGCCAAAATCGACGCTAAATTTCGCAGTTTAGAGTCAGCTAAAGATTGGCAAGCATTTAAGGTAAATCCGTTAATGTTGATGGGTTGTATTGTTGTTCCTTTATTTGTTGGCAGCTACGCATATACCAGTTGGCAGCAAACCAAAAATCTCCAGCAATCTGAAGATGTTGAGATTAAATACTTGCCCCTTTGTAGCTACAAGCGCCCTTCTTAAGAACAGAAAGTTTTCAACTATGTAGCAGATGAAAATGAACTATCAACCACTACCGGAATTGGTCAATACTGCTCAAAAATTACTCACTGATATTAGGCAGCATCCACACTTTCAAAGATTGAACTATACCCCAGATGTAACGATTGGGGATGCTTGTCAAGCACTTAATGATTTGTGTACTGAAATAACCGAATGCACAATTTTAGATGCATCAAAATTTGAGAGATTTAGCCCATGAAAGATTTACTCAGGGTTTGGGATAGCACCCTACTCAGTAGCCGCAAAACCTATCACATTGACGGCACACTTTACCGCTACTTGTACACAAAAGGGACAATCCAGCATCCCCAGTACATATTTTGCCCTTTGGAAGGACAAAGGAAGAAGGCAGATATAACCTTAAACCACCAAAAACTACTGACCCGTTGTTATGAAGTGCCAGATATGGTTCCTGGTAGCGAGGTGGTGAGCAGTAATGCAGTGCAACTTTCACTTTTTTAATGGAGAGCGATCGCATTCGCCGGCAAGCTTGGAGATCGCCCCCCTTGCATCTACGCATCATAGACACAACATGGATCTTAGCAATGAAAGACAACGAAGAATTTATTTACCCAGACTCAGAACTACAAATAGAGACACCAGATTTTGAGCCGCCATACCCACCTTTTACAGGCGTTGAATTTCTAGCAACCCACACCACAATTGACGCTCATCCATACAGCGTGGCATTTGGTCAATTCCTAGGGAATGGCATTGACCCGGACACAGCCAACTTACTGGCATTTGGTGAAAATCGCTTTGACTTAATTAGTAATGATTTTGATGACCCACTGCGACAACGGGCCACCCGCATCTATGACCGATTAGAGGACATGGACTACTGGCGAGACTCAGGTACAACTGACCGTCAACCAGAAAACTTCAGCTTTGGGGAGTAGTGACAATGGACTTTCGACCAATTAAAAACAGTTCCGCAGTACATTCAAAAGCCATTGATAGCCGTGCTAAAGACTGGGGAGATGTTGAAGCTGATATTCTCCACTACTTAGGAGATGTTTCCCGCCTGGAGGAATTTGCTAATCGTGCCAACGGTGCAGAACAATTAGCCCAGTACGTAGAACCTTTCCTAGCCAATGCCCAGAAATATCTGGAATCCTTGGCTAAGGTTAATCAAGGTCAGGTGACATGGACTGATTTACGCAAACAGTTCAGCTCAAAAGTCGCCCAAGGGATCGCCAAAATTAGACAAGTTAATGCCCAATTCGATAGCGAAATGGCTGTGCTAGATGCCCGTGACCGTGCAGCCATCACCAAAATTGAGCAAAAACGCCGTAACACCTTAACTGAGATTGCCAGCGACTTAAACCAGGATTTGCAAATTGAGTTTTACAGGCACACCAAGCAGTTGCAAACCATTGAAAGTAAACAAGCCACTTATGAAACTAGGCAGAGCATACAGTCTAACTTGCAGCAGCAGAGAAAACAGCTACTAGAGCGCATTCGCTACGGTTCCTTTACCCAGCAATCAGAACAGATACCTGTTGAAGTTGCTACCAATCAGCCTAAAAGCAACTGGAGTGCTTTTGGTGGCATCTGGGAAGCAATTAGAAATCGATAGTCATTGAATTAGTTGGGAGATTGGGAGAATGTTGGCGAAACCAGATAAACCCGTCAACATCTCCCCTTTTTTATATAGGGGAGATGGTTATGGGCCTCAACAACAGCCACAACCAGAAGTTACAGAAAACAACAAAGAACGCTCATTTAGGCATTGGGCTAACCTGTGCGAACTGGTTGGGGGTGCAAGTCTTAACAGCGCGGTAATATTTACCTTTCGGGCTATGGGGGTACATCCCTTGGGTTTCGTGCTGGCAATTGGAGTTTCACATTTTTACTTCACAGCTACCGCCGCCAGTGAATCTTCAAAGCGATTCACGCACATCATGACAGGTGCATCGGCATCTTTAGCAGGATTTACCGCACTATCAGAACCCATTGGCAATTATATTGGCGGTCACACCAGCCAACAGCGGTTTTACTCAGAACTAGAAAAACTTCACCCCACTCAATCAGAGAATAATTTACCAGTTTGGGGACTGCCAGTGCTGATTGTGGCGTTTTTCGTGTTTTTTGTTGGCAGGAGGAGAAGATGAGATTTTTAACTCCCGCACATGAAGCAGTCGCCAGAAGCCAGCACAGTCAGGCAATGCAATGGTTTGATAACCTGAGTTTTGACCGCAAAGTAACTGGGATCACCTTTTCCCTAGCGCTGGGTATTGGATGCGGTGCAACTGCCTACACTGGCATGATGGTTACACAAGTGAAGTTCTGCTTACAGGTAAGGCAGTCTGCCTTACAATGCCAGGACAGCCAGAATCGACCATTTAAAATGACCCAAGAGCAATGGGACAAGTGGGGTGAGGACGGCAGACCAGATTCTGCGGTAAAGTTTCGCACTATTTCCCCAACTAATCCATATAAACCCCTGTGGGCGTTCGGCGCATTTCTGGGTTTTGCCTCATCTGGTTGGATGTTGCGCCACCTCCAGGAATCAGAGCGGATTTTGAGCCAGTATCGCCGGATAACAGAAGAAACCGATTTAGCAGTGGCACGGGTACAGGGTGAAGCAGAGGTGATGCTGGCTGGCACTGACCACACCGCCGTTATTCAGCAGGCAGAACTTTTGGCTAGTGCTGAGGTAGAAATTACTGGTCACAACGTCAAAGGGCAATTATTTGAGGCAGAAACGGCGGGAATGAGTGAGGAGGAGAAGGCAGAATACATCAACTTTCTCAAATCTCAGAAAACCCCATATCTGGAAGGAACCCAGACGCTACAGGGAATTGTTGACCCTAGTGATAAGGTAGAAGGCGAAAAAGACACAAAGGCGATGACTGGGGATGAAACCGCAACTCCTGAACCGGGACAAGCAAACCAGAAACAGCCAACTGAGAACACTAGCCCTACGCTAGAACCACTAAATCGCATTTTAGGAGCCAAGCGCTCAACCTTGATTGTGGGTGGTACGGGGGCAGGGAAGAGCGTTACTGAAAGCTATATGCTCACTAAGTTTTTCCAGCGTTTCCCCAATGCTAATGTCTGGGCCATCGCCCAAAAGAATGACAGTTTTTGCGGTCTAGACAAGAAAGGGCGGGTGCTACTGTTTGACCCGCTTTCCCCCCAAGCTGCAATGTCGGCAATTGACGAGGTTTACAACGTCTATGATCACCGCCGTCGTGTAACTGAATATCGCCGCCACGAGTTTGACAATCAGCCTGTGCGGTTAATCCTGGCTGACTGGCATAGCATTTATGAAACCTGTAAGGATGACCAGTGGTTTAGTCCTTATCTTAAGAAAATCAGCACCATCATTACTGTAGGGCGTGAGTTAAACGTCTGCTTGCTCATTGACACTCAGAGTTTTAACTTGGCTGCGCTGGGACTGGGGGACAGCAATATTAGAAAGAACCTGTATATTATCGCTCAGGGTAATTTCTCAGTAGAAGAGGATGGCACGGTTAATGACAGCTACGGGGTGTTACTCAATCTCATTACCAACGCCAAAATTGTTGATGATGCTGAAGTTAGGGCAGCACTGAAGGCACGGTACAACCAGCTTAAGCCTCAGTCGAAACAATTGGGGCAACCGTTGATTTTTATCTCGGTTGACCCGATGCAGTTAGATATCTTGCCTGATATCAGGCATTACAAGCCAGGGCAACAGTCTAAGGTTAAGCTATCTGGGTATACACCAGAGCAGTTAAACACCATTCTGTTGCTTGAGTTTGATATCGACCAATCGCCACAGATGCCAGTTGAGGTGAAAGAAGAAGTTGTGCAGTTAACTCAGTTGCAGCAACGGGTTCTCAACTATCTCAAAGGGAAGGGCTATAAGGAAGTGGATGATATCAGGGGGGCGTTAAAGCGTAATGGTTACAGTACGGAGCAGATTAGAGAGGCACTGGCTGGTTTAGTGCAACTGGAGATAGTAAATATAGATGACCAAGGCAGGTATGGGGCAATTAAGTAGTAATCGGGACGGATGGTGAAGCACGCCTTAAACACCATTTTTACTCAGTCTGTCCCGAAGTCCCGAACTGTTCCGACCGTCCCAGAGCTTTGTGAGTTAAGGGTTTTCTACTGGGACGCTTGTTCCGAACTGTCCCAATAACTCTGCCCGTCCCGAAGCTGCATCTGTTGAAACTTTTTCAGATTTTTGATATCAAACTTGCTATCAAAACCCCATTGTGATGTTTACACAAAATCAAGCCTTGGAGGTTTTAGGAGATCTTAGTGACATAATATATGGATATAAAAGTCCAATGAGCTTGTCTGGTTTGCCCACTGGACACTTCAATGCTGTTGCTAGTGACAGTAGAAATCGGGAAATATCGGTTTGTTTTGACTCAATCTCGAATTAATTCAAACATGAGCAAATAGCAACAATACTTGCTCCTACTGCTATTATTGGGGCTACCCAATAACTACCACCCATTATTAAGGGGATCGCTACGAACCCTAGCGATAGAATTATCGCTACAGGTTTTCCACCTGATTGCAAGATTGGAGCAGCAATATCCATCCAATGTCGAACTGGAGCCTCTTGAAGTTTTTCTAAAATTTCTTGAGGATTTTTTAAAACTTCAATCAACACTTCTAAACTATTTTCGCTTTTATTACTAGCAGTTTCTTCCTCAAGTGTTGTCGTTAAGCTTTCATTTTCAGCAATTTCGACTTGAGATTTTCCCAATTGAGGATCTGAGTTGTTACTAGGTAGGGGGTTGCCATTATAATGAAAGTTTGGCATGATAACTGAAGCAGCTCCTTTGCTGCGCTAAAAGTGAAATTTCCCTGATGCTGTCCGGAAAAACACTATCAGGGAGTATGTAATAACAGCGAAGACCCCAGCGAAACACCTTAAGCACACTGGGGTCTTCGCTGTTATTTAAATCATACTCTGACTAATAATAGCGAGTCAAGTCATTATTTATAATATCTGCCTAATTTTAGTATATAACATGATCTACGTATTTTTACTAGTAATAATACGGATTTTTTTGTCAAATGTATCTATAAAAAAATCACAAAAAGTTTAGAAAAAGCATTAATATCTTTGTAAAATCTGTCTTTAATAAAAATAATAATAGTCTGAAAGTCTTACAAAAAAAGAGTTTCAAGCAATCTTTAATGTTTTTTTATGTTGTATACTCAGTGATAATGCTTAGAAAAACTGAATTAAACTAAAAATGCGTATTAAAGTTGGTGTAGAAGGACGAAAGCGGTAGCGTTGCCGACATAACAGACTTGCCTGCATAAGCACCATGACAGAGATAAGTACTCGCACAAAATTAAATATATTCGTTGAGGGAGGGAACAGGGAACAGAAAAACCATGTGTGTAATTAATTCTGTTTAGCTACTTATCAACCCTAGTTGCAACATTTTGGCGGCGGGACACGCTGTTACAGTCTGTGGAGCGAACATAAGACCTTTGGGGCATCAGTCTCTTGTGCAGTTGCACAAAATCCGTAAGGGAAGGAAGCAGAAACCCTTCCGGGTCCGTGCGCCTAGCGATGCCCTAAGCCGAGCGGGCTTGATTAGCTAAAGCCAAAAAGCTAATTTTATAAAATTAGCTTTTACTAAAAAGCCAAAAAGCTAAATTAATTAATTGACAAAATTATTAAATGAGCTTAAGCTAATTCGCTAATTTAATAAATTACTAAAAATAGAGATGCTGACAATTACCGTAAGCTCGTTGAGTGGCGGTCAGGGCAAGACTACAACTGCCCTGTTCCTTGGTCGGCTGCTATCACGTCAGGGGTTCACTACCTTGATGCTCGACTCCGACCCCCAACATAATCTCACTACCTATCTGGGGTTTGAGTTGTCACCTAACCAACCAACCCTATTGGAGTTTTTGAAAAAAACAGTCGCAGCAGAAGACTGCATCTACCCGACATTAGATAACGACAATCTGTTTCTCATCCCCGCCGATGACCAACTTGATACCGTACAAGATTATTTATCTAACAGTGGAGTTGGTGCAACCTTACTCAAGCGGCGATTGGAAGCCATCAGCAACATCTTCAAAGTGTGCATTATCGATGCCCCACCCCAGAGATCGCAAATTTGTTTAACAGTGATTGGCGCAGCAGATTTTCTCATCATCCCCGCAGAAGCATCGGTTAAAGGTTACGGTTCCCTAGTGCGGACGCTCGACTTACTGAGCGGATTACGCGATGTCGGCGCAACGAATGCTGAAATCTTAGGTGTACTACCCTTCCGCGACCGCTGGTTTGGTAACACTCAAGCGCAAGAAAGTCGAGCGGCTGTAGATGGAATGCGAGATGAAGTTGGGGTTGAGTTAGTTCTGCCCTCAATCCGCGAATCAGAACGCTATAAACAAGCCATCAACAAACGTACAACCCTCTCGGAGTTGGGTTACACCGACCTGGAATATCCATTTGAAATGTTAATCGAGAAAATCCGCACGGATGTTGGGAGCAAATAAAAATGTCAGATAACGTACTTAATCAACTACGCAACAAACGCAATCGCCCAACAGTTACACCACGTCAGGATGCTCTCTTGTCTAAAGAACAGCCCCAAAACCAAGTACAAGAAGAAAACTCATTGCCACAACCCACACCAGGAAAAGAACTTGCCACCCCAACTCCTGCCCCAGGTGACACAATCGCTGAACTTAAAGCCGAACTCGAAAAATATCCCGAAACCCGGCGACATTCGGCAATTGTTTTAGAAAAAGACCTCGATCAGAAATTGACACAGTTTTGTAAAGACAGAGGCATCACAGTTGAGGTATTTTTAGAAGCTGCCTGGACTGTTGCTAGTGCTGATAATACGCAATTAGAAAAAATTACCACGGAAGCCAAGCGCCGCTACGACCAACGCAAGCGGGTTGGGCAAATTAAACGGTTAATCACCATGTTGAGCAACCCGTCGAAGTAAAGACCTTCAACAACCAAAATCTTGTAAATCTCTATGTTGTCGAATTTAAGTACCCATAAGGTATCAAAACCACTTGGTAAATAATGAGCCTCAATACCCAAAAAGAAGATTTTAGTTACGCTTATGTGTATGCCGTCACTGCAACTGCTGGCTACTCCCTGCAAGCAGCCACACGCAGGTTAGATGATAGCGGCATCGACGCTACAATCACCGTACCAGGAAAACTCAACTCCAAGCGTCTGCCGAGATTTGACGTACAAATTAAATCTACATCCCAAGACGTTCTCAAAGAAACATTAATTAAATACCGACTCAGCACCAAAAACTATGACGAACTCCGAGAAGACGACCCCTTTGTGCCACAACTATTAATAGTTGTCTTAGTGCCAGAAGCAGTTAGCGATTGGTTATCCCAAACCGAAGAATCCCTATGCCTTTTTCGCTGCGGGTATTGGCTATCGTTGCGGGGACAACCAGCAGTTGATAACAAGACGAGTATCACTGTGGAGATTAAGCGTCAAAATATATTTAGCCCCGACGCACTCAAAACCATCATGTCACGCATCGCCGTTGGAGAATCCCTATGACAGCTATTTTCCCGGATGTGGAAAAATTCAAATATATCGACCCCCGCCAAGTAGAAGTCTACTTAGTCGAGCATGGTTGGCAGCAACAGCAACGTCAGGGTGATAAAGCTGCCATTTGGACTTTAGACGGTTTTGAAATTCTGCTTCCCCTTAAACCAGAAATTATCGACTTTTCTCGTCGCATGGCGGAAGTCGTGGAAACTCTGGCGTTGGCACAAACCAGATCCCAACAGTCAATTTGGGGTGACTTAATTACAAATGCACCCAACACCACCATCCAAGCAGTCGTCACGCACATTGCCACACCCAACGCAGTAAATCTAAGTGGCGATATCACCATGCTGGGCATCGTGGTTGATAAACTGCGTCCCATCCACACCGAATTAGCTGACCGTGACTACATCCTGGCACTGAAAGCGTATCAAGAACGCTTGCCCGTTTACTGCACGGGTGACTTAATTAAGGACAACGGTAAATTCATTCTGAAAAATCCCCATCACTTTAGCCTGGATGATACCGAATAATGTTCCTACGCCGAGATTAGCATTGACAGAATGAAAGCTAAATATTTGCAGTCATAAACTAAAAAGCGCATTTACTTTCACTATCATTGACGAAAAATATTTCTATATTATGGTTCAAACATTACAAGCTAAAGAAATTACCCTGCTTGACTTAGAAACTAGCTTTGGGCTGCAATTGCTTGAAGATGAGCAACTTTTTAGAGAGTGGCAAGATAATTTACCAGAAATAACCAACTCGGAAAAACAACAACTCGACCGAGTTAAGGCCAGTTATGCCAATTTACTCAAGTACCCTCCGCTGCTGGAAAACACTGTCAAGATGGTGGTGTTGTCTCCTTTATTGGATTTAGCAGATTTTTATCTATCCCCGTTCCATATCAAATCTGAAAAATCTGTAGAAGTTTTTGCTGAAGATGAAGGTGTAAAGGTCAAAGGGCAGATTGATGTCTTAGTTTTATTTGAACAGCTAGTAGTAGTAGTTATCGAGTCCAAACAAGCAGCTTTTTCTGTGGAGGTGGGAAAAGCACAGCTCTTGGCTTATATGCTGGCAGTCTCCAACTCAGATAAACCAGTCTACGGACTAATCTCCAATGGCAGTAGTTTTATTTTTGTGAAATTGATTAAACAAGAAACGCCAAAATATCTATTGTCTCGCTTGTTCTATATTTTCAATCCGGGGAATGAGTTGTATACAGTTTTGCGCGTTTTGAAGCGTCTGGGTCAGTTGGCGACCAATGCCAGTTAGTAGTGGGCGTGTCAGACACAGCAAGGGTTACAGACTTTATAGGTGAAGAGAAAAGGTATTCACGCAACAAATAGCGTCTGAGATGTATACAGCAAGGCACTTTTGAGGGAGGATCTATGAAAAAGCTCCTGATTGCCTGCCGTGAATACTCCTGCGATCACTGACAATTTTAGCCCTGAATCTCTCGCACTGACAGAGCCGCTGCCCATCACGTTGCACCCGGCAGAGGTGTATCTGGCTTCTCTGGGTGAAGGTTCGCGTCGAACTATGAGAGAAGCGTTAAATGCGATCGCTCAACTTTTGACCAGTGGTACTTGTGATGCAAGCACCTTGGATTGGTCAAAGTTGCGTTACCAGCACACAGCCGCAGTTAGGTCAGTGCTGATGGAGAAATACAGCCCAGCGATGGCTAATAAAATGCTATGTGCATTGCGGCGGACGCTCAAGGAAGCATGGCGGTTAGGGTTAATGTCCACAGATGAATATGGACGAGCATCTGATATTGAGTCGGTGCGGGGCCAAAGTTTATTAAAGGGGCGAGAAATAGATCCTGAAGAAATTGCTGCGCTGTGGGATGATTGCATTCAAGATGACTCTACATTGGGTCGCAGAGATGCGGCATTGCTCGCAGTTTTGACGGTAGGGTTGCGTCGCAGTGAGGTAACATTTCTTGATTTGAACGATTTTAAGGCGCGTAGTCGGTCATTAACAATACGCGAAGCTAAGGGGCGGAAGGAACGAATTGTTTACTTACCTGAAGCTGGTGTGCAAGCAGTCCTTGATTGGTTGCTGATTCGGGGGAAAGCACCAGGCCCACTATTTTATCCTTTAAATAAGGCACAGAAAATCATACCGAAGCGGATGAGCGAGCAGGGGGTGTTACGGGCATTGCAACGACGCGGGGAAAAAGCTGATGTGGATGCGTTTACACCTCATGATTTTAGAAGAACTTTTATCGGTAATCTATTGGATGCAGGTGCAGACATCGTCACGGTAGCTAAACTTGCAGGTCATGCGTCGCCAAGTACGACAAGTAAGTATGATCGGCGGGGGGAAGCGGCGAAGAAACGGGCGATTGATTTATTGAATGTGCCTTACAGTAGGCAGAAAAACCGCTAGTTTGAACAGTGAGTTCAGCCTCCTAAATACTGATTTTCAGGTAAAAGTCAGAATTTATTTTTGAAAGCCTTGTATAGCATGGCTTTTGAGAGTTGCATGGCGGCTGGTGACAGCTTGGACACTTTTTTCCCTTAAAGTATGAATTTATATATTACTCCTGTGATAATACCCAGGATGTTCGCAGATGAATATTGCTATAAAAATTACATAAGCCTAAAAACTAAGTAAGTGAGGTTTAACAACCCAACTTACTCTTGACGGTGAACTCTATACTTTAATAAGTTGATATTTTTAATTAAGTAGATAGTTTAAGGACCTCCGTCTGCACATCTTCGTCTAAGAATGACACGACCATAACGTTTTACAGTTAATACTCCAGTTGGTTCTCCTTTTAAAGTGTCTACGGCTATTTGATATTTATAACCCCCACCAGCGCTCCAAGTCATTACAACTGAATTATCTCCATTTTTATAGTATTCATTACCATTATTTAAAACTAAGTCGGGGTCTCTATCTGGTCTACTTGTATAGCTTCCTTGATAAGCTACATATGTTATTCCTGTATCAGAATTATCGTTTGTATATACTAAAAAATCCCTAGCTATGCATTCATAATCTATTGCTTTAGCAGGATGTAGATTGCCAATAGTGCTGACGGAAGTAATTGTTAAAGCCAAAGACAAATTGAAAAATTTTTTCAGATTTTTCATGTTCTGTATGAATACTTGGGTGATTGTTTAATTCAGGTATTTTTCTGAAAATGATATAAACTACATCCAGGTGGGAAATTGGATTTTTTATAGTGTTTAAAAGCTTAAACTAAACGTTTTACGTCTTAATACACCTATAAAAATATTCAGTTATCAACTTATATGAAGCTTATACTCTACATATCTATTTTTTACAAATAAACGTATACAATGTACATCCGTAAATATGCTATATATTTAAAATATCTACTTTTAAACAAACATTATATTAGTAGATTTTAATCTTAGAATATTTGGAGATTGCTACTTCAATTATTTCATATTGATTATTTCTATTTATGACAAGAATCCTTGCAGAGTATTATTATTGGTATATAAATACAAAAATATTATAAATGTATAAGTTCCATAACAAATCTACCGTAAATACTTAGTTTGAAAATTACGCATAACTACTCAGGCTATACAATTCAAAAATACTCTTCACACTACCCTGATTTGACCGAGTGAATAGAACTCAGCCCTATACTGAGAGACCACCAAGCCAGATGGCTAAACTGGGCAGATTCATACCAAGTGAGCGTATACACAAGATAAGCAACAGGTACAGCTTCAATACCGCAAAAAGGAGTTCTAGCAGTCTTCCACAGGCAAAACCCTAACAAAAACGTGTAGATTGCCAGTCCTAGAAATCCTACTGAAACTGTTGTATCTAAAAATATATTGTGAGCCTTATTACTAATTAAAAACCCCGTGTATACGTGACCATCTGTTCCCAAATAATTAAAAGTGAGATCACTCAAACTCTGAATTTTGGCAATAGCAACTTTTGTAAGTAGATAACCCCAATCTCTATCCGTGTAATCTGCTATAAAAGGAAAAGCAATCCCCAATCCGTCAAACCCCCAACCGAAAAGTGGTCGTTTTAAAGTCCCTTTAAAAGCGAGTGCCCATAAATGCAAACGACCAGTGGAAAAAGTTTCCCAGCTTTGTAATGTTTGCATTACTGTACTAGCCTTTAATAATAAATAACCACCAGTACCAATACTGCAACCAAGCATCACTCGTTTGCCTACCTTATTTAAAGCAAAACGCCATAACAAATAGACTACACTCACTAGCAAAGCTAAAATTCCGCCGCGAATCTGAGTGTAGACCAAAGCAGCGCCCATACTAATAAATAGCACCACCGCTAAAATTGATTGCATCCATCGCCACAGCCATGCTAAACCAGTAATTAGTGCTACACCCACTAAGACAAATGCCGCGTATCCTCGGTTAGAATAAATACTAAGAGGAATATAACGTACTTGTAAAAATACTGAAATTGCAACTATTGCACCTCCTATTATTAACCCAAATAATTGCGCTCTCATTAGCACAGGTTGCAGGCTCAACACTAAAGCATTACTTAGCACAAACGCAGCAATTAGCATCCAGTAAAGCCAGCCATCACCTAATAAAGACTGTCCCCATAAAGAACGCCCAGGAAAAGGGCTATACAAAGTTGTTATTAATGCAATTCCTAGAAACAGTGTCCATAAAGCAAAGCCAATTTTCCACACACTGGGGATAATAAAAGAAGCCTTGCGCCAGTAACGGTAAATCACCGCAATATTGACACCTGTAATCAGGAGAACCATTAACACCTTTGGTTGAGTCCAAATTTGGCTGTGAGCTTTCCCCCAAGGATTGATTAAGGTAAGACTAAGGGCAAACAGCAGGCTATAGAGTTGAGGCATTATATCAATACTGAAGACTAAGATGGACAATTGCTTATTTCACTATTGAACACCCATCCTGTAGTACCATCAGGAGTCTGAATATTCACAAATTCAGCAGACTGTTCAATAGCTGAAACTTGAGTCCCACTAGCTAGTGTTGCAATCTCTCTAGCCTCTCTATAAGCACTATTACGTAACTTTGCAGTGATTCTTCCACCTCCTGGAGTAATCAGACGGCATTGCTCTATTACGCCTAGATTGTTAGATCTTGTATAAGATGGAGATGAACTACCATTAGAACTAGATGCACTGTTGAAAGCATTCCGGACGGAAACTAAAGCAAAAATACCTCCCGCACTCAGGATAGCAACCATCCCCAACCTGATAAAATGCGGTAATTCTTTAGGTGAAGGTGAAACAGACGCTGGTAATGGAGATGCCAAAGGGTTTGCTGGCGCTACTGGGATTGTATTTTCCTGCGAGTTGAGTATTTTTGGTACCTGTACAGTTTGTGCTATAGGTTGTGGCGGTGTACTCTGGAAAGGAATCGCGTACTCCGTCGGTGTATAACCAGCAGGATAATGTTGAACAGCAACAGTTTTTACCTGCAAATCTAATTGTCCCAAACGGATATTGCTACCTTGGTCTAACATTACTTCCCCAGTGCGGAAGCTTTGTCCATTCACTATTGGGGGATTACTCTCCCGTAAAGAACGCAAATAAAAACTCTGCTGCTGAGAGCTAAAAAATATTTCTACATGCAGTGCTGATACTGTAGGTGCTGATAAAACAATATCACACTG
>NZ_CP064893.1:0-20757 GCF_025677855.1 Tolypothrix sp. PCC 7601
CTGTTTAAAGCTTGAGAATAATTAGCGCTTGTTATCTTCCAAGATAATTCTTTATTCTCTTTAATTTGGCGTTGTAATTGAAAGTCTCGCCCATTGAGATTGAATTTTAATATAGTTCCCTCAATTGATAAACTTGGCTCAATTTCTCCCCCTAATCCTTTTTGAGATTCCCAATTAAGTACACTATCTAAATCTAGTTGAAATAGTTTTTTAGTTTCTTCTTTAATAGCGTTTTGAGTGGCTTCATGTCTTGCGGCTGTAGCTTGTCTGTTCTCTTCAAGTTTTTGGCGTAATGCATTCACAGCATTATTAATATCATTATTGGTAGATAATGTATATTCCATTATGGGTCTTCTGCTCCTGGGCGAGTTAATAATTCTGCAATTCTTTCACTAGTTCCTAGTGGTTCGGTATCAGTCCACAAGTAAATCTTATCATTTTTACGATTATAAATCCCATCAGATAAAGGAATACCTGAGCCAAAAGCACCTGATACTTTATATTGATTCATAATTGTAAAAAATGCTGGGTAAAGCCTAGTAGGTTGCTTTATATAAGCTCCTGCAATATCTTTTTTTCTATCTTCTGATGGTGTAGGATTACCAACTATTTCAGCAGAAGATAATACAGCCAATGCTCTTACTCTATCTTCTGCCTCGTCTGGTGTAGCGCCCATACATACAAGCTTTCGCCCATTATTTAATTTAGCTGTACAGCGATACCTACCCCACATATACCCATTAGTACCACCACAAGCAAGCTTGATATCTTCCCATGTACATTTGCTTCTTTTTAAATCACTTACTGAGTAAGTAGCTCTTACTAATCTCACTCCATTACCACTAATAAAAGGTGGTTTCTGAACGCTATAAAAAGTAATAATAATGCGTACTGTTTGCGGTTTGGCTCGCATATACTCATCGGCTGGCATTCCTACCAATGAGCCAACGTCTCTATTTTCAATTAATTGATAATTGCTTAATGTTTGTACAATCATGGGCTTAAGTGATTCTTGTGGCCCAGCTAATACAATTCTCTCACGGTCGTTGCTACGGTCTGGAGTGATTTCTACATATCTTTGTCGTCCTAATACTGGCGTTCTAGCTTGAGCTAGTTTCTGTTGCGCCAAGTATGAATCAATGCCATTGGCTACAATATAGCCAGCTTCTACGCATCCTTCCCAAGCTTCTTCTAGAAATTCTTCTACAAAATTTCTAAGAAATTCATTAGGTATAGCTTCAACAGCATCATCCATAGCTTTAGCAAAGCTCCAAGGCTTTGAATTGGCACTTCCCCAAGCTTGTACGGCTTTTTGAGCATTATCACCAAATAAATAACCAATTAATACAGAATTACCTTTAATAAATTTGCGTATATTCTTAAAACTTAAAAGTAATAATTGTTGAACTCCCGACATGAAAGTATAGCGAATTAAATTAGATAAATTAGCTATGAATTCCTCTGCTAATTCTTCTGATACATCTGCTAATAAATGCGCTCCTAGTGCTTCATTAAAAGTAAATATGTAAGCTGAGGGCAGAACACCACAAACTAGTTGTCCAAATGCATTACCTAACGTTCCTCCAAGCATTGAGCCGATAGCATTCCAGCTATTAGCTATTTGTTGGTCAATTTCATCATCGGTCATATTCCAATTGAAATTCCAAATAAATTGGCTTGTAGAGACAAACAATGACCAAATGCCAGAAACATTGATACCAGCAGATTTTAAAAACGGGCCAATTTGACTAGTTAACCGAACCGCAGTCAACCAAAGCCAAGATAAAATATTTCCGTCACCATCTTTAATTGGGCTTTGTAAATTAGCTTTAAAAATGCGTTTACCTGCTTGCCCAATTTGTGAGCGTACAGCAGATGATTCTAAGGCTTCGCGGACAATATCGGCGGCTCCCATGTTAATTTTCTAATTCTTCTAATTTAATATCCCATAATATATTATTCGTAATTCCTACACGCCTCCTATATCTAATAATTTTCATCACTTCAAAATATCGAGCGTAAATATTGCGAGTAATTAATATTTTGGGTATGGGAATTTCTATTAATTGTTTATCAGCACGGGGAAAGAATCGAGTTTCAAGGCTGAAAACTACTGTATTAGATAGCTGATATTTAGCCCTAATTAGCCCATAGGAATTGATTCTATTAAAATAATCAGAAAAGCACGAAATTCTTAGTAGAGAATCCGTGCTTGTGCTTTGTTCTGGGAATTGCAGCCAAATTCTATCTTGGGGCGACAATAGCCCCAAATTACGCCAAATACCAAATTCGTCAGAAATCGAATTCAATTATTTCTTCACCTTCGGCTGCTTCATATTCTCCTCCCTCAATATATTCCTGAAATTGCTTTTCTGTAAGTTGTTTGAGCATCCCTGAGCCGTCGCCCGATTTCACAAAAATCGGAATATTTGCGCCTGCCGCTTGCCAGCCTGGAGGAAGTGAGGAATGCAAGATAGGGTAAAAATCAGGATGCCCAGGCAAAATTAATAAATTTTCCATTAAGGTGAGGAATTGCTAGCACCTACAATTACAATTTCTTCTTCGGTGATATTGTAGCCAGCTTGGGCAACATCAGTCCCAGTTGAAAAGAAACTACTGAAAGTGCCACCACCAGAGGTTTTTTTGCTCACTCGCCCTGGTTTAGGTTTAGATGATCCGCGTACAAGCGAATCTTTCTCGCTTGTACTTGTAATAGCTGTACTAGCTTCAAGTCCTAAAGCCGCTCCATGAGCATCAAAATCAGCCTTATTCATAGGGAAACAATATTTTGAGCCATCAGATAAAGTTGCAATTGCTGTTAATGAGCCACTACTAGCACTTGCAGCCTGAAGTGTTACCCCATGCCCATTTTTAGATATATTCCACCCCGCAGTTAAAGCGGCACCTAGCGCAGTTTTAGCGCAGTAGGTAGAGATTGATTTTTGAGTACCTACTGCTGCATTACTCAATTTTTTATTAACTCTTGGGGGTTTGGGTGCAGATGCTCCTACTACGTAAATTTTTCCACTCTGTCCCATTGCTGCACTACTAGTTAAATGCCCCAATGCTGTGAGGTCAGAACTAGAAACGCCTGATAAAGATGCTAAATCTTTGGTTTTAAATCCATATAAAATCTTAGTGTTGCAAGCAACGAAAACTAATTGGTCACGAGCAACGTTGCGAGTATACGAAGGCATAGCTTACCCCTTTATTTGAGGTTATAGTAATCAATCTGTTTTTACCTTATTTAAAGTAGGTTGTAAAGTGCCTAGAGACCTTGATAAGTAAGCATTTCAGACGACTTAGATATATTTTTAAGTGCTTTTTAAAGATATATATATTGTGAAATAGTGTACAAGCTTTATAGATTTATCGAGCATAAGCTAAAATCAGTATATTCAACATTAAAAATTAACAATTATCCTGTATATACATGGAACTAAAGTGTTTTCCCTTACTGCGCCCTAAGACCAAAGTACTTATACAGAGAAAAAACTGTAAACCCGGTAAAACACCGGGTAAACCCTATCATTATTTTCCACAAGAAAGATTAGTACAACGGCTTGCAAAACAATTAAATATGTCTTCAGAAGCCGTAAGAGAACAGATTTTTAAGGAGAGATTATACTTACTCCGTCAAAAGTTCGGAGAATCCGAAATAACGGAAGCAGATGTTTAAGTAATACTGAAATTTATGGCTCATTTCCTGTATCTGTACCTATTTCCCTAATACGGGGGCGGCGCTCAAGTTCACGCCCGTAAGGGTGTAAAGTATCGCTAATACCGCTTTTACTAATAAAGCCTTGCTCAATATCTTCTAAAGTCTGATCCCAATCATTAAGCGGTTTGGGGGGTATTGGTGCGTCTGGGTCTTGGTTGCTTGGGGCTGGTGGATTATCTCTAAAATTATCAATTGCGTTGATAAAATTTGTACCATTCCGCAAAATATCCCGCAGTTTAGCGGCTGGGTCGCTTGTGCCAGTCTTGCGGAAGTTTTGCGCCTTCCACATAGCAGCTAATTCTAAAAGTGGTGCCAAATAATCATTTAAATCCTGTTTATCTTCATTTTCCCAAGTTTTATAGGGTACTAGAGTATGCTGTAAAAGTTGATCAAGTTTTTCTTCATTAGGATTAAAAGTGTAGGGCATATCATATTGGGCTTGCTTGCCTTTGTACCCTAAATATTCAGCATTTGCTTTGGCATAATCTCCCGCTATTGTTGCGGCTTGCTTGGCGCTTCCTGCTTCAATCATGCCCCTTACGGTAGCGCTTAAAGTTGCATCACTTTCGCTACGAAGTATTAATAAAATTCCTAATATCTCGCCTAAAGCTTCTGCAATGTTAGCAATTTTAATTTCTTGGGTTTGGTTGCCTTCTTGAGTTAAATCTGCGTCCTCTATTTGAATATCAATAGGGTATTTACCCGCTAGTGCATCAAGTTGTTTTACAGTGTAAGAAATGAATTGAGCGAGGTTTTGTATTTGTGTAGTGCCACTATCAGGCTTAGTTAATAATGTTGGCACACTTGCGGGTAAATCCGCATCCCCAAGTTTACGAAGTATTTTGAGTAATAAAGCTGTATGTAAAGCACAGCAAGCCATATCTTCGTCTTCCTTTTTCTTTTTGGGTTTTGGTGGTGGTGGTGGTTCTGTATAGGTTGCGCCTATTTCAATTACTTTATAAGTACGCTTTGTTTCACGGATTATGTAATCTCCGAAACCTCTGTCTTGAGATATATAAGAATACAAATTTTTACCATTTGGTGTTTGTGCATAGGCTAGCGCTTCTGCATAAGTGAGCCATACTGCAAGGTTAGGAATATTAGGTAAAAATGCACTTCCGCCCTCATTATATACAGTGTAAGCCGGGGAACCATTTGTTAAAAAGTTTAACGTTAAATTACCACCAGTTAAATACGGTGTAGTGTTGCGGTCGTAGCTAGCATCAAAATAACTGCTACGAGAATAATTAAGAATAAACTCACCCCTATAAGGATTTATAGGAATTTTCCCATCGGGACATTTTGCACTAATAAAATTGTACTTCCACTCTCTGCGAACATCTCTCCAAGCAGTCCCATTATTAAATTTCTCATATATTTTTTGATAGCCGCTACTAACAAAAACGTATTTACCTGTTGCCCCATTTTGAGGCGGAGGAACAAAGGGAGAATCATTAATTCCAACTCCATAAAAAATAATTGTCGTTACAGGAACACAAGCAGGATTCCTAATAGTAAAAGTTCCATAAGGAGCATTTAATACTAAATTGCAATTATCAAAGCTAGCAGTAAATAGCCTGGGAACAAGTCTTTCTCTCAGTTGATAAATATCTTTAATCCCGTTGATAATATCCCTTTGTTGCTTCCAAAGTTCAGTAGGGATAATTAAATTACTGATTGTATCTATAGATTTTTTTACTTTGCGTAATGCCTTATATGGGCTTAGTGGAGGTTCTGGAAACATTTAGATAAATTCCCTAATATCAATTGCAGTAGAGCCACTAGTAATTACTGCATAATAAGCCCCTTTATAAATTGGTAACGGACTTTCATAATATCCACCTGGGGACAAATGGATAATATAGCTAGTAACTGAAACAGTACTAACAGTATCAATGTAAATATCTTTAGTAGAACTATTAAAGATAATTAATCCTTTTCTATTAGCATTTGAATTAATAATTATGCTTGCAGTAGTATTAATTGTGTTAGCAATTTTTACACTATCATCACTCAATTCTTCTAGTGCGATAGTACGAATTAAATCGCCGTAAGCGCTAACTTTATCGCTTCCTGCAAGTAAGCCATAGCCTACATCATAAATTTGTAAGCCCAGCATAGAATTATCCCCTAAATTGTGATTTCCTAAATCATATTCTCCGTATGGGTAAGGACTTCTATTTAGTAAAGAGTAAGCGCTAATCTTTTGCCAATCTTCGCTATTAATTTGGAGCATCACATTTAATTGAATTCTATCCGAACCCCATTCAACATTAAGCGCTTGTAATAATTGCTCTGATTCACTGGCTTCAATGCTAAAAGTTGGGAATTCAACCGCAGGCAAAGAAGTTATCCAAGTAGTAAGTTTTAAATTCTCTATTTCTAAATATTCACTAATTACTCTATATCCTGATTTGGCATAAGGAATATAAGTGAATAAAGGAATTACTGTATTATTTGAATCTATATCAAGTGTAACTGCAATTTTAGATTTAACTTTAAAAGTTTCTATCGCCATAAGATACAATATTAAATAGCAACCAATAATACTTTATGTGAATATAAAGTATTACCCTTGATTTTACTTTAAAAACAAGGGTAAATTAGAAAATATTTAATTAATAATAAATTATGGCTAATTATGCGGCTAGTGCTAATACTACTTATACAATTAAAGCGAGTAATAGTGGGGTGAAAACTAATAAAGATAATCCAACTAGTATGCTTACTGATAGGAAAGGTAATGTTAGCCGATTAGCTTCCCCCTATCGAGGAAGTAGTTTTAGTGGTGGCGATACCACCATTACCTATATAGGGCAATTTTACCCTAAGCGTAATTAAGTAGTTCTGATTGCAATTCCTGGTGTACCTCCAGCAGTGATTAGTGTATATTCTTCGCTTCCTGGGGTGACTTGCACGACATCAAATAAGCTTAATCCAGAAGCACAAACCAAACATAAATCATTAGAAGTTTTACCAATAATTCCGGCTCTGTTACCATTAGATGAATCTGGTAGTAACAGTAATCCATTATAAATATCACGTTTATTATTATATGGATTCACAAAAGACATAGCCGAGCTATAAAGTATATTACAAGCGCTACCTGTTGCCAAAGCATTAGCACCAGTTCCAAGAGGGTAAAAATTATATAAACTTGCGCCGCTAACGTGCATAAATCCATAGGGAAAGCTAATCTCAGCCCACCAAGAGGGAATATTAAAAGGCTTCAAAAATCCTATAGTATGCGTTGTACTTCCTGATTGCTGAATCGTTACACCTCTAAATTCTGGATGATTAATTGCATATAAATTAATAGGTTGATTATTAGTATACGAGTAGGAATCTGATGAGGAACTTGCACTGTAAGCACTACTAGCGTTAGTACCCGTGTGAGTCGTGGCGTTCCAAGTTTCATAAATTTGGGTTTGCACACCTCTAATAGCAGTTCCAGTTGTCAAAACCCAAACATTAAAATAAAAACTTTTACCCCCAGCATTAGGAGAATCAATTTTAAATACTCTTACAGGGTCACCACTTCCATTATTATAACTATCAAAAACTGAACCCATACCAGCATTCTGACAGGCTGTAACAATGGCACTAATAAACCCTGCTGTATCCTGCGGTGCATTATATGTAGTTTGGGTAATTACTGCATTAGTCATGATTCTAAGATTAAATAAGTTAGATTAAAATCGATATCGCTATTAATAGCGCTACCGCTTAAATTAGTAAAGCTTAAATAATAGGGATTAGTAGTATTAGCATTAAATCCACTAGCACAAGGAGCCAAATTAATAGTTTGCAAGCTAGCGCTAGTAATTACTTCTGCAATGATTGCAATTGAGCTATCAGCATCACTTCCTATTACCCTTGATAAATCACTGGCTCTAGAAACATTATCAAAGTAAAGCCTGATTCTTGCGGCTATAGGGCAATTAATCGCTAATAGCAAAAAACTTTTAGCTAATACCACATCAATTAATTGATAGGAATTATTAGCCAAGGGAGCAGACACAGTAATACTTTCGCTTGAGCGACTGACATTATTATTAGCAGGAGTTGCAGCAGGATATAAAGGCATAATTAACTAAATTCCCTAGCATTAACTGACCCCGTACCACTAGCAGTAATCGCCCAAATTTCGCCCGTGTAAATCCCATTGGTAGGTAATTCAAAATAAGCCCCCGCAGTGATTGGTACCCAACAAGCACTACTAGTTACGGTGTCAGCAGTATCAATATATACGGTTACTGATAAAGGATTGTGAATTGTTAAGCCCTTGCGGTTTGTGTTGCTATTAGCGATTTTAGAAGCCGTTGTACTTAATGAGTTAGTTAGCTTGTTTCCACTGCTACTAGTGGCGCTAGTGGCGCTCACAGGATTAAATAAGGGCATAAAAATACCTTTGTTTTAAGTAAAAAATCACTTCGCCCAGCATAATCTCATCGCTTCAAAAAAGCGATCGCCTGTGAATAAATAGCTGAAATGCTTACATCATATAGAGTTCAGACTATCCCATCGTTTTTGCCTTCTCTCGGCTTGCTTGGCCAGTAGCATAGCCTTAGTTTTTGCCCACTCAGAACCCCCTGGAGCGAACGCATTGCTTACTGTGTCTACTTCCTGGGGATTCTCATTTTTGACACTCTTATTCTGACCCCCCAAACCACGCCCTTCGGCGTGAAGTTTGGGGGATTCAAGCATTTCGGGGGTTTGGGGGGAAATCTCACTTGGGCAGTTTTCCACAGGTGCAATTTTGACGTTTAACCCGCGTTTCTTCCACTGATAGCGAGTTGTCCTCATCGAGGTCAACTCGTAGCTGAGAAGGTACAAATTACAGCGATAGCGCCAATGTGTATTGCTGTAGTTGCACAGCTGATCCAGTTTGATTGTGTGCCCCCCCTCACGCCTAGCTGATGATTTCCCGTTTCTCTCATGGAGTACAATTTCATCGGGCTGATTGCCCCAGGTGAAGCTGATGTCAGCATCACTCTTGCACTGCCAGCTAGTAGCCCCCTGCTTGATTCTGTGAGCGATTTCCCGGTATTCCCGGCGGGCTTGCATCAATTGCCTGTGTTTTACCTCCAAACGCTCAACGTGTCTTTGGACTGTGCGAACTGAAACACCACAGCTGGCCGGCTGGGAGTTTAGCTCATTGCTGATCCGCTTCTGAGAAACCCCAAAGGGGATGAACGAGCGGCCAACAAAAATCCGCTTCTCGCCAACGTGTAACACTCCAGTTGTTCCCCCACTAGTCAGCTTCGGTGAGGTTTGGGGTGTTAGCACGTCGGCAGTAGCCGGAATCTCAAAACATTTACGCTCAAGCGGGTTAAGTTGATTTTTTGCCGCGTATCGTGAGCGCTCTTGCCAATCTTGAATTGTCATCGCTGTAGCGACAGTGCGACGACCATTATTTTTTAAAATTTCTTCTAGTGGGATGTTGTTGGCCACTGTGCCCCAATTTTTTATTCTTGCTTTTTTGCAAGCGCGCCACAGGCTACCCAGGCTAATTTTTAAAGTGTTCCCCGCCCAGGAGTAACAACGAAATAGCCCCAAATCCTTACCATCCTTGAGCCAACGGTAAATTGTTGATTTTTTTTCCTGCAAGAGTTCCAGATTTTGAGGAGACAAAACTACATAACCACGACCACTCAGATCCAACGCTCGACACAAATACCACAATTTAGAAGCCGGAGTGAGCAGGAGAATTGAAGCGTGTAATCTTGTTTGTAGTACAAAATTCTCCCCCTCTGTAGCGGTGGATTGTGCTATAATATTGGAATGTGGAAATGTAGTATGTTTCACAAATCGCCCCTTTTATAGCGACTTGCTGACACATCACCCCAAGCTTTCCAACAGCTTTATATTTTCACGCTCAATATTTGTTAATTTTTAGTTAGAGATTTATTTTTGTTGGCTTGTTGGCGCGTCTGGGTTTTTTGATGTGTCTGCAAGTCATTTTTTTATGTGTCGCTTCATGTCAGGTTGTCATGGTGTTGTAGCGTTTATTGCATTTATTGCTTGCAATTTCCTCCTAATTGAATTAAGGAATTAATGGGGCGATTTAAAATCGCCCTGTGTCTACCATTCCAGTAGTTTGCGGCTACTGGGAAATACCGCTCTCTAGCGGCACTTCAAATTTATGATAAGCGAAAATGAAGGGTTTTCGCTTGATAGTACCGTGTCGGCTTTTTTACAAATTCGGAAAGCCCTTGGACTGTCACGTAGCCAGTTTGGGCTGGAACTGGGTATTGATGCCGATACAATAGGGAAATGGGAGAATTCAAAAGTTAACGTAGCGCTAACTATCGCCCAAATCAAGCGATTAGATATCTATTTAAAAGAATTAGGGTTATCCTGGCAGGACTTGCCAGATCATGTTGGCAACCCAGCAATCGCCCCGCCAGCATACAAGCGCATCAGAAAAAAAATTAAATAACCATGTATATACGTGGCTAGTCATTTTCTTGTTTAGCTAGCCACTCGCGTAATATAAACGCTACTAAGCTAGACAGTGAGCGACTTTGAGCCGCAGCTATTTTTTTTAATTTCTCCTTTTCTTCAGTTTCTAGGACTGCCAGAATTCGCCCCTCTTTAGGCATAACAAAGTATTAATAAGTGAATTGCTTCAATAATCGTACCCTTTGTTTTACCTTTGTTGACGGGTGAACGAAAAAAAGTGTGGGAGAGGAGTTAGCGGACAAATTCCGCTAACATATCTGAGATGCCATAAAACCAAACTTCCCATGAACAACCACCAATCAATTCTGTCTCACATCAATGACACACTCCAGGACTTACCGGAGTGTCACCATTTAGAAGAATTTGTGGGCGAATTTTACAATATGTGGCTAAAATTAGGGAACTTTGTGCAACAAAGCTTATTCCAAGCCTTAATTGAAGAAAAAGAAGCCGAATACTCACATCCGAGAACTAAACGAGAAAAAAGATATTACACTCCATTAGGTGAAATGGTTGTTGTACGTAGAGCTTATGAGACAACAGATGGTATTAAAGTCAAAGTTGATGAAGAGTTAGGACTACCAAAAGATAAATGGCTACCAATGGTATTAGAATTAGCCTGTGCCTTGGGAGTTAGTAGTGAATTTCCAAATTCTCACTCCTTGTTTCAAAAATGGACAAGACTAGATTTGACACAAAAAACCTTAGCTAATCAAGTAGAAAAGACAGGAAATCAACTACAAACACAAGAGTTTCAGGTTCGATGTGAGCAAGACACTTCTTCACAGTTTGGAATTCCCAATCAAGAGCAGGAACCACCAGATTTATTATATGTGGGAGTTGATGGAGTCATGACTCCCTTGAATCAAAAACAAGGATATAAAGAAGCAAAAGTTGGTGTAATTTTCTGGAGTAAAGACCATCAAAAAGTTGGTAAAAAAAGAGGTGTTATACGTACTCGGGAATATGTAGCTACTTTAAAATCTCGACCAGAATTTACTCAGAGAGTATCCCAGTTATATAATCAAGTAGCAGGTACAAAACCCACAAAAACCGTAGTAATTGGTGATGGCGCACATTGGATTTGGTCGATGGCATCAGAACAATTTCCAGGTTCGGTGGAAATTCTCGACTTTTTTCATCTCTCGGAATATGTGTGGGCAGTAGCGAAAGCAGCGTATCCAAATAACGAAGACTATCAATTGGATTGGGTAAAAACTCAACAACAATTACTAAAAAAATCACAATGGAATACAGTAATTGAAAATTGTCATCAATTCCCCAAAAAGAAGAAAGATTTAAAGGGAGCTATTACCGATTTAGAGCGTTATTTAACTAATAATCAGAGTCGGATTGATTATCACTCTTATTTAAAAGCTGGTTTAATGATTGGTTCGGGAGTGGTTGAAAGCTCCAATCGGCGTGTGGTTACACAAAGATTAAAACAAGCGGGAATGCATTGGTCTTTATTTGGAGCTGAAGGAGTTATGGCATTAAGGGCAGCATATTTAAGTAATTCAACTCGATGGTCAAATTTTTGGTCATCCAAATCTTACAATTACAGTCAGGTAGCGTAAAGTTTACGATAAAACTTGTCCTTTGAAGTTAGTACTTACATAGTGGTCAAAACAAGAGAACAGAATCTTTCAGATTTAGCACATAGAATAGAACAATTACAAGCCAAAAGAGAAGAAATCAACCAAGAAATCTCTACTCTTCTTAAGAGTGATGTAGCTGCTAATAGTTGTTGGATTGTTCGTTACCGCGCCAAAGGTAAGGGTGGCGCTTATTGGTATTACAAGTGGCAATCAGGAGAACCTATCTTTGTTACCAAAAATGGTAGCAAAAGTTGTCATCAATATATTGGTAAAGCAGGTAGTCCTGCTTTTTTAAAGGCAGTTGAGATGATGAAAAATCGGACAAAAATCGAAGCGTTAAACCAGGTGCTTCATACATTAGAACTAGGACTCAATGACCTAGTTGAAGAAGCGGCAAGATTTCAAAAATAATTCATACTCTCATAAGAGTTAACATCTATATGAGTCAGAGCTTAGTTAGCGTATGATGTACGCTAACTAAGCTCTTCCCCACACCTTTTTTCGTTCACCCTTTGTTGACCTTAATGTATGATATACAAAAGGTGAATGAATGTTAAACAAAGTGTATGAGTGATACTCACTTGCAAGTAGATAAGACTAGAAAAAGAAAGCCCAGAAGACAGCCCCCTCCATTGGCTGTTATGGGTAGTGTCGAGGAAATGCAAACAATTAGCATAACTGGCAAGGTAGATTCAACTCCTACCACCTGGGAGAATTTACCCCCCTACTCGATTTTTAGCGGTTCGCCAGATGGCAGCTTCCCCATGATTAAGGTAACCAAACGCCAATATGCAGATATGCGAACCGGGAAGTCAACTGAATGCGGTTCTGGTCGCTGTTACCGCATTTTCTTTTAAAAAATCGGCTTGCTTAATCCAAGATAAGCAAGCCGTACACCATCTTGTAATTTGGAAAAATCAAAAATTCATGAGCAGACTCAAGGATACTCTTGCACATACCCAACTGGCAGCCAATGCCGAAAAATTAGGGGGATGGGATAACGCCCTAGTTACAGCTGACGCAATAGAAGCAGCAGATCATCAAAAAGTGAGGGAATTAGTACAAGCGTACCCTGATGCTGTGGAATTGATCGAGCGAATTGTAGAAGTAAGCGCAAAGTATAGATGAGCAATTTAAATTATGCTCAAAAATTCTAATATTTAGCTATGAGAAATCAAAAATGAGTAATTCTGACTCTAGTCTTTACCAAGCTTGCGTAGAAGCGCTTACAGACCAAAATTTACCACTCGAACTAATACAGCAAGCATCGGAAATTGTGAGCAAGGATAACCCAGATTTACCTAATCTTGGCAGAACTGCCCAAGAACAAGAAGTAATTAACGAAGTAGTTAGGCATATTAATTCAAATATTGCCTAATGAAGCAAATAGTGATTGTAATGTTGTTTGCTACTTCTATTTGCTTGCTACTGCTAGCTCTTAATAAGCAATCAACAACATCTTTTTTCTACTTGAAATTGGAAATCAATTTCATCAATCAATCAATCGACCAATCACCCAAGTAAAAAATTGTAAACAAATGAAACAAATTGAGAAAGCTGACCACATCACAATAGATATGCCTATGCAACGGGCAGAGCGTACCGCATGGGTAGATATGCCTATGCCTAGTTTAAAAACAATGGATCGCTTTTTGGGCTGGGCATTGGGGCGATTATTGCTTGGCAGTGGGGTACTACTCATAAGTACTACAGAAGTAGTACTAAAAGGCGGACTGTATGTGTGCGACAGACTCAAGGCAGGTTTTACAAAGCTATTTCAGGTATACGATTCCTTACCTCTTATGGGGCAACCATTACAGGCTGTAGTAGTAGATACTACACCAAAAGCGATCGCCCCTTTGCCTAGTACAGTTGACCTACTAGAAGCCGTAAAAGCTAAACATCTCTTAATCATCGGTGCAACTGGTAGCGGTAAAAGTACAATCGCCCAATTCTTAGCTAGTCGGCATTCTGCCAATGTTCGCGTTTATGATCCAGATTGTTCGCCTGCCGACTGGGTAGGGCTAACAGTCTTTGGCAGAAAAGGTAATTTTGCAGAAATTGATACCCAGATGCAAGCTGACCTTGTAGAACTTGAGGAATGTATGGCGCTACGTGGTGAAGGTGGTGATAGTGCAATTTCTGGGCGTGAGAGATGCATGATTGGTGAAGAATTCCCACTTCTAGCTGATGAGGTTGATATCGCCCGCGATTGGCTCCTTAAATTCGCCCGCCGTGGTCGTAGAGTGAAGCAGTTCATTATTGTAATCAGCCAAAGTGATAGCGTTTCAGCCCTTGGCATTGAGGGAGATGGAGCGATTCGCCAAAGTTTCGCGGTGTTACGGCTGGGTAAGTTTGCGGTTGCCCATGCCAAAAAACTAAAAGATGAAGGCTTAATACAGTGGTTACAAGCTGGCAAGTATCGGGCGACTCTGGATGATGAAGCGTGCCAATTGCCTGATGTAAATGGTTATCAAGGGGTTACTAACCATTTACCCCCGAACCGCCCAATCGCCCCTGTGGTAACGGCTGAAACGCCCACACAGCAAGGGTTTGAGCCAGATTTACCCTCAAAATTACCAGAAAATCAAGCCCTCAAAATGGCTGTAAAAATCCTTGTAACCGAAGGTGTGAGCCAATCCAAGATTATTAAGGATGTGTTGGGCTATCAAGGGTCGAGATACCAACAGGGAAAGGAATTATTTGATCAACTAACCAAAGGGCAATAAGCAATTCTCTATTTACTAATGGAACCAATGGTTAAGCCTGAATAATTCCTTATCCTGTGGGAGTTTTAGCGGCGCGTGTAAGGTGGGTGCTTTCAGATTTAAGCCTTACACGCGCTTTTTGCATTATATAGAAATTTTCCAATTTTAAGCAGATATTCGCCCTCTAAAAAAATTGAAAAACCGATGGCTAGAGGAAAATCTTAGCCATCGGCTTAACCTGCATATTTACCTTGAATTCAAAATCGCTCGAATTGCATTTTTAAAATTGCCTCATCCCTCTATAAGCGGGCAATTCCTATCATTATTATCGCTTAATTATTCCCCTTGTATCTCCTCCCCAATGCCCAATTCCCACGGGGAATTTTTTACTAGTTCCATAAATTTATTAAAAGCACTCCAATCACGGGTTTTAGTTGAAAATTCCTTGCCACGCTGGGCGACATTCTCCCCAAATTCCTCAGTTCTTAGTTTTATAAAAGCTTCAATTGCCTTCATTACAATTGCTTGCTCATTGGCTCCCCTCACTAATTCTTCAACTATGTCAGTCCGGGTTTTACCTTGCTCAATTCCTTTCTCTTCTAGTAACTGCCACGCTTCATCACTTAGGCGCATTGACCGTAATTGTTTATTCCCATAATCACTAGGCAAGTACACGCCTTTATCATCTCTTTTACGGGCGCTTATTCCTATCTTGGTGTTATGATTCATAGTGTATATTTATTCTCTAACTCATTGTTAGAATCTTACCACGTATATACATGGATGTAAACCCATTGTATTAACGTGGTTTTTTATCGTATACTTGATTTAGCTTATCCCTAATAGGGAGTAAAACTAATTGAATCAAGATACGGCTGATAGATTGGGGGAACTTACCCCCAATCTGCTCAAATTTCTGGAATTGCACCCAGATGAGCAAAAATGGCTCTATCCGTTGCTAGGCAAGGCAGAGAGACGAGCTATTGATATTTTGCAAACTTTGCAAAATCGATTTTTAACTTACGGCGAAATTGCCTCAGAAGTGGGCATACACGCCAATACAGTGCAAAGCATATTGTATGCCCTGACTGCTAACGGGCTGACTACCTACAACAGTAAAACTCGCCGCTACTCTACCCCTAATGGGGGTAGAAACAGGCTACTGAAAAAAATAGGAGATTCGGACAAATGACCAAAATACTCTTTTTAGATTTAGACGGTACTATTCGGGAACCAATCACGGGTAAATTTATTGATTTCCCCCTTAATCAACGCTTAATTGAGGGAGCCGATAAAGCTATAGAGTTTTATAAAAATCAAGGCTGGATACTTATTGGAATTACAAACCAAGGGGGAGTAGAAGCAGGTTATAAAAGCCTTGATGATTGCATTTTGGAACAGAAACAAACTCTATTTGAAGCCATCCAAATTGATAGCATTTTTTTCTGTCCTGATTTTAAGGGTAGGAAATGTGTACAAGTTACTAGAGATGTAGTTTTTAAGTATTCCTTTGATGATGAGCAGTACTGGCAACCTGTACACAATCCTAATAATGTGTATTCCTTCCGCAAGCCAGGAACAGGAATGTTAAGACTAGCAATTGAAAAGCTTACTCAACAACATGAAAATGATTTTATAAATAGATGCTGGATTTCTGAAGATGACGAGTGCTGGATGGTTGGCGATAGAAA
The DNA here is from genome assembly GCF_025677855.1 of Tolypothrix sp. PCC 7601. Classification (NCBI taxonomy): domain Bacteria; kingdom Bacillati; phylum Cyanobacteriota; class Cyanophyceae; order Nostocales; family Tolypothrichaceae; genus Tolypothrix; species Tolypothrix sp. PCC 7601. Next base: position 16,184 of record NZ_CP064893.1, read on the forward strand.
GGAAGATAAAGAAGCCGCTGATAATTTGGGCATAAATTATCTAGCGGCTGATATTTGGCGCTCACGATTTTTACCAGGAATTCATGAGTTCAATTTGTCGCCAAGGGAGATTCAATTTTTAGAAGGTATTAAATTGAGTTAGAAATTTTCAGAACGGGCTGCATTCCTCAGAACTGGGGACAGCCCCACTTGACCCGCCTTTCCTCCTTTCAGTGTATTTGTACCCCCGTTCACTGGTTCGGGCAACCACTGCGATTATACCTTGTACTTTTTTAAAGCCTTGAGGCAGAAAGTTAGGGACTATACCCGCGTTTCTAAATCTGGTTATTTTTTATTTAGGAGTTTTTTAATTATGCCATACATTAGTCATGAAGCAATCGTAAAAGCTAAAAGAATAGCTTCACTTTGGGCTAAACACTTGCTTGCTGGGCGATATGGGGAATGGTGCATTTTAGATACTGAAACTACAGGATTAAATCGTCCTGAGGTAATTGATATTTGTATTTTGAGTAAATACCGTTCATCGTTTATCAACACTCACTTAAGACCCCTTACCCCTATAGAACAGGGAGCCACGTATATACACGGGCTTACAAATGAATCTCTTAAGGATGCCCCAAGTTTTACAGATGTACGGGATAGGATAGAAGCTATTGTTAAAGATAAAATTGTTATTATCTACAATGCTGATTTTGACACTAGGGCATTGTTTCACACAGCAATAATTCACAATGCCCCAAGAATTACTTTTAAAAGTAAATGCGCTATGCTCAAATATGCTGAGTACTGCGGGGAATGGAATAATTATTGGGGGAATTTTAAATGGCAGAAGTTGCCCAGTGCTAACCATACAGCTTACGGCGATTGTTTAGCGGTTTATGACCTTTTAGAAGAGATGGCAGCTTATGCCGACGCACCAGAAGAAAAAGAATTATTAAAGCCGCGATTATTTCCACCTGTGCAAATAGCTTGCTCTTGGCTACCAAAATATAATATTAGAATCGAGAAGGTTTATCCTACTCGGTGGAATACAAAGCTTACAAGTTTTGAAATTAAGATACCACAATTCCACTTAATTACTGATAAGGATATGGAGGAGTGATGATAAATGGCAACTACAACAATACCAGATATCAAATTTAAATTACCAGATGGTACAATCTGCGATTTGCAAGCTGATATGGGTAGGCTTTTATGGGATGGTAATCACCTTAGAGTAAAAGCTTTTTTATCAAAATGTGCAAAGCGCTATAATCGCTCAAATTTCACAATTCAAAATGCACCACGGAAAGTTTTGATTAGATTGGCAGTTTTGGTGAATATTTACTGGCAATGTACCCAAACTTTGCAGATATTGGGCATCAATTGGGATGATAAAGCTTTACTTGTAATTTTTGCCCAGTACGGTAACTCCTCCCAAATCCCCCTTGATGGCTGGGTGAAAGTGCTGGCACACCTTAATAAACGCTGGCTTGAGAGTGATATTGCTTTTTAGCAAGGCTGGGCAATTGGGTAATTCTCCCCATGCCCAATGCCCAATGCCCAATGCCAGCCGGCTACTTTTTGGCAGTGGCAGCAGTCAAATTTTAAAAAACTCACAAAAAAAGTAGATCGCAATTTGGCAGTGGTATGATTTTTGGCAATGCTTCCGTCTCTGCCTGCCTCAGAGATTTGTAGAGTATAGGATTCTCTAGGTTATAAGTTCCAATTATATGTAAAGCCCAGAAGCCTTGATTTTACGTTGGTCAAGGCTTCTTTATTTATATAAGTACCTGTTATTCCGTAGTTTTTAAAAATTCTTAGTAACGCCAGTGTAGGGAATGTAGGCGATAAGTGACAAAATGGGGATTAGGTCTATTATCTAATTTCTTATGTGGAAAGTAGGCGATAAGTGCGAATGCAAATTGCGCTCTGGTTACATTATTTATGATTGTGAAATTTTAGAGTTATTTCCTGGGAAGGATTATTGTAAAGTCTCCAACCTTTGGAGTACTAGCCGATGGTTGATGGATTTTAAGGATATGCGTAAACCTAAAATCCTTAATCGCCAGCGTAGAAGAAATTTAAAATCATAGGTGAGTTATGCCCCCAGGTGTGAGCGCTGCGCCAGGAGTAAAAAACCCTAAAAGCTTGATATATAAAGATTGTGCTATGTGGAAAACAGGCGATGAGTGTAATGTGATTGCCCAGGACGGAACAGTAATTACAGATTGTGAAATTAGAGAAATTGTCCCGTTCGTTGAATTGGCTATGATTCGCCACAAATCCGGGCTTGAGTCACTTGTGGCAAGTGAAGATATTCTCTGTATCCACCTGCGGGGAAATTTAGATATGCTTACTTGCCCTTGGGCATTGGGGGGAGATGTGGAATTGTGCGAGATGTGCCCCAATGCTATACACGAGGAGTAATTATGTGGAAATTAGGGGATAAATGCCAAGCACTAAAGCCCAATTCTCAAGGCATGACCACGGCTGAAATTACTGAAATTTACCCTAAAACTAATTTCTGTGATTTACAGGAAATCGGCACAAGTTACAAATGGCTAGCTACTTTAGATGAACTTATTTGTTATTACCTGGCCATCAATTTAGGGGTAAAGATGTGTAGCCAATTAGATAATGATGCTCCCAGGTGTGAAACTTGCCCTAGGAGCATAGAAGCTCAAAGCCTTGATATATAAAGATGCTGGCTAAACTTCAACTTTTGTAAAATCCAAATAATATTCAGCCCCAGGAATAAAAAAGTCTACGGCGTTAGGGTTATCAATTTTCATCTCAAGATTTCCATAAGGTGTGTATTTGGAAAATGATTTATTTTCTTCAGAACCATCAAGAACGGGGCGAGATTTAATTGATACTGATTTATCCAAATGATGATTTACGCTTTCAATAATGAATTTAGCTCTCATTAAATTTCTCCAATTTTTGAATTTCAATCTTTACAACTTAATAGATAAGCATTTATGAAAGTACGTGGCAATGGGCAAGCCAGAATTTTATCTAAAGATGAATTGGATCTACTATTTGGCGAGTTACTAGATAATCCCAGAAACGCGCTATTATTTGCCATCTGCTTTTATACAGCTTGTAGGATTAGTGAAGCGCTCACACTTGAAGGCACTGATATAAAATCAGGTTTTATCACTTTTAGAAAAGAAAATACCAAAGGAAAGCTTAAAACCCGTACTGTACCTGTATCTGAGCAATTATTAAAATATTTTCAATTTGTGCGGATACCAGAAAGCGGCGCAATCTTCCCCGGTCGGCGCGGCCAGCGAGAATTTATGAGCCGTACTCACGCTGATCGTATCTTTAGAAAAGCCTGTAAAGCTTGCAGCATCCAGGGAGCCAGCACACACAGCTTTCGGCGCAGCGCCTTGACTTATATGTATCGGAGTGGTGTACCACTGCGGACAATCCAAGAATTAAGCGGGCATAGTGATTTGGGAGTTTTACAGCGATATCTTGAAGTGGATACGGAAGATTTAAAAAAGGCAGTTAACATTATTTCTCTGTAGTGGTTGTAGTATTAGATATATAAGCCACACTTAGTTTATGCAAAGTATTTCTGAAGGCTACAGCCAGCTAGCCGCTATCTTTCACGCCCTAGAAGCTGCCCGCTTTATTTCTGATAGTGATTTTGGGGCAAATATTGCAAGCCCTTATCAGTGGTATATTTCCCCTGGCGCTAGGCAATTTTTAGAAAAGCGCAATATACCAGAATGGCAATTTATCCAAGATAATGAGCAATTCAGCGTAAAATTTCAAGATTGGGACGGATTAAAAGATAAAGGTGCAATTATTGAGCTAAAATTGATTGCTGTAAATGCTAGTAAAGCCTGATGCTATTGTGTTGTATAGATTCTTTTACTGAGAAAAATTAGTGTAATTGGATGCCCGCCAGAGAGTGATATTTCTCCGGCGGGCGCTTTTTTATCGAAATATTTACGGATAACTTTGGTATCAAACCTAGTTAATTAATCTCTTTGGGGCAAGGAGTAATCAGTCTCACGGATTTTAAAAAGCCCTTGCCCTGCTAAAAATTGCTCAATATCCTTGATGCTAGCAGCAGTACGCCCAAATTTGTGATCTATTTTTTCATTTAATTGGCGAGTAATCAAATTAACAGCTTCTACACGGTTTAAATAATCTTGAACGTGTAAGTCATGACGTTTGTCTAAATTAATAATATCTTTTTGGATAGTTTTGATATCAGCCAGATTAATATTAATTTTATCTAAATCTTCTCTTAAATCTTTAATATCTCCAGTAATACTATCAAATTTGGAAACAAGTTTAATAATTAGCCCAATTAATACAGAAAGGCTCACGGCTGCACTCAAAGCAATGGAAACAGTTTGGAAATCTAATCGAATACTAACAGGCTCATTATTAGGATTTACGGCTATAGTTTCAGCGTACATATTAATTATTTGAATAAATAAAAAAACCACAGTATTAAGGCAGTTATAACACCTTAATATTGTGGTTGGAAGTAGAAAAAAAATAGATTAGCTTAAATATTATTTTAATCTGGAATTTGAGTTAAAAACAGCAATAACTCTTTTTTCTAG